>NZ_JAVDPW010000002.1:0-821911 GCF_031453975.1 Inquilinus ginsengisoli
CTTTCCGCGCCCCGGTCCGGGTGGCCACCCGGACCGGGGCATCCCGCTCTCGCGGAATGATCCTTTCTACCCTCTTTCCAACAGACAATTGCGAGGAGGCGAAGCCGACGAAGCAATCCATGGTCCCGCACGGGCTGCCCGATGGATTGCTTCGCTGCGCTCGCAATGACGGAAAAGGTGGCGGGAGAAGCAACGCGCGGCGCGGTCCTTAGCCCAGGATCGGCTCCAGCCCACCCTCGGCAATGAAGGCGGTGACCGCCGCGATGTCGGGCGCGGCCGGCCGATCCGCCTCCAGCCGCGGCACCAGCGCCCGCACCGCCATGTGGATCGCGGCGCTGCCCGTCCCGAGCCGGATGCCCGGGCGCAGGTCGACCGCCTGGGCGGCGACGACCAGCTCGACCGCCGCCAGCAGCCGCAGCCGCGCGACGATCTCGCCGGTCTTGCCCACCGTCGCGGTCGCCATGGTGGCGTAGTCCTCGACCCCGTCGGCCACCGCCAGCACCACCACCGGCATCGGCGCCGCGAGATGGCCGATCTCCGCCACCAGCGCCGCCGCGGTCTTCTGCACCGGGCCGTAGCCGGCGCTGCCGTCCTGCACCGGCGCCAGGAAGCGCGGCAGGTCGCTGGATGCCGGCGACATCAGCTTCATGATCCGCGCCGCCGACACCGCCGCCATCCGGGCCAGCGCCGCGCCCAGCGCCTCGAAGGCCAAGGCGAGATGGGTCGGGTCGAAATTGGCGTTGGGCAGCGCCACCGCATCCTCGGCGATGACAGCCGGGTTGTCCCCGGCGCTGGACAGCTCCAGTTCCACCGCCTGCCGCGCCGCCGCCAGGGCCGCGAATCCCGAGCCCAGCACCGACGGCGCGCAGCGGAAGCTGAGCGGATCCTGCAGCTTGCGGGCGGTACCCGGCTGCACCAGGTCGCCGCCGGCCAGCAGCGCCAGCAGATCCCGGGCCGCCGCGCCCTGCCCCGGCGCCGGGCGCAGCGCCGCGGCCCGCGGGTCCAGCGGCGCCGGGCCGGCGCGGTAGCCCTCGAAGGACAAAGCGGTGGCGGCCAGCATCGCCCGCAGCGCCTGCGCCGCATCCTCGACCACCAGCGCGCCGATGCCGGCCGAGGCCGCGTTGGCCGAGACCAGGGCCAGCCCGTCCTTGAGGCCGAACATCGGCGGGGCGATGCCGGCGCGGGCCAGCGCCTCGGCCGTCGGCAGGCGCTGGCCCTGATACTCCGCCTCGCCCTGGCCCAGCAGCGTCAGGGCGATATGGGCCAGCGGCTGGAGGTCGGATTCGCCGACCGACCCGGTCATCGGCACGGACGGGTGCACGCCATGGTTCAGCAGCGCCGCCAGAGCCTCAGTGACGCCGCGGGAGGCGCCGGAGCGGCCGGCGCACAGCCCCGCCAGCCGGGCGGCGATGATGGCCCGTACCTCGTCCCGCTCCGCCAGCCTGCCGACCCCGACGGCGCGGCCGGGCGGGATGCGCCGCTGCACCACCGCGGCGTCGGGGGCGATCCGGGTGTCGACGGCGGCGCCGAGCCCGGTGCTGACGCCGTAGATCGCCGCGCCGCCGGCCGCCAGGGCCTCCAAGGCGCGATGCCCGGCCTCGACCCGCTGCAGGCCGGCCTCGTCCAGCAGCACAGTCGCGTCGTCCCGGGCGATGCGCCGGATATCGGCCGTGGTCATCGGCGCGGCGCCGAGGCGAACGGGATCCGTCATGGTCAGGCGAACCGCAGCCGCTGGCCGATCTCCAGCCGCTTCGCCTTCTCCAGCATGGCGTGGCCGAGGGCGATGTCGCTGAGGCTGAGGCCGCGGTGCCAGAACAGGATGGTCTCGTCGTCGCTCTGCCGGCCCGGCTTCAGCCCGGCGACGACCTGCCCCAGCTCGGCGTGCAGCGTCGCCTCGGACAGCTTGCCGGCCTCGACATGGGCGCGCAGCGAGCCGAACTGGCCGCCGCGGCACTGGCCCCAGTCGTCGACCACCATCTTGGCCATGATGTCGGTCAGCGACAGCTCCACCGCGCTCATCGTGCCGTAGGGCACCACCAGCGCGCCGGGCTTGATCCAGCCGGTCTTCAGCAGCGGCTCCGGCTGCAGCAGGCGCGAGGCCTCGACCACGATGTCGGCGCCGCGCACCGTCGATTCCCAGTCCGCCATGGCGCGGACCGGCTTGCCGAGATCCTGGGTCAGCCGCTCGGCGAAGCTGTCGCGGCTTTCCGGCCGGCGGGAATGGACGCGGATCTCGTCGAAGTCGAACAGCTTGTCGAGCAGCCGGACGTTCCAATAGGCGGTGCCGCGCGCGCCGATATGGCCGAGCACCTTGCTGCCCTTGCGCGCCAGGTATTTGGCGCCGATCGCGGTGACCGCGCCGGTGCGCATGTCGGTGATAGCGGTGGCGTCCAGGATCGCCTTCGGCATGCCGGTGGCGGGGTCGAACAGGTTCAGGATCGCCATCTCGGACGGCAGGCCGCGTTTGTAGTTGTCGACATAGTCGCCGACCACCTTGACCCCGGCGGCATTGATCGGCGCGCCGATGGCGCCGCGCAGCACGTTGAAATGGCCGTTCACCGCCGGGTCGGGCTTCAGGTGCATGCGCGGCTCGATCACCGTCTCGCCGCGGCCCTGCGCCGCCAGGCTGGTCTCGATCGCCTGCAGGATCTCGTCATCGGTGATGGCCAGCGCCTCGATGTCGAGGCCGTTGAGATAGGTCACATAGATCGGCGTCATGGAAGCTCCAGAGCGAAGGCATCGGCAGTCGGCAGCAAGTCAAGCACGTTCGCCGCGGTCAGGCTGCCTCGTTGCGACGCGTCGAGACGCCGCGCAATGTCGCAGCCAGCACCCGCAGCGCGGCGCGGCTGCGCGGGTCGGTGACGTTGGCATGCAGCACAGCCTCGGCCGGCGGCAGCGGCGGCAGGCCCAGCCGGTCCCCGACATCGACCGCGCCGACCGGCGCCACCCGGCGGGCCAGCGCCGCCACCGCCAGCCCGGCCGTCACGGCAGCGCCGACGCCGACGATGCCGCCGCCGACGAAGACCTCCCTCCAGGCGATGCCGGCGGCGTCCAGCGCCTTGATGGCATTGGCCCGGATGCTGCAGGGCGCGGCCAGCGAGGCCAGGCGCAGGGGCCGGGTGTCGTGATGCGCCCAGTTGGGCGACGCGAACCAGGCGACCGGGTCCGCCGTCAGGAACTCGCCGTCGCGCCGGTCCGGCAGCTGGCGGATGATGGCGGCATCGATCTCGCCCCGGTCGAAGGCATCCAGCAACTCGCGCGACGCGCCGATCCGCACCTCGATGGTCAGCGCCGGGTCGTGGCCGGCCAGCTGGGCCAGCAGCACCGGCAGGTCGGGCCCGGCGACATGGTCGCCGATGCCCAGCGCCAGACGGGCCGGCGCCTCCGACAGGTCGGCCAGGGCCTGGTCATGGGCCGACAGCAGGGCCCGCGCCGCGCCCAGGAAGGCGGCGCCCTGGGCCGACAGCCGCACCATTCGCGGCGTGCGTTCGAGCAGGCGCCGGCCCAGCCGGTCCTCCAGCCGCTTCAGCTTCAGGCTGACCGCGGCCTGGGAGGTTTCCAGCGCCTCCGCCGCGCGGGTGAAGCTGCGCAGCTCGGCCACCGCAACGAAGGCCTGCACCGCCTCGATGTCCAGCGTCTTCATGGCCAAACCATAGCAATTCGATATCTATGAAATATCCAGCCATACGATTTCAAAATAATCAAGCCGCGCCCAGTTCTAGTTACGCGCCGATGCCGGCCTGACCGAGGACGATCGATGACATCCGAATCCACGCCCGATCCGCGACGCTGGCCGGCCCTGGCGGTGCTGCTGGTCGGGGCCCTGTTGCCGCCGCTGGACTTCAGCATCGTCAACCTGGCGCTGCCGTCGATCCAGGCGGATCTGCGGGCCAACCCCGGCGAGGTCCAGTTCGTGATGTCGGCCTATGCCGCCACCTATGCCGTGTTCCTGATCACCGGCGGACGCCTGGGCGACCTGTTCGGGCGCCGCCGGCTGTTCACCATCGGCATCGCCGGCTTCACCCTGGCCTCGCTGCTCTGCGCCGCCGCCTGGTCGCCGACCGCCCTGATCGCCGGCCGCATCCTGCAGGGCGCGGCCGCCACCGCCATGGCGCCGCAGGTGCTGGCCTCGATCCGGATCCTGTTCCCAGCCTCGGAGCAGGGGCTGGCGCTGGGGCTGTACGGCGCCACCTTCAGCCTCGCCTTCATCATCGGCCAGGTGCTGGGCGGGGTGCTGATCGCCCTACATCCTTTCGGGCTGGGCTGGTCGGCGATCTTCCTGGTCAACCTGCCGATCGGCCTCGCCGGGCTGGCCGGCAGCCGGCTGTTCCTGGCCGAATCCCGGGCCGCGACGGCGCCGCGGCTCGATCTCGGCGGCGTGGCGCTGCTGTCGCTGACCCTCGCTTTGCTGGTCTATCCGCTGGTCGAGGGCCGCCAGGCCGGCTGGCCCGCCTGGTGCTTCGCCCTGCTGGCCGTGGCGCCGCTGGCGCTGGCCGGATTCATCTGGTTCGAACGGCGGCTGGCCGCGCGCGGAGGGGCGCCGCTGGTCGACCTTGCCCTGTTCAACAGCCGCGACTTCGTGGTCGGGCTGGCGGCGGCCTTGAGCTTCTACATGCTGTCCTCCTTCTACCTCACCTTCTCGGTCTACCAGCAGGGCGGGCTTCACCGGGGCACGCTGGCGGCGGCGATCGCGATCCTGCCCTTCCTGGGCGCGGTCTTCGCCAGCTCCTTCGCCGCGCCGGCTGGGATGCGGCGGCTGGGCCCGCGGGTGCTGACCCTGGGTTTCGCCGCCCAGATCCTCGGCTTCGGCGCCGTCGCCCTGGCCGTGGCCGAGGCCTGGCCGCCGGCGGCGCTGGACCTCGGCCTGGTCCTGGCCGGCCTCGGCTACGGCGTGGTGCTGCCCTCGGCGATCAAGGTGGTGATCGGCGGGGTGGCGGAACGCCAGGCCGGCCTCGCCTCCGGCATCGTCATCTCGGTGCTGCAGATCGGCGCCGCGTTGGGCGTCGCCATCATCGGCGGCGTGTTCTACGGCGCGCTCGGCCCCCGGCCCGACGCGGCGGCGCATGCCCATGCCTTCGCCCTGGCGCTGGGCGCCAACGTCGCCCTGCTGGGGGTCGGCGCGGCACTGTCGCTGATGCTGCGCCGTCCGCCCGGCCCGGCGGTGCGGCTGGCGGTTTCGGCCGAGTGACCCTCAGCGGCGGCCGTGCCCGACGTCGCCGATGCTCATGGCCAGGATGCGGCTGAGGGCGGTGAGGTCCCGCCCCGATTCCGCCGACCAGCGGTTGAACGCCTGCTGCATGGTCTTGAAGTCGCCCTTGCCGCCCGGCGCCTTGGCCAGCACGCCCTCGCGGATCAGCGCGGCCACCACGTCGCCGGTCGGGATGAAGGCCGGCTTGCCGATGCCGCGCAGGAACCGCATGCCGGTGTCGCCGCCCAGGCGGTTGCCGCGCTTCTTCAGGACCTCCAGCAGGCCGACATAATCGGTGTCCGGCCAATCCGCCAGGAAGCGCGCGGCGCTGCCGTGTTCGGCGGCCAGGTCCAGCAGGAACTGGGCATTGGCCGTGACCGACTGGATCTTGGCGCCATGCCGGACGATGCGGGTGTCCTTCAGCAGCGCGTCGAACCGCTCCTCGGACAACGCGGCGCAGCGATGGGGATCGAAGCCCTCGAACGCGGCCTCGAAGCCGTCCCATTTGGCGGTGATCACCTTGGAGGCGAAGCCGGCGTTGAAGATGCGCCGGGTCATCTCCGCCAGGATGCGGTCATCCGGCGTGGCGGCGATCTCGGCCGGAGTCCGGGACCGGGTCTCGGCGAGCGCGTGCTCCAGCGCGTCCATGCCGCCGCGGCGCTCCGCCGCCAGCGCGACGATCTTCGCGAAATCGCCCATGCCCGCACTCCCTCGGTTCGGCGCAGGCGGACAGGAGAGCCCCTCCCTTCGCCTCGATCCAGAGGAAAATCCGGACCTTGCGTCGCGCTGCCAGCGGGAGCCTCAGCCCGCCATGTCCGAGCGCTGCATGATGGCGAGGTGAAGCGTCGTCCGGATGACGAAGCCCAGCCGCTCATAGAGCGCGATCGCCCCCAGGTTGCCCTCCAAGACATGCAGGATCGGGGTTTCCCCACGCTCCGAAATCGTCTGCATCAGGCTCTTCATCAGCAGCTGCGCGTGGCCCTTCCCGCGATCGTCCGGGTGGACGCAGACCGCGCTGATCTCGGTGTAGCCGTCGAGATGCATCCGCTCTCCGGCCATCGCCGCCAGCCGGTCGCCGTCGCGGATGCCGATGTAGCGGCCGAGCTGATAGGTCCGGGGGAAGAATGGCCCCGGCTTGGTCAGGGCGGTCAGTTCGAGCATGGCCGGGACGTCGCTTTCGCCCAGCAACACCGGTGAGACATCCGGCCCATCGGGACTATCCCCCAGCGCGATCATCTGGCGCAGCACCAGTCTGGACTTCACCTCGAACCCATCCAGCGCGTCGACGGAGGTCAAGGTCTGCAGCGCCACCGGACCGTCCGCGGCCAGGGCCCGGAGGTCGGACACCGCTTCGGGCGAGACATCGGCCACCGCGGCGAACGGTGCGATGTCCGAGGGGTAGCGACGGGCCCGATCGCCGCCCAGGGCCAGCGACCGGTGCTTCGAGGTCAATGCCGACCAGATCGGCCGGTCGAGGGCCGCCTCATCCCGGGCGGAAAGCGTGCGTATGGTCATGGAGTGCCTTTTCGAAAAGCCGCGGCCGGGTGCCCGGCCGTGCTCAAAGCGAGGCGCCGAGGAGGCTGAGTGGGACGGCCGCAGTGCTCAAGATCGTAGATCCCGGCCCACAGTCGCACTATTGTCGTAAATGACAATCTTGAGGTCATTCACGTCATGCGACTGATGGTTCTCGCCCTCGACGGCGTTTTCGACACCGGCCTGACCGTGTTCCTGGACATGTTCTCGACCGCGAACGAGCTGGCGGCCGCCCAGGGCATCGCGACCCCTCCGTTCGAGATCGCCCTCGTCGGGGTGCGGCCGCAGATCCGCACCGCACTCGGCCTGACGGCCAGCGTCGAGCTGGCCGACGCCGTGCGCAAGCCCGACTGGGTGGTGGTGCCGGCGCTGAACACCAAGCAGCCGGAGCGGCTGGTCGAAGCGCTGGGGCGGCCGGACGTGCTCGACGCGATGGCGCAGCTTCGCCGCTGGCAGGCCGGCGGCATCGGTGTGGCGGCGGCCTGCATCGGCACCTTCCTGCTGGCCGAAGCCGGGCTGCTGGCCGGCCTGGAGGCGACGACCACCTGGTCGCACGCCCCGCTGTTCCGCCAACGCTACCCGGACGTGCGGCTGGACGATGGGCGGATGATCGTCCCCGCCGGCCGCATCGTCACCGCCGGGGCGGCGATGGGCCATCTGGACCTGGCGCTGTGGCTGATGCGGCAGGCCAGCCCAGAGATGGCGGCGGTGGTCGCGCGCTTCATGCTGGTCGACCGGCGGCCGTCCCAGGCCCAGTACGTCATCCCCAACCACCTGGCCCATGCAGACCCGCTGGTCGAGCGCTTCGAGCGCTGGGCGCGCGCCAACCTGGCCGCGGGCTTCTCGCTGCAGGAGGCGGCGAAGGCGCTGGCCGTCGGCCCCCGCACCCTGCAGCGCCGCACCGAGGCGGTGATCGGGAAGTCGCCCCTCGCCTTCTTCCAGGACATGCGGGTCGAGCGCGCGCAGCACCTGATCTCGATCGGGCAGGACCTCGAGGCGGTCACCACCGAGGTCGGCTACGCCGATTCCGCGACCTTGCGGACCCTGCTGCGTCGCCGCCTCGGCCGCGGCGTGCGCGAGCTGCGGGCCGAGATGCAGCTCTAGCCCGGGCCGTCCACCGACCGGCCTGCGCCGTAGCGGAGGCCGTCGACCAGGAGGGCGACCATGCGCTCGGCGCGGCCGGGCCCGGCATTGTGGGCCGACATGCACAGGCTCGCCACCGCGCCCAGCAGCTCATCCGCATCGACATCGGCGCGAATCTCGCCGGCAGCGACGGCGACCTCGAGCAGTGTGGCAAGGGCGGGCCGGAGGTGCTGGTCGAAGTAGCCCGGCAGGGTGTCGAACGCCGGATCCCCCGAATGCAGGGCCTTGGCGAGCCCGCGCTTGGCCGCGATGAAGGCGGCGTAGCGCTGCATCCAGCCGGCCAGGGCTTCGAAGGGCCCGCGCTCGGCCGCCAGGGTCGACGCCGCATCGGCGCAGGCATCGATCTCGCGGCGGAAGACGGCCGCGATCAGGTCGGCGCGCTGCGGAAAGTGGCGGTAGAGGGTGCCGACCCCGACGCCGGCCTTCTCGGCGATCTCACGGATCGGGGCGTCCACGCCGGAGGTCGAGAACACCGCCAGGGCCGTCTGCAGCAACGTGTCGATGTTGCGCTGGGCATCGGCGCGCACCCGCCGATCCGTGCGGTTGCGAGGCTCCGGATCTTCCCCCTGCTCTTCCGCCTTGTCGCGCACAACACCCTCTTCAGACACATGGCCTCTTGCTAAGCGGAACGATGTTCCGTATAAACCGGACGACTGTTCCGCTTATGCTTCATAGCGCAATCGCGCGGCATTGGCCACTCACCGAACCACAAGGGATTGCCATGCAGTATCGCCCGTTGGGCCGGACCGGCATCAAGGTCAGCCCATACTGCCTCGGCGCGATGATGTTCGGCGGGATCGGCAACCCCGATCACGACGACTGCGTCCGGATCATCCACAAGGCCCTGGATTCCGGCATCAATTTCATCGACACCGCCGACCGCTACAGCGCCGGTGAGTCCGAGGAGATCGTCGGCAAGGCGCTCAAGGGCCGGCGCGACCGCATCGTGCTCGCCACCAAGGTCCATGGGCCGATGGGCGACGACCCGAACCAGCAGGGCAATTCGCGCCGCTGGATCATCGAAGCGGTGGAGCACTCGCTGCGCCGCCTCCAGACTGATCATATCGACCTCTACCAGATCCATCGCCCGGCCCCCGACACCGACATCGAGGAGACCCTGTCGGCGCTCACCGACCTGATGCGGGCCGGCAAGGTGCGGGCCATCGGATCCTCGACCTTCCCGGTCTCGGAGATCGTCGAGGCCCAATGGGTGGCCGAACGCCGCGGCCTGGCCCGCTTCCGCACGGAGCAGCCGCCCTACTCGATCCTCGACCGGAGCATCGAGCGCGAGGTGCTTCCCACCTGTGAACGCCATGGCATGGGCGTGATGGTCTGGAGCCCGCTGTCGAAGGGCATGCTGACCGGGCGCTACCGCAAGGGGCAGCCGCTGCCGGACAGCCTGCGCGCCAGGGTCTTCCCGCAGCAGATGTCCGACGCGCGCAACCTCGATGCGGTCGAATCGCTGCTGCCGCTGGCGGCAGAGGCCGGCCTGTCCCTCACCCATATGGCGATGGGCTTCGTCCTGGCCCATCGCGGCGTGACCTCGGCCATTCTCGGGCCGCGGACGATGCCACAGCTCGACGACCTGCTGGCCGGTGCGGAGGTTCGGCTCGGCGACGACATCCTCGACCGGATCGACCAGATCGTCCCGCCCGGCACCGATGTCGGGCCGAACGGCGCCGCCTACATCCCGCCAGCGATCCTGAAGGCCGATCTGCGCCGCCGGCCCGCCGCCGAACGCGCCGCCGCCTGAACAACCCATCGAAGGAATTGCCATGCACGACAAGCGGGTTGCCCTGGTCACCGGGGCCAATCAAGGCGTCGGCCTCCAGGTCGCCAAGGAACTCGTGGCCAATGGCGTCACGGTGCTGGTCGGGTCGCGCGATTTCGCGCGCGGCGAGGCCGCGGCTCGGGAGATCGGGCCGGGCGCCATCGCGCTCCAGCTCGACGTGACGGACCCGGCTTCGATCGCCGCTGCGGCGGAGCGGATCCGCACCGAGCTCGGCCGCCTCGACCTTCTGGTCCAGAACGCGGCGATCTCGAACACGAACAAGCGCCCCGGCCAGTCCGTCGAGGATTACGCCCAGTCGACCCGGCCGAGCACCGTGTCGCTCGATGAAATGCGCACGGTGTGGGAGACCAATGTGTTCGGCGTCATCGCCGTCTACCAGGCGATGCTGCCGCTGCTGCGCGAATCCCCGGACGCCCGCATCGTCAACGTGTCGAGCGGCGTCGGATCGCTGACGTTGAACGCGGACCCGGCCTTCCCCTACCGCGCGATCTTCGGCCCGGTGTATCCGGCGTCCAAGACCGCCCTCAACGCCGTGACGCTGGCCATGATGATCGAGCTGGAGTCGACCGGGATCAAGGTCAACCTGGTCTCCCCCGCCTTCACCAGGACGAACCTCAACGGCTATGCCGGCACGGAGTCGGTCGAGGACGGCTCCCGCGAGGTGGTGCGCGTCGCCCTGCTCGGCCCGGACGGCCCGTCCGGGACGTTCACGCGCTGGGACAATGCCACGATCCCGTGGTGATCGCCGGGTCGTAGGTCGGGATCAGGCGCCCGGGCCGAACCAGCGTGATGCGGCCTCGGCGGCGTCCCCCTCGTCGGGGTTGGCCTCGCTGGCCCAGGCTATAAAGCCGTCGGGGCGCACCAGCACGGCGCTCAGGCCCAGCCGGTCCTTGGCGTCGCCGGCGATATAGGCGATCCGACCGCTCCAGCGGCTCGCCAGCGCCTGGAGCGAGGCGCGAGAATCGAAGTCCAGGAGCAGGCCCTTCCCCTCGCGGAGGAGAGTGCCGATCCGGGTCCCGTCGGCCAGCTCGAAGTCGGGCACGCTGCGGCCCACCAATGGGTGGCTGCCGCCGAGATCGTAGCGGAGGGACACGCCCCAGACGCGCTCGGCGAAGTAGGTCGCGCCGTCGCGGGTGTCGATGAGATCGCGGATGATAGCTTCGAGCGCGCGGGTGCTCCGGGTCGGCCGCATCAGCGCGACCTGGGCGCGCGACCAGTCGAGAACCTGCGCCCCCACCGGATGCCGTTCGCTGCCATAGCTGTCGAGCAGGCCGGCCGGCGCGTCGCCACGGATGGTGGACGCCAGCTTCCACCCCAGGTTCATGGCGTCGCCCAGCCCGAGGTTGAGCCCCTGGCCGCCCAGGGGGGAATGGATGTGCGCGGCGTCGCCGGCCAGCAGCACCCGTCCGTTGCGGTACGCGGTCGCCTGATAGGCGCGATCGGTCCAGGTGGCGGCCTGCCGCAGCGCCGTCACGGTGACGTCGGTGCCGGAGACGCGGCGCAGGACCGCCTGCACATGGTCGGGCGTGATCGGCTGGATGCGATGGGACGCCCCGCCGTCGAAATCGACCATCGCGATCGTCCCGGGCCGGGAGAAGGTGTACATGCCCGTCGACGTGTAGTGACGGCCGGGATCGAGCTTGTCCGGATCGGCCAGCTCGACCTCGGCGGAGTAGCCGGTGAATTCGGGGTCGGTGCCGGTGAAGGCGAAGCCGCCGGCCTTGCGCACCGTGCTGCGGCCGCCATCGCACCCCACCAGCCAGCGCCCGCGGACCACCTCGTCGCCGGCGCGGACGGCCACCTCTTCATCCGACGGGTCGAAGCCGTCGACGCCGAGGCCACGCCGGATCTCGACGCCCAGCGCGATGGCCCGGGCGGCCAGCACGGATTCGATGTGCTCCATCTCGACCGCCAGGTTGGTGCCGGCCGGGCCGGGCAGGCGGTACGGCCATTTCGAGGTGTCGATGCTGTCGAGGTAGAACTGGATGCCGGCGAAATGGCCGCCGGGGCGGCGCGCCTGCTGCATCCAATGCTGGGCATTTGACCCGCGGCCGGCCGCCCCCTCTTTCGCGGGTCGCGGCGCCGCGATGTCGTCCAGCAGTCCGCGGCGGTAGAGGGCTTCGATGGTCGGCGCCGAAAGGCCGCGCAACCCGAACGGCAGCCGCTTCAGGGGCGAGCGCGGATCCTCGGCCTGCTCCAGCACCAGCACCGAGAGGCCGGCGAGCCGCAGCTCGCAGGCGAGAAAGAGGCCGACCGGGCCGGCGCCGGCGATCACGACGTCGTGGAGAGTGGGGTGGTGGCTGTGCATTGACCTGCTCCTCGTGTCCGACCGGAGCGGTTCGTCGGTTCGAGAACCACACGGACGAACAAGGGGACGCTGGGCGGCGTCCGATGTTCGTCGTGGGGATCCCTGCACGAGGCGAGAGACCAGAGCTTCCGTTTCCGGAAGGACTTGGGCCTACCAAACCAAGTCTGCCTTTTCCGACGCGGGCTCTATAGCGCCGTGGCGACGGGTCCGCAATGGACATGGCGCGGCGTTCACGGATGTTGGGTTCGCGAACTGCGAACCCAACCTACGAACCCTCCCGCAGCCCCCGCCTCAGCGGGTCAGCGGCCGGTACTTGATGCGGTGCGGCTGGTCCGCCTCGGTGCCCAGGCGGCGATGCCGGTCCTTCTCGTAATCCTCGTAGTTGCCCTCGAACCACACCACCTGGCTGTCGCCTTCGAAGGCCAGGATGTGGGTCGCCAGCCGGTCGAGGAAGAAGCGGTCATGGCTGATGACGATGGCGCAGCCGGGGAAGGTCAGCAGCGATTCCTCCAGCGCCCGCAGCGTCTCGACGTCGAGGTCGTTGGTCGGTTCGTCGAGCAGCAGGACGTTGGCGCCGGACTTCAGCATCTTGGCGAGGTGGACGCGGTTGCGCTCGCCGCCCGAGAGCTGGCCGACCTTCTTCTGCTGGTCGCCGCCCTTGAAGTTGAAGGCGCCGACATAGGCCCGGCTGGGCATCTTGCGCTTGCCCAGGTCGATCTCGTCGAGCCCGCCGGAGATCTCCTCCCACACCGTCTTGGTCGGGGACAGGTCGTCGCGGCTCTGGTCGACATAGCCGAGCTTCACGGTCTCGCCGACCTTGAGGGTGCCGCCATCCGGCGTCTCCTGGCCGGTGATCATCTTGAACAGGGTCGACTTGCCGGCGCCGTTCGGGCCGATGACGCCGACGATGCCGCCGCGCGGCAGGCGGAAGCTGAGATTGTCGATCAGCAGCCGGTCGCCGAAGCCCTTGGACAGGGCCTGGGTGTCGATGACGTTGTCGCCCAGCCGCTCCGGCGTCGGGATCAGGATCTGGGCCTGGCCCGGCGCCTGGTCGCGGCTCTGCGCCAGCAGGTCCTCATAGGCGTGGATGCGCGCCTTCTGCTTGGCCTGGCGGCCGCGGGCGCCCTGCCGGATCCACTCCAGCTCCTCGGCCAGGGTCTTCTGCCGGCTCGACTCCTCCTTGGACTCCTGGGCCAGGCGCTTTTCCTTGGCCTCGAGATAGGCCGAGTAGTTGCCCTCGTAGGGGATGCCGCGGCCGCGGTCGAGTTCGAGGATCCAGCTGGTGACGTTGTCGAGGAAGTAGCGGTCATGGGTGACCATGACGACCGTGCCCTTGTAGTCCTCGAGATGGCGCTCGAGCCAGGCGACGGACTCGGCGTCGAGATGGTTGGTGGGCTCATCGAGCAGCAGCAGGTCCGGCTTGGCCAGCAGCAGCTTGGCCAGGGCCACGCGGCGGCGCTCACCGCCGGACAGGTTGGTCACCGGGCTGTCGCCGGGCGGGCAGCGCAGCGCATCCATGGCGATCTCGACGGTGCGCTCGAGGTCCCAGGCGTCGGCGGCGTCGATCTTCTCCTGCAGCTCCGCCTGCTCGGCGATCAGCGCATCGAAATCGGCATCGGGCTCGCCCATCGCCTCGCTGACCGCGTTGAAGCGGTCGACCAGCCCCTTGATCGGGCCGAGGCCCTCCATGACGTTCTCGGCCACGGTCTTGTCGGGGTTCAGCTCCGGCTCCTGCGAGAGGTGGCCGACGGTGGCGCCCTGGGCGACCCAGGCCTCGCCGGTGAACTCCTTGTCCATGCCGGCCATGATCCGCATCAGGGTCGACTTGCCCGAGCCGTTGGGGCCGAGGACGCCGATCTTCACCCCCGGCAGGAAGGACAGCCAGATCTTCTCCAGCACGACCTTTCCGCCCGGATAGGCCTTGGTCATGTCCTTCATCACGAAGACGTACTGGTAGGAGGCCATCGAAGCCGCTCCGTCACAAACCGGTCTGGGGAGGCCCGGGTTTTAGCTTATGAGAGGGCACAAGGCCAGGGGGTGCGGCTGCATGCGGCCCCCGCACCGCCGCGGGGGCCGCATGCCGCAGTGGCCAGCCGCCGTCCACTTGCTATGACATCGCGCATGACTCGCCGACCTTCCTCCAGGGACAAGACCGAAGCGAAACCCGCCGATGTCATCGTGGTCGGCGGCGGCCCGGCCGGGCTGCTGGCGGCGCTGCTGCTGGCGCAGGCCGGCGCCGAGGCCGTGCTGGTCGCCCCGCCGGCGCCGGAGGACCACCGCACCACCGGCCTGCTGGCCGGATCGGTCGCCATCCTCGACAGGGCCGGACTGTGGTCCGGCCTGCGCACCAAGGCCGCGCCGCTGCGGGCGATCCGGCTGATCGACGATGGCGGCCGCCGGATCCGTGGGCCGGAGGTGCTGTTCCGCGCTGCGGAGATCGGCCTCGACGCCTTCGGTCACAACATCGCCAACCGCGACCTGGTGCCGGCCCTGGCCCGGGCGGTCGCGGAGACACCGGGTCTGCGTCGGGTCGAGGAGGCGGCGGCTGCGATCCGCATCGACGGCACCGGGGCGACCGTGCGCATCGCCGGCGGCGACGCCCTGCGCGGCCAGCTGGTGGTCGGTGCCGACGGCCGCAATTCGCCGGTGCGGACGGCCGCCGGCATCGGGCTGCGGCGCTGGGGCTACGACCAGTCGGCGCTGGTGGCGGTGCTGCGGCACGAACGCGGCCATGACGACATCTCGACCGAGATCCACACCGAGGCCGGGCCTTTCACGCTGGTGCCCCTAGGCCCCGGCCGATCCAGCCTGGTCTGGGTGGCGCGGCCGGCCGAGGCCGCGGCGCTGGCGGCGCTGGACGACGACGCCCTGGCCCAGGCGATCGGGCGGCGGGCCGGGCCGATCCTGGGCGCGGTGACGCTGGACGGCCCGCGCCAGGTGTTTCCGCTGTCCGGCCAGGCCGCGCGGCGGCTGGCGGCGCCGCGGGCGGCGCTGGTCGGCGAGGCCGCGCATGTGGTGCCGCCGATCGGCGCCCAGGGGCTCAATCTCGGCTTCCGCGACGCCGCGGCCCTGGCCGGGGTGGTGGCCTGGGCCCTGAAGGCCGGGATGGACCCCGGCGCCGCCGGGGTGATGGCGCGCTACGAGGTCAAGCGGCGCGGCGACGTCGCCAGCCGCACCGCCGGGGTCGACCTGCTGAACCGGTCGCTGCTGACCGACGCCGCGCCGGCCCTGGCCCTGCGCGCGCTGGCGCTGCAGGCGGTGAAGCGGATCGCGCCGCTGCGCCGGCTGCTGATGCGCGAGGGCATTGCCCCGGGCGGCGCCTGATCCCCAAAGGAAAACGGCGGAGCCCGGAGGCCCCGCCGTCGTTTCATTGACCGGTCGATCGGTCAATCCGATTGAGCGATCAATCCGTGATGTTCATCGTCGTCCGGTCGCGCAGGAACAGGGCGCCGACCACCACCGTGATCACCGCCACCACGATCGGGTACCACAGTCCGTAATAGATGTTGCCGGTGGCCGCCACCATGGCCGTGGCCAGCAGCGGCAGCATGCCGCCGAACCAGCCATTGCCGATGTGGTAGGGCAGCGACATCGAAGTGTAGCGGATCCTGGTCGGGAACAGCTCGACCAGGAAGGCCGCGATCGGTCCGTACACCATGGTGACGTAGAGGATCATGATGACCAGGATCAGCAGCGTCATCGGATAGTTGACCTGACTCTTGTCCGCCGCCTTGGGGTATTTCGCCTCCGCCAGCACCGCCTCGAACTGACCCTGGTTCCAGCCGGCGATCTCGGTGGTCCCGATCCTGGTCGCCACCGGGCTGCCCGCCGCCCCATTGGCCGAGGTGAAGGACAGGCCCGCGGCGGTCAGGTAACCCTTCACCCGGTCGCAGTCGCTGTAGACCGTGTTGCCGGTCGGGAACAGGTGGAAGGCGCAGGTCGCCGGATCGGCCGTGACCGTGATCGGCGTCGAGACCTGGAAGCTTTCCAGCGCCGGGTTGACGTAGTGGGTCAGCCCCTGGAACAGCGGGAAATAGGTGATCGCGCCCAACAGGCAGCCGGCCAGGATGATCTTGAGCCGGCCGATGCGGTCCGACAGCCAGCCGAAGAACACGAAGAACGGCGTGCCGATCAGGAGCGCCAGGCCGAGCAGCGAGTAGGTCGAGATGTAGTCGAGCTTCAGCGTCGTCGACAGGAAGAACAGGGCGTAGAACTGGCCGCAGTACCAGATCACCCCCTGCCCCGCCGTGGCGCCGAGCAGGGCCAGCAGCACGAGCTTGTTGTTGGGGTAGCGGAAGAAGCTGTCGCGGATCGGGTGGTCCGAGCCGCGGCCTTCCGCCTTCATCCGCTGGAACACCGGGGATTCGTTCAGCCTCGACCGGATGTAGAGCGAGAAGACCAGCAGGACCACGGAGACCAGGAACGGCACGCGCCAGCCCCAGGCGGCGAAGGCCGGGGCGTCGAAACCCCAGCGGCACAGGCCGATCACCAGCAGCGACAGGAAGAAGCCGATCGTGGCGGTGGTCTGGATCCAGCTGGTGGAATAGCCACGGCCGTTCGCCGGCGCATGTTCGGCGACATAGGTCGCGGCGCCGCCATATTCGCCGCCCAGCGCCAGGCCCTGCAGCAGCCGCAGCACGACCAGCAGGATCGGCGCCCAGGTGCCGATCGTCTCATAGGTCGGCAGCACGCCGACCAGGACGGTCGAGGCGCCCATCACCAGGATGGTGACCAGGAAGGTGTATTTGCGGCCGACGATGTCGCCGATATGGCCGAAGACCACGGCGCCGAACGGCCGCACCAGGAAGCCGGCGGCATAGGTGGCAAAGGCGGCGAGCAGGGCCGCCGTGTCGTTGCCTTTGGGGAAGAACAGCGCCGCGAAGAAGGGCGCCAGCGTCGCATATAGATAAAAATCGTACCAATCAAAGACGGTGCCGAGCGACGAGGCAAAAATCACCCGCCGCTCTTCTTGCCGACTGACGAGGCGACCACCTGCGTCGGCAATACCGGCCGAAATCGCCATGCCGAATGCCCTCCCCCACAAGTAAGACTCGCCGCTCGTTTCGAGCTGGCATCGAAGTGTGATTCGATGATGACTTGGGACGCAACGGTTTTCCGCAAATTCGATCGATCGGCGGGGATGTGGCGGGCGGCCGCGCGCACTGCTACGGTTCGATGACGGGCCCTGCCCGCCCCTGTCCTTCACAACCGACGGCCCCCATGTCCGCCAAGAAGAACCCCCTCGGTCTCAACCCGCTGCAGTTGAAGACCCTGACCGTGCTCCAGCAGATGGCGCACACCCCCCGTTTCGCCACGCCGCAGGAGGATGGGGCGGTGATGGTGGCGAACTTCCCGCCGCCGCATGGCGACCACTACCATGTCGGCGACGCCACGGTGATGGGCCGGGACATGACCGGGCTGCACAACATCGCGGTGCTCGCGGCGCTGGAGCGCAAGGGGCTGATCCGGTCCGGCTTCCCCGGCGCCGCGCTGCTGACCGCCGACGGCTTGGCCTATGACACCGGGCTGGCCGATGCGATCCTGCATCGCGCCGACCACTGACCGGGCGCCCGGAATGGCTGCCCGTTTCACCATCCTGACGCCCGATGCGCAATTCGCCGACGACGCCGTGATCGAACGGCAGGTCGGCGGCGCCGATGTCGATTTCGAGATCCGGCGCGAGCGCGACCGCAAGAAAATCCCGGACGAGGCCTATGCACGCTGCGACGCGCTGCTGACCTGGCATGAGCTGAAGGTCGACCAATCGGTGATCGACAAGCTGACACGCTGCCGCATCATCGTCCGCGCCGGGGTCGGTTTCGACCACATCGATCTGGCGGCGGCCGGGGCGGCCGGCATCCCGGTGGCCAACACGCCGGACTACGGCACCAGCGAGGTCGCCGACCACGCGATGGGCCTGCTGCTGGGCCTGCTGCGCAGCATCCCGGCCTATGACCAGGCGCTGCAGGCCGACCCGGTCGGCGGCTACACGCTGGAGGCCGGGCACCTGACCCGGCGCATCCGCGGCACCGCCCTGGGCATCGTCGGCCTCGGCCGCATCGGCACCGCCACGGCGATGCGGGCCAAGGCCTTCGGGCTCG
Organism: Inquilinus ginsengisoli; assembly: GCF_031453975.1. Lineage (NCBI taxonomy): Bacteria > Pseudomonadati > Pseudomonadota > Alphaproteobacteria > Rhodospirillales > Rhodospirillaceae > Inquilinus > Inquilinus ginsengisoli. The sequence goes on from NZ_JAVDPW010000002.1 coordinate 18,066, forward strand.
AGATCCTGGCCTACGACCCCTACATCCCGCGGGGGCAGGAGATCGCGCTCGGCATCACCCGGGTCGAGACCCTGTCCGACCTGCTGGCGGCCAGCGACATCGTCTCGATCCACGCGCCGCTGACGCCGGAGACGCACAAGCTGTTCGGCGAGGCGGCGCTTTCGGTGATGCGGCCGAACGCGGTGCTGATCAACACCGCCCGCGGCGCCATCGTCGACCTGGACGCGCTGCACGACGCGCTGCAGGCCGGCCGGATCGCCGGCGCCGCGCTGGACGTGCTGCCGGAGGAACCTCCGCCGCAGCCGCTGCCGCCGCTGATCGCCGCCTATCACGAGCAGCCGGACTGGCTGCGCGGGCGCCTGATCCTGACCCCGCACGCGGCGTGGTCGAGCCCGGAGAGCGCGGCCGACGCCCGCCGCCTGTCGGCGGAGACGGCGGTGGCCTATCTGCGCAACGGGGCGCTGCGCAACTGCGTCAACGAGGCCGTCCTCGACCGCAAGAAGCTGCGGCGCTGAACGACGAAAAGCCGGCCTCCTCGCGGGGGCCGGCTTTCGAAACCAGTGTCGACGGGCGCCCGGCTGGCGGGCGCCGGACGATCAGGACTTCTTCAGACCAAACGCCTCGAAGCGCTTGTTGAACTTCGCAACCTGGCCACCGCGATCGACCAGCTTCTGCACGCCGGTCCAGGCCGGGTGAGACTTCGGGTCGATGTCGAGGCGGATGGTGTCACCCGCCTTGCCGTAGGTGCTGCGAGTCTTGAACTCGGTCCCGTCGGTCATCACGACGTTGATTTCATGGTACTCGGGGTGGATGTCGGTCTTCATGGCCGCGGGCTCCGATCAAACGAGGGGGCCGTATACGCGACCCCGCCGGGATTTGCAAGGTCAGGACCGCAGGGCGGTCATGTCGTTTCTTCGAGGACGGCACCGATCTTCGCCAGCAGCGCCTCGGCCTCGCCCGGGGCATAGGGCTCGGCGGTGCCGGCGCCCCACACCGGGCCGGGCCAGGCGGCGTCGCCCGCCTGCCGCGCCAGGACATGGACATGCAGCTGCGGCACGACATTGCCGAGCGCGCCGATGTTGATCTTGTGCGCCGGGAACGCGGCGGCCAGCGCGCAGGCCGCCAGCATGGTCTCCTGGTGCAGCGCCGCCTGGTCCTCCGGCGCCAAGGCATGCCACTCCACCGCCTGGGCCCGGCGCGGCACCAGCAGCAGCCAGGGGAAGCGCCGGTCGTTCATCAGCCGCAGCTGGGCCAGCGGCCAGTCCTGCCAGGCCAGGGTCGACGCCGCGATCCGCGGGTCGAGCGCGAATCCCGCCTCCTTGGCCGCGCTCATGACGGCAGCCCCACTCGGGCACGCAGCTCGGGGGCGCGGATGGTCAGCTCACGTCCGACCAGATCCTCCGCCTGCGGCCCGCACAGCCAGGCGATGACCCGGGCCGGATGCTCCGGCGGGGCGTGGGCCTCGCGCGGCATCCGGCTGACCGGGTTGATGCCGGAGGTCCGGATCTCGCCCTGCATCTCGGTGTCGACCGTGCCGGGGCGGAAGCCGAAGGCGCGGATGCCCTGGCCGGCATATTCGAGATGGATCGACCGGGTCAGCATCGCCAGCCCGGCCTTCCCCGCGCAATAGGCGCTCCAGCCCTCATAGGCGTTCTCGGCCGCGCCGGAGCTGACATTGATGACGGTGCCCCCACCCTGCGCCACCATGCCCGGCAGCGCCGCCCGCAGCGCCGCGAAGGCGCCGAGCAGGTTGACGGTGACGTTCCGCGCCCATTCCGCCGGATCGCAGTCCAGGATATGGCCGATCGGGCCGACCATGCCGGCGTTGTTGACCAAGATGGTCGGCGTGCCCAGCGTCTCCGTCACCTCGCGCAGCATCGCCTCGACCCAGCCGAGATCGCCGATGTCGCCGGCGATGGCCACGGCCCGGCCGCCGGCCCCGCGCAGATCCCGGGCGATGCCGTCGATCGCCTCGGCCGACCGCGCCGTCAGCGCCACCGCGGCGCCCCGGGCCGCCAGCAACCGGGCGGTGGCGGCACCGATGCCGCGACTGGCCCCGGTGATCACGGCCACGGCGCCGTCCAGGCGCGGCAAGGCTTCGGATTCGCTCATTCCAGACTCATTCCTCGCAGTTCCCGGCCCAATCTAGCGGCATAGGTGGCTGGACGTCAGCCTCAGCCTTTGCGTTGCCTCCTGTTTGCGGGAGAGGCAACACGCTCTTTCGTGATTCGCCAGCAATTCTCCAGCGCGTTCACCCGCGCCACGCCTTGCCCTCGCGCAGCCGGAACGAGCGGACCCGCTGCAGCCGGTCCTCGGTGGTGGTGTCGCCCTCGATCCGCAGCACCGGGCAGGGCAGCCGGGACAGCCAGGCCTCGTGCGCTGGCAGGCTGCGGCCGACGGTTCCGGCGTCATAGGCCTCGGCCCAGTCCAGGAAGGCGTGGTGCGCCTCATGCATCGCGCCGCCCGGGGCCAGCGTCGCCGCGCCGTAGCGCTCGGCCTCGCGCCGCCGCAGCCGCTCCATGCGCAGCGCCGGCGGCACGTAGAGGAACACCACCAGGTCGAAGCGGGGAATCAACGGCCCGCCCCAGCTGACCAACGACCCGCTGAGGACCCAGCGGTCCACGCCGTCGACCGCCTGTTCGATCAGCGCCAGCCGGTCGGGGATCGGGCGCTTCTGCACGAAGGGCGGGTCGGTCGGCAGCCAGTAGAAATCGTCGGTGTCCAGGTGCGGGACCCCGGTCGCCGCCGCCAGCGCCCCGCCCAGCGTCGAGGTGCCGGAACCGGCCGCGCCGGTGATGTGGATGCGCCTGGGCGCCATGGTCGTCCCTGTCCTCGACGTTCGGATCGGCCTGCGCCTTGCACATAGCGCACGGGCATGGTGTTGTCGCGCAACCTCTCCCGCTGCCCGGGCCCACCATGCTGGTCATCTTCGATTGCGACGGCGTCCTGATCGACTCCGAGGTGATCTTCTGCGCCGTCGATTCCGAGGCGCTGGCCCGGCTGGGCCATGTCATGACGCCCAGCGAATTCGCCCGGCGCTTCTGCGGCACGCCGCATCATGTCGCCTGGAGCACCCTGTCGGCCGAACTCGGATTCGCGATCCCGGACCAGCTGATCGAGGAGGTCCGGGCGGAATGCGCCCGGCGCTTCGAGATCGAGCTGCAGGCCATCCCGGGCGCCGCCGAGGCGATCGCCGCGGCCGCCGGCTTCGGCCATCCGCCCTGCGTCGCGTCGTCGACCAGCCTGCCCAACCTGCGCCGCAACCTGGGCTGGGCCGGGCTGCTGCCGCGGGTCGACCCGCATGTGTTCTCGGCCAGCCAGGTGGCACGCGGCAAGCCGGCACCGGATGTCTTCCTCTACGCCGCGTCGCAGATGGGCGCCGACCCGGCCGACTGCCTGGTGATCGAGGATTCGGTGTTCGGCGTCACCGCCGCCCGCCGGGCCGGGATGCGGGTGGTCGGCTTCATCGGCGGCGGCCATGCCGATGCCGATCTGCCGCTGCGCCTGCAGGCCGCCGGCGCCGGCCGCATCTTCTCCACCATGGCAGAGATCGCGGCCTGGCTGGAGGCCGGTGCCCCGGCCCCCGGCTATGCCGCTAGACCAGCGCCTTCAGCTGCTGCGCCAAGGCCGCGACGCCCGGCGCCGCGGCGGTGACCGGGCCGCTCTGCACCCCGCTCTCGATGAAGTCGTCGGTGACGCCGCCGGCCTCCTTGACCAGCACCAGACCGGCCATCACGTCCCAGGCGTTGGTGTGGGCGGCGGCGTAGCCGTCGAAGCGGCCATCGGCGACATAGGCCAGCGACATCGCCGATGAGCCCAGGCGCCGGTATTCGCCGCCATGGGCCAGGATATGGCCGATCTGGCGGACATGCGCCTCGACATGCTTGCCCGGGGAATAGCCGACGCCGATCATCGCGCTGTCGGGCCGCGCCGCGGCGTTGACCTTGATCGGCGTGCCGTTGCGCGTCGCCCCCTGCCCCGCCACGGCGCTGTACAGCTCGTCCCGCACCGGCTCGTAGATCACGCCCAGCGCCGGCTTGCCGTCGATGGTGGCGCCGATCGAGACGCACCATACCGGCCGGTCGCGCAGGAAATTCGCGGTGCCGTCGATCGGGTCGAGGCCCCAGACGATGCGCGCGCCCTGCCGGTCGAGGCCGAACTCCTCGCCCAGCACGGCGTGGTCCGGGAAGATCTCCTGCAGCCGGCCGCGGATCAGGGTCTCGACCGCCTTGTCAACCACGGTGACGAAATCCTGCGGCCCCTTGGATTCGATCTCCAGCGCCTTGTGGCCGGCCAGATGGGCCCGGGCCAGTTGCCCGCCGGCCCGGGCCAGCGCCTCGGCCACGATGCGCATCAGGGCGAGGGTCTGTTGGTCGCTCATGGGAAATTCCTGTCCGCTAGGGAAGGCGCGATCATCCGGGACCGATCCGTCCCCGGCAACCCAGGAAAGCGGGACCCTGCCGTCAGGAATCCAGCTCGAACAGCTCCGGCCGCCGCTGGGCGATCGGGCCGAGTGAGGACAGGATCTCGCGCAGGTGGCGGCGCATCGCGGCCTCGGCGGCGTCAGGGTCATGCGCCCGCAGCCCGGCCAGGATCTCCGCATGCTGCTCGATCAGCATCTCCAGCGGCGACACCTCGGGCAGGCTGAGATAGCGCACCCGGTCCATCTGCGCCTTCATGTTCTCGATCGTGCTCCAGGCCGGCAGGCAGTCGATCGCCTCGATGATCAGGTGGTGGAAGGCCTCGTCCAGCGCCAGGAAGCGGGCGTGGTCGTGCCGCCGGGCCGCCTCGCGCTGGGCCTCCAGGTTGTGGGCCAGCGCCTGCAGGTAGTCGTCGTCGATCCGCTCGGCCGCCAGCCGCACCACCGCCGCCTCCACCGCCTCGCGGATGAACCGGCCCTGCTCGACCTGGCGCTGCGAGATCTTGCGCACCAGCGACCCACGCTGCGGCACCACCTGCAGCAGCCCGGCCTCGACCAGCTTGATGAAGGCCTCGCGCACCGGCTGGCGCGAGACGCCGAACATCTCGGACCCGTCCTTCTCCGACAGCGCCGTGCCGGGCGGCAGCAGGCCGGTGATGATCGCCTGGCGCAGCCCCTCATAGATCTGCTTGCCGATCGGGCCGTCGCCGCTCAGCGCGATGCGCGCCGGCAGGCCCCTGGTCTCCTGCGCCCTCCGCCGTCCGGCCACCCGCTTCTCCTCCCCGGTTTCCCCGTTGACCATACAGCCGATCGGCCGGCCGGACAGCGCCACGATACAGCGCTTCGATCAATCGCCATACTTGTATGGTGATTAAATCTCCGCTATGGAATCGGCCGCGCCCGCTGCGCCAAGCAGCGGCAACGGCATGCAAGACCCGGGGAGAAGCACCATGAAGATCATCCGCGCCGACGTGATCATCACCTGCCCTGGGCGCAACTTCGTCACCCTGAAGCTGGTGACCGACGAGGGCGTGTACGGCATCGGCGACGCCACCCTGAACGGGCGCGAGCTGGCGGTGGCCAGCTACCTCCGCGACCATGTCTGCCCCCTGCTGGTCGGGCGCGACCCGCACCGCATCGAGGACACCTGGCAGTACCTGTACAAGGGCGCCTATTGGCGCCGCGGCCCAGTGACCATGAGCGCCATCGCCGCGGTCGACATGGCGCTGTGGGACATCAAGGCCAAGGTCGCCGGGCTGCCGCTGTACCAGCTGCTGGGCGGCGCCTCCCGCGACGGCGTGATGGTTTACAGCCACGCCACCGGCCGCGACATTCCCGAGACGCTGGACCGCTACGCCGCCTATCAGGAGAAGGGCTTCAAGGCCATCCGGGTCCAGTGCGGCGTGCCCGGCATGGCCTCGGTCTACGGCGTCAGCAAGGGCGGCGATTCCTATGAGCCGGCGACCAAGGGCTGGCCCGAGGAGCAGTCCTGGTCGACCGAGAAGTACCTGAACTACGTGCCCAAGCTGTTCGAGGCGGTGCGCGAGAAGTTCGGCTTCGACACCCATCTGCTGCACGACGTCCACCACCGGCTGACCCCGATCGAGGCGGCGCGGCTGGGCAAGGCGGTCGAACCCTATGCCCTGTTCTGGCTGGAGGACCCGACCCCGGCGGAGAACCAGGAAGGCTTCCGCCTGATCCGCCAGCACACCACCACCCCGATCGCGGTGGGCGAGGTGTTCAACAGCATCTGGGACTGCAAGCAGCTGATCGAAGAGCAGCTGATCGACTACATCAGGGCCACGCTGACCCATGCCGGCGGCATCACCCACATGCGCCGCATCGCCGACCTGGCCGCGCTGTACCAGGTGCGCACCGGCTGCCATGGCCCGTCCGACCTGTCGCCGGTGTGCATGGGCGCCGCCCTGCATTTCGACCTGTGGGTGCCGAATTTCGGGGTGCAGGAATACATGGGCTATCCCGACCCGGCGCTGGAGGTCTTCCCCCACGCCTGGAGCTTCGCCGACGGCTTCATGCATCCCGGCGAGGCGCCAGGCCATGGCGTCGACATCGATGAAACGCTGGCCGCCCGCTACCCCTACGACCCGGCCTACCTGCCGGTGGCGCGGCTGGAGGACGGCACGCTGACCAACTGGTAGCGGCCCGCCGGGGCCGACATCGACATCAAGGCCGCATGACGGTCACAGGGAGGAGGAGCAGATGGCAGCAGCACAGGCGGACAAGACCTCGGCCAAGACGTCGGCGGCGATGATGCGGCGGATCGCGATCGCGTCCTGCATCGGCACCACGGTCGAGTGGTACGACTTCTTCATCTACGCCACCGCCTCGGCGCTGGTGTTCAACAAGCTGTTCTTCCCCACCGTCGACCCGCTGGTGGGGTCGCTGGTCGCGCTCGGCACCTATGCCGCCGGCTTCTTCGCCCGGCCGGTCGGCGGGCTGCTGTTCGGCTATATCGGCGACCGCTACGGCCGCAAGCAGGCGCTGGTCATCACCCTCCTGATCGTCGGCATCGCCACCTTCGTCATCGGGCTGATGCCGACCTACCAGTCGATCGGCATCGCCGCGCCGATCATCCTGCTGTTCATCCGGCTGCTGCACGGCTTCGGCATCGGCGGCGAGCAGGGCAACGCCATCCTGATCATGTGCGAGCACGCCCCGGCGCCCCGCCGCGGCTTCTTCGGCTCCTGGGTCCAGATCGGCGCGCCGGCCGGCTTCGTGCTGCCGCTCGGCATCTTCGCGCTGCTGACCACGACCCTGTCCGAGGAGGCGTTCCTGAGCTGGGGCTGGCGCATCCCCTTCCTGCTCAGCATCCTGCTGGTCGGCATCGGCCTCTACATCCGGCTGCAGCTGACGGAATCGCCGTTGTTCCTGGAGATGCGCCAGCGCCGGGCGGACGACGCCCACCCGCTGGTCGAACTGGTGCGCGAGCATCCCCGGTCGCTGGTCACGGGCTGCGGCAGCAAGCTGGCCGAAAGCATCGCCTTCACCGCCTTCGCCGTGCTGCTGACCGCCTATGGCACCAGCCGCGGCGTGCCCCGGCCGACCATGACCACGGCGACGCTGGTCGCCATCCTGCTGGAGCTGGTGACGCTGCCGCTGTTCGGTGCGTTGTCGGACCGGATCGGCCGCCGGCCGGTCTACCTGTTCGGCGCCTTCTGCGTGCTGGCCGCGACCTTCCCGGTGTTCGGCCTGGTCTACGCCCGCGCCGACGGGGTGCTGTGGATTGGCTTGGCCGCCGCCCTCGCCCTCGGCCACGCCGCCATGTACGGGCCGCAGGCCGCGATGTACTCGGAGATGTTCCCGACCCGGATCCGGGCCAGCGGCGTGTCCTTCGTGCAGCAGATCGGCGCCCTGATCGGGTCGGCCGGCACCCTGGCGGCCGGCTGGCTGCTGGAGATCGGCGACGGCACGCCCTGGTACCTCTGCGCCTACATCGCGCTGGGCTGCCTCATCACCCTCGCCTGCACCTGGGCCCTGCCCGAGACGGCGCCGCGCGTGTCCGGTACCGTCGACCGGATCGGCGCGCCTGCCGCCGCCCATTCCTGAACCGTCCCTCCCTCAGGAGACCGCCATGTTCGCCGCCGTGCTGCACCAAGCCAAGGACCTGCGGATCGAGGACCGCGCCCCGCCGACCCTGGCCCCGGGAGAGGTGCTGGTCCGCTTCCGGGCCGGCGGCATCTGCGGCTCCGACCTCGCCTATTACTCCAAGGGCAAGACCGGCGACTTCCACCTGCGCGAGCCGCTGATCCTGGGCCATGAGATGGCCGGCGAGGTGGCGGAGGTGGCGCCGGACGTCGAGGGCCTGGCGATCGGCCAGCCGGTCGCGGTCAATCCCAGCCGGTCCTGCGGCCGCTGCGACTACTGCATGAGCGGGCTGGAGAACCAGTGCCTGAACATGCGGTTCCTCGGCAGCGCCTCGATCTTCCCGCACATGCAGGGTGCCTTCCGCGAATACATCGCCGTGCCGGCGCGGCAATGCGTGCCGGTGCCGGAGCATGTCAGCTTCGCCGAGGCGTCGATGGCCGAGCCGCTGGCGGTGTCGCTGCACGCCGTTCGCCGCGCCGGGCCGCTGCTGGGCGAGGAGGTTCTGATCGTCGGCTGCGGCCCGATCGGCGCCCTGGTGCTGCTGGTGGCGCGCCAGGCCGGCGCCCGCCGCATCACCGTGGTCGACCTGGCCGAGAAGGCGCGCGAGACCGCGCTGGGCCTCGGCGCCGACGAGGCGGTCGACGCCAAGGACGAGGAGCGCATCGCGGCATGGAGCCGCAACCGCGGCCGCTTCGGCGTGACCATCGAGGCCTCGGGCAGCCCGGCCGGCCTGGACACCGCCCTGCGCGCCGCCCGCGCCCGCGGCCGGGTGGTCCAGCTCGGCAACCTGCCCGCCGGCCAGTCGCCGGTCTCCGCCAACCTCGTCATGTCGAAGGAGCTGGAGTATCGCGGTTCCTTCCGCTTCGCCGAGGAATATGCCCTGGCGGTGGAGATGATCGCCGGCAAGCGCATCAACCTGGCGCCGCTGATGACCCACCGCTTCCCGGTGCGCGACGCCGACCAGGCCTTCCAGGTCGCCCTCGACCGCAACCAGTCGATGAAGGTCCATCTGCTGGATCTTTGATACGCGCCCTCCGGGCAAAGAACCGTCATGGCGAGCCCCGCAGGGGCGTGGCCATCCAGCGGCACCGGCCTCTGGATCGCCACGTCGCTTCGCTCCTCGCGATGACGATCCCCCCGAACCTTCACCGCCCCGCAAGCGGAAGGAAAACCATGTTCAAAAGCGTGCGCTGGATGATCGTCGGCCTGCTGTTCATCGCCGGCATGATCAACTACCTCGACCGGTCGGCCCTCTCGATCGCCGCGCCGCTGATCCAGCAGGATCTCGGCCTGGATCACGCGCAGATGGGCATCATCTTCAGCAGCTTCTTCGCCGGCTACGCCCTGTTCAACTTCATCGGCGGCTGGCTGGCCGACCGGATCGGGCCCAAGAAGGTGTTCACCGGCGCCATGGGCATGTGGTCGCTGTTCTGCGGCCTGACCGCCGCCGCCACCGGCTTCGTCTCGATGATCGTGCTGCGGGTGCTGTTCGGAGTCGGCGAAGGGCCGCTGAGCTCGACCATGAGCAAGACGGTCAGCAACTGGTTCCCGCGGCGAGAGGCGGCGACGGCGATCGGCATCGTCAACTCCGGCACGCCGCTGGGCGGCGCCATCGCCGGTCCGATCGTCGGCTACCTCGCGCTCGCCTTCGGCTGGCGCTGGGCCTTCCTGATCATCATGCTGCTCGGCTTCATCTGGCTCGCCTTCTGGGTGAACCTGTCCGCCGACCGGCCGTCGCAGCATCCGGCGATCAGCGACGAGGAGCGCCGGCTGATCGAAGACGGCCAGCGCCAGGGCGACGCGGCGGCGCAGCTGCCGGCGCACGGCCTGGGATACTACCTGCGCCAGCCGATCGTGCTGGCCACCGCCTTCGCCTTCTTCACCTACAACTACGTGCTGTTCTTCTTCCTGACCTGGTTCCCGAGCTACCTGACCGAGGTGCACAAGCTCAGCATCAAGGACATGAGCCTGGCCACCGTCATTCCCTGGGTGCTGGGCTTCCTCGGCCTGGCGCTGGGCGGCTTCGTCTCCGACCGCATCTTCCGCCTCACCGGCAAGGCGCTGCTGTCGCGCAAGGTGGTGCTGATCGCGGGCCTTGGCCTGGCCGCGGTCGGCGTCGCCCTGGCCGGCGGCGTGGCCGACGTGACCAGCGCGGTGGCGCTGATGTCGGTGTCGATCTTCGGCCTTTACCTCACCGGCTCGATCTACTGGGCGGTGGTGCAGGACGCGGTGCATGGCGAGAATGTCGGCGGCGTCGGCGGCTTCATCCACCTGCTGGCCAACCTGGCCGGCATCATCGGGCCGACGGTCACCGGCTTCATCGTCCAGGCCACCGGCGGGGTCTACACCAGCGCCTTCGTGCTGGCCGGCGGCCTGGCCGTGCTCGGCGCGCTGGCCGCGCTGATCTGGATCCGCGAGCCGGCGGCCCAGCCGGTCACGGCGCGGGCGATGGGCCAGGGCTGAGGAGCCGAATCAGGCCGCCCCGTCCTCGACCGCGGTATAGTGCCGGACCCGGACGTCGAACCTGGTCAGGGCGGCCACCGCCTCGGGCTCGACCACGGCACGGTCCGGATCCTCGCCGGCGAAGGCCCGGACCGCATCCATCGAGTCCCAACGGGTCAGCACCATGTACTCGACCTCGTCCGGCCGATCGTGGCGCAGCAGCGATGCCCCCTGGAAGCCGGCGATGCCGCGCAGCGCCGGCAGCACGGTGTCGCGGAAATGCGCGGCATAGGCCGACGGATTCGACAAGGGCGCATAGCCGCGCCAGACCCGTGTGATCATCTCTTGCCTCCTCGATGCCCTGGTCACCCGCCGGCCAGCGACCGCGCCAGCAGCCAGGCGTTGCGTGGATTCTCACCGATCCGGCGCACCGCATAGGGCCACCAGTCGCGGCCGAAGGGCAGGTAGAGCCGCATCCGGTGCCCTTCTCGCGCCCGCTGTTCGGCCAGCGCGCCGCGCACGCCGTACAGCATCTCGAACTCGTACTCGTCCTTGCCCCAGCCGGCGGCCTCGGCCTGTGCGATGGCGTGGTCCTGCAGCCGGTCGTCATGGGTGGCGATCACCGGGCGGAAGCCGGCGTCGCGCGCGGCGCGCGACAGCATCAGGCCGATCAGCCGGCGGTGGTTCGCCTTGATCTCCGCCTGTGTGGTGAAGGCGGCGTCGGCCCCAGCGGCGAAAGCGCCCTTGACCAGCCGCACCGTGGCCCCCTGGCGGATGCGGGCGGCTAGGTCCGCCTCGGTCCGGCGCAAATAGGCCTGCAGCGTGATGCCGATCGGCAGCCCGTCACCCCGCAGCTCGTCATGCAGCGCGATGGTGGCGTCGACGAAGCTGCGGTCCTCCATGTCGATCATCATCAGCCGCTGGCCATCCCCCGGCGCGTCGGCGATGGCGCCGGCGATGGCCAACGCATTGCGTCGCCCCAGCGCCGGGTCGAGGCTGTGCCCGATCTGAGTGGGGTCGACCGAGACATGGATCTCGATCCCCGCGCGACCCAGCAGGTCGGCGACCTCGCGCTTCGCTGCGACGTTCTCCGCCACCAGGACGGGGCTGTCGACGTACTCGCCGAGGTAGAACAGCGAGCTGCGGATGCCCCGGGCCAGCAGCGCAGCGGCCAGGGCGACTCCGGCTTCCGCATCCGGCCCGGCGACATAGCGGCTGGCGAGACCCGACGTCGCCCGTCCGCTCTGGATCCAGCGCTTGGCCCGGGGCGATCGGGCGAGCGCGATCATCCCGGCCTGCCATGCACGACGCATCCCGTCCCTCTGCCCGCTTCTCTCGGCCGGAAAAAGATATCCGAGCGGCCGGCGGAGTCCATCCGCTTGGCCGCATCCTTCGACCGCCACCGAAGCGTCCGCCGGCCGGGCCGCGGCATCCTGCTGGTATGGTATTTGCGCAACCCCAGCCGCCGAGGCCGCCCATGCTCCCGCCGCGCGATCCCGTCGCCGCCATCACCCATCCCGATCCCTACCCCTACTATGCCGGGCTGCTGCGGCGGCGCCCGTTCCATCGGGACGAGGCGCTCGGCCTCTGGGTCGCCGCCAGCGCCGAGACGGCGACGGCGGCGCTGGCCAGCCCCGCCGGCCGCGTCCGCCCGCTGGCCGAGCCGGTTCCGCGGGCGCTGCTGGGCGGTGCCGCGGGCGAGATCTTCGGGCGGCTGGTGCGAATGACCGACAGCGACGCCCAGGCCCGGGCCAAGCGCGCCATCATCGCCACGCTGGCCTCGGTCACGCCCGAGGCCGCGGCGATAGAGGCGCGGCGCTGGGCGGGCGCGCTGACCGAAGGCGCGGCGCTCGATCCTGCTGGCCTCGACGCCCTGATCTTCGCGCTACCGATGCATGTCGTCGGGTCGCTGCTGGGATTCGCTCCGGCGCAGTTACCCGCGGTGGCCGATCGGATGCGCGCCTTCGTCGCCGCCATCGCTCCCGGCAGCTCGCCCGAGGTGGTGGAACGCGGCGGCGCGGCGGCAGCGGAGATGGTCGCCCTGACCCAGGATCTGATCGACACCCCGGACGGCGGTCTAGCCCGGCGGCTGCACGAAGCGGCGGAGCGTGAGGGCGGTATCGATCCGGCCGCGGTCACCGCCAACGCCGTCGGCTTCCTGTCGCAGACCCATGACGCCACCGCCGGGCTGCTCGGCAACGCCATCCTCGCCCTCGGCGCCCGACCGGAGCTGCGCCGCCGCGCCGCCGCCGACCGCACGCTGCTGCCAGGGCTGGTGCAGGAGGTGCTGCGCTTCGACCCGCCAGCCCAGAACACCCGCCGCTTCCTGGCCGAGGATGTCGAGATTGCCGGCCACGGCCTGCAAGCCGGCGACACGGTCCTGGTGCTGCTGGCCGCGGCGAATCGCGACCCCGCGCTCAATCCCGACCCCGACCGCTTCGACCTTGATCGCGCCAACCGCCGGATGCTGACCTTCGGCCACGGCCGCCACGCCTGCCCCGAGAACGGCATCGCCAACGCCATCGCCGTGGCCGGGCTGGACGCCCTTCTGGACCGGCTCCCGGAAGCGGCCTGGCCGGGCTCGCCGGCGGGCTATCGCCCCTCCGCCGCCCGCGTCCCGGTGTTTGCGAAGTCTTAGCTCGACCTGCCTATTCGCTGAGGTGCAGGTCGATATCGCGATCACCCTCAAGGATATTCACCACCTCGAAGACGTCATCGCGGTATCGGAAGAAGATGACATGGTTACCGACCGTGAAGCTGCGGATGTCCGGGCGCAACTCGGGCCTGGCGCGCCCGAGCATTCCGGGCAGTTCGGCCAGATGCCGGCATTGCCGGCGGAGCCACGCCACGAAATCCTGGCCGAGCGCCACGCTGCCGCTTTGCCGGGAGATGTAGGTCAGGATCTCGATGAGATCGCGCTGCGCCGCCGGCAGATACGTCAGCCGTCGCAATCAGTAGTCCGCTTTGGCCAATCCGCGGCCTTCGCCGCCAAGGCGGCATCCAGCTCCGCCTCGCTCACCTCGCCGCCTTCGGCGATCGAGCGATCGAGCGTCTCGCGCAGGGCCCGGAGCTTCGCCTCGCGCTCCTCGACCAGACGCAGACCCTCGCGCACCACTTCGCTCGCCGAACCGTAGCGTCCACCCTTGACCACGGATTCGACGAAGCGTTCCCAACGGTCGCCGATCGATACATTCATAAAGTGGGTCTCCAGTGCCAGGCGGCGCCAGTAAAACAAAAAATGCGCATAAACTGTCAGCCTCGCGATCCGCCTACCCGAACTCCTCGACCACCGCGTCGATGAAGCTGCGCAGCTTCGGGGTCGGCCGGCGGTCGGGGGCGAACAGGATGTGCATCGGCCGCGACGGCGGGGTGTAGCCCGGCAGCACCCGCACCAGCCGCCCGGCCGCGATGTCGTCGCACAGCAGCCCTTCCGGCTGCAGGATGATGCCCAAGCCTTCCAGCGCCGCACTGCGCAGGGCCTGGCCGCTGTTGATCGAGACTCGGCCTCCGATCTGGACCCGGCTGATGACCCCGTCCGCATCCCTGAACTCCCATTCGCCGCGCGGCGCCCAATGGGCGAAGCCGAGGCATTCGTGGCCCCCCAGCTCCTCCGGCCGCGCCGGGACGCCGCGTTCGGCGAGGTAGGCGGGCGCGGCGCAGGCCACCAGGCGATAGGGCCGCAACCGCCGGGCGACCAGGCTGGAATCGGGCAGCGGCGCGACCCGGATCACCGCCTCGTACCCCTCCTCCACCAGGTCGACGATGCGGTCGCTTAGCGTTACTTCAATGCTGACCTCCGGGTTGGCGCGGAGGTAGCGCGCCACCATCGGCACGAATTCATGGGCGCCGAAGGTGACCGGCGCATTAATCCTCAACCGGCCACGCGGCACCGCGCGCAGATCCTCGGCCAGCGCCTCCGCCGCCTCGGCCTCGGCCAGCACGATGCGGCAGCGCTCGTAGAAGGCGCGGCCCACTTCGGTCAGGCTCTGCCGCCGCGTGGTGCGGGCCAGGAGTTGGGCGCCCAGCCGGTCCTCGAGGAAGCGGACATGCTTGCCGACCATCGGCGCCGACAGGCCGAGCGCCTCGGCCGCGGCGGCGAAGGAGCCCGCTTCGACCGCCTTGGCGAACACCGCCATGCTGGTGAGCCGATCCATGATCCAAAACCATTGGTTCCGAGTGTTGCCCCGAACCCGATATTTATCCCGATTGGAAACGAATTCATATCTGAGGCTTCGGCATTCCGCTGCATCAGGAGCATCCGTCCATGGCTCGCATCGTCCGCATTCACGAACTCGGCGGCCCCGACGTCCTGCGGATCGAGGAGGTCGAGGTGCCGCCGCCCGGCCCCGGCGAGATCCGCATCCAGGTCAAGGCGCTGGGCATCAACCGCGCCGAATCGATGTTCCGCACCGGCCGCTATCCCGAGGCGCCGGTGTTCCCGGCCCGGCTGGGCTACGAGGCCGCCGGGCTGGTCGAGGCGGTCGGCCCCGGCGTCACCGGCTTCGCGCCCGGCGACGCGGTCAGCCTGGTGCCGCCGCTGTCGATCACCCGCTGGGGCACCTATGGCGAGGTCGCCACCGTCCCGGCCGAGCTGGCGGTGAAGCACCCCGCCACCCTGTCCTGGGTCGATGCCGCGGCGGTGTGGATGCAGTACGTCACCGCCTATGGCGCGCTGGTCGAGATCGCCGGGCTGGCCAAGGGCGATGCGGTGCTGATCACCGCCGCCTCCAGCAGCGTCGGCCTGGCCGCGATCCAGGTGGCCAACCGGATCGGCGCCGTGCCGATCGCGGCCACCCGCGGCAGCACCAAAGCGGCGGCGCTGCGCGACGCCGGCGCGGCCCATGTGATCGTGACCGAAGAGGAGGATCTGGCGGCGCGGGCGCTGGCGATCACCGGCGGCGCCGGAGTCCGTTTGGTGTTCGACCCGATCGCCGGGCCGTCCTTCGACGCGCTGGCCGACGCGCTGGCCCAGGGCGGCATCCTGGTCGAATACGGCGCGCTGAGCCCGGAGGCCACGCCCTTCCCGCTGTTCCCCGCTTTGGTCAAGGGACTGACGTTCCACGGCTACCAGTACAAGGAGATCGTGTCCGACCCGGCCCGGCTGGACCGGGCCAAGCGCTTCATCCTTGAGGGCCTCGCCGACGGCAGCCTGAAGCCGATCGTGGCGAAGACCTTCCCGCTCGACCAGATCGTCGAGGCGACCCGCTACCTCGAATCCAACGAGCAGATCGGCAAGGTGGTGGTCACGGTGTAGCCCCGACCCGCGCCGCCCCGGGGTGACCTCCGGGGCGGGCCGCAGGCTCGTCGCCTACAGCAGCAGGTCCGCGGCCCCGGCGACGGCGCCGTTGGTCAGGAGCACGCGGAAGTCGGCGACCCCGTCGCCGTTGACGTCCGCCTCCACCACCCCGGACACCGCCCGCAGCTGGCCGCGGACCCCGCTGAAGCCGGCGCCGCCGATGAAGATGAAGGCCTGGTTGCCGTCCGACGCGATGTTGTTGGCGTCGATGTCCGTGAGGTCGAGATCGTCGATGCCGACGGCGAAGTCGGTGATGCTGTCGATCTTGCCGCTGGCGAGGTTCGATTCGAGGACGAGGTCGTAGTCGAACCGGTCGGTGCCGGCACCGCCGGTCAAGGTGTCGGCGCCGCGCCCGCCATGGAGCACGTCATTGCCGGCGCCGGTGCTGAGCGTGTCGTCGCCATTGAGGCCGTTCGCAGTATCGGCGCCGGCGCCGCTGGTGAACTGCACCCTCTCCATGTTGTAGGCGTCGACGTAGAAATTGCCGGAGGTCGAGCGGACCTGGAAGCTCGGCGACCCGCCGGCGAAGAGCTGGACCACCTGGGTCTCGGCGCCGGCGTTGACGATCAGCGTGTCGGTCCCCACCCCGCCATCGACCGTGTCGGTGCCCGACCCCGGCGCCGCCGGCCGGGTCTTGGCGTCGATCGTGTCGTTGCCGGCACCGGTGGCGATGCTGTCCGCCTGGGCGCCGCCATAGATCAGGTCGTTGCCGCTGCCGGTGGTCAGCGTGATCCGCTCGAGGTTCAGGATCGAGGTCAGCCCCGCGGCGGCGATCGCGGTGCTGGTCCCGAGGGCGAAGCCCACGGCGGTGGTCAGCGCGCTGAGATCCGCCAGCCACCAGTCGATGCCGCCGCCGCCGTCGACAGTACCGCCATGGTCGCCGGTGTTGATCTGGTCGGCGCCGCTGCCGGTGACGATCTTGACGGTCTCCATGTTGTAGGCGTCGACATAGAAATTGCTGGAGGTCGATCTGATCTGGAAGGTCGGCGACCCGCCGCTGAACAGCTGCATCGCCTGGGTTTCGGCGCCGGCATTGACCACCAGCGTGTCGGTCCCCACCCCGCCATCGACCGTGTCGGTGGTGCCGCCGGCGATCGGCCTGGTCTTGGCATCGATCGCATCGTTGCCGGCGCCGGTGGTGATGGTGTCGGCCTGGTTGCCGCCGACGATCACATCGTTGCCGCCGCCGGTGGTCAGCGTGATCCGTTCGAGGCCGAGGATCGAAGTCAGCCCCGCGGCGGCGATCGCGGTGGTGGTGCCGAGGGCGAAGCCCACGCCGCTGGTCAGCGCACTGAGGTCCGCCAACCACCAGTCGATGCCGCCGCCGCCGTCGATCGTGCCACCATGGTTGCCGGTGTTGATCTGGTCGGCGCCAACCCCGGTGATGATCTTGACGATCTCCATGTTGTAGGCGTCGACGTAGAAGTTGCCGGAGGTCGAGCGGACCTGGAAGGTCGGCGACCCGCCGCTGAACAGCTGGACCGCCTGGGTCTCCGCACTGGCATCGACGACCAGCGTGTCGGTCCCCAGCCCGCCATCGACCGTGTCGGTGCCGCCGGCGATCGGCCGGGTCTTGGCGTTGATCGTGTCGTTGCCGGCATTGGTGGTGATGCTGTCCGCCTGGGCGCCGCCATAGATCAGGTCGTTGCCGCCGCCGGTGATCAGCGTGATCCGCTCGATGCCGAGGATCGAGGTCAGCCCGGCCGCGGCGATCGAGGTTGAGGTGCCGAGGGCGAAACCCATGCCGCTGCTGACCGCGCTGAGATCGGCCAGCCACCAGTCGATGCCGGCGCCGCCGTCGATCGTACCGGCATGGTCGCCGGTGTTGATCTGGTCGGCGCCGCTGCCGGTGACGATCTTGACGATCTCCATGTTGTAGGCATCGACGTAGAAATTGCCGGAGGTCGATCGGACCTGGAAGGTCGGCGACCCGCCGCTGAACAGCTGCACACCTTGAGTCTCGGCGCCGGCATTGACGATCAGCGTGTCGGCGTCCAGCCCGCCATCGACCGTGTCGGTGCCCGAGCCCGCCGCGGTCGGCCGGGTCTTGGCGTCGATGACGTCGTTGCCGTCGCCGGTCGAGATATTGTCGTCCCGGGCACCGCCGGTGACGGTGTCGTTGCCGCTGCCGGTCGACAGGGAAATGCGCTCGAGGTTCAGGATCGAGGTCAGCCCGGCCGCGGCGATCGCGGTGGTGGTGCCGAGGATGAAGCTGACATTCGCGAACAAGCCGCTGAGATCGGCGCTCCAGGAATCGATGCCGGCACCGCCATTGACCGTCCCGCCGCGCTCGCCGGTGCTGATCTGGTCGTCGCCGGAGCCGCCGGTGAACTGCACCCGCTCCATGTTGTAGGCATCGACATAGAGGTTGCCGGAGGTCGATCGGACCTGGAAGGTCGGCGACCCGCCGGTGAACAGCTGCACCGCCTGGGTCTCGGCGGAGGCGTCGACGACCAGGGTGTCGCTGCCGGTGCCGCCGTCGACCACGTCGGCGCCGGAGCCCGGCGCCGTCGGCCGTCTGCCCGCGTTGATCGTGTCGTCGCCTCCGAGCCCGTTGATCTGGTCCGCCGCGGTGGTGCCGTTCAGGATGTTGGCGTTGTTGTCGCCGTTGATGACCGCCATGAGGTCCTCCCCATGATCGATGCCCGATTTATGACGGGCGCGCTCGTCGGCCCCGCTTCGGGGCCCTGACGGCATCGATCCGGACTCATTCTACATCCGGAATAATAGCATATGTGGGGATATATTGGATTTTACTCAATTGGGCAGAATCCCGCCCTACACCCCGACCCGATCATGGAAAGTTTCCTGGAGGGGTCCGGCCGCACGCTCGTATTGCGCCCCCGGCTACGGCTTCGTTACGGCCTGCTCACGATGGTTTAACGCGCAAGGAACTAAGGTCCAGACGATATCGACCGACACTATCGTCTAAAGCGGGGACTGATCATGCGCACAATCGAACAGCCTGAGCCCACCCGGATGACCGCCGAATGGGCCCGCCGTTACCTGGAACGCCTGGACCAGCCGCTGGATCCATGGGAGGCGGACTTCTTCCGCAGCGGCTGCAACTTCCTGGCCCGGGACTCCGCCACCGGCGCGATCTCGTGCTGGAAGTCGATGAACCTGCCGATCGCCCGCCGGCGCGAGACCTACACTGGGCCGATGGGGATGACGCCGCTGACCCGCCACGAGATCGACCGGCTCTACGGTCTCCTGGAGAAGCTCGCCGATGGCGAGGACGCCGCCGACCAGGTGGCGGCGCTGCGGCGCTATCGGTAGGCGGGGCCGCGGCTCGTTGCGGGCCGCGCACCATGTTGACGCCGCCGCTATCCGTCGCGCACCGTCTTCCGCCCGAGGCTCGCCGATGCGATCCCGGCGGAGGACCCCGTGACCGGACAGCACAAGACCGGACGCTTCCGGCTGGCCGCCGCCTTCTGCCTGGCCCTGCTCACCGCCCCTCCCGGCGCTTCGGCGCAGGAGGGCTGGCAGGGCAGCTGGGGCGCCAGCCCGGCCTTCCCGGTCGGGCCTGATCTCGGCAACACCACCATCCGCCAGTTCGTCCGGCTCAGCGCCGGCGGCCGGCAGCTGCGCATCCGCTTCTCCAACGAGACCGGGACGCGGCCCCTGGTGATCGGCGCCGCCCGCATCGCCCTGCCCGGCCCCGCGCCCGGCAGCGTCGACCCGGGCGGCGGCCTGGCCCTGACCTTCGGCGGCGCCACCTCGATCACCGTGCCGCCGGGCCAGCCGGCGGTGTCGGACCCGGTCGCGCTGCAGGTCTCAGCCCTGCAGACCCTGGCGGTCAGCCTGTACCTGCCGCAGCCCACCGGCCCCGCCGTGATCCACAAGGACGGCGAGCAGACCGCCTTCCTCTCGGCCGGTGGGAATTCCACGGCCGCGGCCACGCTGCCCGCCGCGACCCGATCGACCATGCGGTTCTTCCTGTCCGGCGTCGAGGTGACGGCGGCCGGCGGCACGGTGGTGGCGCTGGGCGATTCGATCACCGACGGCGCCCGTTCCGGCACCGACGCCGACCGGCGCTGGCCCGACATCCTGGCGGAGCGGCTGGTCCAGGCGGGCGGACCCGCCATCGGCGTGGTCAATGCCGGGATCAGCGGCAACCGCCTGCTGCATGACGATCGCGGCACCGCCTACGGCCCCAGCGCCCTGTCCCGCTTCGACCGCGACGTGCTCGCCGTCCCCGGCGTGCGCTGGGTGGTGGTGCTGGAGGGCATCAACGACATCGGCCATTCCGGCACCTCGGACCGCACCGACCGGGCGGCGACGGCGGACCAGATCACCGCCGGGCTGCAGCAGGTCGTCGCCCGCGCCCGCCGCCACGGGCTGAAGGCGATCTGCGCCACCCTGACGCCGTTCGAGGGCACCGGCCTCGGCGGCTACTACACGCCGCGTGGCGAGGCCAAGCGCCAGGCGGTCAATGCCTGGATCCGCAGCGGCGGCGGCTGCGACGGCACGGTGGATTTCGACGCCGTCCTGCGCGACCCGGCCCGCCCGTCCCGGCTGAAGCCCGAATTCGATTCGGGCGACCATCTCCACCCCAGTGCTGCCGGCTACCGGGCGATGGCGGCGGCGGTGGATCTCGGCCTGTTCCGCTGAGGCGGCCGCCGGGCGTTGCCCCTTGCGATTTCTTCCGCGCATAGTTCGACAGCACCGGCGGCACGACCGGCAGGCGGCGTCGCCCTCATCGATGGCCGACAGGGGAGAAACACCAATGATCGGAAGCAATAGGGTTGGACGTTCGTGGCTGGCCGCAGCCTGCGTGATGGCGGCGCTGGCCGGATCCCAGGCGGCCACGGCGCAGGAGGCCTGGATCGGCAGCTGGGGCGCCAGCCCGGCCTTCCCGGTCGGACCCGAACTCAGCAACGCCACCATCCGCCAGCTGGTCCGGCTCAGCGCCGGCGGCACCAAGGTACGGCTGCGCTTCTCCAACGAGACCGGCACCCAGCCGCTGGTGATCGGCGCCGTCCGCATCGCCCGGCCCGGCAACGCCCCGGGCTCGATCGACCCGGCCAGCGGCAAGGTGGTGACCTTCGGCGGCGAGGCCGCGATCACCGTGCCGCCCGGCGCGCCCGTGGTGTCGGACCCGGTCGAGATCACCGTCGCCGCCCTCGACACCCTGGCGGTCAGCCTCTATCTGCCGCGCTGGACCGGCCCCTCGGTGGTCCATCCCCTGTCGATGCAGACCGCCTGGATCTCGATCGCCGGCGACAGCACCCAGGCCACCGCGCTGCCGGACGCGGCCCCGCTGGAGGCGCGCTTCTTCCTGTCGCGGGTCGAGGTGGCGGCCGAGGGCGGCACGCTGGTGACCCTGGGCGATTCGATCACCGACGGCTACGGCTCCGGCGTCGATGCCAACAAGCGCTGGCCGGACCTGCTGGCCGAGCGGCTGGCTAAGGCCGGCGGCCCGGCGGTCGGCGTGGTCAATTCCGGCATCAGCGGCAACCGGGTGCTGCATGACCTGCCGGAGGCGATGTTCGGCCCCAGCGCCCTGTCCCGCGTCGATCGCGACGTTCTCTCGGTACCGGGCGCGCGCTGGGTGGTGATCATGGAGGGCATCAACGACATCGGCCACTCCAGCTCCGCCGGCCTGACCGAGCAGGAAGTCACGGCCGACGAGATCATCGGCGGGCTGAAGCAGATCGTCGCCCGCGCCCATGGCGGCGGGCTGAAGGCCTATTGCGCCACGCTGACGCCGTTCGAGGGCACGGTCTTCGCCCACTACTATTCCGCGTAGGGCGAGGCCAAGCGCCAGGCGGTCAACAGCTGGATCCGCACCGGCAAGGGCTGCGACGCGGTGATCGACTTCGACGCCGCGGTCCAGGACCCGGCGCATCCCAGCAAGCTGCGCGCCGATTTCGATGTCGGCGACCACCTGCACCCGAACGCCGCCGGCTATGAGGCGATGGCCGCGGCGGTGGATCTGGGGCTGTTCAAGTAAGGAGAGCCAATCGACAGTAGTCTTCCGGCACCGATGCCATTCCGTCACCTGTCATCCTCGGGCTTGACCCACAGCTGTCCGGTTTAGTTTCAGGCCCATAGGAGCATCAATTGGTCTGGATTGGAGACGAGGATAGGGTCGGGTTGGAGCAGGAGGTCGATGCGCCTGCGCTGCATGAGGTTGACGCGGACCAGACGGGCGAAGGCGAGCGGTGATTTGACCAAGCTTTGCGCCGCCTGGGCGAGCCGCAGCAGCAGGAAGGCGATCAGGGCGACGGCGATGTGGATGCGCACGGCATTCTCCGAGCGCCCGACGAAGCGGGTGATCTTGAGGGTCTGCTTGACCCAGCGGAAGAACAGCTCGATGGCCCAGCGGCGTTTGTAGAGATCGGCGATCTCCTGGGCAGTCGCATCGAGATCGTTGGACAGGATCCGCAGCACCTTGCCGGTGTCGATGCGCAGGCGGATCTCGCGCACCGCATCGGCCATGGGGTTGCGGCGGCTGCCGGCTTGGCGGGCGGGAAGGAAGCCGATGCGGTCGGACAGGATGGTGCCGGCTTCCGGCACCGGCAGTTCCTCGACCAGGGTGAGCTTGGTGTGGGTCTTGAAGCGGGTGACGATACGGCAGCCTGCGGCATCGAGTTCGGCCCACCAGCTATAGTCGTAGTAGCCGAGGTCGAAGACGTAGGTGGCGCCGGCCTCGATCGGCATCGCCTGGGCGGCGGTGATGTCGTTGACCTTGGCCGGGGTGACGGAGAGATAGACCGGGCAGTCGGCGTCCGGATCGTAGATCACATGGGCCTTCACCCCGCACACGCCGGCACTGAAGCGGGCCCAGCTGCTCAGGGCGCTCAGCCGCAGGCTGGTTGCGTCGATGAGATAGGTGGTGCCGTCGAGCTCGCGCCGGAGCCCGCGATGCGTCTGGCCGATCAGCAGACCGAGCAGCCCGGTGAACACCTCGTGGGGCCGCACTGCGTTGGCGTCCGACAGCGTCGAGCGCGCCACCGTTTCGGCACCCAGGTGGTAGAGCCGTGCCGAATGGCTCTGCAGCGTACCGACGATCTCGCGCAGGCTCTGTGCCCCGGACAGCTGGCCGTACACGAGCGCGATCAACTGTGTCTTGCTCGGCAAGCTGCGCACCCGGAAATCGGCGCCATGCTGCTCGACCAGCCCCTCGAAGCCGGCCCAAGGAACGTGCTTCAGAAGATCGTGGAACACGCTATTCTTGTGCTGCATGGCGTTGCCCTTTGCTGTCCCGAAACGTTGCCAGACGTTCGAGATCCAGCAGAATCAACGCCATGCACCTTGTCCACAAAACTCAACCGGACACTCGTGGGCTTGACCCGAGGATCCAGGGGCGGCCAGAGCAGCTCTTGGTGGCTCCTGGATTGCCGGGTCAAGCCCGGCAATGACAATGAAAGTTGAATCCTGTGTCTTCGTCCACAACCCAGGAATCGGACTGCCCGGGTCAAGCGGGCATGACAGTGGAGAGGAAGGACGACCCCTGTCCGAGGGTCAATTTTCGTCCCGACCTGCTATACCCTGCCCCATGACCACCGAACGCCTTCCGACCGAATTGTGGGTCTCGGCCCATCTGCGCCAGCTGGGGCAGCAGGCGATCGCGGCCTATGTCGCGCGCAAGGGCGACCCGCGCGCCGGCCTGCTGATCCTCAAGCTCAACCTCGGCGCGCCCGGCTGCCGGGTGCTGAGCCAGTCGCGCGATCTCGACGGCGAGCTCGCATGGCTGCCGGCCAAGGGCGGCGAGCTCCTGGCAGAGGCCGAGGCCGATGCCTATATTGCCCGTGCGGTCCAACGCGATCCCGACCTCTGGGTGGTCGAGATCGAGGACCGCGAGGGCCGCCACCCCTTCGAGGGGCGCATCCTCTGACGGCCCTGCCCCACCCGCCCGACACCCGCTAGCCAATGGACACCCCCGGCCGCATGGATACGCAAGCCAACGACACCCTCGACATCGCCGAGAACCCGCTGGTGGCGCCCTCGCCGCTGCAGGACCAGGCCGTGCCGTTCGACCGCGTCGAGGTGCAGCACTACCTGCCGGCGCTGGACCACACCATCGCCGAGGCCAAGGCGCGGATCGAGGCGATCCTGGCCAACCCGGCGGCGCCGGACATCGAGAACACCATCGTCGCGCTGGAACAGGCGGGCCAGGACGTCGACCGCGTCTCCTCGGTGTTCTACAACCAGCTTTCGGCCCAGACCTCGGACGAGCTGCAGGCGCTGGCCGCGGATTTCGGGGCGAAGAGCGCCAATTTCTCCTCCGACGTCTCGCTCGACCCCCGCGTCTTCGCCCGGGTCCGCGCCGTCTGGGACGCGCGCGACGGGCTCGGCCTCAAGGGCGAGAAGGCCCGGCTGCTCGACGACACCTACACCGGCTTCGTCCGCAACGGCGCCCTGCTGTCGGACAACGAGAAGGGCGAGCTGCGCGCCATCGACGAGGCGCTGGCCAAGCTGACCCCCGACTTCCAGCACAATGTGCTGAAGGCCACCAACGCCTTCACCCTGTGGGTCGAGGACGAGGACGACCTGGCCGGCCTGCCCGAGGGCGCGGTCAAGGCGGCCAAGCTGGCGGCGGAGGAGCGCGACCGGCCGGAGGCCTGGCTGATCACGCTCGACGCGCCGAGCTATGTCCCGTTCATGACCTATGCCGAGAACCGGGGCTTGCGCGAGCAGCTGTGGCGCGCCTTCAACGCCCGCGCCTTCGGCGGCGAGTTCGACAACCAGCCGCTGGTCAAGGAGATCGCGTCGCTGCGCTTCCGCCGCGCCAAGCTGCTGGGCTATCCGTCCCATGCCGCCTTCGTGCTGGAGAAGCGGATGGCGGAGACGCCGGACGCAGTGCACGCCTTCCTCGACCGGCTGCTTGCCGCCTCGAAGCCGGCGGCGGAGCGCGACTTCGCCGAGATCCAAGACCACGCCCGCACCCTGGGCGGACCGACCCCGCTGCAGCCCTGGGATGTCGGCCACTACGCCGAGAAGCTGAAGCAGCACCGTTTCGCCTTCGACGAGGAGGCGCTGCGCCCCTATTTCCCGCTCGGCCGGGTGATCGACGGCGTGTTCGAGCATTGCCGACGGCTGTACGGCCTGGTCTTCCGCCCGTCCGACGCCTATCCGGTGTGGCACCCCGACGTGAAGGCCTATGAGGTCTATGACGAGGCCGAGGACCGCTATGTCGGCCTGTTCTACGCCGATTTCTTCCCGCGCTCGTCCAAGCGCAACGGCGCCTGGATGACCACCTATCGCGACCAGGGCCTGTACCACGACGGCGTCAAGCGGCCGCATGTCGCCATCGTCTGCAACTTCACCAAGCCGACCGCGGATCGCCCGTCGCTGCTGTCCTATGACGAGGTGCGGACCTTCTTCCACGAGATGGGCCACGCCCTGCACGGCCTGCTGTCGCGCTGCACCTACCGCTCGCTGGGCGGCACCAACGTCTATTGGGACTTCGTCGAGCTGCCGTCGCAGATCTTCGAGAACTGGGTGCAGCAGAAGGACGGGCTGGACCTGTTCGCCGGGCATTACCAGACCGGCGAGAAGCTGCCGGCGGACCTGGTCGAGAAGATCCGCGAGAGCGCCCGCTTCATGGCCGGCTGGCAGTCGCTGCGCCAGACCTCCTTCGCCCAGCTCGACATGGCCTGGCACGACGGCGACCCGACCGCGATCGCCTCGGTGCCGGAGTTCGAGCGCAGCGCCACCGCGCGCGCCCAGGTGCTGCCGCCGATCCCGGAGGCCAACTCCTCCTCCGGCTTCAGCCACATCTTCGGCGGCGGCTATTCTGCCGGCTACTACAGCTACAAATGGGCCGAGGTGCTGGATGCCGACGCCTTCGAGCTGTTCCAGGAGAAGGGGCTGTTCGACCCGGCCACCGCCCGCAGCTTCAAGGAGAACGTGCTGGAGCGCGGCGGCACCGAGCACCCGATGGAGCTGTACAAGCGCTTCCGCGGCCGCGAGCCCGACCAGGATGCGCTGCTGCGGCGGGACGGGCTGATGTAGCGGCCGGGCCTCCTCCGTTTCCGCCCGTTTCTGGCAGGCCGCTCCCCGCGGCCTGCTTTTGCATATATGACTGACCGATCATGCCCTCGAATATCGACCCGATCGAACGCCGCCGGACCTTCGCCATCATCGCCCATCCGGACGCCGGCAAGACCACGCTGACCGAAAAGCTGCTGCTGTTCGGCGGGGCCATCCAGATGGCCGGCGCGGTCAAGGCCCGCGGCGACCAGCGCCGCGCCCGGTCGGACTGGATGAAGGTGGAGCGCGAGCGCGGCATCTCGGTCACCGCCTCGGTGATGACCTACGACTATGACGGCCACACCTTCAACCTGCTGGACACGCCGGGCCACGAGGATTTCTCGGAGGACACCTACCGCACCCTGACCGCGGTCGATTCGGCGGTGATGGTGATCGACGCGGCCAAGGGCATCGAGGAGCAGACCCGCAAGCTGTTCGAAGTCTGCCGCATGCGGAACGTGCCGATCACGACCTTCATCAACAAGATGGACCGTGAGAGCCGCGACCCGTTCGACCTGCTCGACCAGATCGAGCAGGAGCTGCAGCTGCACGTGACGCCGGCGACCTGGCCGATCGGCAGCGGCCGCGGATTCCTGGGCTGCTACGACCTGTTCCACGACCGGCTGGTGCTGATGGCCAAGGGCTCGAAGGGCGCCATGCCGGAGCTCGGCGAGACCTGCAGCGGGCTGGACGACCCCAAGCTCGACGCGCTGCTGCCGGCCGATGCCGTCGCCACTTTGCGCGAGCAGGTCGAGATGGCCCGGGCGCTGTGCCCGGAATTTGACCTGGAGATGTATCGCGAGGGGCATCTGACCCCGGTGTTCTTCGGCTCGGCGGTGAACAATTTCGGCGTGCGCGAGCTGCTCGACGGCATCGGCGCCCTTGCCCCCTCCCCCCGGCCCCAGCCGACGGCGGGCCGGACGGTGGACCCGACCGAGAGCGACGTCTCGGCCTTCGTGTTCAAGATCCAGGCCAACATGGATCCGAAGCACCGCGACCGCATCGCCTTCGTCCGCCTCGCCTCCGGCCATTTCAAGCGCGGCATGAAGCTGAAGCATGTCCGCTCGGGCAAGCTGATGAACATGCACAACCCGGTGCTGTTCCTGGCCCAGGACCGCGAGCTGGCCGAGGAGGCCTGGGCCGGCGACATCGTCGGCATCCCCAACCACGGCAATTTGCGCATCGGCGACGCGCTGACCGAGGGCGAGGATCTCCGCTTCACCGGCATCCCCAGCTTCGCGCCGGAGCTGCTGCAGCGGGTGCGGCCGGACGACCCGATGCGGGCCAAGCATCTCGGCCGGGCGCTGGAGCAGCTGGCCGAGGAAGGCGCTGCCCGGGTGTTCAAGCCGGTGCTGGACGCCAACTGGATCGTCGGCGTGGTCGGCGGGCTGCAGTTCGAGGTGCTGGCCGACCGCATCCGCACCGAATACGGCATCCCGGTCCATTTCGAACCGGCGCCCTACTACACCGCCCGCTGGGTCGAATCGGACGACCCGATCGCGCTGAAGTCCTTCCAGGACGGTCTGCGCAGCGCCATGGCCGACGACCATGACGGGGCGCCGGTGTTCCTGGCACGCAACGCCTGGCACCTCGACACCGTGACCAAGGAAAACCCGACGCTGCGCTTCCTGAAGACCAAGGAACAGACGGCGTAAGGCACTCCAGTCCGTAGGTTGGGTTCGCACCGCGAACCCAACACCCAGCCGGCGGATCGATGTTGGGTTCGCATATGCGAACCCAACCTACGAAGCCGTCGTCTCCGTCCCGATCGCCCGGACGAAACCCTCGATCGCCCCGCGCAGCGCCGTCGCGATCTCGGCATCGGCCAGCATGCCGCCCTCCGGCAGCTTGCGGCCCAGCAGCGGGACGGCGATCGAGGCCTCCGGCACCATCCGCGCCGTCATCACCACCAGCGTCTCGGTCAGCGCTTCCTGGGCGTGATGGGCGCGCGGCGAGGCGTTGATCAGCGCCACCGGCTTGTCGACGAACTCGCCGGTCGCCACCACCCAGTCGAGTGCGTTCTTCATCACCCCGGCGACGCCATGGGCGTATTCCGGGCTGGAGATCAGCACGCCGTCCGCCGCCAGCCGCGCCCGGAACTCCGCCACCGCCGGGATCGCCTCGGGGTCGAGGTCCGGGTTGAAATGCGGCAGGTCGGCCAGGCCGCCATAGACCGCCACCTCCACCCCGGCCGGCGCCAGCGTCGCCATGGCCTGCAGCAGCCCGGTGTTGGACGACCCGGCGCGAAGGCTGCCGGAGATGGCGAGGATCTTCATGGCGGCGCCGATCTGTCGGGGATCATCGTTCACGGGAGATCATAAGTCCCGCCTCGCTGCCGCCGCCACATCGGTCAAGCGGACCTCCGGGGGAGGGCATAAAGTACAGACCAATCGACAAAGTCGATCGATTTGAGAAATTGAATGCGTTGGATTGATTGATCGGCGCGGATCATCTTGCAGGCACCTTAGAAATCCGAGTCTGCCATGGCGATCGTCGACCCATTCCGGCCCCAGCTGCCAGCCACCCTCCCCATGGCGCACCGTTTGACGGCGGCCGCCGGGTCTGTCCCGGGCACCATCGCCCGGCTGGCCCCGGGTCTCGTCCTGTGCGGCGCGGTCACCATCGTCGCGGTCCTGCTGGAGCGGCTGGAGGCCGGCATCTTCGGCCACGCCTGGCTGGAAGCTCTGGTCCTGGCGATCCTGGTCGGCACCGTGGTGCGCACGGTCTGGACCCCGAACCAGCGTTGGCGCGCCGGGATCGGCTTTAGCGCCAAGACGCTGCTGGAGATCGCGGTGGTGCTGCTCGGTGCCTCGGTGAGCATCGGCGCGGTGGTGACCGCCGGCCCGGCCCTGCTGGTCGGCATCGCCGCCGTGGTCCTGGTGGCCATCGCCGCCAGCTACGGGCTGGGGCGCGGCCTCGGCCTGCCCCACCGCATGGCGGTGCTGGTCGCCTGCGGCAACTCGATCTGCGGCAATTCCGCGATCGCCGCGGTGGCGCCGGTGATCGGGGCGGATGGCGAAGAGGTGGCGGCGTCGATCGCCTTCACCGCCGTGCTCGGCGTGCTGGTGGTGCTGGGCCTGCCCTTCCTGCCGGCGCTGCTGCATATGAGCGGGGTGCAGTACGGCGTGCTGGCCGGGCTGACCGTCTACGCCGTGCCCCAGGTGCTCGCGGCCACGGCGCCGATCGGCGCGATCGCAGTGCAGCTCGGCACCCTGGTCAAGCTGATGCGCGTGCTGATGCTCGGGCCGGTGATCCTGGGCCTGACGCTGGTGACCCGGAGGCGGACCGACGGCGCAGCCGTGCGCAGCACGGGCCGGATGCCGTGGCACAAGCTGGTGCCCTGGTTCATCGACGGCTTCCTGCTGCTCGCGGTGCTGCGCTCGTTCGGGCTGATCCCGCAGGTGGCGCTCGCCCCCACCGCGGCGGCGGCCACCTGGCTGACCGTGCTGTCGATGGCGGCGCTCGGCCTCAGCACCGATCTGCGCAGCGTGGCCAAGGCCGGCCCGCGCGTGACCGCCGCGGTTACCCTCTCGCTGCTGGTGCTCGGCGCCATCAGCTTCGGCCTGATCCATATGCTCGGGATCGTGTGACGCCGAGCATTCCCTCCTCATCGTCATTCCCGCTTTCGCGGGGATGACGATTCTGTTCGGGCCCCTCGGCCTCAGAAGATCGAAGCACCCGCATCCGCCCGTCCGGCAGCGTTGCGGAAGGCGGCGAACAGCTCGCGCCCGACCCCGACATGCGACGGCGCCAAATCGGCGGTGGCGTCCTCGCGCGCCGCCCATTCCTCGGCGTCGATGTCGCGGATCTCCAGCCGCCCGGTGACCGCGTCGAGGCGCAGGATGTCGCCGTCGCGCAGCTTGGCGATCGGCCCGCCGACCGAGGCCTCGGGCGTGACATGGATCGCCGCCGGCACCTTGCCCGAGGCGCCGGACAGGCGGCCGTCGGTGACCAGCGCCACCTTGCGGCCGCGGTCCTGCAGCGCGCCGAGCGGCGGCATCAGCTTGTGCAGCTCCGGCATGCCGTTGGCCTTGGGGCCTTGGAACCGCACCACCGCGATGAAGTCCTGGTCCAGCGCGCCGGCCTTGAACGCCGCCTGCAGCTCCTCCTGCGAATGGAAGATCTTGGCCGGCGCCTCGATCACATGGCGCTCCGGCGCCACGGCGGAGGTCTTGATCACCGCCCGGCCGAGATCGCCGTCCAGCACGCGCAGGCCGCCGGTGGCCTGGAACGGCTCGGCCGCGCCGCGCAGCACCGCGGTGTCGCCGCTGGTCGCCGCCGCGTCGCGCCACACCACCGCCCCGTCGACGTCCAGGCCCGGCTCGACGGTGTAGCGGTCCAGCCCGCCGCCGAGGATGGTGGCGACGTCGTCATGCAGCAGGCCGGCGCCGATCAGCTCGCGGATCAGGAAGCCGGTGCCGCCGGCGGCGTGGAAGTGGTTCACGTCGGCCTTGCCGTTGGGATAGACGCGGCACAGCAGCGGCGTGATCTCGGCGAGGTCGGCGAAATCGTCCCAGGTCAGGGCGATGCCGGCCGCCGCCGCCATGGCGATCAGATGGATGGTGTGGTTGGTCGACCCGCCGGTGGCGTGCAGCCCGACCACGCCGTTGACCACGGCGCGCTCGTCCATCAGCCGGCCGATCGGGATGAACTCGTTGCCCAGCGCGGTGATCGCCAGCGCCCGCTTGGCGGCCTCGATGGTCAGGGCGTCGCGCAACGGCGTGTTGGGGTTGACGAAGGACGAGCCCGGCAGATGCAGGCCCATGATCTCCATCAACATCTGGTTGGTGTTGGCGGTGCCGTAGAAGGTGCAGGTGCCCGGCCCGTGATAGGACTGGGCCTCGGCCTCCAGCAGCGCGTCGCGGCCGACCTTGCCCTCGGCATAGAGCTGGCGGGCCTTGGCCTTGTCGTCGTTCGGCAGGCCGGACGGCATCGGCCCGGCCGGGATGAACACCGCCGGCAGGTGGCCGAAGGACAGGGCGCCGATCACCAGCCCCGGCACGATCTTGTCGCAGACGCCGAGGAACACGGCGGCGTCGAACATCTGGTGCGACAGGGCGACCGCGGTCGACAAGGCGATGACGTCGCGCGAGAACAGCGACAGCTCCATCCCCGCCTCGCCCTGGGTGACGCCGTCGCACATCGCCGGCACGCCGCCCGCCACCTGCGCCGTGCCGCCGACGGCCCGCGCCGCCTCGCGGATCAGCTCGGGATAGCGCTCGAAGGGCTGATGCGCCGACAGCATGTCGTTGTAGGCGGTGACGATGCCGAGGTTGGGGCCCTCGCCCTCGCGCAGCGCGCCCTTGTCGACGCCGCAGGCGGCGAAGCCATGGGCGAAGTTGGCGCAGCCCAGCCGCCGCCGGGTGGGGCCGGCCTCGGCGGCTGCGGCGATCCGGTCGAGATAGGCCGAGCGGGCATCGTGGCTGCGCCGCGCGATCCGTTCGGTGACCTCGGCTATGCGGGCTTGCACCATCAGGCTGGCTCCTTGGCTGGACGGTCTCGCCACCGGACCGGGCCAAGCGAAGGATGTTCAGCCCGATCCCATAACGATCAATATGTTATGGCAGATTCTTATAGTTGACTATCAGCTTCTGAAGCCGATGGTCACGGGCACCAGAAGATCTCGACCGGCCGCACCGACCGGGTCAGCACGGCGCGGATCGGCATCGCCTCGGCCGGGCCGGCGACCAGCGCCGCCTCGAGCACGCGCTGCTTGCCCGCCCCTTCGATATGGAGGCACAGGGCGTCCGCCGCCAGCAGCACCGGCAGCGTCAAGGTGATGCGCGGCTCGCCGGCGGCGGGGGCGCGCATGGTTTCGAGCAGTTGTCCGGCCGCCGGGGCCAAGGCCTGGGCCAGCCGGTCGCCGCCGGGGAAGAAGGAGGCGGTGTGGCCGTCATCGCCCATGCCCAGCACCACCACGGCGAAGGGCAGCGGCAGGGCGGCGATGCTGGCGGTCACCTGCGCCATCCCGTCCTCGGGCGTCGGCGCATCGACATGCAGCGGCACGAAGGTCGCGGCCGCCGCCGGGCCCTGCAGCAGGTGCTTGCGGACCAGCGCGGCGTTGGAGCGGTCGGACTCCTCGCCCACCCAGCGCTCGTCGACCAGGGTGATGTCGACCCGGGCCCAGTCGAGCGGCTTGCCCGACAACGCCTCGAACATCCGGGTCGGGGTGCGCCCGCCGGACACCGCCAGCGCCGCCCGCCCGCCCTGGGCGAGCCGCACGGTCAACACTGCCGCGATGTGGTCGGCGAGGCCGGATGCCAGCGCCTCGGCGGTCGGGAAGTCGTGGCGCGCGATCGACATGCTAGCCCCCTTAGTCCTCGTCCTCGTGCCAGGTGCGGCCGTCGCGCTCGATCAGCGCGATCGCGGCGGAGGGGCCCCAGGTGCCGGCGGTGTAGGGCTTCGGCGGCTCCTTGGAGGCCTTCCACGCCTCGATGATCGGGTCTGCCCAGGCCCAGGCCTGCTCGACCACGTCGCGGCGCATGAACAGGCTCTGGTTGCCGCGGACGACATCCATCACCAGCCGCTCATAGGCGTCCGGATTGCGCACGTTGAAGGCCTCGGCGAAGCTCATGTCGAGCGGCACATGCTGCAGCCGCATGCCGCCCGGCCCCGGATCCTTGATCATCAGCCACAGCTTGACGCCTTCGTCGGGCTGCAGCCGGATCACCAGGTGGTTCTGCGAGATCGGTCCGGCCGACCCATCGAACACCGAATGCGGGATGGCGCGGAAGGTGACCACGATCTCCGACATCCGCGCCGCCAAGCGCTTGCCGGTGCGCAGGTAGAACGGAACGTTGGCCCAGCGCCAGTTCTCGATCTCGGCCTTCAGGGCGACGAAGGTCTCGGTATGGCTGGTGGTGTTGCCCAGCTCATCGAGATAGCCCGGCACCGCGCCGCCAGAGGAGGCGCCGGCCCGGTACTGGCCGCGCACCGTGGCGGTGTTCACCATGCCGTCGGTGATCGGCTTCAGCGACTTCAGCACCTTCAGCTTCTCGTCGCTCAGCGACGCGGCCTCCATCGAGGTCGGCGGCTCCATCGCGACCAGGCAGAGCAGCTGCAGGATGTGGTTCTGCACCATGTCGCGCAGCGCGCCGGCGCCGTCGTAATAGCCGGCACGGCCCTCGACCCCGAGGCTCTCGGCCACGGTGATCTGGACATGGTCGATGTGCGAGGAGTTCCACAGCGGCTCGAACAGGGCGTTGGCGAAGCGCAGCGCCATCAGGTTCTGCACCGTCTCCTTGCCGAGATAGTGGTCGATCCGGTAGGTCGATTCCTCCGGGAAGACGCGGCCGATCGCGTCGTTCAGCTCGCGGGCGGATTCGAGATCCTTGCCGATCGGCTTCTCGACCACCACTCGCGACCGCTCGGTCACCAGCCCGTGCTGGCCAAGCTGGCCGCAGATCTCTCCGAACAGGTCCGGCGAAGTCGCGAGGTAGAAGATGCGGATGCGCTCGGCACCGTCCTTCAGCGCCTTGCCGAGGTCGGCCCAGCCCTTCTTGGCGTTGGCGTCGACCGGGACGTAGGACAGGCGGGCCAGGAAATCGTCCAGCACCGTGCCGCTCTGCTCCGCCGTCGGGATGTGCTCGAGGATCGCCTTGCGGGCAAAGTCCCGGAACTCGTCGTCGGACAGCGGCCGGCGGGACGTGCCGATGATCCGGGCCTCCGGCGGCACCTGCCCGGCCTTGTCGCGCTCATAGAGCGCGGGCAGCAGCTTCCGCTGGGACAGGTCTCCCGTCGCCCCGAACACGACGATGTCGAACGGCTCGACGGCAATGACGCGCGCGATCATATCCAATCCTCGGACCAAATCGAGCCGCTGTTATCGGCGGCTGGGCGCGCAAGTGCCAGCGGGAAGTTGCGATCGAGGGCCGGCCCGACGCATGCGTCGGTTGAGTCAGGCGCGGGCCCGGAGGGTTGCGGGGCCCGCGCCTGCCCAAAAGCTGAGCAGATGCCCCGGTTTCAGCCGCGGCTGCGGGCCGGGGGGCTGCCCTTCGCCGGTTTCCGGCCGGCCGCCGGTGCCTTGGCGGCCTTGGCCGGCTTCGCGGCCGGGACGCGCTTGGCCGGGGACGCCTTGCCGTTCCCGGCGGCCTTCACAGTCTTTGCCGGCTTCGCGGCCTTCGCCTTGGCGGCCTTCGCCGGCTTCGCCCCGGCCGGCTTGGCCGGCTTCGGCGTCTCGACCTTGAAGGCGACCTCGCCCTTGTCGTAGCGGAAGGTGACTCGGTCGCCCTCCTTCACCTCGCCGTTCAGCATCGCCTTGGCCAGCCGGGTCTCCAGCAGCTGCCGGATCTGCCGCCGCAGCTCACGGGCGCCGTATTCCGGCTGGTAGCCCTCGGCCGCGAGGTGGTCGACCAGGCTGTCGTCCACCGCCAGCTCGATGTCCTGGCCGCGGGCCGTCTTGACCAGGCGGGCCAGCTGCAGCCGGACGATCGCCTTGATCTGCTCGCCGGTCAGGCCGTGGAAGATGATGATCTCGTCGATCCGGTTCAGGAACTCCGGCCGGAAATGCTGCCGCAGCACGGTCATCACGTCGCCCTTGATGCCGTTGGCGGTGGCGTTGAAGCCGATCGAGCTCTGCCGGCCCATGATGATGTCGGAGGCGAGGTTCGAGGTGGCGATGATCAGGGTGCTGCTGAAATCGACCACCCGGCCCTTGCCGTCGGTCAGGCGGCCGTCGTCGAACACCTGCAGCAGCACGTTGTAAACATCGGCATGCGCCTTCTCGATCTCGTCGAGCAGGATCACGCTGTAGGGCCGGCGGCGCACCCGCTCGGTCAGCTGTCCGCCCTCGTCGTAGCCGACATAGCCGGGCGGGGCGCCGATCAGCCGGGACACGGCGTGGCGTTCCATATACTCGCTCATGTCGATGCGGATGATCGCGTCCTCGTCGCCGAACACCACCTCGGCCAGGGCCTTGGCCAGCTCGGTCTTGCCGACGCCGGTCGGGCCCAGGAACAGGAAGTTGGCGATCGGGCGATGCCCCTGCTGCAGCCCGGCCCGGGCCAGCCGCACCGCGTCGCTGACCGCGCGGATCGCCTCCTCCTGGCCGATCACGCGCTGGTGCAGCCGCTCCTCCATCTGCAGCAGTTTGGCCTTCTCTTCCGCCGTCAGCTCGGTGACCGGGATGCCGGTCAGCTTCGAGACGATCTCGGCGATGTGCTCGACCGTGACCTCGGCGGTGCTCGACCCGATGCGGCGCTTCCACTCGTCGGTCAGGTCGGCCAGCGTCTTCTCCTTCTCGGCCACCTGCTCCTCGAACGCCTTGGTGCGCTCGTACTGCTTGCGCGAGGTGGCGTAGGCCTGCTCGCGCTTCAGCTGCGCGACCTCCGATTCCAGCTCCTGGATCTCGGCCGGGCGCGAGGTGGTGGACAGGTGGACGCGCGCCGCTGCCTGGTCGATCAGGTCGATCGCCTTGTCCGGCAGGAAGCGGCCGGAGACGTAGCGGTCCGACAGCTCCGCCGCCGCCACGAAGGCCTCGTCCTGGATGGTGACCTTGTGGTGGCCCTCCATCCGGTCGCGCAACCCGCGCAGGATGGCGATGGTCTGCTCCACCGTCGGCTCGGCCACCAGCACAGGCTGGAACCGGCGTTCCAGAGCCGCGTCCTTCTCGATGTACTTCTGGTACTCGTTCAGCGTGGTGGCGCCGATCAGGTTCATCTCGCCGCGCGCCATCGCCGGCTTGAACACATTGGCGACGTCCAACCCGCCCTCGCCGCCGCCCTGGCCGGCGCCGACGATGGTGTGGACCTCGTCGATGAACAGCAGCAGCTCGTCGCGGTGCTCGGCAATCTCGTCCATCACCTGCTTGACCCGCTCCTCGAACTCGCCGCGGAACTTCGAGCCGGCGACCAGGCTGTTGACGTTCAGCTCGACCAGCCGTTTGTCGCGCAGCGTGTCCGGCACCTCGCCGTTGACGATGCGTTGGGCCAGCCCCTCGACGATGGCGGTCTTGCCGACGCCGGGCTCGCCGATCAGCACCGGGTTGTTCTTCTTGCGCCGGGCCAGGATCTCGATCGTGGTCTCGACCTCGCGCGACCGGCCGATCACGGGGTCGAGCTTGCCCTCGCGCGCCAGCCTGGTCAGGTCGCGGCTGTACTTGTCGACCTGGGGCGTGTTGGACGGCACCTCGACCGGCCCCTCCTCCGCCCCCGACCCGACCGTGCGCACGGTCTGCTGCCGCAGCGCCTGCAGCGTCAGCCCGTATTTGCTCAGCAGGTTGCCGGCGAAGCTCTCCGGCACTGCGGCGAGGCCGAGCAGCAGGTGCTCCGGCCCGACATAGTTGTGGCCGAGCTCACGCGAGATCAGGAAGGCATGGTCCAGCGCGCTCTTCACCCGCGGCGACACCCCGACCTCGGTGCGCGGCCCGATGGTGCCGGGGTCGCCGCGCGGCGCATTCTGGTCGATGTAGTTGCGCAGGTCGTCGGGCGAGATCTTGAAGCGCCGCAGGATCGCCTGGACCACATCGCTGACCGACAGCACATACAGCAGGTGCTCGGTGTCGACCTCGCGCTTGCCGGCGTTGACCGCCCGCTCCGCCGCGCGTTGCAGCAGCTCCTTCGAGGTCTCGCTGAAATGCTGCTGTATGTTGAGCGCGTCGCCCTCGGGCCGTTGCGGGCCGCGGCGTGGCGGCCCGGCCGGCACGCCGTTGCCCTGGCCGCCCTGGCCGAGCACGTCATCGAGCCCGCCGCCGCGGACCAGCGCCTCGAGCGGCGAGACGTAGCGCTGGTGCCGGGTCAGCTGGGTGTAATGGAAATCGCAGACATCCAGCTGCCGGCGCTGGCCGTTCTGCAGCACGGTGACGCGGACCGTGGCGGGCCGGGCCTGGCAGATATCGCAGAGATGCTGGGGCATGGTGACGTCTCCACTCCCGAAAACCGGATCGGCCTCATCTGACGAAGCCCGTTGCGAGACGGCCCGGTGCGAGTCCGGGTCGAACGGCGTTTTCCTCTCCCCCAGCGCGAACGCTTGGGGATCGTGGCTGTTCCAGCCCGCCCCGGCGTTTTGCGCCGATGCCGCCGGGGCACGACACGCGACCGTGGCCGCCGGTCCAGCCGGAAACCCCGAGCTTAAGCATCTTCGCGCCACAATCCCAGCCGGTCAGCACCGGCACTACCCAGCCTCGGCCAGCCGGCGGAAGGCCGAGGTCGGTTCGGGGTCGTCGAGGCGCCGGCGGATCGCCGCGGCGCAGGCCTCCGGGCTCAGTTGCGAGGTGTCGAGCTCGAGGTCGTAGATCCCCGGGCGGTGCACCTCGCGCTGCCACAGCAGGACCGGGGCCGGCACCGGCTCCGCCGCCATGGCGGTGGCATACTCCCCTTCCCGCCCCGGCTGTCCCGCCCGGCGGCGGCGCATGATCTCCTCGACTGGGCAGCGCACCCCGACCAGCAGGGCCGGCAGCCCGGCGAGGCGCCGGGCGCAGTCGCGCAGGGTGTCACGCGGCACCGCATGGGCGTCGTGGTGGCCGACATCGACCACGACGTTCAGCCCCAACCGGGCATGGGCGGCGACCGATTCGTACAAGGCGGCGTAGAACACTGGCACCCAGGGCTCCAGCTCCGGGCGCTCACCGCCCGGCCGCAGCCCGATGCCGGGCCGATAGCGCGGCGGGGTGACGTGCCGGACATGGGCGTCGACCCCGAAATTCATCCAGGGGCCGTCGAAGCTGTCCTGGATCGCCGCAGCGATGCTCGACTTGCCCGCCCGCGGCGCGCCGTTCAGGACGACGATCCACCCGGGCTGGGTCCCCTGGCCCATGGCCTGCGCCCCGCGCTCGTGACATCCAGGCCA
Organism: Inquilinus ginsengisoli; assembly: GCF_031453975.1. Classification (NCBI taxonomy): domain Bacteria; kingdom Pseudomonadati; phylum Pseudomonadota; class Alphaproteobacteria; order Rhodospirillales; family Rhodospirillaceae; genus Inquilinus; species Inquilinus ginsengisoli. Next base: position 55,595 of record NZ_JAVDPW010000002.1, read on the forward strand.
GCTAAAGCCATGCCGGACCGGCATGCAACGCCCGCCTGGCCCGGCCACGTCCCGAAAGCCACGCCACCAAGGGCAACGACGGCCGTCCCTACATCGTGGCGCGCAAGCGATGACGCGAACGGACTCACGCCATACTTGTCACTCCCCCCTGTCCGATGTCCGGCCCAAATCTCTGTCACGACCAACAACCAGCGATGAGCAGGGACATGGCATCTCACCTCGACCGCGAGGCGCGGGAGCCCGCCCAAATCAGGAGGTTGCAACCATGACCACATCAGCCGAGACCGGACGGAACGGCACCCGGGCCATCATGCGCACGCCGCCGGTGGTGTCGCCGCAGGCGTGGCAGGCGGCCCACGACCAGCTGCTCGTGAAGGAAAAGGCCCAGACCCGCGCCCGCGACGCCCTGGCCGCCGAGCGCCGGCGCATGCCGTGGATGGCCGTGGAAACGGCATATGCGTTCGACGGGCCTGCGGGCAAGGCCAGCCTGCTCGACCTGTTCGACGGCCGGCGCCAGTTGATCGTCTACCGCGCCTTCTTCGAGCCGGGCGTGTTCGGCTGGCCCGACCATGCCTGCCGGGGCTGCTCCATGGTGGCCGACCAGGTCGCCCACCTCGCCCATCTCAACGCCCGCGACACCACCCTGGTGTTCGTCTCGCGGGCGCCCCAGGCGGATATCGCGCGGCTGAAGGCGCGGATGGGCTGGGAGATCCCGTGGTTCACCGTCACCGACAGCTTCGACGCCGATTTCGGCGTGGACGAGTGGCACGGCACCAACGTGTTCTATCGCGACGGCGACCGCGTGTTCCGCACCTATTTCGTCAACAACCGCGGCGACGAGCAGATGGGGGGCACCTGGAACTACCTCGACATCACACCGCTGGGCCGGCAGGAGGTGTGGGAGGACTCGCCCGAAGGCTATCCCCAGACCCCGACCTACAAATGGTGGAACTGGCACGACAGCTACGTCGCGGACGCGGCGCCCGACAAGAAATGGGTCGAGGTGTCGGACGCCGGAGAGGCGGCGTTCCGGAACCAGGACACGGCCACGAAGCCCTGAGGCGGGCCCGCCGCCCCGCTCCGCTCACCCGCCGCCGCCGATATCGCAGGCCTGGACGATCTGCGGGAGATAGCCCTGGCAGAAGTCCAGATAGGTCCGGACGATGGTCGAGGGGTGGCGGTGGGGCGGATAGACCAGGTGGAGGGGCCATTCCGGCAGCGGGTGCTGCGGCAGCAGCTGCACCAGCCGCCCCTCTCGGATCGGCCTGGCCACCAGAAAGGGCGGCAGCTCAGTCACGACGTCGCCGCCCAGCGCCCGGCTGCACAGCTGGTGGTAGTCGTTGGTGGACAGCACCGCCCGGGGCGCCACCACCTGCCCGCCCAGATCCCAGCGGGCCGGGACATCGAGGCGCGTCGCCCACACCGCGCAGGGGTAGCGATGCAGCGCGTCGGGTCCGGTCGGCAGGCCCAGCCGCTCCATCAGCGTTGGGCTGGCAACGAGGACATTGCGGAAGGACAGCAGGCGCCGCGCCACCATGGCCTCGTGGACGATCGCGCCGACCCGCAGGGCGACGTCGATGCCGTCCTCGACCAGGTCCATGCGCCGTTCGGTCGAATAGACGTGGACCTCGATGTCGGGGTAGCGGCGCTGGAAGGCGGCCAGCAGGTCCCACCACGGTTCGAAGGTCTGGGGCAGCGACAGGCGCAGGCGCCCCTTCAGCCGCGCCTGGTCGCTGACCACCGCCTGCTCGGCCTCCAGCAGCGCCTCGATGCCGCCGCTGGCATGCTCGTACAGCCTCGCCCCGGCATCGGTCAGCCGGGTGCCGCGCGCCGAGCGTTCCAGCAGTTGCACCTTGAGCTGCCGCTCCAGCTCGCGGATGCGACGGCTCAGCGTGGGCAGCGGGGTTCCGAGACGGGCCGCCGCTGCCGAAAGGCTGCCCGCCTGGACCACCGCGACGAACATGCGGGTGGCATCCAGATCCATGCCGGGAGCATACCATTTCTGAGAGACTTGTTACCAATCTTGCCGGTTAATCTTCATATTCGATCGGCCTAGGGTGCCGCGCATCGGGAAGGGGGTTTTCGCCCGGGAAAGCACGATGAAACTGACCAGCATGAGGATCTTGGCGGCCATGTCGTTGATCGCGAGCTCCATCGCATCGGCCCAGACGGCGGCGGCACCGGCCCAGCCCGTCACCGTCGAGACCTACAGCCGCGCCCAGACCGATGTGAACTTCGCCGGGGTGGTGAAGGCCGGCGGCTTCGGACGGTTCAAGCATGGCCGCGAGTTGGCGCCCCCGGTCCAACAGGGCATCGTGCGCCCCAACCGCGACACGCTGTATTCCTTCGCGATCCTCGACCTCGACGCTGGGCCGGCGACGATCACGCTGCCGGATGCCGGCCGGCGCTTCATGGGGATGCAGGTCGTCAACGAGGACCAGTACACCCGGGCCACCTATTACAGCCCGGGCCCCCACACCCTGACCCGGGAGGCGGTCGGCACGCGCTACGCCATCGTGGTGGTGCGCTTCCTGGTCGATTTCGCGAACCAGCAGGATGTCGGCCAGGTCCACGCCCTGCAGGATGCCGTCACGCTCGGCCAGGACCGGCCCGGCACCTTCGCAGTTCCCCACTGGGACGAGGCCAGCCTCAAGACCATTCAGGCGGCGCTGCAACAGCTGGGAACCACGGTGTCCGACACGCGGCGCATGTTCGGTCCTGACGCGGACGCGGTCGACCCGGTCCGGCACCTGATCGGCAGCGCCATGCTGTGGGGCGGCGCGCCTGAGAAGGACGCGCTCTACCTTCCGACCACGCCGGCCCGGAACGACGGCCGCACCGTCTACGCGCTGAGGGTCGGGGACGTGCCGGTAGACGGCTTCTGGTCGCTGACCGTCTATAACAGCGCGGGCTACCTCCAGCCGAACCCGGACAACGCCTATGCGGTGAACAGCCTCAACGCCAGGAAGGGCCCGGACGGTTCGGTCGCCATCCGGTTCGGCGGCTGCGACGGCACAGCCCCGAACTGCCTGCCGATCACGCCGGGATGGAACTACACCGTGCGCCTGTTCCGCCCGCGTGCGGAGATCCTCGACGGCACCTGGACATTTCCATCGGTCCAGCCCGAGGGCTGAAGCTGTCGGCTGGCAAGCCACAGGGGAGACCGTTCGAGGATGCGTCTGGGGTGAGTCGAATGGCCATTGAAGCCGGCCGGCCGCGGTGCATGTCAGTATGATGAGATCCATGATCCGCCTGGCGCTGGTCGCCGGCCTTGCCTTCGCCGCCGCATCGGCGGCCCAGGCGCAATGCATCGTGAACCCCGGCGCCATCGGCGCCCCCTGCGTCAACGGCGGCACGCCGCCGCTGACCCACGACCGGCAGCCGGTCCTCCAGAATATCAAGCCGCCGCCGAGGGCGACGCCCGCACCGTCGGTCAAGGTCTCCCCGCCGGCCCAACCGGCCCCGAGACCGCCGATCGTGCCGCTGGCGCCGAAGCGATGACGCGCCGGCCGCCTCAGCGGCAACTGCAGGGGCTGCCCTTGCCGCCGAAATTCCTGGCGGCGAAATTCTCGGCGTCCGAGGCGTAGTCGAAGCTGCCGAACTGGCAGACATTGCTGCCGCGCGCGGTTATCTCCTGCTCCAGTGTCCGGTACTCGACCTCGATCCGCCTGCCTCGGGCCATCGACTCGGCGGGACGGGCGCCCGGATTGATCAGGACGCCCGTTCTGTTCGGCCGATCACGCGGTCTCGGGCGTCCCTGCGATCGCCGCCGGATCCATCCACATGATCTCCCAGACATAGCCGTCGGGATCCTCGACGCTGCGGCTGAACATGAAGCCATGGTCCTGCGCCGGGTTGGGATCGGCGCGACCGCCGGCCGCCACCGCGCGGGCCAGCGTCGCATCCACCGCGTCGCGGCTGTCGACGCTCAGGGCGAGCAGGACCTGGCTGTCGCGCCGCGCGTCGCCGATCGGGCGCTTGGTGAAAACGCCATAGTGGGCGTGGGTCAGCAGCATCACCCCGATTGCGTCCGAGAACATGATCGAACTGGACTGCTCGCCCGAAAACTGCGGGTTCAGCGTGCCGCCGAGCGCGAGGTAGAGCGTGGTCGAAGCGGCGAGATCGCGGACCGGCAGGTTCACGAAAATCATCTTGGGCATCACGTCCCTCCTTCTCTTGATCTGCGAGCCGCGCTTTTGTCTCGCTGCTATGTTGGTAGACGCAATATGTCTTATCGTCAAGATACATTACGTCGAGAGAAAAGACTCATGGATCGTGCCGACGTCGCGACAGAGCAATGGGCCCGCGAGCGCCCGGACCCCCCACGCTGCCGATGGCGGTGCTCGGCCGCCTGTCCGAAGCCGCCGGGCGGGTGACGCGCGACCATCTCAACCCGCTGTTCGCCAGCGCCGGGCTGCAGCCGGGCGAGTTTGACGTGCTCGCGACCCTCCGGCGATCGGGCGTGCCCTGCATGCTGTCACCCACCCGGCTTTACGATAGGAGCGGCTGCTGTCGGTGCTCACCACCGCCGAGCAGGAAAAGCTCAACGCCCTGCTCAGGAAGCTGATCACCGGGCTCTAGCCTCTTGCCGTGATCCCGATGTTGCGGCCGGCACCGCAGATCAGCCAGGGTGTCTGGCCACATCAGGGGGACGCGCATGGGCGGTTCGATCCAGACATTCCTGCTCACCCTCTCGGCCCTGTTCTCGATCGTCAACCCGATCGGGGCGGCGCTGATTTTCAGCCAAATCACCGCCGACCGGTCGCATGACGAACGCCGCCAGCTGGCGCGGACGATCGCGATGTACTCCACCCTGGTCATGCTCGGGGCGCTGTGGGGCGGCGCCTATGTGCTGAGCTTCTTCGGAATCAGCCTGTCCGCCCTGCGCATCGCCGGCGGCTTCATCATCGCCGCCAGCGCCTGGCGGCTGCTGCAATCGCCGGAGCAGCAGGAGGAGCGCAAGCAGCAGCAGGCCTCGGAGGCCGAGGGCATCGACGCCGTCGCCTTCTTCCCGCTGACCATGCCGTTCACCACCGGACCGGGGACGATCTCGGTCGCCATCGCCATCGGGTCGAGCCTGCCGGTGGGGCAGCCGTCCTTCCTGCCCTTCGTGCTCGGCGCCTCCGCCGCGGCGATCGTGCTCGCCGTCATCATCTGGGTCGCCTACTCCTCGGCCGACCGGATCGTCGCCTTCCTGGGCCATGCCCGGGCGCGCGTGCTGTCGCGGCTGATGGCCTTCCTGCTGCTGTGCGTCGGCACCCAGATCACCCTGAACGGCATCGCCGATTTCGTGCATACGCTGTAGCCCGCGCCGGACGGCGGCCGGCAAAGGGGAATTGCGTCCGGCCGTCTGGAATTGGTAGTTTGCCAATCGACGAATTCCTGACCCGAACATCAGCCGCAGGGGCGGCACCGGAGACGAGATGTCCAGGATCATCCCGATCGACCGCAGCCGGATCGCCGCCACCGAGCCGGTGATCCGCCCCCACATCCGGCGCACCCCGGTGGTCGCCGCCGAGGGCCGCGACTTCGGCATCGAGGCCGGCGCGATCACGGTGAAGCTGGAACTGCTGCAGCATGCCGGGTCGTTCAAGACCCGCGGCGCCTTCGCCAACCTGCTGACCCGCCCGGTGCCGGCGGTCGGGGTCGCTGCGGCGTCCGGCGGCAACCACGGCGCCGCGGTGGCCTTCGCCGCGCGGGCGCTGGGCCTGCCCGCCCGGATCTTCGTGCCGGCCATCTCCTCGCCCGCCAAGATCGACCGCATCCGCAGCTACGGCGCCGATCTGGTGGTCGGCGGCGACCGCTACGCCGACGCGCTGGCCGCCTGCGACGCCTGGGCGGCCCAATCCGGCGCCCTGTCCATCCACGCCTTCGACCAGGCCGAGACCATGCTGGGCCAGGGCACGCTGGCGCTCGAGCTCGAGTCCCAGGCGCCGGAGCTGGACACGGTGCTGGTCGGGGTCGGCGGCGGCGGGCTGATCGGCGGCATCGCCGCCTGGTATGCCGGGCGGGTCAAGGTCGTGGGCGTCGAGCCCGAGGCGTCGCCCACCCTGCACCGCGCCTTCGAGGCCGGGCACCCGGTCGATGCCGAGACCGGCGGCATCGCCGCCGATTCCCTGGCGCCGAAGCGGATCGGCGAGCAGGTCTTCCCGATCGTGCGGCAGCATGTGCAGGCGACCGCGCTGGTGACCGACGACGCGATCCGCGCCGCCCAGGCGGCGCTGTGGTCGGGCTTGCGGGTGGTGGCCGAACCCGGCGCCGCCGCCGCCTTCGCCGCCCTGCTGTCAGGCCGCTACCGCCCCCGGCCCGGCGAGCGGGTCGGCGTCGTGGTCAGCGGCGGCAACACCGTCGCGGTCGATTTCAGCCGCTAGCTCGACGCCTCCATCACATCGGCCGACCACTGCGCCGTTTCCCCGAGGCTGGCCGCCGAATCCTTCGGCCGGCGCGGGGCCGATCGGCATAGAGAGAGAACTCATGGCCACGCATCCGCTGGATTGGGCGGAGCCGTGGCTGCTTTGAATTCCCGGCGTGGCCATCAGGGAAACAACAAGCATGCGAAGGGGCGACGCAACAATTGTGCTCGATCCTGATTATTTTCCGCAGGCGAACCGGCGCAAGGGAAAGAGTCGCAGGACCGAAAACTTTTTTCTGAATCCCCTGGAACCTTAGAGCCAGTCTTGTCTTGTAGCATTTGACGCCATGAGAGCAGTCTCGATGATGCTGACGGCCCCCCGTGACGACCTGCGGACGCGTTGCGGCGCACAGGACATAAGGGGCGGCACACAGGACTTAAAGGGAAAGCGCGATGTCCACGCTGAGCGAAGATGAGATCCTCAAATTCACCAAGGAAATCATCGTGGCCCATGTGTCGCACAATGCGGTGGACAGCGAGTCCCTGCCGGGTCTCATCCGCAGCGTCCATCTGTCGCTGATCGCGGCCCGCGGCACGCCGGTCTCGCAGGACATGACGGCCGTCGACGGCGACCAGGAGCCCGAGGCCATCCGGGCCGAACCCGGCGCCGACCATCACCCGGCGGCGCATCCGCGCCTCGTCGCGGCCTCGACCCCGGCGGTGCCGGTCGCGGAGTCGGTGACGCCGGACTACATCATTTGCCTGGAGGACGGCCGCCCGTTCAAGATGATGAAGCGCTGGCTGCGCGCCACCTACGGCATGACGCCGGAACAGTACCGCGCCAAATGGAACCTGCCGGCGGACTACCCGATGGTGGCGCCGAACTACGCCCGCTCGAAATCGGCCTATGCCAAGACCCAGGGCCTCGGCACCACCCGCCTCCGCCACCGCGCCGAGAAGCACCGGCCCCAGCGCGCCGCCGTCTGAGGCTTTGCGCCTGCCGTCAGGCGATGGCGACGGCCGGTTCGGCGAGGCCGGCCATCGGCAGGACCAGGCTGCCGCCGAGGGCGATACCGGCCAGTGCAACGCCGGGCGGGAAGCCACCACGCCAGGATGGCCGCCCCCCGCAGGCGGATGCTGGTTCCCCGCAGCCTGCGTCGCCGCAAAAAGAATTCAGGAAGAGGCCGGCAAGCCGGAGCCCTCCGCGGCGAACCACGGAAGGCTCCGGCGAGGACTCAGGCGGCCTCGTAGCCGATCACGCCCTTGATCTCGAGGAAATCCTCGAGGCCGAATTCGGCGTATTCCCGGCCGTTGCCCGACTGCTTGTAGCCGCCGAACGGCGCGCCGGTGTCCCAGGCGGGGTAGTTGATGTGGACGTTGCCGGTGCGCAGCTGCGACGCCACCTTGCGCGCGCGGTCCAGGCTGCCCGACTGGACATAGGCGGCGAGGCCGTAGACCGTGTCGTTGGCGAGGTCGATCACCTGCTCTTCAGTCTCGTAGGTCAGGATCGACAGCACCGGGCCGAAGATCTCCTCGCGCGCCACCGACATCTCAGGCGTCACCCGGGCGAAGACGGTCGGGCGGATGAAGTAGCCGCGGTTCAGCCCCTCGGGCCGGCCCGGGCCTCCGGTCACCAGCTCCGCGCCCTCGGCGATGCCGGATTCGATCAGCTTCTGGATCTTGTCGTACTGCACCTGGCTGACCACGGGGCCCAGCATCGTGCTTTCGGCATCCGCCGGGCCGACCTTGAAGGTCTCCGCCGCCGCCTTGGCGTAGCCGACCGCCTCGTCATGCCGGTCGAGCGGCACGAACATCCGGGTCGGGGCGTTGCAGGACTGGCCGCTGTTGCCGAAGCAGCCGGCGACGCCCTTGGTCACCGCCCGCTTCAGATCGGCGTCCGGCAGGATGATGTTGGCCGACTTGCCGCCCAGCTCCTGATGCACGCGCTTGACCGTGTCAGCCGCCGATTTGGCCACCAGGACGCCGGCGCGGGTCGACCCGGTGAAGGACACCATGTCGACATCGGGGTGGCTGGAGATCGCGGTGCCGACCGTCGGCCCGTCGCCATTGACCAGGTTGAACACGCCCTTCGGCACGCCGGCCTCATGCAGGATCTCGGCGAAGATGATGGCGTCGAGCGGCGCGATCTCGCTGGGCTTCAGCACCATGGTGCAGCCGGCGGCCAGGGCCGGGCCGACCTTGCAGGTGATCTGGTTCAGCGGCCAGTTCCACGGGGTGATCATGCCGACCACGCCGATCGGCTCCTTGGCGATCAGGGTGGTGCCCTTGATCCGCTCGAACTCGAAAGTCTCCAGCGTCTCGATCATCCGGGCCAGATGGGCCTCGCCGGCGCCGGTCTGGGATTCCAGCGCGAATTTGCGCGGCGCGCCCATCTCGCGCGACACGGCGAGCGCGATGTCGCCGGCACGGCTCTTGTAGACCTCCAGGATGCGGCGCAGCAGGGCCAGACGCTCCTGCCGGCTGGTGCGGGCGAAGACCGGGAAGGCCCGCTTCGCCGCCGCCACCGCGCGGTCGACATCCGCGGCCGAGCCGAGCGAGATCTGGGCAAACGCCTCCTCGGTCGACGGGTCGATCACGTCGAGCGTCTTCGGCGTGATCGGGTCGACCCAAGCGCCGTCGATGTAGAATTGCAATTCGTGCGCCATCAGAACCTCGTTCGGTCGTGGGGCGGAGGGGAGCCGAAGGCCCGGCCCTCCGGTCGCAATGCCATCGCCGCGGCAAATGCCGGGCATGACAGCCTGGACGAGACGTTAGAGCAGCGCCGTGCGGCGGGGAAGCGTTGCCGGGTGAGCGACGGCCATGCGCCCGCCAGGCCTTGCCGCCGCGCCGCGAGTCCGGCGCACTATCGGATGGCGAAGCCGACCGATGCCCGGACCACAAGCTCCGGCGCCAGGGTGACGGCGGCCGGCAGCGGCGCCCCCTCCTCCAGGTGCCGCAGCACCGCCGTCGCGGCGGCGGCGCCGATCTCGGCGGCGGGCTGGCGGATGGTGGTCAGCGGCGGGAAGGTCTGGCTGGCGAATTCGATGTCGTCATAGCCGATCACCGAGAGGTCCGCCGGCACCGACAGGCCGGCATCTTGGGCGGCGTGCAGCGTGGCGATCGCCGACAGGTCGTTCAGCGCGAAGATCGCCTCGGGCCGCTCGCCCGGCGGCAGCGCGATCAGCTCTCGCGCCACCACAGCTCCGCCGGCAATGGTCAGGTCGCAGCGCCGCGTCAGCGCCTCCGGCACGCCCAGGCCGTGCGCCGCCAGCGCCGCCCGCAGCCCGTCCAGCCGCTCGATCACGCGGGGATGGTCGGCCGGGCCGGCGATGCAGCCGATACGACGGAAGCCGCGCCGGGCCAGGAAATCGCCGGCCAGGAAGCCGCCGGCCCGGGAATCGTCGTTGAACACCGACGGCACGATGCCGGCGGCAGCATCGATCGCCACCACCGGCACCTCGCGCACCTGGCCGAGGCGGCGGAAGAACTCGGGGCTGGCATGGGTGGTCATCACCACCACGGCGTCCACCCGCTTGGCGAACAGCATCTCGAGATAGCGGGCGAGATGCGCCGTCTCGTCGTCGGTGTTGCACAGCATCAGGGCGTAGCCATGGTCGAAGCAGGCGCGCTCGACCCCGCGCATGACCTCGCCGAAGAACGGGTTGGTGGTGGTGGTGACGATCATGCCGATGGTGCGGCTGCGGTTCGACTTCAGCGCCCGCGCCACATCCGACGGGAAATAGCCCAGCGCGGCGATGGCGCTGCGCACCCGCTCCGCCGTCTCGCCGCTCACCGGCCGGGTCCGGTTGATGACATGCGAGACGGTGGTGAAGGACACGCCGGCCTGCCGGGCGACGTCCTTGATCGTGACCATCACGGGCGCCTCGCGACCAACTCCGGGGGCATGTCCCAGCGTGTAGGAGCGAAGCCGCCCGGGCACAAGCCCGGAAACGCCGAAGCGGCTAGGCCTCGACCTCGCAGCCGAACTCCGCCGCCGAAGCATCGAGCCAGCGCCAGACGCTGCCGGCGAAGCCGCGGAGCACCGCGATCTCGTAGGTCGGTGCGTCGTCCAGCTGCCACAGCTGGGCGCCGACATGAGCGATCACGGTCACCGCCGCATCATCAGGGCCGAAGCCGCGCGGATGCAGGTCGAGGCCGACACCCTTGACCAGCGCGTCGCGGGCGTGGGGGCCGGAGACGCGCAGCACCGCCAGCCCGTCGCTCTGGTCGCTCACGGCCGCAAAGGCGCCGACGGCCGCGGCCAGATCCCGGACGAGGTCGCGCCCATCCTCGGCCACGGCGAGCCATTGCCCGGGGCCCGACCAGACGAAGGCCAGACCGCCCTGCTCCACCCGCTTCGGCGTGGTCGGCAGGTCCAGGCCGTACTGGGACCGGATCGCGGTGGCGAGGTCCGCGGCCCGGCCTTTGCGGGCGATCAGCCGGGCCAGGGCCAGCCCGTCACGCGGCCGGACGGTGACGCCGGCCTTATTACCCTCGGCACGGCCGTGGCGGCCGGGCACCAGGATGCCGGCGAAGGCGGATCGGGGGGTGAGGTCAGACACGCAGGCGCTCCCCATCGGGGTCGTAGAACACAGCTGACACCACCTCGACCGCGATCTCCTCGCCGCGCACCGGGTCGCAGGCGCGCAGGGTCTCGCCGATCCGCTCCGCCCCGCGGGCGAGCAGGCCGAGCCCGATCCAATGGCCCAGCATCGGCGAGAAGGCGACCGAGGTCATGAACCCCTGGTCGTTCTCGGTGGTCGCCGCCGCGCCGTCGGCGATGAAATGCGCCCCGGCCCGCAGCCGCCGCGACCGGTCCACCGGCCGGAAACCGATCACGCTGGGCCGCGCCGGATCGGCCAGCCCCGGCCGCCCGGCCAGGACCCGGCCGATATAGTCCTTCTTGGTCGACATCATGCGGCCGAGGCCGAGATCGGCCGCCGTGGTCTGGCCGTTCAGCTCGTTGCCGGCGACATGGCCCTTCTCGACCCGCATCACGCCCAGCGCCTCGGTGCCGTAGGGGGTGATGCCGAGATCCTTGCCCGTCTCCATCAGCCGCCGCACCAGTGCGTCGCCGTAGCGCGCCGGCACCGCGACCTCATAGGCCAGCTCGCCGGAGAAGGAGATGCGGAACAGCCGCGCCGTCACGCCACCGCAGACCGTCAGCTCGGCCGCGCCGAGATAGGGGAAGGCGGCGTTGCCGATGTCGAAGGGCGGGTCGACGATACGGGAAAGCAGGTCGCGTGCCCTCGGCCCGGCCACCGAGAACTGCGCCCACTGGTCGCTGACCGAGGTGAACTGGACATCGAGCTCCGGCCACAGGCACTGGTGGCAGAACTCCATGTGCTGCATCACCTTGGCGGCATTGGCCGTGGTGGTGGTGACCAGGAAGCGGTCGTCGGCCAGGCGGGAGGTGGTGCCGTCATCCATGACAATGCCGTCTTCGCGCAGCATCAGCCCGTAGCGCGCACGGCCGACCGCCAGGGTGGACCAGCCGTTGATGTAGAGCCGGTTCAGAAACTCCGCCGCATCGGCGCCCTGCAGGTCGATCTTGCCGAGGGTGGAGACGTCGCAGATGCCGACCGCCGATCGGGTCCGGCGCACCTCGCGGTTCACCGTCTCCAGCCAGTCCTTCTCCCCCGGCCGCGGGAAATACTGCGCCCGCAGCCACGCCCCGGCCTCGACGAACACCGCCCCCTGCTCCGCCGCCCAGTCATGCGACGGGGTCAACCGGGTCGGCCGGAAGTCGCGGCCGCGGGCGTGGCCGGCGAAGGCGCCGAGCGACACCGGGGTGTAGGGCGGCCGGAACCGGGTGGAGCCGACGGCGTCGATGTCCCGCGCCGTGATCTCGGCCATGATGCCGATGGCGTTGACGTTCGAGGTCTTGCCCTGGTCGGTGGCCATGCCGAGGGTGGTGTAGCGCTTGAGGTGCTCGACCGCGCGGAAGCCCTCGCGCTCGGCCAGCTCGATGTCCTTGTCGGTGACGTCGTTCTGGAAGTCGACGAAGCGCTTGCCCCCGCCGCCCTTGACCCGCCACAGGGCGCTGACCCCGGTCGACTCCGCCGCCACCGCCGGCGGATCGAAGGCGCCGCCGTCGTAGCCGCAATCCCGCGCAGACTCAACACCGGCCTTGCCGCCGCCGGAGAGGCAGCCGGCCAGATCGAACACGCCGGCGGCGCTGCCGGCGACGGCCATGCCCGGCGGCAGATCGCCCGGCACGAAGGCGGCGAGGCCGGGGTTCCAGGCGGGACGGCCGCCGAGATGCGAGGTCAGGTGGACGTTGGGGCTGAAGCCGCCGGACATCGCCAGCAGGTCGCAGGGCAGCGTCACGGTCCGGCCAGCGGCATCCCGCACCTCGGCCGCATGCAGCCCGCGGGCGCCGCCGACCGCGCGGGTCACCACCGCCCCGGCCAGCAGCCGGGTGCCGGCATCGCGCGCCGCCCGATCCAGCTGCGCCTCCGGCCGGGCGTCGACGATCGCCTCCACCGCCACGCCCGATGCGGCGAGGTCGGCGGCGACCGCCCCGGCCGCATCGTTGTTGGCGAAGATCACCGCGCGGCGGCCAGGGGCCACGGCATGGCGGTTGAGATAGGTCCGAACGGCGCCGGCGAGCATCACCCCGGGCCGGTCGTTGTCGCCGAACACCAGCGGCCGTTCCAGGCTGCCGGCCGCCAGCACGCAGCGCTTCGCCACGATCCGCCACAGGCGCTGGCGCGGAGCGTGGGGCTCCGGCACCGCCAGATGGTCGCCGACCCGCTCCACCGCGCCATAGGTGCCGTGGTCGAACACGCCGAACGCCGTGGTCCGGCGCAGCAGCCGCACCTCCGGCAGTGCGGCCAGCTCGGCCTCGGCCGCCGCCGCCCAGCCCGGCGCCGCCTGGTCACCGACCGCCCGGCGTTCGGACAGCAGGCTGCCGCCGAGCCGGAAACCCTCGTCGCACAGGATGACGCGCGCGCCGGACCGTCCCGCCGCCAGCGCCGCCGCCAGCCCGGCCGGGCCGGCGCCGACCACCAGCACGTCGCAATGGATGGTGGCCTTCTCGTAGTGGTCCGGGTCGGGCTCGGTCGCCGCCCGGCCCAGGCCGGCGGCGCGGCGGATCAGCGGCTCGTAGACCTTCTCCCAGAACCGGGCCGGCCACATGAAGGTCTTGTAGTAGAAGCCGGCGGCGAAGACCGGCGACAGCAGCCCGTTCACCGCCATCAGGTCGAAGCCGAGGGACGGCCAGCGGTTCTGGCTCTGCGCGTCCAGCCCGTCGAACAGCTCGACCATGGTGGCGCGGCTGTTCGGCTCTCGCCTCGCGCCGCGGCGCAGCTCGACCAGCGCGTTCGGCTCCTCCGCCCCGGCCGAGAGGATGCCGCGCGGGCGATGATATTTGAACGATCGACCGGTCAATCCAACGCCGTTGGCCAGCAGGGCCGAGGCCAGGGTGTCGCCGGGATGGCCCTGGTACTCCCGCCCGTCGAAGCGGAAGCCCAGCGTCGCGGCGCGGTCGATCTGCCCGCCGGCGGGCAGGCGGAAAGGCTGGCTCATGGCTGCGCCTCCCGGCCGCGGGCGTCGACGGCGCCGAGGATGCGGTGGTCGCGGGTGTCGCGCGTCACCACCAGCCAGCTGCGGCAGCCGCCGCCATGGTACCAGTACTCGGCCAGCGCCCCGGCCGGGTTGTCGCGCAGATAGGCGTATGCGACGAAGGCGTCGACCCCGGCATCGGGCGCCGGGCGCTGCACCGTGGCGTCGCCGAGATAGCTGAACTCCTCGGCCGCGCGCTCGCCACAATGGGGACAGGGGATCCGCATCTCTGATGTCCCTCAGTGCAGGTTCGGCTGGGCGCCGACGCCCTTTTCGTCGATCAGGTGGCCGGTGGCGAAGCGGTCCAGCCGGTAGGCGGCGTTCAGCGCATGCGGCGCGTCATGGGCGATGGTGTGGGCGAAGCACCAGCCCGAGGCCGGGGTCGCCTTGAACCCGCCATAGCACCAGCCGGCGTTGAGGTAGAGGTTGCGCACCGGCGTCCGGTCGATGATCGGGCTGCCGTCCATCGACATGTCCATCAGCCCGCCCCACTGCCGCAGCAGGCGCAGCCGGCCGAGCGCCGGTAGGATCGCCAGGCCGCCCTCGACCACATCCTCTACCACCGGCAGGTTGCCGCGCTGGGCGTAGGAGTTGTAGCCGTCGATGTCGCCGCCGAACACCAGCCCGCCCTTGTCGGACTGGCTGACGTAGAAATGTCCGGCGCCGAAGGTGATAACGCCGTCGACCAGCGGCTTCAGCCCTTCGGAGACGAAGGCCTGCAGCACATGGCTCTCGATCGGCAGCTTCAGCCCCGCCAGCGCCGCGACGCGCGAGGAGTTGCCGGCGCAGGCCAGCCCGACCTTGCTGGCGCGGATCCGGCCCCGGCTGGTCTCGACCCCGACCACCGCGCCGTCCTCGATGGCGATGCCGGTGACCTCGCAGTTCTGGATGATGTCGACGCCGCGGCTGTCGGCGGCGCGGGCATAGCCCCAGGCCACCGCGTCGTGGCGCACGGTGCCGCCGCGGCGCTGCAGCAGCCCGCCCTGGATCGGGAAGCGGGCATTGTCGAAGGCCAGCAGCGGCGCAAGCGCCCGCACCTGCTCGCGGTCCAGCAGCTCGGCATCGACGCCGTTCAGCCGCATGGCGTTGCCGCGGCGGGCGTAGGCGTCGCGCTGGGCGTCGGAGTGGTAGAGGTTCAGCACGCCGCGCTGGCTGACCATGGCGTTGTAGTTGAGGTCCTGCTCCAGCCCCTCCCACAGCTTCATCGACCATTCGTAGAACGGCGTGTTGCCGGGCAGCAGGTAGTTGGAGCGGATGATGGTGGTGTTGCGGCCGACATTGCCGCCGCCGATCCAGCCCTTTTCCAGCACCGCGACATTGGCGATGCCGTGCTCCTTGGCCAGGTAATGCGCGGTGGCGAGCCCGTGGCCGCCGCCGCCGACGATGATCACGTCATAGGCCGGTTTCGGCGCCGCGTCGCGCCAGGCCGGCGTCCAGCCCTGCTGGCCCCTTAGGGCTTGGCCCAGCACAGAGAAGATCGAATAGCGCACGCCGTGCCTCCGTTCGGGCCGGAGCCACCCCCTCACCCGGAACCGCCGACGCGGTTCCGGGTGAGGGGGTGGCTCAGGCCTATCCTTACCAAGCATCCACCCCATACCGCCCTTCGATTTGCCTCAGAGCGTCATCGGCATGTCCCATGGAGACAAGCCGCTCACTCCGCCCGGTCCCGGGCCGGCGGAGAGCCGAAGCGCTGGCGGTAGGCGCGGGAGAAGTGGCTGGTGCTGACGAAGCCGCAGGCCAGCGCCACCTCGGTCACCGACAGCGTGGTCTGGCGCAGGTGGCGCCGCGCCGCCCGCAGCCGCAGGTCGAGATAATGCTCCGCCACGCTGCGCCCCAGCCGGCCGCGGAACAGCCGCTCGAGCTGGCGCAGCGACAGCCCGGCGATGCCTGCGAGGTCCTGGCGCGACAGCGGCTCCTCGATCCGCTCCTCCATCCGCGCCAGCGCCGCCAGCAGGCCGGGATGGCTGACGCCGAAGCGCCGGCGCGGATCCAGCCGCTGCGGGTCGTCGCCATGGCGCAGCTGGGTGTGCATGAACCAGTCGGCCACCGCCGCGGCCAGGGCCACGCCGTCGCGCCGCTCGATCAGCGCGTGCATCAGGTCGAGCGCGGCGATGCCGCCGGAGCAGGTCAGCCGGTCGCGGTCGATCTCGAACAGGTGCCCGGTCGGCTCCAGCGCCGGGAAGCGCTCGGCAAAGGATGCCAGATGGTCCCAGTGCAGGGTGAAGCGGTGGCCGTCCAGCACCCCTGCCCGGGCGAGCAGGTAGGGCCCGCCGGAGACGGCGCCCAGCGCGGTGCCGTGGCGCGCCAGGTCGCGCAGCCGGGCCAGGGTCGGCGGATGGTCGAAGCCCTCGATCCCGGTGCCGGCGCAGACCAGCAGCAGGTCGACCTCCGCCATGCGGTCCGGCGGCCGGTCCGGCGCCACGGCGATGCCGTTGGAGGCGCGCACCGGCTGCCCGTCCGGGCTGAAATGCAGCCAGCGATAGCGCTCGCGCCCACCCAGCAGGTTGGCGGCGCGCAAGGGCTCGATCGCCGCGGCATAGGGCATCAGCGGAAAGTTCGGGATCAGCAGGAAGCCGACGGTGAACGCCTCCTCCGCAGCCTGCATCCCCGTCCCTCCCCACGCCGGTCGCCCTGGCCGAAAGGACGCGATCGGGCGGCGCGGGTCAAGCCCGGAGCTTGACAATCATCGGCGTTTGTTCTCTTTTTGTTCCAATCATCCTCTGCAGGTGAACGGTCGGGATGGACACCGCAGCCACCATCCTCCATGCCGACCTCGACGCCTTCTACGCCTCGGTCGAGCAGTTGCTGGACCCGTCCCTGCGCGGCAAGCCGATCGCGGTCGGCGGCGGGGTGGTGCTGGCCGCGTCCTACGAAGCCAAGGCCTTCGGGGTGCGCGGCGGCATGCCGGGCCGGCAGGCGCGCCTGCTGTGCCCCCACCTCATCTTCGTCGACGGCCAGTTCCAGGAGTACCAGCGGCTGGGCGACGCCGCCATCGGGGTGCTCGGCGACTTCACGCCCCTGGTCGAGCGGATCTCGATCGACGAGGCCTTCGCCGACGTCGCCGGCTGCACCCACCTGTTCGGCCCGCCGGCCGAGATCGCCGCCGCCATCCGCCGCCGGGTGCGGGCGGAGCTCGGCCTGCCGATCTCGGTCGGGGTGGCGCGCACCAAGCACCTGGCGAAGATCGCCTCGCAGGTGGCCAAGCCGGACGGGCTGATGGTGGTCGACCCCGCTGCCGAGCTGGCCTTCCTGCACGATTTGCCGGTCGAGCTGATGTGGGGTGTCGGCCCGGTCACCAAGGCGCGGCTGGCCGAGACCGGCGTGCGCACCATCGGGCAGCTGGCCCAGGTGCCGGGGTGGTCGCTCGAACGGCTGCTGGGCCGCGCGGCCGGCGAGAAGCTGGCGGCGCTGGCCTGGAACCGCGACCCGCGCGAGATCCGGACCAACCGCCGGGCGCAATCGGCCGGGGCCCAGTCGGCGCTGGGGCGGAAGCCGGCCGAGGAGCGGGTGTTCGTGCCGACGCTGCGCCATCTGGCGGACCGGGTCGCCACCCGGCTGCGGGCCAAGTCGCGGCCCGGCCGGACCGTGACGGTCCGCGTCCGCTTCGCCGACCTGCGCTCGGTCACCCGCTCGATCACGCTCGACGCGCCGATCTCGGCGACCACGATCCTGGCCGAAATCGCCGAGGAGCTGGTGCGCACCGTGCTGGCGCAGCACCCCCAGGAGAAGACCATCTCGCTGCTGGCGATCTCGGTCTCGCATCTCGACGACCGGGAAGCGCTGCAGCTGGACCTCCCGCTCGGGCTCGACGACGAGCGGCGCCGGCCCGGCGCCCGGAAGGGCATGGCGCGGGGAAAGGCCGACCGCGCCGTCGACGCGATCCGCGACCGGTTCGGATGGGCGGCGGTCGGCTATGGCTCGGTCGCGCTGGGACGGTCCAGCTCGGTGCCCGACGCGTTCCGCGAACTCGCGGAGAAGGACCTGTAGCGCCCCGGCGACCGCAGCCTGGAACGGCTGCGCCGGATCAAGTATCACCTCAAGGTGATGGGGCCCGGCGAAGAGAAAATCTGAGCCCCCTCGCCCTTGACGCCCCGCTTGTCCCGGACCATTGTTCGACTGGATGGTCGGTTAATGAATGGGCGCCCCGTTCCGCGGGTCGGCAGCCAGGGCGGACAAAGCGATGCGCAAACTCGACCCCGAGAAGCACGAGGCCAGGCGCCAGCAGATCCTGCGGGCGGCGACGGCCTGCTTCGCCCGGCGCGGCTTCCACCAGACCCGCACTGCCGAGATCTGCGTCGAGGCCGGGATGAGCCCCGGCAACCTGTTCCACTATTTCGACAGCAAGGAAGCCATCATCGAGGCGCTGGTCGAGGAGGAGCGGCACGAGGCCGCCCAGATCTTCGAGCAGCTGCGCCAGGCCGACGACCTGCTGCAGGCGCTGCTCGACCTGGTCGACGTCGCCTTCGACGCGCTGGCCGACCGGTCCGAGGCGCGGCTGGCGGTCGAGATCGGCGCCGAGGCGATGCGCAACCCCCGCATCGCCGTGATGTTCGAACGGTCCGACGCCGAGACCAAGGCGGCGCTGATCGGCGTGCTGACCACGGCGGTGGCGCGCGGCCAGATCGACCCGACGCTGGACCTGCCCAGCACCGCCGGCTGGCTGATCGCCCTGTTCGACGGCATGATCAGCCGCGCCGCGATCGACCCGACCTTCGACGCTGCGGCGCAGGCGCCGATGCTGCGCCTGCTGATCGCCCGCTTCCTGCGGCCGCAGCCGGCCGCGCGCCCGTAAGCACAACGACCAGCGGCCCAACGGGAGCTCGATGCGCGATTTTCCGGTCGAGCCCCATCCCCGCCCTTGCATTCGTCCGAAAACAACGCACCATGGATGGAAAGTAGCCAAGGAGGAGGCTGCCATGGGCAACGCCCATCTGGAAAAATGGCATTCCCTGGTCGATGAATTCAGGGAAAAAGCCAGACAGCTGGAACTGGAAGAGCACAACAACTGTGCCGCCAGGACCGCTGATGACAGGGCCAAGGTCGCTGAAGCCCAGCGCTTCATGGAGACCAGCTGTATCGGCGAGGCGCTCTGCGCGCTGGTGTGGGATGTCCGCCGCTTCGCCGCCTGGACAAGCACCAACAAGCGCCTCTCGATCCCCAGCGAATACAGCAACCTGCAGATCGTCGCCGACAACATGAAGGATTTTGCCGTCAGCTTCACCTACCGGGGGAAGCGCGACTACGGCATCACCTTCAAGGAGCTTTCCTTCCATTTCGATGCGAACGGCAACAGCCGCGGCGAGGCCTTCCTGTCGGCGGGCGGCAAGACGGTGTTCGGCGTCTCGGCGACAAGCAAGGCCGGGGCCGAATACGACGATTGGCACCCCACCACGATCGAGGCCTTCCGGCCCGGCCATTGGATCGCCGACCTGCTGGAGATGCATGGCGGGTGCAAGCGCATGAGGGAAGCCTCATACGCGAAGTTCCGGGACCAGATGGTGGGCCGGAGATCGTCGATGATCTCTCTGGACGAATAAGGCAGGGATGCCTCCGCGCGGAGGCATTCCCAATCCGTGTCCCCGGCCCTAGCCCCGGATCACCAGGCTGCTGCGGTCGACCTTGGTGATGTCGCCGGTGCCGGTCAGCGCCATGCTGATGTCCAGCTCCTTGCGCATGATCTCCAGCGCCTTGGTCACGCCGGCCTCGCCCATCGCGGCCAGGCCGTAGAGGAAGGCCTTGCCCATCAGGCAGCCGCGGGCGCCCAGCGCCACCGCCTTCAGGATGTCCTGGCCGGACTGCACGCCGCCGTCGAACAGGATCTCGGTCTGGTGACCGATGGACTGGACGATCCCGGGCAGCGCCGAGATCGAGGATTGCGCGCCGTCGAGCTGGCGGCCGCCATGGTTGGAGACCACGACGGCGTCGGCGCCGGTCGAGGCCGCGATCTTCGCGTCATCCTCGTCCAGCACGCCCTTGAGGATCAGCTTGCCGGGCCAGATGCTGCGCACCCATTCGACGTCCTTCCAGCTCAGCGACGCATCGAACTGGCTGGCGGTCCATTCCGACAGGGTCTTCAGGTTGCCCGCGCCCTTCACCTGCCCTTCCAGATTGCCGAAGCTGCGGCGCTTGCCGAACAGCACCTTCATCGCCCAGGACGGCTTGGTGGCGATGTCGAGCGCGTTGGCCAGCGTCAGCCGCGGCGGCACGGCGAGGCCGTTCTTGAGGTCGCGGTGGCGCTGGCCCTGGATCTGCAGGTCGAGCGTCAGCACCAGGGCCGAGCATTGCGCGGCGATGGCGCGTTCGATCAGCGACTTCGAGAAGCCGCGGTCGCGCATGACGTAGAGCTGGAACCAGAACGGCTTGGTCACCGCGCCGCGCACATCCTCGATCGAGCAGATCGACATGGTCGAGAGGCAGAACGGGATGCCGAAGGCCTCGGCCGCGCGGGCGCCGTGGATCTCGCCATTGCCGTGGAACAGGCCGGTCAGGCCGGTCGGCGCGATCGCCAGCGGCATGGTGACGTCCTGGCCCAGGATCCTGGTCGCGACCGAGCGCTTGTCGACATCGATCATCACCCGCTGGCGCAGCCCGATGGCGGCGAGGTCCGCCCGGTTGGCCCGCAGCGTCACCTCGTCATAGGAGCCGCGATCGGCGTAGTCGAAGATGGCCCGCGGGATGCGGCGCTTCGCCAGCGTCCTGAGGTCCTGGATATTGGTGATCGTCGGCATCGGCTTCTTCTTGGGCAAGGTTCTTATGTCTGATAAATGCCGCAGGGGCGGCTGTCACCCGCAATTCCGGCAGGGGCCATCTTTACACAGCGCGGCGGCGACGCCAGGGTGGCGGCCATGAGCGACTCCCTCTCCACCCGCCTCGACCGTGTCCTGGACACCCTGCCCCGCAACTATGCCGGGCCCGGCGGCGCCGTCGCCGTGCTGCAGGACGGCGAGGTGCTGGCCCGCCACGCCTGGGGCTGGGCCAATGCCGAGCGGCGCATCCCGTTCACGCCGCAGACGCTGTTCCGGATGTGCTCGATCACCAAGCAGTTCACCTGCGGCCTGGTGCTGGACGCCTTCCCCGACCCGACCGTGCTGGACGACGATGTCCGCGCCCGCCTGCCGCTGCTGGAGCAGGCGGCGCCCGGCGCCCTGCACCTGTGCCACAACCAGTCGGGCCTGCGCGACTACTGGGCGGTGGCGATGCTGCACGGCGCGCCGGTCGAATCACCCTTCGGCGACACCGAGGCCGCCCGCGTCATCGCCGGCACCCGGACGCTGCATTTCGCGCCGGGCACCCGCTACTCCTACGTCAACCAGAACTTCCGCATCCTGTCGGACATCGTGCAGGAGCGCACCGGCTGCAGCTTCGCGGAGCTGCTGCGCACCCGCATCTTCGACCGCGCCGGCATGGGCAGCGCGGTCCTGGCCGCCGACACCCGCGCCATGCCCGATGGCACCGAGGGCTATGAAGGCACCCAGGCGGGCGGCTTCCGCGCGGCGGAGAACCGCATCCTGTGGACCGGCGACGCCGGGCTCGGCGCCAGCCTGGACGACATGATCGCCTGGGAGCGCCACATCGACGCCACCCGCGACGATCCGGAGGCGCTGTACAGCCGCCTGTCCGTCCCGGTCGGCTTCGCCGACGGCGCCACCGCCCCCTATGGCTTCGGCCTGAGCCGGGGCACCGAGCTGGGCCGCGCCGTCATCGGCCATGGCGGGGCGCTGCGCGGCTGGCGCAGCCATCGCCTGTACGTGCCGTCGGAGCGCGTCTCGATCGTGGTGATGTTCAACCACTTGGCCGACGCCAGCGCCGCGGCGGTCGACCTGCTGGCCGCCGTGCTGGGCGAGACCCGGCCGCAGCCCGCCGCCGGCCTGCCGGCGCCGGAGTGGCTGGGCAGCTACATCGAGCCCGAGACCGGCCTGTCCGCGCGCATCGACGCAACCAAGGAGGGCCGGGTGCGGCTGCGCTACGGCCATTCGGCGGAGCGGCTGGACCTGCAAGCCGACGGCACCGCCGGCAACGGCCGGACCCGGCTGCGCGCCGGCGAGGGCGGGCTGTGGATGGACCGGCCGCAGGAGAACCAGAGCACGCGCCTGATTCCCTGCAACGGCACGCCCACGATCGACATCGCCGGCCGCTACCGCTGCGACGAGCTGGCGGCCGAGCTGGAGGTCGCCGATGCCGGCGGCGTGCTGTATGGCGGCTTCTCCGGCTTCCTCGGCCAGGGCCGGATGGAACTGCTCGACCCGGTCGGGCCGGATGTCTGGGCCCTGCCCTGCCCGCGGGCGTTGGACCACACCCCGCCCGGCGACTGGACCCTGAGCGTCCGGCGCGACGGCGCGGGCCGGGCCGAAAGCGTCGAGGTCGGCTGCTGGCTGGCCCGCGGCCTGCGCTACGAACGGGTCGCCTGAGGGGCGCCGTGCCGGAAAGGCGTCAGGCCGGCGGATCGACCAGTTCGGCCAGGCCGGCCACCAGCCGGTCGCACTCCGCATCGGTGCCGATGCTGATGCGCAGATGGTCCTGGATGGGCGGCCTGGCGAAGCGCCGCACCAGGATCGACCGCGCCCGCAGCCCGGCCGCCAGGGCCTCGCCGGAGATCGTGGCGTGGCGGGCGAACAGGAAGTTCGCGGCCGAGGGCAGCACATCGAAGCCCAGGGCGCGCAGGGCCCCGGCCAGGCGTTCGCGGCTGGCGATGACGCGGTCGCGCTGGGTCTCGAACCAGCCGCGGTCCTCCCACGCCGCGACCGCCCCGGCGATGGCCAGGCGGTCCAGCGGGTAGGAGTTGAAGCTGTCCCGCATCCGCTCCAGCGCCTCGATCAGCGGCCGCTGGCCGATGGCGAAGCCGACGCGCAGCCCGGCGAGGCTGCGCGATTTCGAGAAGGTCTGCACCACCAGCAGGTTCGGGTGCCGCGCCACCAGCGGCACCGCGCTCGTCCCCCCGAAATCGACATAGGCCTCGTCGATCACCACCGGCTGGTCGGGGTGGTCGTGCAGCAGCGCCTCGATGTCCTGAAGCGGCAGGGCGCTGCCGGTCGGGGCGTTCGGGTTCGGCAGGATGATGGCGCCGCAGGGCTGCCGGAAATCCGCGACGCGGACCTGCAGCCCCTCGTCGACCGGCACCTCGCGGAAGGTGATGCCGTACAGCCGGCTCCAGCTCGGGTAGAAGCTGTAGGTGACATCCGGGAACAGCAGCGGCGCGTCGTGCTTCAGCAGGGCGGCGAAGCTGTGCGCCAGCACCTCGTCCGAACCGTTGCCGACGAACACCTGGTCGGGCTCGACCCCGTGGCTGCGGGCGATCGCGGTGCGCAGCCGCAGCGCGGTCGGGTCGGGATAGAGGCGCAGCACATCCGTCGCCGCCTCGCGGATCGCCGCCAGGGCCTGTGGCGACGGGCCATAGGGATTCTCGTTGGTGTTGAGCTTGACCAGGTCGGGCAGCACCACCTGCTCCCCCGCGACATAGGGGGTCAGGCTGCTGACGACGGGGCTCCAGAACCGGCTCATTCCATTGTCCATCCGATGGGGTCGCTCCACTGTAGCAACCTCGACGCGGCACCGGCAGCGGCGGCATGCCCCACCCCAGCCATGCCTTGACCTCTCTAGAACAAACAGCGAACCTGTTCGCCACACCCGATCCGGAGGTTCCGATGCCAACCCAGACCGAAAAGGCCCTCGCCTTCCAGCGCCTGCACGCCCGCCCCGGCGCCTTCGTCATCCCCAATCCGTGGGATGCCGGCACCGCGCGGCTGCTGGCCGGGCTCGGCTTCGAGGCGCTGGCGACCACCAGCGCCGGCTTCGCCTTCACCCTGGGCCGCAACGACGGCGCCGGCAGGATCAGCCGGGACGAGATCCTGGCGAACGCCCGGGCCATCGTCGAGGCCACCGACCTGCCGGTCTCGGCCGACCTCGAAGGCGGCTTCGGCGATGCGCCGGAGGCGCCGGCCGAGACCATCCGCCAGGCCGCCGCGGTCGGGCTGGTCGGCGGCTCGATCGAGGATTCGACCGGCCGGGACGCCGACCCGATCCATGGGTTCGATCTCGCGGTGGAACGGGTGCGGGCGGCGGTGGAGGCGGCACGGTCCCTGCCCTTCCCCTTCACCCTGACAGCGCGGGCCGAGAACTTCCTGCACGGCCGCCCCGACCTGGCCGACACCATCCGCCGGCTGCAGGCGTTCCAGGAGGCCGGGGCCGATGTGCTCTACGCACCCGGCCTGGCCAGCCTGGATGATATCGCCGCCGTGGTCCGCGCGGTCGATCGGCCGGTCAATGTCGTCATGGGCCTGGTCGGCGCACGCTTCACCGTCGACCAGCTCGCCGGAGTCGGCGTGCGGCGCATCAGCGTCGGCGGGTCGCTGGCCCGAGCCGCGCTCGGCGCCTTCCTGCGCGCGGCGCGCGAGATCCACGACCAGGGCAGCTTCGGCTATGCCGCCGACGCCGTGCCGCACAAGGAGCTGAACGGGCTGTTCGCAGCCCGCTGACCGCGACCGGCCGGGGCGGCTACTCCGCCGCCTCGACCAGGCCGCGTTTCCGCAGCAGCGCCGCCGGCTCGGGCGGGCGGCCGCGGAAGTCCTGGTAGGCCTTGGCCGGGTCCTGGAGGTAGCCGGCGGAGTAGACGAAGTCGCCCAGCCGCTTCGCCACATCGGGGTCGAACACGTCGCCGGCCTCCTCGAAGGCACCGAAGCCATCGGCGTCCAGCACCTCGGACCAGAGGTAGCTGTAATAGCCGGCGGAATAGCCGCTGCCGGCGAAGATGTGCTGGAAATGCGGCGGCCGGTGCCGCATCGCGATCGCCGCCGGCATGCCGATCCTGGCCAGCGACTCGCGCTCGAACGCCGCCGGGTCGGCCGCGTCGGCGCCGGCCGCGTGGAAGTCGAGGTCGACCAGGGCGGAGGAGATGAACTCCACCGTGGCGAAGCCCTGGTTGAAGGTGCGCGCCGCCAGCAGCCGGCGCAGCAGGTCCTCCGGCATCGGCTCGCCGGTGCGGTAGTGCAGCGCGTGGCGGCGCAGGATCTCCGGGCGCTCCAGCCAGTGCTCGTAGAGCTGCGACGGGAACTCGACGAAGTCGCGCGCCACGTTGGTGCCGGAGATCGAGGGGTAGGTCAGGTCGGACATCAGCCCATGCAGGCCATGGCCGAATTCGTGGAACAGGGTGCGGGCGTCGTCGAAGCTCAGCAGGCTCGGCGCGCCCTCCGCCGCCTTGGCGAAGTTCATGACGTTGACGATGATCGGCCGGACCTCGCCGTCCAGCTTGTCCTGCTCCCGGATCGCCTCCATCCAGGCGCCGCTGCGCTTCGAAGGCCGGGCGAAATAGTCGCCGTAGAACAGGCCGACCAGCTGGCCGTCGCGGCCGGTGACCTCCCAGGCCCGCACGTCGGGGTGCCAGACCGGGACGTCGTGCCGCTCGGCGAAGGACAGGCCGAACAGCCGGTGCGCGGTGTCGAAGGCGGCCTCAATCATGCGGTCGAGCTGCAGGTAGGGCTTGAGCTCGCTCTCGTCGAGGTTGTATTCGGCCTTGCGCTGCTGCTCGGCGTAGTAGCGCCAGTCCCAGGCGGCGATCTCGAAATTGCCGCCCTCGGCCGCGGCCAGCGCCTGCAGCGCCTCCTGCTCGCGCAGGGCCCGGGCGCGGGCCGGCGTCCACA
Source organism: Inquilinus ginsengisoli (assembly GCF_031453975.1). Classification (NCBI taxonomy): domain Bacteria; kingdom Pseudomonadati; phylum Pseudomonadota; class Alphaproteobacteria; order Rhodospirillales; family Rhodospirillaceae; genus Inquilinus; species Inquilinus ginsengisoli. The sequence continues at coordinate 81,146 of NZ_JAVDPW010000002.1, forward strand.
CCGAGCGCAGCAGGCCGAGCGCCGCCTCCGGCGTCTTCGCCATGGTGTCGTCGAGGCGGAAATGGGCATAGCTGGGATAGCCCAGCAGCCGCGCCTGCTCGGCCCGCAGCGCCACGGTCTCGGCGATGATCGGGCGGTTGTCGGCGGCCGCACCCTCGCCGCGGGCCAGCCAGGCCTTGAACGCGGTCTCGCGCAGGTCGCGCCGGGCGGAGAACTGCAGGAACGGCTCGATGCTCGACCGGCCCAGGGTGATGGCGTGCTTGCCGGCCAGGCCGCGGGCGGCCGCGCTCTCGGCGGCGGCGTCGCGCAGCTCCGGCGGCAGCCCGGCCAGGTCGGCCTCGCCGTCCAGCACCAGGGCATAGGCCTTCTCGTCGGCCAGCACGTTCTGGCCGAACTGGGTGCCCAGCGTGGCCAGGCGTTCGCCGATCTCCGCCAACCGGCGCTTGGCCGGCTCGTCCAGCCCGGCGCCGCTGCGGGTGAAGCCGATGTGATAGCGCTCGAGCACCCGGTCCTGCTCCGGCGTCAGGCCCAGCGCGCCGCGGCGGGCGAACAGCGCGTCGACCCGGCGGAACAGCGCCGGGTTCAGCTGGATCGCGTTGCGGTGCCGGGCCAGCAGCGGCGCGATGTCCCGCTCCACCGCCTCCAGCGCGTCGTTGCTGTGCGCCGAGGTCAGGTTGAAGAAGGCGGCGGCGACCCGGCTCAGCGTCCGGCCGCCGCGCTCCAGCGCCGCGATGGTGTTCTCGAAGCTGGGCTCGGCCGGGTTGCCGGCGATGGCCTCGACCTCGCGCAGATGTTCAGCCAGCGCGGCATCGAAGGCCGGGCGGAAATGCTCGGTCGCGATCTCGTCGAAGGGCGGGCTGCCGAACGGCGTCGTCCAGGGCGCGAGCAGGGGGTTTCCGGCGGTCTGCGGCGACGGGGTCGGCTGGTCTGCGCTCATCTTGGGCACCGGCTGGTGATCGGGAGGCGTTGGCCGGCCACACTAGCAGAGGATGGCCGCAGCGTGTCAGCCACCGTCTCGACGCCCGGCCGAGCGGCAGGAATCATTCGTCATCGGCTTCGAATCTTGTTTCTTTGGATAGTGACGAAAGATTTAAAATCTTACAGACCCTGATTTCTGGCTGGGATCGATGGATTCGACAGATCGTCAAGCAGGATATGGCCGTGAATACATTTGAAATGTGGTGGCGATGCCTGTGATCGGCCAATAGCATAAGACCGTATTCTCAATGGCGGTCGCCGGCCCCTGATGTCCGGCCACCGAACAGGGGTTCCGCATGACCACGCTGACAGTGAACGCGCCGAACGGCATCGCCGGCGCCGGGTTTTCGTTCGAGGCTCTGGGGTCGCTGGATTTCGGCCATCCGCACGTCGCCTCTATCACCTCATCCCAGGCCCATATCGATTTCGACGGCGTCTCCGCCACGCTCACCGGCGCCGGCCTCGGCATCGGGCTGTTCGGCATCACCGGCGTCGTCACCGGGATGGTGCTGTCCCAGGGCGGCAGCGCGGTCGTCACGCTGACGGGCTTCTCGATCACGGCCGCGGCCGCCTATTCGGCGATCAGCAACGGCGACATCTCCGGCCTCGCCACCACCCTGTTCGCCGGCGACGATTCGCAGACCGGGTCGCAGCAGGCCGACACCCTGTCCGGCCTGGCCGGCAACGACGTCCTCAGCGGGCTCGCGGGCAACGACACGCTCGAAGGCGGCGTCGGCAACGACACGCTGCGCGGGGGCGCCGGGGCGGACCACCTGGTCGGCGGCGCCGGCATCGATTCGGCGATCTACAGTGAAAGCGCGGTCGGCGTGACCGTCGACATCGCCGCCGGCACCGGCCTCGGCGGCAACGCCCGAGGCGACGTGCTGACCGGGATCGAGAACCTCTACGGCAGCGCCGGCAACGACGTGCTCAGCGGCGGGGCCACGGCCAACGGGCTGGTCGGCGGCGCCGGCAACGACGTCCTCGACGGCCGGGCCGGCAAGGACACGCTGATCGGCGGTGCCGGCGCCGACCGCTTCGTGTTCTCGTCGGCCGCGCACAGCGTGGTCGGCGCCAATGCCGACCGGATCACCGATTTCAGCCATGCCGAGGGCGACAGGATCGACCTGCATCTGATCGACGCCAACGCCGCCGCTGGCGCCAACCAGGCGTTCCACTTCATCGGCACCGGCGCCTTCACCCACCATGCCGGCGAGCTGCATTATGCCATCGCCGGCGGGGTCACCACCATCTCGGGCGATGTCGACGGCAACGGCACCGCCGATTTCAGCGTCGCCCTGACCGGGTCGGTCGCCCTCGTCGCCGGCGACTTCGTGCTGTAGCCGAGGTTCCCAAACGAACAATCCCCGCCGGCCGGCGGGGATTGCTGCAGGTCATGCCGAGGCAGGCCTCAGGCGGTCGCCGCCGGCGGCAGCGTTCCGTTCGGCGTGGCGTGGTCCACCGCCGCGGGCAGGTGCTGCGACAGAAAGGCCAGGACCTTGTCCGCCGGGATGCCGAGCGAGGCCGCGATCTGCTGGACGTGCTGGTCGCCCAGGGCGGCCTGGATCTGGGCGCCGCTGATCGGCAGATTGCCGCCGGTGCCGACCCAGGAGCTGACCTGGGAGCCGAGGCCGCCGGCCTGGAGCTTGGCCAGGATGCCCTGCATCCCGCCCGCCTGGGTCAGGGCGTTGGACAGCAGCGCCGGAATGCCTTCCGGCGCCTCGCGGGCCACGAGGTCGCCGAAGGCGCCCTTGATGTTGTCGAACAAGCTCATGATCGACTCCCTGTCGCTGCGCGATCGGGTGGGCGGCGCCGCCCCGTGGAACGGCGCCGCCGGATAGAGGATCAGCCCTTCAACCGGGTGTTGCACTGGCTGTAGTAGCCGCCGCCCTTCTCGATCCAGCGGAGGCCGCCGTTGCCGTTGGTGGCCTTGTTGGCGTTGTACTGGTCGAGGCAGGTGTGCATCCGCGCCTTGCCTGCGGATTCGGCCGAATACTTCGCCGACACCGCCGACGGGAACACGGCGCTTCCCGCCGCGGCGGGGGCTGCCGGAGCCGCTGCTGCGGCGGCCGGGGCCGGCGCGGCAGCCGCGGGTGCTGCGGCGGCCGGGGTCGCATCGGTGCCGCATTCCGCCTTGCGGAAGTCGTTCCACTTCATGCCGTTCAGCGTACCGGCCGTCTGCGCAGCCTGATACTTCGCACTGCATTCCTGCATGGTCAGCGCCTGGGCCGGCGCCATGGCGACGAATGTCGCGCCGGCGGCCAGCACGACCGCGCCGAGACCACTCACCATCGCTCGATTGAACATCAGCACTCTCCGTGACCGAGGACCGGGATGCCATCGCGGCGCCGATGGGCGCCAAGTGGCGATAGTAACACTTTATGTCGCACGGCGTTCCAAGAATTCGCGGGATTCCGCAGTTGCGAAACTCGCAGCGGACGACCCGGAACTTGGCCGTGACTTTGCGCCCGTGGCCTTCGACACTAATGTCAGCCGTCGGGCTGTGCGCGAGGGGGCCGGCATCGACAACGGCCTGCCGCTGCGGCTCGCCGAAACCGAGGGAGGACTCATGTATCGCTTCGTCAGGGCTCTGGCACGCGGGCTGGTGTTCGCGGTTCTGTTCGGCAGCGTCTCCAGTGCCGCCCTGGCCGAGATGGTCCTCAACAAGGGCAATGGCGATGATCCCAAGACCTTCGACCCGCAGCGGATAGGGGTCCTCGCGGAGGCCGCCGTCACGGCGGATCTGTTCGAAGGGCTGATGGCCTACGGCGCCGACGGCACCCCGGTGCCGGGCATGGCGGAAAGCTGGACGGTCGCCGATGACGGCCTGACCTACATCTTCAGGCTGCGTGCGGATGGGAAGTGGTCGGATGGCACGCCGGTCACCGCGGCCGATGTCGTCTTCGGCTGGCAGCGCCTGGTCGATCCGGAGACCGCCTCGCCCTATGCCACCTATCTGGACGGGGTGGTGAACGCGAGGGATATCCGGACCGGCGCCAAGCCGCCCACAGACCTCGGTGCCCAGGCAATCGACGCCATCACCCTGAAGGTTCGGCTGGTCGCGCCCGCGCCCTACTTCGTGACATCCCTCACCCATCCCGCGACCTCGGCGGTCAGCCGCGCCAGCGTCAAAAGGTTCGGGGCCGATGCGTTCAAGCCCGGCAATCTGGTCTCGAACGGCGCCTACATGCTGGCCGAAGCCGCGCCACGGGATCACGTCAAGCTGACCCGCAACCCGCATTTCCATGATGCCGCGTCGATCCGCATCGATACGGTGATGATCTACCCGACCGAGGATGCAGATGCCGAACTGCGCCGTTTCCGGGCCGGCGGGCTGGACGTGACCTATGATCTGCCGGGCCAGCAGGTCGAGGCCCTTCGGCAGGCGAATCCAGGCCAGATCCACATCACGCCGTACCTGGGCACCTACTACTACGCCTACAACCTGACGCATGAACCGTGGCGCAGCAGCCGCGAGCTGCGCGAGGCCCTGTCATTGGCGATCGACCGCGACTTGCTGGTCACCCGCGTCACACGTGGCCGGGAACTGCCGGCCTACAGCTTCGTGCCGCGGGGCACCCTCAATTTCCCCAGCTGGCAACCCGATGCCGCGAGGCTGACGCAGGCCCAACGCGATGCCAAGGCCAAGGAGCTGTTCGCCAAGGCAGGCTATGGTCCCGACAGACCCCTGAAACTGGAGCTCTTCTACAACGTCAGCGAGAACCACGAACGGATGGCCCGGGCGATTGCCGAGATGTGGCAGAAGAAGCTGGGGGTCGTCGTCGAATTCCGGACCCAGGAGTGGGGGCCGTTTCGGGCGACATTCGACGGGCGGCGGTTTTCCGACATCGCGCGCAACGGCTGGATCGGCGACTACAACGACGCTTACAGTTTCCTGCAGCTTGGGACCGGCGGCTCACCACCCTTGAACGGAACGGGCTATGCCAATCCCAAATATCGCAGCCTGATCGCCCGGACGGCCACGGAGACGGATCCCGCGCGGCGCGGCCAACTGCTGCAGCAGGCCGAGAGGATCATGATCGACGATCTGCCGATCATCCCGATCTACCACTACGCCAGCAGGCATGCGGTCTCGCCGGCCGTGAAGGGCTGGGTGGATAACGTGCAGGACTTCCATCTGGTGCGCTGGCTGTCGATCGAGCGCTGAGCGACAGCGCCCGTCGCGGGTCGGGCTCGCCTCTGGCGGCCCGACACCCCGAACGCCTCACCCGATCGTCATCAGGCTGGCGTTGCCGCCGGCCGCCGCGGTGTTGTTGCTGACCGACCGTTCCAGCAGCAGCCATTCCAGGGCGTAGCCGGCGCGGCCGGAGGCCAGGTCGTCGCGGGCCGCCCCCTGGACCGGCACCAGCGGGCCCGGACGCGCCGCCACCGCCTGGTTCAGCGCATGCAGCGCATCGCTGTCGCCCTCGAACAGCACGGCATCGGCCGCCGCCGCAGCCCAGTCGTCGCTGCGCGACAGCAGCGGCTTCAGGGACTGCGGCACGGCGCCGAGCACTGTCTTCGCGACGTCCGCCGGGGCCGAAAGCACAACCTTGTTGCCGGTCGCCAGCGCCGCGCCGACCTGCAGCGCGGCGCCCGCCGCACTCTGGGCGATGCACAGCACCGTGCCGCGCGGCTCCAGGCTGTAGCTGTTCTTCTCGCCGACCGGGCCGGGCAGGTCGAGCGTCACGCCCAGCGGGCTGCGCGCCTCATAGCCGGCGACGCGCTCGGCCTCCGCCCCCTGCCCGATCGACCGCAGATGGAATACCCACTCCCGCAGCGCGTGGAAGCGCTTGTCGCCCACCTCGGCGCCGGCCGGGTCGGCCGCCACCGGGCCGGCCTCGGGCCGGGTCGAGAGCAGGCGGTACAGGTACATCGGGCCGCCGGCCTTGGGGCCGGTGCCGGACAGGCCGTGGCCGCCGAAGGGCTGCACCCCGACCACCGCGCCGATCAGGTTGCGGTTGACGTAGACATTGCCGGCGCCGATGCGGTGCGAGACGCGGGCGATGGTCTCGTCGATCCGGGTGTGGACGCCGAAGGTCAGGCCGTAGCCGGTGGCGTTGATGGCGTCGAGCAGCTGGTCGAGCTGGCTGCGGCGCCAGCGCAGCACATGCAGCACCGGCCCGAACACCTCGCGCTTGAGGTCGGCGATGCCGTCGATCTCGATCAGGGTCGGCGGCACGAAGGTGCCGTGTTTCGCGGCCTCCGGCAGCGGCAGCTGCTGGACCTTGCGGCCCTTGGCCCGCATCGCCTCGATGTGCCCGTCGATGATGCCCTGCGCCTCGCCGGTGATCACCGGGCCGACATCGACCGCCAGCCGGTCGGGGTTGCCGATCGACAGCTCCGCCATCGCCCCCTTCAGCATGGTCAGGACGCGGTCGGCCACATCCTCCTGCACGCACAGGATGCGCAGCGCCGAGCAGCGCTGGCCGGCGCTGTCGAAGGCCGAGGCCAGCACGTCGCCCACCACCTGCTCCGGCAGCGCCGAGCTGTCGACGATCAGCGCGTTCTGGCCGCCGGTCTCGGCGATCAGCGGGATCGGCCGCCCCTCCGGGTCCAGCCGGTCGGCCAGCACCTTCTGGATGATCTTGGCGACCTCGGTCGAGCCGGTGAACATCACGCCGCGGGTGCGGGCATCGGCCACCAGCCGCGCCCCGACCGGGCCGGCGCCCGGCACCAGCTGCACCGCGCCGGCCGGCACCCCAGCCTCGCGCAGGATCCGCACCGCGGCGGCGGCGATCAGCGGCGTCTCCTCCGCCGGCTTGGCCAGCACGGTGTTGCCGGCGGCCAGCGCCGCGGCGACCTGGCCGCTGAAGATCGCCAGCGGGAAGTTCCACGGGCTGATGCAGACCACGGGCCCGAGCGGCCGGTGGGTGTCGTTGGAGAAGCCGTCCCGCACCTGGGCGGCGTAGTAGCGCAGGAAGTCGACCGCCTCGCGCACCTCGCCGACCGCGTTGGACAGGGTCTTGCCGGCCTCGCGGATGATGGTGCCGAGCAGGGCGGGCATCCGCGCCTCCATCAGGTCGGCGGCACGCAGCAGGCAGGCGGCGCGGTCGGCCGGCGGGGTGGACTGCCAGATCGGCGCCGCGGCGGCCGCCTGGGCCATGGCCTCGTCGACCTGCTCGGCCGAGGCCTCGACCACATGGCCCACCAGGTCGCGCCGGTCAGCCGGGTTGCGGACCTCCTTTGCAGGTCCGTCGCGGTCGCCGTCGCCCAGCATCGGCACGGCGCGGACCACGGCGTCGGCGCCCGACAGCAGCGCGGCCGAAAGCGAGGCCAGCCGCTGCTCGTTCGACAGGTCGATGCCGGCGGAGTTGTCCCTGACATCGCCGAACAGGCCGCGCGGCGAGGCGATCCGGGCGTGCGGCGCACCGAGCGGCTGGACCTTGCGCGCCGCCTCGACCGGGTCGCCGATCAGCTCGTCGACCGAGACATCGGGGTCGCCGATGCGGTTGACGAAGGAGGTGTTGGCCCCGTTCTCCAGCAGGCGGCGGACGAGATAGGCCAGCAGCGTCTCATGGGTGCCGACCGGCGCGTAGATCCGGCAGGGCCGGTCCAGCTTCTCGCGGCCCACCACCTCCTCATACAGCCCCTCGCCCATGCCGTGCAGGCACTGGAACTCGTACTGGCCGCGATAATAGTTCTCGCCAGCCATCTTGTAGATGGTCGCCAGGGTCTGGGCGTTGTGGGTGGCGAATTGCGGGAACACCGCGTCCGGCGCCGCCAGCAGCTTGCGGGCGCAGGCCAGGAAGGAGACGTCGGTGTAGATCTTGCGGGTGTAGACCGGGAAGCCCTCGAGCCCATCGACCTGGGCCCGCTTGATCTCGCTGTCCCAGTATGCGCCCTTGACCAGCCGCACCATCACCCGGTGGCCGCTGCGCCGGGCGAGGTCGACGATGTAGTCGATCACGAAGGGGCAGCGCTTCTGGTAGGCCTGGACCACGAAGCCGATGCCGTTCCAGCCGGCCAGCGCCGGGTCGAAGCACAGCGCCTCCAGCAGGTCGAGCGACAGCTCCAGCCGGTCGGCCTCCTCGGCGTCGATGTTGAGGCCGATGTCGTAGCTGCGGGCCAGCACCGCCAGCGCCGTCAGCCGCGGCAGCAGCTCGGCCTTCACCCGGTCGGCCTGGGCGCGGGAATAGCGCGGATGCAGGGCCGACAGCTTGATCGAGATGCCCGGCCCCTCATAGATGCCCCGCCGCTCCGCCGCCTTGCCGATGGCGTGGATCGCCTGCTCGTAGTCGCGCAAGTAGCGGTCGGCATCGGCCGCGGTGGTCGCCGCCTCGCCCAGCATGTCGTAGGAGTAGCGGAAGCCGCGGGCCTCCAGCTTGCGGCCGTTGGCCAGCGCCTCGGAGATGGTCTGGCCGGACACGAACTGCTCGCCCATCATCCGCATCGCCATGTCGACGCCCTTGCGGATCAGCGGCTCGCCGCCGCGGCCGATCAGCCGGGTCAGCGCGGCGGACAGGCCGGCCTCGCTGCTGGTGGTCACCAGCTTGCCGGTCACCACCAGGCCCCAGGCGGCGGCGTTGACGAACATCGACGGGCTCTGCCCGACATGGGACTGCCAGTCGCCGGACGAGATCTTGTCGCGGATCAGCGCGTCGCGGGTGGCGCGGTCGGGGATGCGCAGCAGCGCCTCGGCCAAGCACATCAGGGCGACGCCCTCATGGCTCGACAGCGAGAACTCCTGGATCAGCCCCTCGACGCCGCCGCCGACGCCCTTGGCGCGCAGCGCCTCGACCAGGGTGCGGGCGATGTCGCGGGCGCCGTCGGTCACCGGCTTGGGCAGGGTGGCACCGGCCAGGATAAAGGGCAGGCACTCCTCCTCCGGCCGGCGATAGGCGGCGGTGATCTTGGCGCGCAGCACGGTCTGCGGTTGCACCGACTGGGCGAAGTCGAGGAAGGGCTGCGGCCCGGCCGTCTCCGCGGCGGCGCCTTCGACCAGGTCGACACCGTCGGCATCCTCAGGCCCGCCGAAGCTCTCGCCACGCTCGACCCGGTCGAGCATCGCCAGCATGGCCTGCTTGACCAGCCAGTGCGGCGTTCGCCCCTGCTTCTCCGCCGCCGCCTTCAGCCGCGTGCGCAGATCATCGTCGATCTTGATCCCGAAGGTGGTGTTGGCCATGACCCCTGCCCGTCCGGTTGCACCTAGTTGGTCCGATCGGTAGCACCGATTTCGTCAGAGGTGCAACCTCCTTCGCGAATCGGTGATTTCCCGGCCCGACGCCAATAGAACCGTCATCGAATTCGTCTAGACCACCGGATGAGATCCACTGGAGTCCGACCGATGAGCAGCAAGTCCCTGGGGCTGGAGCCCCTGATCCACCCGACCGCGCGGGTCAATGACAGCCGCCTGGGCATCTACACCGAGATCGGCGCCAACGCCGTGCTGGGCGAGGTCGAGCTCGGCGACTACAGCTACCTGATGGACGGCGCCATGGCCTGGTGCGTCGAGATCGGCAGGTTCTGCTCGATCGCCGCCTACACCCGCCTGAACGCGCCGAACCACCCGACCTGGCGGGCGACCCAGCACCATTTCACCTACCGCTCCTCCGCCTACGGGCTGGGCGAGGCCGACGACCAGGGCTTCTTCGACTGGCGCCGCGGCAACCGGGTCACGATCGGCCACGACGTCTGGATCGGCCATGGCGCGATCGTGCTGCCGGGGGTGACGGTCGGCACCGGTGCTGTGATCGGCGCCGGGTCGGTGGTGACCCGCGACGTGCCGGCCTACACCATCGTCGCCGGCAGCCCGGCCCGGCCGCTGCGGCGGCGGGTGACCGAGGCGGTCGAGGCCCGGCTGCTGGCCCTGGCCTGGTGGGACTGGCCGCATGACCGGCTGGGCACGGCGCTGGCCGATTTCCGGGCGCTGGAGGCCGAGGAATTCTGCCGCAAACACGGCGCCTAGCCGACCGGCACCGGATGCCCCTGCCCTTCATCGGAACCGATCGCGTGTCGCTCCGGTTGCTCCATCGTCCGCGATCGCCATGATCGCCACGATGAGGACCGGCCCATTCCCTCGATCATCGCCGCCGCCGCGCCGACCCCGCATGATCCCCAGGCCGAGGGGTTCTACACCGACGCCCTGCGCGAGCTGGTGGCGACCGGCCTGCCCTTCCTGCTGGCCGGCACCTACGCCGTCAGCGCCTACACCGGCATCTCGCGGCCGACCAAGGACCTCGACATCTTCTGCAAGGCCGGCGACAGCCCGCGCATCCTCGGCCATTTCCACGACCTCGGCCACGCCATCGAGATCGAGGACGAGCGCTGGCTTGGCAAAGTGCACAAGGGGTCACATTTCTTCGACGTGATCTACGCCTCCTCGAACGGCACCATGCCGGTCAACGACCAGTGGTTCGAGCACGCCCGCGAGATCGACGTGTTCGGCAGCACGGTGCGGATCGTCGCCCCGACCGAACTGATCTGGTCGAAGGCCTTCATCCAGATGCGCCACCGCTACGACGGCGCCGATGTCGTCCATGTCATCCTGAAGCAGCATGACCAGATCGATTGGCGGCGGCTGTTGGGCTACATGGAGCTGCATTGGGAGATGCTGCTGGTCCACCTGCTCAATTTCCGCTGGGTCTACCCGACCGAACGCGACCGGGTGCCGCGCTGGCTGATGGACGAGCTGATGGACCGGCTGCGCCACCAGCTCGACCTGCCGCAGCCGCAGATGAAGGTGTGCCGCGGCCGCATGCTGTCGCGGATCGACTACGCCACCGCGGTCGAGGATTGGGGCTTCGCCGATGTCGGCGGCGAGGGCGAGTGGCGCGATGAGTGAGGAAAAGGCCATGCCCGACCGGGAGAAGTTCACCGTCGCCGCGATCGGCGACATCCATGTCAAGGACACCTCCGACCCGCTGCGCGACCTGTTCGGCGAGATCGCGCAGGCGGCCGACGCGCTGGTGCTGTGCGGCGACCTGACCGACACCGGCACGCCGCGCCAGGCCGAACGGCTGGCGGAGGATCTGCGCGGCTGCCCGATCCCGGTGGTCGGCGTGCTGGGCAACCACGACTACGAAGGCGGCCAGGTCGACGAGGTAAAGACCATCCTGACCCAGGGCGGCATGCATCTCCTGGACGGCAGCTCCTGCGAGATCGACGGCGTCGGCTTCGTCGGGGTCAAGGGATTCGCGGGAGGATTCGGCAAGCGGATGCTCGGCTCCTTCGGCGAGCCCGAGACCAAGGATTTCGTCGCGGTGGCGGTGGGCGAGGCGATGCGGCTGGAGAACGCCATGCGCACGGTGAAGACGCAACGGTCGCTGGTGGTGCTGCACTATGCCCCGATCGCCGAGACCATCGAGGGCGAGCCGCTGGAGATCTACCCCTTCCTGGGGTCGTCGCGGCTGGCCGAGACGATCGACCGCTTCACCGTCAGCGCCGTGGTGCACGGCCACGCCCATCGCGGCGTCCATCAGGGTCACACCCCCGGGGGTGCGCCGGTCTACAACGTCGCCTGGGGGATCGAGAAGCCGAGCGGCAAGCCCTATGCGTTGCTGGAGCTGTGATGGCGGGCGCGGCAATGCGGAGCCACCCCAAAAGCCGTCATTGGCAAACCCGCGGAGGCTCACCCCTAAATTGTCATTGCCCGGCTTGACCGGGCAATCCAGTGGCCACCAAGAACGGCTCTGGCCGCCCCTGGATGCCACGGTCAAGCCGTGGCATGACAATAGAAGTCGAGAGCCGGGGCCTAGCCCGCAACCCGAAGATCTCAGCAGGCCCCAACGAAAAGGGCCGCCACAGGCGACCCTCTTCACATCGAGCGGTTCCGCCTTGCGGCGGGATCTACCAGGTGCGCACGTCGCCGGTGTCGACATGCACGAAGTTCGAGCGCGGATAGTAGCCGACGCCGCCGGCGTCGAGCGCGACCGCGTTCGACCGCAGGCTCGCCAAGCTCATATTCGGCATGAAGATGTCAGCCGCCTGGCCCTGGATGTGCAGGGAATTGCGCGCGACACCGCGGCTGCGCCGGGCCAGCATGGCGTTGGTCGCCCGGGATCGGTAGCCGCAGACCACATGGATCGGCTCGTTCGACCCGCCCCGGCGCTGCAGCGAATTGAGGATGTCCAGCAGCTTCGGGTCCATCACGCGGACCTCGTCCGAGCGCCAGTCGCGCAGGAAGTAGTTGAACTTGGCCAGGACGTCCGGGTTGTACCAGCCGTCGACCCAGTAGTCTTCCTTGATTTCGACCAGGTTGTGCGCGTCGTAGAGGTGTAGCGACCTTCGGTTGGTGGCGGCATAGGCTGAGAGTGGCGCGAGTGGCGTGACGGCAACGGCCGCAGCGGCCCCTGCCGACATTCTGAGGAATTGCCGTCTCTGCATCGTCCCCGCTGCTCCTAACATAACTACATGCGCGCCCAGCATTTCTGACGCTTTACACGCCTTTATTCGGCGCCGGACGTTCGATGAAGACCTTTCTGAGGCAGGACGAAGCGGGAATCAACCATTTCTTCATATGATTGCAAAGAAAAACTGTGCCATATCGGCAACATTGTTGTACATCTGTCGCACTTTTGGAACAGATGTAAGTAAAAAACGGAAAAATCCTAATATAAAACTTACATCACTGTGAAAACATCAAGATAAAATAAAAATCGGCGGCCGAATTACGGCCGCCCATCGGAGCAACGTCAGAGTCCAGTGTGGCGTTCAACGCGAGGATGCGAGTTGTTCGCGCTGGGTTTCGCGGGCCTTGAGTGCCTCGATGACCTTTGCGTCGATGCCGTAGACGTCGCCGCGGAACGCCATCTCGCCGGTCTGGTCGACCCATGCGGTCTGGTAGACGATGTAGAGCGGCATCGGAGTCGGCAGGTTGATTCGGGTGGTCGGGTTCCAGCTGCCCATCACCCGCGCCCGTCGTTCCGGCGACCAGTCGGGGGAGCCGTCGAGCAGGTAGTCCGCCAGCCAGATCGGATCCTGCAGGCGCACGCAGCCATGCGACAGGGCGCGGTCGGCCTTCTGGAAGAAGCTCTTCGACGGCGTGTCGTGGAGGTAGACGCTCCAGTTGTTCGCCATCATGAACTTGACCTTGCCCAGCGCGTTGCCCGGCCCCGGCTCCTGCCGGATGCGCAGGTTGCGCATGCCGCCGGCGCCGACGCCCTGCCAATCGACCGACCCGTCGCTCATCTCCCGGCCGCCGCTCCAGCTCGAGAACAGCTTGTAGTTGCGACTGGACAGATAGGTCGGGTCGTTGCGCAGCTTGGGCAGGTACTCCTTGCTCGCGATCGAGGGCGGCACGGTCCAGGTCGGGTTGAATTCGAGATAGGTCAACGCGCTGTTGAACATCGGCGTCGGCAGGTCGGGCTTGCCGACCACCACATCCATGGTCCGCACCAGCTTGCCGTCGGTGACGATGTCCATGGTGTAGGCGGCGAGGTTGACCATCAGGTAGTCGTCGCCGAGATCGTCCGGCAGCCAGCGCAGCCGCTCCATGCTGGCGATGATCTGGTTCATCCGGTCGGCGCCCTGCTTGTTCAGGGTGGCGATGGTGCCGCGGCCGAGGATGCCGTCGGGCTTCAGCCCGTGCTTGGTCTGGAACTGCTCCACCGCCGTCACCAGCACCGGGTCGTAGACCGGGCTCTGGTCGGTCGGGTCGCCGGCGAACTCGCCGGTCGCGGTCAGCCGGGCCCGCAGCACCGGCACGCGGTCGCTCGACTGCCCCGGCCGCAGGCTCTCGCCGGCCGGGATGGTCGGCCAGCCGGCATCCGCCAGCGCCTCATAGCCGCGCAACGCGCCCTTCAGCTGCTGGTACAGCGCATGCTTCGGCGCCAGCTCGACCAGGAACGCATCGGCGTCGGGCAGCATCGACGCGGCGGTGGCGAGGCCGGCGCGGTCGACCGGCTTCGGGGTGATGTCGAAATTCTTGTCGACGTCGCGCGGCACCAGCCGCCCGGAATGGACATCGGCGCCGTAGCGCATCACCGCGGCGCTGAGCAGGATCTCGGCCGCGACCACATCCTCGGCATCGCCGGAGCGGATCAGCCCCTGCAGCGCCTCGACATAGTAGTCGGACGGGCGCAGCCCCTCGTCGCCGGCCTTGGCCAGGCGGGCGACGATCGGGTCGACCCGCCGGTCCAGCCGGCCGTCCGTGTCGATCCACAACGGGAACCAGCCGCGCGCGGCGTAGAGGTCGCGCACGTCGCCGGCCTTCAGGATCACGCCGCCGACCGCGACCGTGTTGGCGGTGCCGATGGCGGCCTCGATCGCCAGGCGCGGGTCGGACAGGCCAGCGGCCGCCTGGGTGGGGGGCGCGGCCTGAACCAGGGCGGCCTGTGCCATGGTCGCCGGCAGGCCGGCCGAGCACAGCAGCAGGGACAAGAGGGGGACGGCGAGGCGGCACATGATCAATTCTCCGGCGAACCTTAAATACCTAGCGCGGCAATCGGATAAGAGGAGCCCACTATGCGTAAATCGATCGTGAAAGTCACAGTATGTTGCCAATAAGCAACATAATCAAGCAATTTTATCCAACCTGGTCCGCGCTGTCCAGGGACGGCTTTGGCCTTCCCGCCCGGCCGGCGCCCGCCTAGGTTACGCAGCATGAACGCCGCCACACCCCCCTCCGTCCTCGATACGGCCAAGGGCCGTCACCCCTTGCGCTCGCTCGCGCCCTATCTCTGGCCGCCGGGCCAGTTGGAGATGCGGGCGCGGGTGGTGATCGCGGTGCTGCTGCTGATCGCGGCCAAGGTCGCCAGCGTCTACACCCCGATCTTCTACAAGGACGCGATCGACACCCTGTCGATGAAGGGCGGGCTGGCGCTGATGCTGCCGGTCGGCGCGATCCTGGCCTATGGCATGGCGCGGGTGCTGAGCCTGGCCTTCGGCGAGCTGCGGGACGCGATCTTCGCCAAGGTGGCGCAGCGCGCCATCCGCCGCACCGGCCTGGCCACCTTCGAGCACCTGCACGGCCTGTCGCTGCGCTTCCATCTCGACCGCCAGACCGGCGGCCTGTCGCGGGCGATCGAACGCGGCAATGCGGCGATCGACACGCTGCTGCGCTTCATGCTGTTCAACATCCTGCCGACCCTGGTCGAGATCCTGTTCGTCGTCGCCGTGCTGTGGTGGATCCTCGACATCTGGTTCGCCCTGGTGACGTTGGTCACCGTCATCCTCTACGTCGCCTTCACCCTGATGGTGACGGAATGGCGGACCAAGTACCGCCGGCAGATGAACGAGACCGACCAGGAGGCCAACACCAAGGCGATCGACAGCCTGCTGAACTTCGAGACGGTCAAGTATTTCGGCAACGAGGCGCATGAGGCGCGGCGCTACGAGGCGTCGCTGATCCGGTACGAGCGCGCGGCGGTACGCAGCCAGGTCTCGCTGTCGCTGCTGAACATCGGCCAGGCCGCGATCATCGCCGCCGGGCTGACCGCCGTGATGTGGATGGCGGCCCAAGGCATCGTCGACGGCAAGCTGACGGTCGGCGACTTCGTGCTGGCCAACACCTATCTGATCCAGCTGTACCTGCCGCTGAACTTCTTCGGCTTCGTCTACCGCGAGGTGAAGCAGGCGCTGGTCGACATCGAGAAGATGTTCTCGCTGCTCGGCGTGCCGCCCGATGTGACGGATGCCCCCGGCGCCCCGCCGCTGGAGGTGCAGGGCGGCACGGTCAGCTTCACCGATGTCGAGTTCGGCTACGACCCGCGCCGGGTGATCCTGAAGGGGGTGACCTTCACCGTGCCGGCCGGCCACACCGTCGCCATCGTCGGTCCGACCGGCGCGGGCAAGTCGACCGTCAGCCGCCTGCTGTTCCGCTTCTACGACGTCACCGCCGGGTCGGTGCGGATCGACGGCCAGGACATCGGCGAGGTGACCCAGGCCAGCCTGCGCGCCGCCATCGGGATCGTGCCGCAGGACACCGTGCTGTTCAACGACACCATCCGCTACAACATCGCCTATGGCCGCCCGGGCGCGAGCGAGGAGGAGGTGGTGGCGGCGGCGCAGATGGCCCGCATCCACGAGTTCATCCTGCGCCTGCCCGACGGCTACGAGACCAAGGTCGGCGAGCGCGGGCTGAAGCTGTCCGGCGGCGAGAAGCAACGCGTCGCCATCGCCCGCACCATCCTGAAGGACCCGGCGATCCTGCTGTTCGACGAGGCGACCTCGGCGCTGGACACCAACACCGAGCGCGAGATCCAGGCCAATCTGCGCGAGGTCAGCCGCGGCAAGACCACGCTGGTGATCGCGCATCGCCTGTCGACCGTGATCGACGCCGACGAGATCATCGTGCTGGCGGACGGCCGCATCGCCGAACGCGGCAGCCACGCCGACCTGCTGGCCCAGGACGGCCGCTACGCCGAGATGTGGCGCCGGCAGCAGGAGGCGGCGGAGCGCGGCGAACTGGTGGCGCCCGACCGGCCGAACCGCGACCCGGTGACGGTCGAGGTCTCGTGACCGCAGGGCGCCTGATCCTGGCGCTGGGCATACTGATCGGACTCTGCGTCCCGGCCGCGGCGTCGCCGCTTCCCCGGTCGGTGGTGTTCGCGCGGGCCTTCGGCCCCGACTTCACGGTGACGGCCAAGGACGGCGCGACCCATCTCTCCGGCCTGGAGATCGGCCGCCTGGACGTGCCGAGCGGCCGCATCGTGGCTTGCGATCCCTTCGCCTGCGACGGCGCCGAAGCCTTCACCCGCAGCGTGCCGACCGGCACGTTCCCGGTCCAGCTGGCGATGGCCCGGCTGCCGGCCGGCGACCAGCGGGTGGCGTTCGCGCGCATCCTGTTCGCCGATCGGCCGGCGCTGCGCTGGACCATGGCGCTCCACCCCGGTCAGCACCCGAAGGATCTCAAGTCCGGCTATTTCTTCGGCTACGGGGTCGACACCGGCACCGGCGCATTCATGGATGCGAGCGTCCAGGCCCCCTATCTGGCAGAGACCGCGGACAGCGATCTCACCGCGGATCTGGTCGACGTCATGAACCGGGCCGAAGCGGAGAACCGGGGCGGGCTGCTCTACGCGACCGGCCCAGGCAATGTCGCCATGATCTCCTCCGGCTTCGGGGACGGCCTCTACCCATCGTATTTCGGCCTCGACAAGGCCGGCCGGGTGGTCGCGCTGGTCACCGATTTCGGCGTGGTGGAGTGGCGGGCCGGGAAGTAGCCGGCCGCTCCTTCCGTCACCGGCGCGGCAGGACCGCTCCCGCCAGGCGTTCGGGCATCAGGGTCGGCGCCATGGCCGCCTTGGCCGGGCTGCGCACGAACACCGCGACCGACAGCGCGCCCAGGATGGCGATGGCGCCGGTCAGCACGAAGGCGCCGGCGAAGCTGCCGGTCCATTCGACGATGAAGCCGGTGACCGCCGGGGCGACGATGCCGGCGAGGTTGGCGATCAGGTGGACGAAGCCGCCGACGCTGCCGACCCGCCCCGGCTCCACCGTGTCCAGCACGATCGCCCAGTAGGTGTTGGCGGTCAGGTACATGAAGAAGACCGAGATCGCCATCAGCGCCACCACGGCGGCGACGCCCGTGACCACGCCCGCCAGAGCGACGCAGACCGCGGCGATGGCCAGGCTGCCGGCCAGGATCAGCTTGCGCGCGAACAGCGGGTTGCCGGTGCGCTTGTAGATGTGGTCGCAGACGAAGCCGCCCAGCACCATGCCGACGCAGCCGACCAGCCACGGAATGGCGTTGACCACGCCCATCTTCTGGATGCTGAGGTGCTGGGCCGAGGTCAGGTAGCTGGGGAACCAGGACAGGAAGAAATAGAGGATGTAGGCGTAGCCGAAGAAGGCGAAGGCGGTGGCCAGGATGGCCGGCCGCCGGAGATAGGCCGAGAGCGGCAGCCGGGACAGCGCCGGGGCGTCGGCCCTCGCCTTCTCCACCGTCTCCCGCTCGCTGTCCTCGAGCCAGCGGTGCTGGTCCGGCCGGTCGGTGGCGAACAGCACCCAGCACGCCACCCAGGCCAGCCCGATCACGGCGATGACGATGAAGGAGATGCGCCAGCCCGCCATCACCGCGATGGTGCCGACCACCGGGCCGGCCAGGGCGGCGCCGATCGGCTGGCCGGCATTGGCGAGGCCGACGGCGCTGGCCTGCTCGTGGCGGGGGAACCAGTTGCTGACCACCTTGTTCGCGGTGGCGCTGAACGGCCCCTCGCCCATGCCGAAGATCACCCGCACCACCAGCAGGGCGGCGATGCTGGTGGCCGCCGCGGTCAGCCCGCAGAACACCGACCAGACCGTCATGGCCAGGGTGAACACGTTCTTCGGCCCGATCCGATCGGACGCCCAACCGCCGACGAAGCAGAACAGCGCGTAGCCGAAGAAGAAGCTGCTGAAGACGATGCCGAGGCGGGCGGGGTCGAGGTCGAGATCCTGGGCGATCAGCGGCGCCGCGATCGACAGCGCCGCCCGGTCGAGGTAGCTGATGCCGCCGCCGAGGAACAGCAGGAAGACGATGAACCACCGCAGGCGCGCGAACATGGCGTCCCTCCCCTATGGGACCGGCCGCTGCGGCCAGTCGCCTATGGTGCCGGCCTTGCTGGCCGGTCGGATTGCTTGCCCGTCCGCGCCCCGGACGGACGCGGACGGATCGGTGACGTCAGGCCGCCGGCGGCCGGTCGGTGCCGCGCATCAGGATCTGCTGGTGCGCGCCGGTGACCTGGGCGTGGAACGCCAACGCCGCCTCGGACAGGTCGGACTCGGGCCGCTGTTCCGGCGCGAAGTTGTGGAAGGCATCGACGCCGCGGACCAGCGTGGCGGTGTCGTGCGTGCCGACGACCTGGCGGACATGGGTCGGCAGGTAGCGGATGGCGAAGCCGATGCGGCGCTTGCCCGACGGGTTCGGATCCGAGCCATGGATCAGCCGGACATGGTGCAGCGACATCTCGCCGGGCTGCAGCACCAGCATGTGCGCCCGCTTCTCATCGACCTCGACCGCGATCTCCTGGCCGCGCGACAGCAGGTTGTTGGCGGCGAAGGTGTCGCGATGCGGCACCTGGTCCAGCAGGTGGCTGTCCGGGATCACCCGCATCGCCCCGTTTTCCGCCGTGCTTTCGGACAGCGCGACCCAGGCGGTGACGATGTCGGCGGGGTCGAGGCCCCAATAGGTCGAATCCTGGTGCCAGGAGACGTAGCCGGGATCGTGCGGCTCCTTGATGAAGAAGCTCGACCCCCAGGCCAGAATGTTGGGACCGATGATATCCTCGACCGCGTCGAGGATGCGGGGATGCCGGATCAGGTCGTCCAGCCAGGTGAACAGGAGATGGCTCTTGTGACGCAGCGGCCCCTTCAGCGCGCCATGTGCGGCCTCATGCGCCTCGAGCTGCCGGCGGGCCTCCGCCGCCTCCTTGGCCGAGAGCGCGCGGATCGGCGCGACATAGCCATGCTGCTGGTAGTGCGTCACCGAATCCGGGGACAGCATCTTCATGGCGGTTCCTCCGATGCCGGATACCTTGGCGGTATCCGAATTTCATTGGTGTCGTTATAATTTCAAATATGGAACGCCATATGGATGATGAAGTCAACGCTGACGACAGGGGGGCCGACGACACCGCCCCCCGCCCCGGCGCGCCCGCGCTGGAGAAGGGGCTGGACCTGCTGGAGGCGCTGGCGGCCGAACCCGGCGGCATCACCCAGAAGCAGCTGGCGGCCCGCGTCGGCCGATCGGTCGGCGAGATCTTCCGCATGCTCGGGGTGCTGGAGCGGCGCGGTTATGTCGCCCGCAATCCGAAGACCGGTGAATACGGCCTGACCCTGCGGCTGTTCCAGCTGGGAACGCAGCACCCGCCGACCCGCCGGCTGCAGCAGGCGGCGCTGCCGGTGATGGAGGCGCTGGCCGCCCAGGTCGCGCTGGCCTGCCATCTCAGCATGGCCAGCGGCGAGCATTTCCTGATTGTCGCCCAGGCGGAGCCCGACCGGCCGATGGGCTGGACGGTGCGGCTCGGCGCCGTCTTCCCGCTGTCGACCCATCTGGTCTCGGCCCGCATCCTCACCGCCTTCCAGCGGGAGCCACGGCGCGGCGAGATGGTGCGGATCATGGCGCAGCGCGACGACCTGCCGGTCGACGACATCCTGGCCCGGCTGGAGGGCATCGCGGCGACCGGGCACGACGTGGCGCCGAGCGAGACGGCGCCCGGCCTGACCGACATGAGCGCGCCGATCCTGGATCCCTCCGGCCTCGCCGTCGCGGCGCTGAGCCTGCCCTACCTGCCGCAGCGCGGGAACACGGTGTCGCTGGCCGAGGCGCTGGCCGCGCTGCGCGAAGCGGCCGCGCGCATCTCGGAGCAGATCGGCGGCCCGGCCGGCTGAGGCGGCGCCTCAACCCTCCTGCTTGGCCTTGGCCAGCCGCGCGCTCTCGCGCTTCAGCGGACGGCTGACCGGGCAGACCTCCTGGACGAATCCGTTCAGCGTGTTGGCCAGGTTGTCCTGCAGCAGCCGGTAGTAGACGTACTGGCCGCGCTTCTCCCCGGCGATCAGCCCAGCCGCCTCGAGCACGCTGAGATGCTGCGAGATCGACGGCTTCGACATCTCGAAGCGCGAGGCGATCTCGCCGGCGCTGAGCTCGGCATGGGCGAGATAGGCCAGGATCTTGCGGCGGTGGACCGACGACAGGGCTTCGAAAACACGCTGCATGATGGTCCCGCCACAAGCTCGACACAGTAATTAAGTATTTAACTAACCATTGACAGCCGCGCCGCCTTCTAGTTAGGTAAATACCTAATTACCGAATTCGACGGCGCGACGCAACCGTTGCCGGGACGAAGGGGGCACCCATGGCCTGTCTCTCCACCCCGCGGATGATGGCCGATGCCGAAACCAGCGCAGTGCGCGGCCGGGTGGAATGGGCCCCGGCGCGGTCGCTGTGGACCGGCGGTATGACGGTCGCGGCGCTCGGCCTCGCCCCCTTCGCCACGAGTTGGAGCGCCGTGGCGCTGTTCGTCGCCACCACCGCCGTCACGATCTGCGCCGGCCATTCCGTCGGCATGCACCGGCTGCTGATCCATCGCAGCTTCGCGGCGCCGCTGTGGGTCGAGCACCTCATGGTCACTCTCGGCACGCTGGTCGGCATGGCCGGGCCGGTCGGCATGATGCGGCTGCACGATACCCGCGACTGGGCCCAGCGCCAGGCGGAGTGCCACGACCTGCACGCCCACCGTGCCGGCATGCTGCGCGACGCCTGGTGGCAGATGCATTGCCGGCTGGTGCTGGACCGCCCGCCCCGCTTCGCGCCGGAAGCCCATGTCGTCCAGAACCGGTTCTACCGCTTCCTGGAACGCAGTTGGATGCTGCAGCAGCTGCCCTGGGCCCTCCTGTTCTGGAGCATCGGCGGCCTGCCCTGGCTGGTCTGGGGCGTGCCGGTGCGGGTGGCGGTGTCGCTGACCGGCCACTGGCTGGTCGGACACTTCGCGCACCGCCGCGGTGACCAGGGCTGGCGGGTCGAGGGCGTGGCGGTGCAGGGCTACAACATCCGCCATTGCGGCCTGGTCACCTTCGGCGAGTCCTGGCACGGCAACCACCACGCCTTCCCGGACTCGGCCCGCCTCGGGCTCGAACCCGGCCAGGCCGATCCCGGCTGGTGGCTGCTGTGCGCCCTGGAGCGCTTGGGCCTGGTCTGGGACCTGAAGCAACCCGCCGACCTGCCGCCGCGGGCAGGGCTGCAGCGGGTGCGGCCGGCGCAAGCCGCGGGCTGACTGGGCTCCATGAGACAGGAGGAAACCATGCCCTGGATCGGGGCCACCCTTCTCGGCGCGCTCGTGCCCGCCGCTATCGTCTCGGTAGTGTTGGCGTGGCAGGAGTCTGCGGCCCTGTTGCTGCCGGCCTTAAGCTTCGCCTTCATTATCACGCTCGGCCATACCCTCATCCTCGGCCTGCCGGTGGCGCTTTTCTATCGCGCGAAGCGCTGGCATCGGCCCGAGTTGGCCGTCGCGACCGGATTCCTGATCGGAGTGGTCCCGGTCGGCGTGCTCGGCTGGCGGATACCCGTCTGGCCGGGATACCTTCTCATCCTTGTCCTGTTCGGAGGCCTCGGCGCATCCGGGGCGCTGGCGTTCTGGCTGACGCTGCGCCGGGCCGGCGTCCTGGATGGCGCCCCTGCGTCCTCTGAATAGGCACGCCCGGCCAAATCGCCTAGCCTTCCCAATGCAGAATCATCGCGAGGGATTGCAGGTGACGGCGGAGACGATCGAGGGCATGGCGGCGCAGATCCGCGGCGGCGACCGCCGTGCCCTGGCCCGCGCCATCACCCTGGTCGAGTCCCGCCGCAGCGACCACCGCGACCGCGCCGAGGCCTTGCTGGAGGCGCTGGCGCCTGCCGCCGGCGGCGCCATCCGCATCGGCATCTCCGGCCCGCCCGGCGTCGGCAAATCGACCTTCATCGAAGCCTTCGGCCTGCACCTGACCGGCCAGGGCCATCGCGTCGCGGTGCTGGCGGTCGATCCCTCGTCGCAACGCTCCGGCGGCTCGATCCTGGGCGACAAGACGCGGATGGAGCTGCTGACCCGCGACCCGGCCGCCTTCATCCGCCCCTCCCCGGCCGGCGCGACGCTGGGCGGGGTGGCGCGGCGGACGCGCGAATCCCTGCTGCTGTGCGAGGCCGCCGGCTATGACGTGGTGGTGGTCGAGACCGTCGGCGTCGGCCAGTCGGAGACCGCGGTGGCGCAGATGGTCGACGTGTTCCTGCTGCTGCTGATGCCCGGCGCCGGCGACGAGCTGCAGGGCATCAAGCGCGGCATCGTCGAGGTCGCCGACATCCTGGTGGTGAACAAGGCCGATGGCGACCAGAAGGGCGCCGCCAACCACGCCGCCGCCGAATACCGCCACGCTTTGGCGCTGCTGCGCGGCAGCGGCGGTTGGGCGCCGCCCGTGCTGCAATGCTCGGCGCTGGAGAACCGCGGCATCGACGCGGTGTGGGACATGATCGGCCGCTTCCGCGCCGAGATGGCCGAGGCCCTGGCCGTGCGCCGCGCCGACCAGGCCCGAGGCTGGCTGTGGCGCGAGCTGGGCGACGGGCTGCTCGACGCCCTGCGCGGCCATCCCGCCATCGCCGCGGCGCTGCCGGCGCTGGAGGCCGAGGTCGCCGCCGGCCGTCTGCTGCCGACTTTGGCCGCCCGGCGGCTGCTGGAGCGGTTCCTGGGGAGCTGACGGCCGGACCGTTCGATCGGTCGGGCCCGCGCGTTGCGCGGACCCGACCGGATCGTCCTCAGGCCTTCTTCGACGGCGCGACGGCCACCGTGGTGCTGCCGGGCTTCGCCTTTTCGGGGGCGTTCTTCTTCGGCTTCTTGGCTTCCTTGTTCGATCGCATCTGACCTTTGGCCATAGCGTGTCTCCGACTCACTGTTCAAACCGCGCGTCATGATCGGACGGCCGGGGCAAACCGTAAAGGTTGAACTGATTCAGGGGATCCCGGGCGCCGATCCCGGGTCCAGCCCGACGACGCGATGCGCTATGCTGGCCCGGACCGAGACGGATGCCAGGAGGCGGCGATGACCACCCATGACGCGATCATCATCGGCACGGGCCAGGCTGGCCCCGCCCTGGCCGACCGGCTGAGCCGCGCCGGCCAGCGCGTCGCGGTCATCGAGCGCGGGCGCTTCGGCGGCACCTGCGTCAACACCGGCTGCATCCCGACCAAGACCATGGTCGCCAGCGCCTATGCCGCCCGCATGGCCCAGCGCGCCGCCGAATACGGCGTGGTGCTGTCCGGCCCGCCCGGCATCGACATGGTCAGGGTCAAGGCGCGCAAGGACGAGGTCTCCGGCCAGTCGCGCACCGGCGTCGAAGGCTGGATGCGCGGCCTGCAGAACGGCACCGTGATCCAGGGCCACGCCCGGCTGACCGGCCCGAACAGCGTGCGGGTCGGCGACGAGACCCTGACCGCCGACCGGATCTTCCTGAATGTCGGCGGCCGCGCCTTCGTGCCGCCGCTGCCCGGCCTCGACACCGTGCCGTATCTGACCAACAGCACGATGATGGACCTCGACACCGTGCCGGAGCATCTGGTGATCGTCGGCGGCTCCTATATCGGGCTGGAGTTCGGCCAGATGTTCCGCCGCTTCGGTTCGGCGGTGACGGTGATCGAGCAGGGGCCGCGGCTGATCGGACGCGAGGACGAGGATGTTTCGGCCGCCGTGGCCGGCTTCCTGGAGAAGGAAGGCATCGCGATCCGCACCAACGCCACCTGCATAAGCTTGCTGCGGCATGGCGACGGTGTGGCGGCGACGGTCGACTGCACCGCGGGCGCGCCTGTCGTCACCGGGTCGCATCTGCTGCTGGCGGTCGGTCGGCGGCCCAACACCGACGACCTTGGGCTGGAGGCGGCCGGGGTGGCGACCGACGAGCGCGGCTACATCACGGTCGACGACCAGCTGCAGACCAGCGTGCCCGGCATCTGGGCGCTGGGCGACTGCAACGGCCGCGGCGCCTTCACCCACACCGCCTACAACGACTTCGAGATCGTCGCCGCCAACCTGCTGGACGGCGACACCCGCCGGCTGAGCGACCGCATCCCGGCCTACGCCCTGTACACCGACCCGCCGCTGGGCCGCGCCGGCATGACCGAGGCGGAGGCGCGGCGGGCCGGCCGGCACATCCTGGTGGCCAAGCGGCCGATGACCCGCGTCGGCCGCGCCGTCGAGAAGGGTGAGACCGAGGGCTTCATGAAGGTGGTGGTCGATGCCGGCAACCGGCAGATCCTGGGCGCCGCCATCCTGGGCACCGGCGGCGACGAGGTGGTGCACGGGCTCCTGGACCTGATGTACGCCAAGGCGCCCTACGACGTGCTGCAGCGGTCGATGCCGATCCACCCCACGGTCTCGGAGCTGCTGCCGACCCTGCTCGGTTCGCTGGAGCCGGCGGCGTGAGCGGCCGCGACCGGGTCGAGGCGGAGGTGATGCGGGCGCTGCGAGAGGCGCTGCCACGCGGCCGGCCGATCAGGCCGGGGGATCGGCTGATCGAGGATCTTGGGATCGATACCGATGCCGCCACCCGGCTGGCCTGGGATATCGAGACCGTCCTTGGCGTCGACCTGCCGCGCGACGACTACAAGGCCGTGCTGACGGTCGAGGCGCTGATCGACCTGGTCGACCGCCACTACGACCCGGCCACGGCGGACCCGAAGCACGGCTGGCACATGTGACGGGCGACGGCCCGCGGACCGATCCGGCCGGGCTCGTCCAGGTTCAGCCTTTTGGGTGAGCCGCGCCGCGGCTGGGACCGCTTTGCCGGCGTTGCACAAGCGGCGAGCACAGGCCAAGCTGAAGCAGTTGCCGGAGGCCAATGCCGATGCGCGCACCACGCCGGCTGACCGTCATCGTCTCGCTGGACGTTGTCGGCTTCACACGCCTTGTGCAGACGGACGAGCGCGCCACCCTGGCGGAGCTCGCAGCCATCCGCCGCGACCTGCTGAACGCGACGCTCGAAGCCCGCCACGGCCACATCTTCAAGACCATGGGCGACGGCGTGCTGATCGAGTTCTCCAGCATCGAGGACGCGGTCTGCTGGACGGTCGAGTTCCAGGAGGCGATGGCGGCACGCAACGCCCTGCAGCCTCGGCGGCCGATCCTGGTCCGCGCGGGGATCGCGCTCGCCGACGTCTTCGTCTCGGGAAAGGAGCGGTTCGGCGCCGCCATCGCCTTTGTCGTCCGCCTGCAGGAGGTGTCGCCGCCTGGCGGGATCGCGATGACCCATTCCGTCCGCTGGCAGCTCGGCCGGGACCTGGCAGCGCCGTTCGTCCGCATGCTCAAGACGCTCAAGAGCTTCGAAGAGCCGATGGAGGTCTGGGTCTGGGCACCCGGTGGCGTGAAGGTCGAGGATTCCGACGCATCGGCGGAGCAAGGCACGGCCACCGAGGATGAGGAAGAGGACCTGCCCTCGATCGTGGTCCTGCCCTTCGACAACCTCTCGGGCGACCCCTCCGCGGCCGCGCTCGCCGACGGCACCGTCGAAGAGATCACCGCGACGCTCTCCTGCATCCGCGACTTCACGGTCATCGCCCGCAATTCGGCCTATGCCTATGCCGCCGAGGCGGGGCCGGCGGATCCGCATGAGGTCGCACGTGCGCTGGGGGTGCGATACCTGCTCAAGGGCAGCCTGCGGAAATCCGGCAAGCGGGTGCGGATCATGGCGCAGCTGATCGACGCGGCCAGCGGGCTGCATCTGTGGTCCGGTCGCTTCGACGGGGTCCTCGAGGACGTGTTCGACCTGCAGGATCGGATCGCGGAAGGCGTCGCCGGCGCGCTGCATCCCTCCATCCGCGCGGCGGAGATCACGCTGGCGCAGCGCAAGC
Source organism: Inquilinus ginsengisoli (assembly GCF_031453975.1). Taxonomy (NCBI): domain Bacteria; kingdom Pseudomonadati; phylum Pseudomonadota; class Alphaproteobacteria; order Rhodospirillales; family Rhodospirillaceae; genus Inquilinus; species Inquilinus ginsengisoli. Next base: position 107,349 of record NZ_JAVDPW010000002.1, read on the forward strand.
GGCCAGACAGCCTCGCCGCGTATGATTTCGTGATGCGCGCCCTGCCGCATCTCTGGGCCCATCGCAAGGCCGAGAACATCGAGGCGATCCGGCACCTGGACGCGGCGCTGGCGCTGGACCCGGACTATGCCCGCGCGGCCGCCCTTGCCGCCTGGGCGCATGCGCAGCAGGTCACCTACAACTGGACTACGGATTTCGCGGCCGAGCGGGCGGAGGGCGGCCGCCTGATCGAACTGGCGGCAGAGAATGCCCATGATGACCCGACCGCGCTGAGCGCCCTGTCCACGGCGGTCATGCTGCTGTTCGGCGATGTCGAACGCGCCCGGCTGTTCGTCGAGGAGGCCTTGGCACTCGACCCCAACCATGCCTGGGCCTGGACCCGGCAGGGCTTCCTGCATGTCTATCGCGGCGACCCGGCGGCGGGCCGGCCCTGCTTCGAGCGCGCCATCCGCCTCAGCCCTCTCGACCCGTTCAGCTTCAACTGCTTCATCGGCCTGGGCCTCGCCGCCTTTGCGCAGGGGCGACCGGAGGAGGCCGCAGGCTGGACCCGGCGCGCCCTGCATCAGAAGCCGGCGGCGACCTGGATGTTCCGTGACCTCGCCGTCTTCCTCACCCATGCCGGGCAGATTGACGCCGCGCGCGAGGCGCTGGCGAAGCTGACGGCGTCGCGCCCGGAACTCACCGTATCGACCGTGGCCGAAGCCCTGCACTACTTCGGACAGGATCTCCTCAGCCGCTATCTCGACGGCCTGCGCCGCGCCGGCCTGCCGGACTGATCCGGCGCCGCTGCCTGGACAATCCATCGCCCTGCGGCGGGTGCCGGAGGCCGAAGCCGCCCCTCTCTTGGCCCAAGGGACGACGCCCGGCATCTGCGCCTGGCGCTGACACCGGCCCCGGCCGCGGTCTAGACTGGGAGCTCGCCGAGCCCAGGAGGACGCGCCATGGCCACGCCCCCGCCCGTCAGGCCCGACACGCCGGCCCCGGATTTCCGGCTGCCGGCCACCGACGGCCGCACCTACACGCTGGACGACGTCGCCGGCCCGCGCGGCACGGTGATCGTCTTCCTGTGCAACCACTGCCCCTATGTGAAGGCGGTGATCGACCGGCTGGTCGCCGACGCCCGCGTGCTGCTGGCCGAGGGCATCGGCGTCGCCGCCATCTGCTCGAACGACGCGACCAGCCATCCGGAGGACGGCTTCGACCGGATGAAGGCCTTCGCCGCCGCGCACGGCTTCCCCTTCCCCTACCTGCATGACGAGGACCAGTCGGCGGCGCGGGCCTATGAGGCGATCTGCACCCCCGACTTCTTCGGCTACGACCGGTGGCGCGGGCTGAAGTACCGCGGCCGGCTGGACGAGGGCCGCACCACCCCGCCGCCGCCCGGCGCGCGGCGCGAACTGGTCGAGGCGATGCGCCGGATCGCCGAGACCGGCGAGGCGCCGGATGAGCAGCCGCCGTCGATGGGGTGCTCGATCAAGTGGAAGGCGGCGTGAGGCGGCGCGCTTCCTGCGTCAGCGCCCGGCGCCGAATGTGGCCTCGTACTGCTCCGGCTTGAACCCCACCAGCAGCCGGCCGCCGAGGTCGAGCACCGGCCGCTTGATCATCGAGGGCTGGTCGAGCATCAACGCGATCGCCTTGGCCTCGGTCAGGCCCTCCCGGGCCGGCTCCGGCAGCTTGCGGAAGGTGGTGCCGGAGCGGTTCAGCAGCACCTCCCAGCTGGCCTGGCGCACCCAGCCCTCGAGCGTGGCGCGCTCGATCCCCACCGCCTTATAGTCGTGGAAAGCGTAGGCGACGCCGTGGCCGTCGAGCCAGGCCCGCGCCTTCTTCATCGTGTCGCAGTTCTTGATGCCGTAGATCGTGACAGGGGCCGCTTTCGCCATGTCGGGTCCGCTCAACTGATGCGTGTCGGGCAGACCATAAGGGCGGCCAGGACGAACGTCATCCACGCAGCGGCCACCGCCCGAGAAATTGATGAATGCTTCGCCCGTAGAGGCTGTGCACCAGGGTGAAGTCGCAAACCCTCAGGGTGATCGGCTTGTCGAGCACGATCTCGGGAAATCGCTCCGAACCGTAGAGCAGGGTCATGTGCGGTGTGAACCAAGAAGGCAACGGGATCGGCAGGCCGACAGCATTCATCGCCGCAACGATGGCCTCTTGCAGAGCCTCCAGCTCGGCAGTGCCACAATCGCAACGCAGGACGAGCGCATGCTGGCCACTCCCGACGTCGAAATCGATCGCGCGAGTAAACAGGACATTGAACTGCGGCACATCGACGAGCGACGCCCCGCGCAGGGCGGCATCGAGGATATGCGAAGGCAAACTCTGATATCCCCCGAGGCCCAGAAGCGAGATGTGAAGCACCTCCGCCGGGCGCGGGCTGCCTGCCAACCCATACCGATGCCGCAGATCGTCGATCAGCTCCGACACAGGCGTCGCCGCAGCGGCGCCGGGCGATATGGCAAAGAAAACTTTGTCCTTGGATTTCGGAGTCTCCGATGGCGATGGAGACGGCGGGGGTGGAGGCAGCAGAGAGTCGCCGAGGTCGAGCCAAAGCTGCCTTGGGTCGCTGTGTTTCGCTCCTGACCGGCGTTTCGCCGCCATCCGATTGGCCCTCTCCCCGTGGCCGCGGCAGGCGCCGCGGTGGGAAACCAACCCCCAAAAGACATGGCCCGTCGGCGGGGGCCCGGCAAGTCACGGCCGGATTCACATCCCTTGAACCCCCGATGTCCAAATCGTCGGGGCTCGCGCGTCATAGGGTCGGCGGAGCATGCTGCCCGCCACAACCATCGGGGAGACTTCCCATGCAGTACATGCTGTTGCTCTACGCGAACGAAGGTGGCTGGGCCCATCTGACGCCCGCCCAGCAGGAACAGGGAGTCGCGGCCTACAGGGCGTATTCGGAGGCGTTGACGAAGGCCGGCGTGCTCAAGGGCGCGGACCGCCTCCAGGGCAGTTCGGCCGCGACCACCGTGCGCCTGACCGAAGGCAAGCCGCAGGTGCTGGACGGCCCCTATGCGGATTCGCGGGAGCAGCTGGGCGGCTACTACCTGATCGACGTGCCCGACCTCGATGCCGCGCTCTCCTGGGCCTCCCGCTGCCCGACGGTGGGGCATGGCGTGGTCGAGGTCCGCCCGCTCTGGGCGATGTCGGCCTGAGCCGCGACGCATGAACCTGAGGGAAGGCGGCGCGCAGGCGCAGGGCATGGCGGACGCGGTGGCGCGCCGCAGCTACGGCAAGCTCGTCGCCTTCCTCGCGTCCCGCACCCGGGACGTCGCCGCCGCCGAGGACGCGCTGTCCGAGGCGTTCGCCGCGGCGCTGGCCGACTGGCCGGTGAAAGGCTGCCCGGCGAACCCGGAGGCCTGGCTGCTGACCGCCGCCCGCCGCAAGCTGGTCGACGCCGCCCGGCGCCGCCACAGCGGCCAGGCCGCGGCCGCCCCGCTGCAGCTGCTGGCGGAGGAGCTGGGCGCCGCGGCGGCGGCCGAGGCCGAGATCCCGGACCACCGCCTGGCGCTGCTGTTCGCCTGCGCCCATCCGGCGATCGAGCCCGGCATCCGGGCGCCCCTGATGCTGCAGGCAGTGCTGGGGCTGAGCGCGGAGACCATCGCCTCGGCCTTCCTCTCCTCCCCCGCCGCGATGGGCAAGCGGCTGGTCCGGGCCAAGGACAAGATCCGCCAGGCCGGCATCCCCTTCGTCGTGCCGGGACGCGAGGATCTCCCCGACCGGCTCGGCGCCGTGCTGGACGCCGTCTACGCCGCCTTCACCGAAGGCTGGACCGCCCCCGGCGGGACCGACGCCGTCCGCCGCGACCTGACCGAGGAGGCCCTGTTCCTGGCCCGGCTGGCGACCGAGCTGCTGCCCGGGGAGCCGGAGGCGCTGGGCCTGCTGGCGCTGATGCTGCACGCGCATGCCCGGCGTGGCGCCCGCCGCGACGCCGAGGGCGAGTTCGTGCCGTTGGACAAGCAGGACCCGGCGTCCTGGGACGGCCGCATGATCGCGGCAGCCGAGGGGCTGCTGCGGCGCGCCGGCGCCATGGGCTCGATCGGCCGCTACCAGCTGGAGGCGGCGCTGCAGTCGGCGCATGTCCATCGCTGCCGCAGCGGCCGCGCCAACTGGGCCGAGGTGGTGCAGCTGTACGACGCGCTGCTGGCACTGGTCGGCTCGCCCGTGGTGGCGGTGAATCGCGCCCTGGCGATTGCGGAACTCCAAGGCGCGGAGGCCGGCCTCGACGCGATGCAGGCGGTCGCGTCGGACCCGCGGCTGGCCGAATACCCGCCCTACTGGGTGGCGCAGGCGGAGCTGCTGGCCCGGACCGGAGCCGATGGCGACGCCCGCCGCGCCTTCGAGATCGCGATCGGCCTCGAACGCGACCCCGCCGTCCGCCGCTTCCTGCAGCGGCGACAGTCGGTGCTGGGATCTTTTCGGGACCCCGGGAAAACCTGACACTCCGTGACAGCGATGGCCTGATACACCAGGGATCATCGCGCGACAGTCGGAGGCCGGGATGGGCAAGGCAGCGGTCGGAAAGATCCGGAAGACGCCGGCGGCGGTGGCGAAGGGCCGATGCCTGTGCGGCGCGGTGCAGGTCGAGATCGATGTGCCGGCCCGCTGGGCCTGGCACGACCATTCCCAGGCCAGCCGGCACGCCCACGGCGCCGCCTACGCCACCTATGTCGGCAGCTGGCGCAGCCGCTTCCGCATCACCAAGGGCGCCGCCGGCATCACCCGCTTCGAGGACGAGGCGACGGGAACCGCGCGGAGCTTCTGCACCCGGTGCGGGACGCCGCTGTTCTACGAACGGCCGCGCGCGCCGCAGATGGTGAACCTGCCGCGCGCGCTGTTCGAGACCCGCACCGGCCGGGAGCCGCTGTACCACATCGCCATCGAACAGGCGCCGGAATGGACCTACCGGGGCGAGCCGCTGCGCCCCCTGAAGGGCTTCCCCGGCGTCGTGTGGGAAGGCCCGCGACGGAAGAAGCGATCCCAGCCCGACGGCATGTTCTGAGCCATCGTCCCCGTCCGGTCAGCTGTTCCCATACGTCTTGCCGTACCAGTCGGCGATCTCATCGCCGGTCGCCATCCAGACATCCGGATGCGAGGTGATGTGGGCGAGCGCCTTGGCGAAGTGCCGGCTGCGATGGGGGTGGCCGACCAGGAACGGGTGCAGGCAGATCGCCATCACCCGCCCCGACCGGGCACCGTCCTCGTAGAGGCCGTCGAACTGGTCGCAGATCATCCGGCCGAAGGCCTCGCCGGTCAGCCCCTGTTCAAGGAAGGTGGTGTAGTCGTTGATCTCGACCGAGTATGGCAGCGACAGCATCGAGCCGGTCTTCACCCGCATCGGATAGGGCTGCTCATCATTGACCCAATCGGCGACGTATCGGATGCCGGCCGCGGCCAGCAGGTCGAGCGTGTCGTGCGATTCACTCAGCGCCGGGCTGAGCCAGCCGCGCGGCCGCCGGCCGGTGCCCTGCTCGATGGCGTCGACCACCGCATTCACCAGCCGCCCCTCCTCCGCCTGCCCGTTCATCAGGGTGGAGTTGTTGGGGCCGTGGCCCATCCATTCCCAGCCGAGCGCGTTGCCGGCCTCGATGATGCGGGGATAGTGCCGGCAGACATCGGCGTTGAGCGCCACGGTGCCCTTGACCCCGTATCTCTCCATCACCTCCATCATCCGCCAGACGCCGACGCGGACGCCGTAGTCGCGCCAGGAATAGTTCAGCACGTCGGGCACCAGCTCTTTGGTCGCCGCGATGATGGAGCTGGAGGGGCGATCGAACAGGAAGTGCTCGATGTTCGGGATGACCCAGACCGCCACGCGCGCCCCGTTCGGCCAGCGCAGCGGCGGACGGTCGACGATGGCGGAATAGGGAAAGCGGTCGTGCATCTGCGGTGCGGCTGAGGCTTGCGACATGGCGTCTTCTCTCTTGCTGGGAAGCGAGGGCGTGGACGAGGCAGATCCGGCCATCGCCCCGGCAAGCAAGATAAATTCATCCGGCACTGCGGAGAATAACGCTATAGTTCCGAGGACATCGGACATATCCGTCCGAAATCGGGATGCGATGGATGGACAGTCTCGGCCCGCTCAACGCCTTCGTTCAGGCCGCCGAGACCCGCAGCTTCACGGCCGCGGGGCGGCAGCTGAGAGTCTCATCCTCGGCGATCGGCAAGGCGGTCACGCGGCTGGAGGAACGGCTGGGCGTGCGGCTGTTTCACCGCTCCACCCGCACCATCACGCTGACGCCGGAGGGCGCCCGCTTCCTGGAGCGCTGCCGGCGCATCTTCTCCGAGATCGAGGCGGCCGAGCTGGAGATCGCCCAGACGCAGGGCGCGCCGCGCGGCAAGCTGCGCCTCAGCCTGCCGCTCGCCGGCATGCTGATGATGCCGGCGCTGAGCGCGTTCATGCGCGCCTATCCGGAAATCGAGCTGGACCTCGATTTCACCGACCGGCTGGTCGACGTGATCGATGAGGGCTTCGATGCCGTGGTGCGCGCCGGCGAGGTCAGCGATTCCAGGCTGATGACCCGGGTGCTGGGCACCTTCCGGCTCATCCTCGTCGCCTCGCCCGGCTATGTCGCGCTGCGGGGCATGCCGCAAACTCCAGGCGACCTCGCCGCCCACGCCTGCCTGCACCATCGCTACGCGACCAACGGCAAGCTCGAGCCCTGGCCGCTGCGCCGCGGGCGCCGGGATGTCGAGCTGCCGACCACGGCGGTGGTGAACACCATCGAGCCCCTGATCGCGATGGCCGAGCAGGGCTTCGGCATCGCCTGCCTGCCGGACTTCGCCCTTCGTCGCCAGCTCGACGCCGGCACGCTCGTCACCGTGCTCGACGCCCACACCGATCACTCCGGCACGTTCCGGATGCTGTGGCCATCGAGCCGCCACCTGTCGCCGAAGCTCAGGGTCTTCGTCGACTTCATGGCGCAGAGCCTGTTCACAGCCTGAGCCGGCCGTTCAGCGAAAGGTCACGGTCTCGAAATCCGCCGACGTGCCCGCCGCCTGCCGCGCGAGATCGGCGATCGCGATGGTCCGGGTCGTCGCTTCGTTCCAGGGGTTGGTGTAGGTCAGCATCCCCGCGGCGGGGTCGATGCGGATGACGGCGAAGGCGTGACCGTCGCCCTTGGTCCACTCGCCATTGCGGCCCGGCTTGCCGCCGAACACCATGGCGACGCCCCTACCGACGTTGTCAGCATTGCGGGCCAGGAACTCGGTGATCTCCTGCGGCGTCATCTCGGCATCGGCCCGCCGGGCGTGGTCGCCGAGGGTACCGGCGAGCAGTTCCATCACCTTGTTGGTCGGCAGCGCCCCCTGTTTGGGGTCGCGGTGGAAGTAGCGGAACATGGCGCCGACCAGGGCCGCCGCCGCCGGGTCGCCCTTGCCGAACTGGTCGAGATCGTCCGGGCCGAGGTGGTAGACGGTCGTGGCATCGCCGGGGAAGCTGATGTTGAAGCTGCCATCGGCGTTGGCGGTGACGGCCTTGTGCAGGATCGCAGTGCCGGCCGGCGTGTCCGAGAACGCCTTGATCACCGAAATGCCGACGCAATCGCCTTCGCCGGTCTGGTTCAGGGCGATGCCGATGGCGCCCGGAATCGGATCCCCACCCGGCGACGGGATCCACGGCTCGGCCGTGATGACGCTGCCCCTGGCGTCGCGCCGCAGCGCGGCGATGCTGCCATCGGCGCTGAACGTCCCATCCCCGAGGGAAACGACGATGTTCCTGGCGTCGGTTGCGAGTTCCGGCCGCGCGCCGCCGTCGCGCTTGAGCGCATCCTGGAAATCCCGGGCCGCCGCCGCGATTCTCTGGCTCGCCGCACTGTCGGGCCGGGCACCGTGGCTCTGCTCCAGCTCATGGACAAGCTGGCGATAGGCGCCCCCGATGGCGCGCATGCCGGTGGCGTCGCTGGCCGCGCCGGCGCCCGTGGCTGCGGCCGTCGCCAGGACGCAGGCGAGGACGGGCAGCAGCCGATGGCTGATCTGACGAGACACGCTGGGCACTCTCCTGATGGCGCTGAGGGAACCTCCAATCCTGATGTCCCTCCCTGCCCGCAGAATTCCCATCCGGCGTTACGAATTGACGTCGGGGCCCGACAAACCGGTTACGACCGCAACACCGCGTTGCATGGCATGGTTCTAGCCGGGCCGATCACGGTCCGGGCGTCGCCGGCATGCCCTCCAGCAAGATGGCGATCACGGCATCCAGGAGGGGCGTCCGCCGATCCCGGGCGTAGAGGCCATACTGGACGGTCAGCGGCCCCGGCACCCCGGCCGACGGCTTCAACGCCCGCATCGCCCCCGCGCGGACGGATTCGGGCGGCAGCAGCCCGATGCCCAGCCCGTTCTCGACCGCGGCCTGCAGGGCCATGACGCTCCGGCTGGTGAACATCACCCGATGCTCGCGCCCGTCGGCGGCCAGCGCGTCGATCATGCGCCGGCGCCACAGACAGGGCGCGGCGAAGACGACGAGATCGAGCGGCCGGTCCGGATCCGGGACATAGTCCAGGGCGCAGGCCCATTGCAGCTCAACATTCCAGGTGGTCAGGGCGTCGGCCACCACCACGGAGGTCGGGGCGATCATGACATCCAGCCCCTCCTCGGCCCAAAGCCGCCCCAGCGCGACGCTATGCTCGACCGTCACCTCGGGGCGGATGTCGGGATAGGCGCGATGCAGCCGCCCCAGCGCGGCGGGAAGCGTGGCCGTCGCCACCTCCTCGGCCAGGCCGATGCGCACGCCGCCGCTGATTTCGGTCTGCTGCAGCCGGGCCACCGCCTCGTCGCCCAGCGCCAGGATGCGGGTCGCGTAGCCCAGCAGCAGTTCCCCCTCCGCGGTCGGCACCACGCCGCGGCCGGTGCGCTGGAACAGCTGCCGGTCGAGCAGGCCCTCCAGCCGGCGCATCTGCATGCTCAGCGCCGATTGGGTGCGGCCGGTCTGCGCCGCGACCCGGCTCAGGCTGCCCTGCCGGCAGACCGCGACATAGCTGCGGAGAAGGTCGAGGCCGATCTGTTCGGATATCATGTCCGTTGAACTCTGATCTCACCGACATCAGTCTACAAACATATCTCGCGGCCCGCTATCTCCCAGACACGGCACAGCGCAACGCGAGAGGGACCCATGAAAGCGATCCGAGTTCACCGCCATGGCGGGCCGGAGGTGCTGGCCTATGAGGACATCGACATCGGCCAGCCCGGCCCCGGCGAGGTCCGTGTCCGCAACCGGGCGATCGGCCTCAACTTCGTCGACATCTACTTCCGCAGCGGCGCCTATGCCCCGCCCGCTTTGCCCTTCACGCCGGGCAACGAGGGGGCCGGCGAGGTGGTGTCGGTCGGCCCGGGCGTCGACGGCTTCGCCCCGGGCGACCGGGTGGCCTATGTCGAGACCCTCGGCTCCTATGCCGAGGAGCGCATCGTGCCGGCCCATTTCCTGGTCCCCCTGCCCGACGCCATCGACTTCGAGACCGGCGCCGCGATGATGCTGAAGGGCCTGACCGCGCAATACCTGCTGCGCCGGACCTTTCGCGTCGAGGCGGGGCACACTGTCCTGGTGCATGCGGCGGCGGGCGGGGTCGGCCTGATCCTGACGCTATGGGCGAAGCATCTCGGCGCGACCGTCATCGGCACCGTCGGCTCACCCGAGAAGGCCGCACTGGCGCGCCGGAACGGCTGCGACCATGTCATCGAGTACGGCCACGAGGATTTTGTCGCGCGGGTGCGGGAGATCACCGGCGGCCGCGGCTGCGACGTGGTCTATGACGGCGTCGGCAAGGCGACCTTCGCGGGGTCGCTCGACTGCCTCAGGCGCTTCGGCACCGTCGTCAGCTTCGGCGCGGCATCGGGACCGGCCGAGCCCTTCGACATCGGGCTGCTGATGCGGAAGGGCTCGATCTTCGCCACGTCGCAGCTGCTGTTCGACCATCTGGTGCGGCGCGAGGACGTTCTCGCCATGAGCGCGGACCTGTTCCGCGTGGTTGCGAGCGGCGCGGTGACGGTCCCGGTCCATGCCCGCCTGCCGCTCGCCGAGGCGGCCGAGGCGCACCGCCGGCTCGAAGCGCGGCTGACCACCGGCGCGACGGTCCTGCTGCCATAGGCCTCGGTGCCGGCCTCCTCGTCCTTGATGCTTGAATGATCTTCAGCGGCGCCTTGGTCAGCCGAAGACGATGCCTGCCCTCTGTGCCCGCAGCCGCGGATCGTGCGACCGCACCGTCACCGGACGGCCGTCGAGGATCTCGTGGCAGCGCGCCAGCGTGTCCTCCTCGAGCCGGCGCATCGCCTCGGCGGTGAAGAAGGTCAGGTGCGGAAACAGGATCACGTTGTCGCGATCGAACAGCGCGCTCATCGGATGCCCCGATTTGGTCAGCGGCTCCACCGAATAGACGTCGAGGCCGACGCCGCCGATGCGCCCCGCGACGACCGCCTCGACCAGGGCCGCCTCGTCGATCAGCGCGCCGCGCGAGACGTTGACGACGATCGCGGAGGGTTTCAGGCAAGCCAGCTCGGCCCGGCCGACAAGGCCGCGGGTGCTGTCGCTCAGCGCGCAGTGCACGGACACGAAATCGCAGGCGCGCAGCATGGCCTGCAGGTCGTCGACCTTCTCGATCCCGGCGGCCTGCAGCGTCGCGGCATCGACATGGGGGTCGTAGCCGAGGATTCGGGCGCGGAACCCCTGGCCCGCCATGCGCGCCATGCTCCGCCCGATCCGGCCGCAGCCGACGAGGCCGAGCGTCGCCCCCGAGATGTCGCGGCCCAGCCAGCGTTGCGCCGGCCAGATCCAGCCGTCGCGCGACATCGCCTGCGTGATCTCGGGCAGGCGCTTGGCCAGCGCGATCATCAGGGTGAACGCACCCTCCGCCACCGTTTCCTCGGCGTATTCCGGCACATTGACGACGGGAATGCCGCGCCGCATCGCCGCCGCCATATCGATGGCATCGATGCCGACGCCGTATTTGACGATGCCCTTGAGCCTGCGGGCCGCGTCGATCACCCGCGCGGTGACCGGCGTGTAGCACATCAGCAGCAGGTCGGCGTCGGCGACCGCGCCGATGAGATCGGCTTCGGAAACGCCGTCCGGCAGGGTGACCAGATCGACGCCGCGCGCGCGCAGGGCGGCGTCGATGCCTGGGCAATCGATCTCCCGGTCGGTCCGCACGGCCTTCATCGACTGTCTCCCATGAGCCGCATCCGCCTACCCAAGCCAGCTCCCGGAGCTGTAGACCGCCGGTCTAGGTCTGTCGAATGAAGTCCGCGACGAGAGCTGCGACCACATCCGGCGCATCCTCGAGGCAGTAATGGCCGACCCCGGCCAGGCGACGGACCGGCGCGGCCGGGAAGAGCTGGATGAACAGCGGCAGGAAATGCCCGGGGAGGAGCGTGCGGTCCGCCTCTCCCCAGATGGCCAGGGCCGGCCTGGCGCGGATCGCGCGGTCGGCCGCGGCGTCGGGCGTCTCGAATCGGTGCGCGCCCGTGGCGAAGCCCTTGGCCCAGCCGATCGCGCCGAGGCAGTCGGCCGGGCACGCGAAGGGTGCGCCATAGGCCGCGAGCCAGGTGTCGGTGATCAGCGCATTGTTCTCGAAGCCGTTGAGCTTGAGTGTGCTGAGGATGTTGAAGCCGAGCTGGCCCAGCACCGCTTCGAGGCTGCCATCCGCCTCGGCCTTCGCGATCCATTGGAACCATGGTGAGACGCCGGCATTCGCCACCAGCCGATCGAGCAGATCGGACTGGCCGAACGGGGTCGGCCCGTTGGTCGAGATCACGCGACGGATGCGGTCAGGGTGGCGGGCGGCGAGCCCCATGCCGACCGGGCCGCCGAAATCATGCATGACCAGGGTGATGCGGTCGAGATCGAGCGCAAGGACGAAGCGCTCCAGATTGTCGATGTGGTCCTGCAGCCAATAGCTGCGGTCCTGCGGCGTCTCGCTCTTGCCGAAGCCCATATGGTCGGGAACCACCACGCGGCAGTTGCCGCTCAGCGCGGGGATCAGATGGCGGAACAGATAGCCCCAGCTCGGCTCGCCATGGAGGCACAGCACGACCTCCGCGTCGCGCGGCCCCTCGTCGACATAGTGCATCCGGAAGCCGGGAGCGCCGGTGACATGCGGCACGAACGGGAAGGTGCCGCCGAAGCTGGCGTCGGATGGGACCACAGACGTCTCCTCTTCCGGATTTGCGCCGTCGGCGCTTAAGTTTCAAATTAAAACCTCCCACCTCATATCGCTTGAGGTTTTAAACTGCAACTACTATATGGTGGACAAGGTGAACCGCGATCTGCCCGGCGAAGCCGGGCGACGGCATGCTGGAGATCGAGCGCGGGGTGACGTCGCGATGGTCAAGAGAACCAGCCACAGGGAGTCGCGCTGTGGCGTTGCCAGGCCGCTGGATGCGATCGGCGACGGATGGACGCTGCTGATCGTCCGCGATGCCTTCGACGGCCTGAGCCGGTTCGGGGAGTTCCAGAAGAGCCTGGGGCTCGCGAAGAACATCCTTGCGGCCCGGCTGCGCAGCCTCGTCGCCCACGGCATCATGGACACCGTCCCGGCATCCGACGGCAGCCCCTATCAGGACTACGTGCTGACGGAGAAGGGACGCGGCCTGTTTCCCGTGCTGGTCGCGCTCCGGCAGTGGGGCGAGGACTATTTCTTCGAGCCCGACGAGGCCCATGTCGTTCTGGTCGACCGGAAGCGGGGCCTTCCCGTGCGAAAGCTGGAGCTCCGCTCCCAGGACGGCCGCGCGCTGGAACCGGAGGACACCGTCGTGCGCCCCCTCCCCGATCCGGCAGCCGACGGGCGGGGATAGAGCATTCCCGGCCGCAGGTCACATCGGCGGCATCCTGTCGAATTTCGGCAGGGCCGGATCGAGGCAGTCCCAGGCGTAGCCGCGCATGGCGTAGGTCACCACCTGCGGCTGGTATCGGCCGGGGTCGTCGAGGCTCGCGGCGTGGATGGTGAACAGGTCCGGCATGGCCGCGAAGGTCAGATAGACCGGTGACCCGCAGATGGGGCAGAACGCGCGCGTTTTGACGTTGCCGCTGTCGCCGACGATGTCCCAATGCGTCGCTTCGCCTTCGAGCTTCACATGCCCCCTGTCGGGGAAGGTCAGGTAGGACCCGTGCCCGGTGCCGCTCTTCCGCTGGCAGTCGCGGCACTGGCAGTCGTTCATGAACATCGGTTCCGCGGAAATCTCGTAGCGGATCGCGCCGCAGGCGCATCCGCCGGTGTAAGCCACGCTCATGCCGTCTCTCCCTTTATGGTCATGCCCGGCTGGCAGCAATCGTGCCGGTCGGGCCGGTCCTGTTCGCCGGCGACGTCGCCCAGCGTCTCGACGACCTTGTTCCAGCCATCGCCCAGGCTCGTGAGCGCCGTCTGGTTCCGCGGCACGAGAAAGCCGGAATGGACCAGGCGAAGGTGGGTTCCGCCCTCGATCCTGGTCAGGATGAAGGTGACGACGGTGTCCAGCCGCGAGCCGTACCCGACATTTGCCTCGTGCCCGCCCTTCCAGGCATAGGCGAGGCGCTCGTTCGGCTTCACCTCCAGCACCTGGCAATGGATGACGCCGTCCCAGGCGCCGGCCGGCGTCGTCTGGAAGGTGAAGCGGTTGCCCACCACGGGCTCGAACCCGACCGGCTCCTTGATCCAGCGGGCGATCATCCCGGCAGTCGTGAGTGCCTTCCAGACCGCCTCTGGGGGTTGCGGAATATCCTTATCCACCACGATGTCCCGGGTGTCCGACTGCAACGCGGCGTCGCTCATGGTTCGCTCTCCTTCGGGTGGGGATGGCAGGTGAGTTGGACTCAGCGCTTGCCGTACTCGTCGTGGCGGCGCCACCAGATGCCGGTCTCGTTGCGCCCCCTGGGGGCGCGGTCGAGCCAATGGAACATGCCCCACAGCCCGTCCAGCCCGCGGGCATAAGTGGAATAGCTGTGGTAGACGACGCCGTCCTCGAGCACGAAGGCGCTCAGGCCGGGCCGCTCGCGCACATAGGTGGCCACGTCGGTCCCGGTCATGCCCGCCATCTTGGCCACGGGCCCCTCGCCGCCTTTCGTCAGCGAGTCGCCGATCCCGCGCCCCACCCAGGCCGGCTCGCGCCGGTAGTTGTATTCGGCGGTGCCTTCGCGCTGCTGCTGCTCGGTGAGCGAGACGTTGAAGTCGAAGTTGAAATCCGCGCCGAGCGAGGATGCCCAGGGGAAGCTCCACCCCATCCGCCGCTGGTACGCCTGCAGCGTGGCGAGCGGCGCCCGCGACACCGCCGACAACGTGACGTCGTGGTTCGCCAGATGGACGGCGATGCCCTCGAACCCGTCCGCGATCGCCGAGCAGGACGGGCACCCCGCGGTGTAGTCGGGCCCGAACATGAAGTGGTAGATCAGGAGCTGCGAGCGCCCACGGAACAGGTCCGGCAGCGCGGCAGCCCCGTTCTCGGTCTCGAACCGATAGCCCTTGTCGACCCGGACCCAGGGCAGGTCCTGACGCCACTGCGCCAGCTCGTCGCTGCGCCGCGTCAGCTCCTTCTCCGCCTCGAGCAGATCCAGGCGGGCGGCCATCCACTCTTCGCGTGTGCCAGTCGGGTGCGTGGTCATCGTCCTTCTCCTTTGGGGCTTAGGGTCGTGAAAGAGATTGGCGCCGGGGCATCGGATGCCGGGAGTGACAAGTGTGGCGGGAGTCCGGCTGCGCGGATCAGGACCGGCGGGCCCCGCTGCGCCGCCGGGAGGCCAGCTTCAGCCACGGCGCCAGATGGAAGGCGGCCATGAGCCAGTACATCGGCACCATTCCACTCAGCGGGGATGCGTTCGGGGCGACCGAGCAGATATCTGGCATTCCGCCAAGACCAGGCGTCAGCAGCGCCATGACGGCGAAGGTCGGGGCGGCGGCAAGGGACAACCAGTCCGCGGCGCCGAGGCCGGCCGTGACCGGAGATCCCTGATGCGTCCCGGTGATGTGCGTCGCCATTTTCGCGCCTCCATCCGTTCGCGATGCTGTCCGCGGCCGTCAGCCGCGGGATAGACTTGGCCCCGGATGGCGGAACGGGGGGAGTGACAAGTGTGGCGGGATTCCAGTGGACTCGCTGATCACGGCCGCGGCCCGCGCGCTCGCGGCGGGTGATCCTCTCGGCGCCCTGAAGCGGGTCGCCCTGCGCGACGACGCCCCGGCGCTGGCGTTGCGGGGCATCGCCATGGCGCAGCTCGGCGATCTGGTTCGGGCCAAGGCTCTCATGCGGCGGGCGGCGCGCGCCTTCGGCCCGAGAGAGTCGGTGGCCCGCGCGCGCTGCGTCGTCGCCGAGGCCGAAATCGCCCTCGCTTCGCGCGACCTGGGCTGGCCGGCGAAGACGCTCGACGCCGCGCGGGCGACGCTCGAGGCGCATGGCGACCGGGTCAATGCCGCGCATGCCCGGTATCTCGCGGTCCGCCGCCTGCTCCTGATCGGCCGCCTCGACGAGGCCGAGCGCACCCTCGCCGATCTCGACCCCGCGCCCCTGCCGCCCGCGCTGGAGGCCGCCCATGAGCTGGTGGTCGCGGGGATCGCGATGCGGCGCTTGCAGACCCAGGCCGCGCGCGCGGCGCTCGTCCGGGCCGGGAGTGCCGCGCGCGCCGCCGGCATTCCCGCGCTGACGGCGGAGGTCGAAAGCGCATCCCTGGTCCTGAATACGCCCGCGGCACGCCTGCTGGCGCGTGGCGAGGAACGCCCGCTCCTGCTCGAGGAGGTCGAGGCGCTGCTGGCGTCGGAGGCGCTCGTGGTGGATGCGTGCCGCCATGCCGTGCGGGACGCCGGCACCGTGGTCTCGCTCGCGACGCGCCCGGTGCTGTTCGCGCTGGCCCGCGCGCTGGGCGAGGCCTGGCCCGGGGACGTGCCGAGAGGCACGCTCCTCGCGCGGGCCTTCGGCGCAAAGCACGCCGATGAATCGCATCGCGCGCGGCTGCGGGTCGAGATCGGCCGGCTTCGCACGATGCTGCGGCCGCTGGCCGGCGTGAGCGCGACCCAGCGCGGGTTCGCGCTGGTGCCGCGCCGCGCCGCCGAGGTCGTGGTGTTGGCGCGGCCCGTCGAGGAGCAGCATGCCGCGGTGCTGGCCTTCCTCGCCGACGGTGAATCCTGGTCGAGCTCGGCCCTGGCGCTGGCGCTCGGCGCCAGCCAGCGCACCGTGCAGCGGGGCCTCGACGCGCTGGCGGCGGCCGGCAAGGTGCAATCGTTCGGGCGCGGGCGGGCGCTTCGCTGGATGACCCCGCCCGTGCCGGGATTCACGACCACCTTGTTACTCCCGGCGCCGCTGCCGGGGGATTAGGGTGGTGGCATCGAGTGATGAGGACGGACCCATGAAACGATCAGCAGCCGAAATCGTCCGCGAATACGGCCCCTTCCCGGGCGTCGACCAGGTGGCCGGGGTCACCTATGACGGCCAGCACGTCTGGTTTGCCGCCGGGGACACGTTGAAGTCCCTCGATCCCGCGACCGGGGAGACGGTGCGCTCGATCGAGGTCGCCGCGCATGCCGGCACCGCCTTCGACGGCCGGCACCTGTTCCAGATCGCCGAGGAGCACATCCAGAAGATCGATCCGAAGACCGGCCGCGTGCTCGCCACCATCCCGGCGCCCGGCGGCGGCGGCGACTCCGGGCTGGCCTGGGCCGAAGGGACGCTTTGGGTGGGGCAGTACCGGGACCGCAAGATCCACCAGATCGACCCCGAGACCGGGGCGGTTCTCCGCACCATCGAATCCAACCGCTTCGTCACCGGGGTCAGCTGGGTCGACGGCGAGCTCTGGCACGGCACCTGGGAGGGCGACGAGAGCGACGTGAGGCGGATCGACCCCCAGACCGGGGAGGCCCTGGAGATTCTCGAAATGCCGCCGGGAACCGCCGTGTCGGGGCTGGAATCCGACGGCGGCGACCAGTTCTTCTGTGGCGGCGGCCCCACCGGCAAGCTCAGGGCCGTCCGCCGGCCCCGGTGAGGCGACCGGCAGTGGCTCCGGCCCCCGTCGACTCCACGAGCACTGTGTCCACGCAGCCTGCGGATGGGGTTCGTCGGTTGATCACCTCGTACCGGGTGAGTCAGCTGCCGGTCGACATGTACTTCGACACTCCGATCCGCCATGCCAGAAACGAGAGGGCCAGGAGGCCGAATCCCGCCGCCGGCGCCATCGGCAGAAACCAATCGGGGGCGCCCAGGGGATCGGATCGCCCCAGGATGGCGAGCACCGGATAATACGCCACGCAGGCCAGCGGCACGATGAAGGTCAGGAAGGTGCGGAACCAGCGGGCATAGAGGCCGAGTGGGAACTGGCCCGCATAGACGCCGCCGTAGGTGAGGGCGTTGACGGCTTCCAGGCTTTCGATGGTCCAGAAGGCCATGGCGGCCTGAAAGATGAAGAGGGCGACGAAGAAGGCCGTGCCGCCGGCGATCGTCCAGAGGGCCAGGACGACGGTCTCCGGGGTCCACATGAACTGCAGGGATTCGGTGGCTGCCACCAGGATGACGGCCGCCTGCACGAACCGCCCGAACCGGCTGATACGGAAGTCATGGCCCACCAGCTGCAGCGCCGCCGACCGGGGCCTGAGCAGCAGGCGGTCGAAATCGCCCGTGCGCACGAAATCGGTGCCGAAGACGTCGAATCCGCGGGTCACGAAATCGGCGATGGAAAAGCTGATGCCGATCAGGGCGTAGAAGAACATCACCTCCCCGAAGCTCCAGCCCTTCACGGCCCCGAACCGGTCGAACAAGGCCCAGATCGAGACGATCTCGATGGCCGTCGAAGCCAGCTGCCCGAAGGTCAGCATCATCGCCGATGCCGGGTATTGCATCTGGCTGCGGATCGAGGCCGTGAAATACCGGACGAGCAGGGTGATGCCGTTCACCGCCCTACCCTCCCTGGACTTCGAGGCGGCGCACGACACGGCGCAGCCACAGCCGGCCGGCGACGATCAGGGCGAAGGTCCAGAACGCCTGCAGCCCGATTCCCGCCCAGGCCATGAAGCCCGCCAGCGCGCCGGAATAGATCCGATTGGGGATGTCGAGGACGCCGGCCAGGGGCTGGATGAAGAGCGCCGCGCGGATCGCGTCGGGATAGAGCGGCAAGGGCAGCAGGGAGCCGGAGAAGACGATGACCACCGGCATGGCCAGGGAGTTGACACCCCGGGCATTGAGCGTCGCCACCACGACGATGTTGATCAGCATGACGACAGCGCAGGAGAGCGCCGCCGCCAAAGACAGCGAGAGGATGAAAAGCAGGGCGGCGGAAGCATTCGGCGGCGGCTTCCAGGCCCATTCCGCCTGGCCGAGCAGGGGCAGGGCGACCCCGGCCGCGAGAGCCATCAGACCCAGTCTGGGAGCGACGCGGGCCGTCATCCAGCCGGCCGTGCGGGCATACCAGAGGGCATAGGCATCCACCGGTCGCAGCCGATCGTAGCCGATCGCGCCTGTGCGCACCGCCGCGGCGATATCGGGATCTGCGGCCCAGGGCAGCAGGGCCAGGAGGCCTTGGGCCAGCCAAGTGTATGTGACGGCCTGGGAGAGGTCGAAGGATGTGCCGGCGGCGGCCTCCGGCGCGCCAAGGTAGAAAGCGGCCAGCACCATGACGCGCACCGCGCCGAACCAGCATTGGGTGGCGAAGCCGGCCACGGCCGCGGCCCGATACTGCATCATCAGCAGGAATCGCGAGGAAAAGGCCGCGATGTAGGGACGGAGGGCCTCCATGGGTCAGGCCTCGCCGGCGCCGTGCAGGTCGTAGAACCGGGCGATTACCTCCTCGATGGCCGGCTGCTCGACATGGATGTCGTCGACCGCGTGCCCTGCCGTGATGGCCGCGATGAGCGCCGGGGCGTTGGTCATGCGGGGATCGAAGGCAAGCTCCATGGACCGTCCGCTGCGACCCCGGATCTCGACGCCGGGCAAGGCGAGATCAGGCGCATCCTGGGCGAAATCCACGAACAGCCGGCGCTCGGTGAGCACGGTGGCGCGCAGGGCTTCGAAGGGGCTGTCCGCTAGGACCCGGCCATGGCCGATGACGATGACCCGCTCCGCCAGGGCCTCGATGTCATGCATGTCGTGGGTGGTGAGCAGGACGGTGACGCCGCGCTCGCGGTTCAGTGTCTTGATGAATTCCCGCACCGCCAGTTTCGAAGGCGCATCGAGGCCTATGGTCGGCTCGTCGAGAAAGAGGATCGACGGCTCGTGCAGCAGGGCCGCGGCAAGTTCCGCCCGCATGCGCTGGCCGAGCGAGAGCTGTCGCACCGGCTGGTCGAGAAGACGCTCCAGCCGGAGCATCCCGACCAGCTCGTCGCGGGTCGTCCGGTAGCGTCGCGGATCCACCCGATAGATGTCGCGCAGCAGGTCGAAGCCGTCGATGACCGGCAGGTCCCACCACAGCTGCGTCCTCTGGCCGAACACGACGCCGATGCGGGCAACGTGGCTGATGCGGTCGAGATGGGGAACCAGACCGTCGATCTCGACCCGGCCGGAATCGGGCCGCAGGATCCCCGAGAGAATCTTGATGGTGGTCGATTTACCCGCGCCGTTGGGGCCGATGAAGCCCAGGAGTTCCCCTCGCTCCAAGGCGAAGCTGACGTCCTTCAGCGCCTCCACCGTGCGCCAGCGTCGGCGGACGAGTCCGCGCACGGCGCCCAGCACGCCGGGATCGCGTTCGGCCACGCGATAGGTCTTCGCCAGGCCCTGAACCAGGATCTGGGCCATGGCGGCCCCCGGAATGTCAAAGAAGGGGCCGACAGTATTGGCCCGCTTCAGCGAGGTCAACGGCGGGTCGATTATCGGGATGGAACGTCTTGCTTGGGGTGACGGGACTGCGCCGCCGGGGCGGCGCAGTCTCCGGATCGATCAGGCGGCGTCCTTGGCCGGCACGTCGACCTTGGGGATGGCGCGGAGGCCGACCTGCACCCGGTTCCACAGGTTGATCGTTCCGATCAGCAGGGTGAGGTTGCCGATCTCGGTGTCGCCGAAGCGGCCCTTCAGCACCGCATAGTCGGCATCGGGGGCGCCCGTCTCGGCGACCTTGGTCAGGCTCTCGGTCCAGGCCAGCGCGGCGCGCTCGCGGTCGGTGAACACAGGGGATTCCCGCCAGGCATCGAGCAGGTGGATCCGCATCGGGCTCTCGCCATGCTTCACCGCGTCGGTGGCGTGCATGTGGATGCAGAAGGCGCAGCCGTTGATCTGCGACGCGCGCAGCTTCACCAGTTGGATCAGGCTGTGCTCGAGGCCGCTGTTCTCCACAGCGGTGCCGACGGCCATCATCGCCTTGGTCCCTTCGGGGGCGACCTGGAAGATGTTCAGGCGCGGGGTCATGAGTATCTCTCTCTGAGGGAATGGGTCGAGCGGGCGTCCGAAATCGCCCAGAGGGTCAGGAGCACCCCGATCGCGGCCGGGAGCGTCACCGCCGGAAAGTCGCGGATCAGCACCGACGGCCCGCAGATGCCAACGGCGACCTCCCAGTAGTGGAACAGGGCGTGGCCGCCCAGCCACAGGGTGGGCGCGGCCCAGAAGATGATCCGGTGCCGCGGCTGCGCGGCGCCGAACAGGTAGGACGTGCCGACGAACAGGAAGATCAGTCCGATATCGCGGATGAAGTGCTGGTTGAACGGGCCGGTCGTGGTGACGCCGGGCACGGCGAAGTACCAGCTGTCCGGCGACAACAGCATAAACACGCCGTTCGCCTCGGCCAGAAGCCCCATGAGCACGGCCACGCCGACGCAGATCTGCTTCAGCATCGCTGAGTCCTTTCTTGATGGACGTCGCCGGTCACTTCTTCTTCGGCGGCGGCGGGACGTTGGCCAGCCACCAGTCGATGGTGGTGGAGCCGAGGCGGGCATCCGGGCCGGGCATCAGCGACCGGTCGTCCACCTTGATGCCGTAATACGGCGCCTGCGGGTCCGTGATCACCTGGCGCGGATCCTTGTCGTAGGCGAGGACCTTGGCGATCATGTCGTCGAGATGGACCGGGACGGGTCCGCCGACCTCCCGCATGCCGTTCGCCGGTGCGGCCAGCGCCGCCTCGGCCATCGCGGCCGCGACGTCCTGCGCCGCCATCGGCTGGAACAGGGTGTGCGGCAGGCGCACGGCGCCGTCCACCATGGAGATGTCCGCGATGGTGCGGATGAACTCGAAGAACTGGCAGGCGCGGAGCAAGGTGTAGGGGATCGGCGAGGCCTTGATCAGGCGCTCCTGCGCCAGCTTGGCGCGGAAATAGCCGCTTTCCAGCAGCCGCTCGGTGCCGACGACCGACAGGGCGACATGGTGCCGGACCCCGGCCTTCACCTCCGCCGCGGTGATGTTGCGGCCGGCGGTCTGGAAGAACTCCATCGCCGCCTGCTCCTCGAAGGACGGGGAGTTGGCGAGGTCGACGACGACGTCGGCCCCCGTCAGCGCCTCGGCCAGCCCCTGGCCGGTGACGGTGTCGACGCCCGTGCTCGGGGCGGCGGCCAGGGCGTGGTGGCCCTTCTGGCTCAGCATGGCCACGACCTTGGACCCGATCAGGCCGGTCCCGCCGATGACGACGATTTTCATGGGTTCACCTCTCACGGTCTGGCCATCGGCGGCCGCCCCGGTCGAGGGTCCCTCCCCTTCATCCCGCGGCCGGCGCCTGGCAACGAGCGGAAGGATCGCGGATCGCCCCCTCCCCGACCATTGTGCCGACCGCCAATCCCGCACATCAAAGGATGGACGAACCTCGACCTTGGCACAGGTCGGGCCTACAGCGGCCGCGTCTCCCAGCCCTGCGCCGCGATGGGCTCCGCCGGAAGCCACAGCCGGAAGCACGCGCCGCCCTCGGGACGGTTCGAGGCGACGATGCCGCCGCCATGCGCCGTCATGATCGACTGGCAGATGGCGAGGCCCAGCCCCATTCCTTCGTCCTTGGTGGTGAAGAAGCCCTCGAAGATGCGGTCGAGGTCTTCAGCCGGGATGCCGGGCCCGTTGTCCCGGATCACGAAGACGACCTCGCCGGCTTCGCTGAGCCCGGTGCTCAGTTCGACCAGCCCGCCCTTCGCGCCGGCCTGGCCGATGGCCTGGGCGCTGTTGACCAGCAGGTTGACGATCACCTGCTGCAGCTGGACCCGGTCTCCGATCACGCGGGGCAGGCCGAGCCCGAGCCTTGCCGACAATCGGATCGAGCGGGTTTCGATGTCATGGCGAAGGAACAGCAGCGCCTCGTCGACCACCTCGTTCAGCTCCAGGGGCCGGCGCTCCGGCGCATGTTTCGCCGTCATCGCCCGGATGCGCTGGACGATCTCGGTCGCATGGCGGGCACTCGCCGCGATCCGGGTCGTTAGTTGCACGACCTTCGCCAGGTTCGGCTCGTCGCGCGCGAGCCACCGCAGGCTGGTCTCCGCATTGGTGAAAATCGCGGCGAGCGGCTGGTTCACCTCATGCGCGATCGAGGTGGCGAGCTCGCCGAGGGTCGAGATGCGGGCGGCCCGCGTGAAATCGGCCTGAAGCTGGCGAAGCTGCGCCTCGGTGCGAAGCCGGTCGGTGAGGTCGTCCAGGCTGATGACCGTCACATCCAGCTGTTCCGGCGGCGTCGGAAAGGTCACCGCCAGTTGAACGTCGAGCAGCCGGCCATCGAGCGTGCACAGCTTCATCACCTCGGCATGGCTGCGGCGCCCGTCGAATTGCGCGACCATGACCCTCCGGGTGGTCTCGGGGGACGCCTGGAGCAGGCATTTCACCGGGCCGACAAGATCCGTCGCGCTCGTCGCGCCGAACAACAGCGCCGCGGCCCGGTTGATCTCCGTGATGCGCACGCTCTGCTCCGCGAAGGCGAGCAGCTCCGGATGGGCATCGAGATAGGAATCGAGGTCGTTGACGCCCTCTGCCTTCAGCCGCGCGAACACCCGGCCCATCGCCCTCGCGTCGACCCGGAGGAGAGGGTTGGGTATGTGGTGGATGAGCTTGCGGTAGCGTTCCTCGCTCGCACGCAGCGACCAGTAGGAACGGCGGTCGTTCACCGCGCCCCTCACGGCCACGAACACCGTGTCGGCGCCCGTCTCATGCGAGCGCCACACCGTCAGCACGGGATCCTGCAGCAGCAACGAGCCGATGTCGCGTGTCCGGATCACGCGAGGGGACCGGTCGGTCGCGACATCAGCGATCAGTTCGGCAAGATCATCCTGGCTGTCCGGCGGCCAGAAATCCGCGATGGGCCGGCCGATCATCTCCTCGCGGCCCGCAGGAGCCCCCACCAGATGCGCGGCGCGCTCGTTGAGGCCCACGACGCGGGAGCGCCCCAGCACCTCCCCAACCCAATCCGCCTGGGGCTCGCGGCCTGACGGACCGGCGCCGACGAACATCCGGGCGTCTGCCGTGTCGAGCTCCCAATAGGGCGACCCGCGATACAGCGCATCGAACTCCGGGACGAACCCGGCGTGAAGCTCGCTGGTCGAAGAACGCATCTCGGACATATCAGCCTCCGGGTAAGTCTTCTTCGTCGAGCTGTTCGTCGCGTCCGTCGTCGTGGCCCAGCACCGACCTGAGGTGGTCGAGAAGCGCGCTGTCGTCCACCGGTTTGGCCAGGTAGGCGCAGGCGCCGCCGTCCAGCGCCCGCGCCCGCGTTGCCGGATCGGGCGCGGAGGTGATGATGACCACGGGCAGGGTCGAACCGAGGGCGCGCAGCCGGCGATGCAGATCGATCCCGTCCATCCCCGGCATCCGCACGTCGGTGATGAGGCAGTCGAACCGTCCGGGTGCGTGGTGCGCGAGGAAGGCCGCCGCACCGTCGAAGGCGCTGCAGGAAAACCCCATCACCTGGAGAAGCTCCGACAACGCGTCGCGCATGGCTTCGTCATCGTCGACGATCGCGATCACGGGCACCTTGGACAAGCGGATGGCCTTCATTGATGCGGCTGTGCCCCCATGTCGCGCCATCCGCGGCCCACCCGTAACTATCCCGTGGTTTAGGTCGGCTCCTCCTCGCGAAGGTCCGGCGGAAGGGCCTCCCACGCGCGAATGAGCTCACCGACGGATGTGGCGTTCATCTTCCTCATCGTATTGCTGCGATGAAGCTTGACGGTGACCTCGCTGATGCCGAGGTCAAACGCGACCTGCTTGTTGAAGCGCCCCAGCGCCACGGCGCACATCACCTGCCGCTCACGCCGGGTCAGGGTCTTGTAGCGGTCGCCATGCAGCCGGGCGACCCGGGCCTTGGCACGCTGGGCGACATCGCGCTCGATGCCGATCGTGACGGCGTCCAGCAAGGTCTGGTCGCGCACCGGCTTGGTCAGGAAATCGATGGCGCCGGCCTTCATCGCCTGGACCGTCATCGGGATATCGCCGTGGCCGGTCAGGAAGACGATCGGCTTGTCCTTGCCGTTGGATGCGAGATGCTGCTGCAGATCGAGCCCGCTCGTCCCGGGCAGGCGCACGTCGAGGACCAGGCATCCCGAACGGTCCGGCAGCGTCGCGTCCAGCAGCTCGCGCGCCGATGCGAACCCGGCGGCATCGAGCCCGACCGAAAGCATGAGCTCCTGCAGTGCGAAGCGCACGGCTTCGTCGTCATCGACGATCAGCACCAGGGGGCGCTCGGTTGCGACGACCGTGTTCATGGCCAATCCCGGTTCGGTGAGGCGATTGCGGTCAGGTGAACCATAATTCGGACCCTAACAGTCCTTAATAGGGATCGCAACGATAATTGAGGATATTATTTATCCTTAATCAAACGACGGTTCGGCCATCCCTGTCAGCCCACCGGCCGTCTCCGGAACACGGTCTGGATGGCCCCCAGGAAGAAGTGCGGGCTGCGGTCATGCTTCGGCCCGTGGGCCGCCTTCGCCTGGGCTTTCAGCGCCCGCGCGGAGAGGCTCAGGGCCAGATCCTCGGCCAGGGCCGGGCGGTTGTGGATCAGGGGCTCGAATGCGCCCTGATCGACCTCGTAGACCACGACGCGCGTCATGGCCTCCAGCGTGCAGACCTCTCCCATGCCCGCCAGCAGCCCGGTCTCGCCGAAGAAGTCGCCGGGAGCCAGCCGGCCGGCCTCTTCCCCGCCGCGATGCATGACGACGACGCCGGCGCGGAGGATCATCAGCGCGGACAGCGTGCCGCCCTCGCGGACGATGACATCGCCCCTGCGATACTCCCGCGTGGAGGTCGCGTCGGCGAGGGCCTGCTTCTCCTCGGGCGTCAGGGCCGCGAAGATCGGCATCGCCTCGATCAGGGCCATGGGGGACACATGGGGCGGACGCGCCGTCTCCTCGGTGGGCAGGTCCGTGGCGGCAATCAAGGCGTCCGGCGGCAGCGCCAGCAGCAGCCCCGCCGCCTTGCAATGGCGGTAGACGAGATCGAAGACCTCGTTCCGAGCCTGCGTCCGCTTCGCCGGGCTGGCGACCCGGAACTGCAGCTCCATCTCCAGCGCCGCCGCATCCAGGCCCCTCAAGGCGACCGACGGCGGCGGGTCCTTGACGGTGGCATCGGCGCTGAGGAGGGCGAGATGCATCACCTCCATGATGGATGCCGGCATCCGCGTCGGGGCGAGACGCACGGTCAGCGACACCAGATGCGACTCGTCGGGCCGGCTGACATTGGTCACACCCAGCCGGGCCAGAAGGCTGTTCGGCAGCACGACCATGTTGCTCGAGCCGCTCAAGAGATGGGTCGCGCGCCAGGTGCTCTCGACCACCCTCCCCTCGGTCCCGTCGGTGAGAACGATCCAATCGCCGATCGCGAAAGCCCGGCCAAGCGTCATGGCGACGCCCGAAAACACGTCGCTGAGCGTGTTCTGAAGGGCAAGGCCGAGAATGATGGCGATGACGCCCGACGTCGCGACCAGAGTGCCGATCGGAATGCCGAAGACAAAGGCGAGGACCGACAGGGCCACGCCGAGATAGACGGTTCCAACGACAAGATCCTGGAGCAGGCGCGCCTCGTGAGGGCGGCTCTCGAGGACGAGGTAGATGCGCACGAATCCGATGAGGGCCCAGGCCAGATGCGTCCACCACAGGAGCCGCGCGGAGACGACGAGCAAGGCACCGTCATACTCGGTGGGGCGCCCCTCGGAGATCGATGGAGACAGGTTGCTGCGGACGAGAATCGCGGTCATCACCGCGAAAAACGCGATCTGCACCACGAGCCGGGTGTTCGATCGCTGTCCCGGGATCAGGTGCCACACGATGATCCCGGCGACGCCGACCAGGTTCAGGTGCGCGAGCGGGGACTCCAAGAGCATCGAGGTGGGAAGCCGATCCATTCTGCCGCATGTCCTGTTCCGGCCGGGCAGCGACGGGAAGCGGACCTCACGTCGGTCGACCGACACCCACGTCATTCGTGAGCCTTGCAGACAAGCCTATCGTGCGAGTGCGGCTTTGGGGATCGGCCCGAGGGAGAGATCGACCAATACCGCGGCACAGGTCGACCGAGCCGATGCTGCGGGGTCTGGCGCTCTGCTCGAGCCGTCGGCGCCGGGCTCGATCAGGCCGGCATCAGTGGCGTGACTCTCTCCACGATCGCCGCAACCGCCTCCTGCGGTGTCTTGCGGCCGAGCACCGCAAGCTGGACCTCCTCGAGGAACGTCGCCTGCGCCCGCACCGCCTCGGGGAAGGCCGGAAAGGCCGGGCGCGCCTTGGCCAGCGCGGCGGATTCGATCCTGGCCAGCGGCTGCGCCGCCGCGAAATCGGCGTCGGCATAGGTCGAGACGCGGACCGGGCCGTTGCCGTTGCGCGCCGCACCCAGCGTGACCGCCTTGCTGGAGACGGCCTTGATGAAGCTCCAGGACAGGTCCTTGTCGGCCGAATTGGCCGGGATCACCATGGCCCAGGATTCCACCACCGCGGCCATGGTGCTGCCGGCGGGAAGTGTCGCCGAGCCGGGAAACTCAACCGCCTTGATCTTGCCCGGGACCGAGGACTGCTCGGGGTTGTTCAGCTGCGCGAACCGGGCGAAGGGCAGCACGCCGAACGCGGCCCGGCCCTGCTGCAGCCAGGTCACCATGTCGTCGTTGCGGGTGTTGGCGTAGCTGCGGGGCAGCGCGCGGGCCTGGAACAGGTCGGCCAGCACGCTCAGGCCCTTTTCCATCGCCTCCCGGTTCGGGACCACCCTGAAGTCCGCACCGATGAAGTCGCCGCCGAAAGCCCGGGCGAACATCACCGGAAAGACGGCGAGGTCGCTGGCCAGGATCATCCCGGTCACCGGCGTCCCGGCGGCGGAGGTGAAGGTCAGTTTCTTCGCCTGCTCGACCAGTTCCTCGACCGTCGTGGGCGGCGCGGCGATGCCGGCCTCCTCCAGCAGGGCCTCGTTGTAGAACAGCGCCTGGGTGGCGTGGCGCACCGGAATGCCGACGGTCTTGCCGCCGACAGTCATGGCGCGGCGCAGGCCCGGGGCGATGTCGTCGATATCCTCGATCGGGTCGGACGCCTGGTAGCCGTCGAGGGGTTCGAACAGCCCGGCGATCTGCGGCGTCATGCGGTTGTCGACGACGAAGCCGACATTGAAGGTGGTCCGGCCGAGGCTCGCCTCCCGGAACAGCCGGTCCTGCAGCGGATTGCTGTCCAACGTGGTCCAGGTGATCTCCGCCCCCGCGGCCTTGCACCACGGGGCGATCACGTCGCCCGCGCTGCCCTTGGTCAGCACATTCTGGTGCACCAGGTGCGACAGCGCGTTCAGCGTCCTGGTCTGTCCCAGGGCGGCGCGGCCCAGCGCCATCGTCGCGGCGCCGGCCATCGTGCTGGCGAGTAGTCCCCGCCTTGTCAGATTGATTGTCACGCTTGTCCTCCCCTGTGGTGGGTGTCGATCACCCCTTGGTTGCGCCGGCCGTCAGGCCGGCGACCAGGAACCGGTTCATGACCATCACGAACACCAGAACCGGCAGCAGTTGAACCGTCGCGGCGGCGAACAGCACGCCCCAGTCGACCCCGTCGACCGAACTGATCATCTCCGACAGCACGAAGGGCGCGGTCTTGGCCTTGGTCGCGGTGAAGATGAAGGCGAACAGGAACTCGTTCCAGGCGAACACCACGACGAAGACGGCGACCGCCAGCATGCCGGGCGCGGCCAGCGGCAGGATGATCCGGCGCAGGACCGTGAGCCGGCTGGCCCCGTCGATGATGGCGGCTTCGTCGAGTTCGCGCGGGATCTGGTCGATGAAGGTGCGCATCAGGATCGTGCCCAGCGACACGAAGAAGCTGGTGTAGAGCAGGATCAGCACCAGATGCGTGTCGTTCAGCCCGAGCCAGTTGACGATCGGGAACAGCGGCAGGGTGACGACGATCGGTGGGATCAGCCGCACCCCGATCAGGAAGAAGATCGAGCCGGTGAGCAGCCGGCTCTTCTGCCGCGAATACACGAAGCCGGCCAGTGAGCTGATGGCGACGGCCAGCACGGCCGAACCCGCCGTCACGATCAGGCTGTTGACCAGTCCGTCGAAGAAGCTGCCCCAGCGCTCCCACAGGTTGGCGTAGTGAACCAGCGTCGGCTGGAACAGGAGCTTCGGCGGCACCGCGAAGATGTCGCGGCCCGGCTTGAACGACGACAGGACGATGAAGGCGATCGGGAAGATCGACCACAGGACGATCGCCGCGACCGCGACCGCCTTGCCGATGCCGATGAGGCGGCGGTCAGCGCGCATCGGCCGCCATCCCCCGCTTCAGCCGCAGGATGTAGACCGTCGCCAGCAGCAGCGAGACCAGCACCATGATCCAGGCGGTGGCGGCGGCGGTCCCGAAGGAGTTGTAGCGGAAGGCCTCGAGATAGAGGTAGACGGCCACCGCCTCGGTGGTGCGCGCCGGCCCGCCCTGCGTCATCAGCCAGATCTCGGAAAACAGCCGGAAGGCGAAGATATAGCGGAACAGCATCGCGATCAGGATGGCGGGCGCCAGCAGCGGCAGGGTGACGTTGCGAAACAGCTGGAACGACGACGCGCCATCGGTCCGGCCGGCCTCATACAGGTCCTTCGGGATCGCCAGCCGGGCGGCGTAGAGGATGATGAAGGTGAAGGGCAGGTGCAGCCAGATGGTCAGCAGCCCGACCAGCGTCAGCCCGTGTATCGGGATGAAGGTCCAGTCGAGCGACGGCAGCCCCAGCGCCTGGATGGCGAGGGTCACCGGGCCGACATCCGGGTCGAACAGGAAGCGCCACATCGCCGCCGCCGTCACCTCGCTGATGGCATAGGGGGCAAGCACCACGACCAGCAGGATGCGACGCGCCGGCAGACCGCTGGCGAACAGCAGGGCGATGCCGAGGCCGGCCAGCAGTTCGACATGCACCGCGACCGCCACGACGATCACGGTGTTCAGCAGCGACCGCCAGAAATAGGCGTCACCCAGGATGCGGGCATAGTTGTCGAAGCCGACGAAGGTCGGCGCCTGACCAAAGGTCGAGGCCTGGAAGCTGAGCCAGACGACGAACAGCGAGGGCAGCACGATGACGCCCAGCACCAGGACGTGCACGGGCGCGACGAACGGCAACGTTCCCGTCAGACCTTGTCGCAGACGCTTGAACCGCGTTTGCATTTTGCCTCCCGGGTCATGGTCTTCAGGCTTGGGGGCCGACGCTTCATGACCCCGAACGGCGGCTGCCCTGGCAATGCGCGGCGGTCGTCCGGCGCCGCGGTCCGTCTCAGGCCACGGCGGCCGCCGGCACCGCGCCCTCGACCGTCGTGCGATACATCACGCGGCGGTATCCCGGATAGTCGTTGATCGCCGTGTGCAGCACGAACGGGTTGTTCCACATGCCGAGCGTCCGCGGCTCCCACCGCAGCCGGCAGTTGAACTCCGGCCGCGTCGCCCGGGCCAACAGGAAGTCGATCAGCGGCCGGCTTTCCTCCTCGGTCATGCCCTTGAAGTGGGTCAGGACGCTGCTGACGAAGACATAGCGCCGCCCCGTCACCGGGTGGGTGCAGATCACCGGGTGCTCCACCGCGGCGTTCTCGATCGCCTCGATGTCCTTGGTCACGCCCAGCCGCTTCTGCAGCGCGTTGATCGCGAAGACGCCGCGGCCGCTGTGGATGCCGGTCAGGCCTTCGAGGATCGAGACCAGCCGCGGCGTCAACGACTGATAGGCGCGTTCGAGACTGGTGAAGCAGGTGTCGCCCCCGACCGGCGGGATCTCTTCGCCATAGAGCATGGTGACGCCCGGCGGCCGCGCCAGCCAGGCCAGGTCCATGTGCCAGTCCTCGCCGATCACCTTGCCGGTGTCGTCGGGTTCGCGCACGAACTTGACGATGTCGTCGAAGCCCGGCATCGGGGTGTGCACCGGGTTGCCGCTGAACGGGCCGAAGCGGCGGGCGACCTGCTGGAATGTCGCCGGCACCAGGTCCTGATCGCGGACGGCCAGCACATGGTATTCGTGCAGCGCGCGGAGGACGTCCTGGAAGATGTCGTCGGCGACTGTCCTCAGGTCGACGCCGATGATCTCGGCGCCCAGCGAGCCGGTGAACGGCCGGACCTCGAATTCCGCGAAGCTTTGATCCCGCAACACTTGCCTTGCCTCCCCAGACCGGCCTCGCGCGCCTCTTGAACAATCAGCGCTGACTTACCTGTAAGTAAGTATCCGAGGCCGCGAAAGCTGTCAACGGGCTCTTGCATCGACTACTCGCCTCGGGACGATCGGCCCTGCCGCTGTGCGCCGGCACCGATCATGCGGCCAAGGGCCTGGAACAGCAGGTCGATCTCCTCGAACCTGCCGGCATCCTGGGTCATCGGCGGACAGGACAAGAGGGTGACGCGAAGCACCCTCACGATGTCGTCCGCATCGGCGTCCGGGCGCAGCTGCCCCGCCTTGACCGCCTGGTCGACGGCGTGCCGCAGGCAGGTCTCGTAGGTCCGGTTGACGCGTTCCAGCGCCGCCACCGCCTTGTCGCCGAGGGTCGGCAGGTCATGGCGCAGCCGCGACAGCGGGCTCCAGACATTGCGGTCCTGGTCGCCCTTGTTGAACCGCTCGTAGTAGCGGCGGAGGTCGTCCAGTTGCATCGACAGCCGTTCGGCAAACGCCGCGTCCCCCGCCATCCAGTACCGCTCGATGCGGGCTTCGGCATTCGACGCGATGTCCTCGATCAACTCCCCCATCAGCTGCTGCTTGCTGCCGAAATGGTGATGGATGTTCGCCCGCGTCGTCCCGATCGACGCAGCGATGTCGCCGAAGCTGAAGCCTTCGTGCCCTCTCAGGACATAGAGTTCGGCGGCGACCGACTTGATCCGGTCGCGCGTGTTTCCGGCGGCATCGGGTTCGGACGGTCCGCTGTCCTGGCGTGCCATGTCGTGCGCTCACTCTTCGAATGGACTGAAGCCTTGTGAGCCAAACACGCGCGCCCTGTATAGCCCGCTGATCGGGATCCCGAGGTCAAAGCCCCGCCGCGGTCAGGGCATGGCGTCCCCGGCCTCGACATAGACCAGCCCCTTGGCGCGGAGCCGGTCGCGCATGCCGTAGAGGTCGAGGCCGAGCTCGCCGGCCTTCAGCCGGGCCCGCGTCTCCGCCTCCTTGCGCTCGCGCGCCTCGCTCAGCCGCAGCACCGCCTCGGCCCGCAGCCGTGGCACCACCACGATGCCGTCATCATCGGCCACGACCAGGTCGCCGGGCAGGACCAGCTGGCCGGCGCAGACCAGCGGCAGGTTGACCGAGCCCAGCGTCTCCTTGACCGTGCCCTGGGCCAAGATCGCCCGCCATCGCGCAGCATGTCGGGTAGGCTCCGCTCGCCCGAGACATGCTCGACGATCGGCGGGTCGGCGTACTCCTCGACATGGGCGGGGTCGCTGGTGACCCAGCGCATCCGCTCGATCGGCAGGCCGTAATCCTCGGCCAGATGGGCCCGCACCCACAGCCCCGTGGTCTGGGTGTAGGCGCGCACGCCGATCCGGGCATCGACCAGGTCCTGCGGCGCCACCACGCCATGGGCCCGGTGATAGATCAGGCAGCCGCGCTGCAGGCGCGCACCGCCGGCAGCAGCACTACCGGCCGGCCATAGGCCTTGGCCTGCAGCGCCGTGGCGATGGCGAGCTCGCTGAGATCGTATTCCGCCCGGCGCACCATCGGCGCGAAGGCCTTGTGCACCGGCTCGACCTCGACGAAGTCCAGTGCCACCTCATCGCTGCACAGGGCGCCGGACTTCAGCGCCGCGGTGTGCGGATAGGTGCCGAGCACCGTCTTCAGCCGAACCGGATCAGCCATGGCGCGGTGCCCCGAGCCCGGGATAGAGCCGGCGCGCCGACCCCGCCAGGATCGCCGCGCGATCGGCCTCGGGCAGCACGGCCAGGCCGGCCTTGGCCTCGTCCAGCAGGACGGCCAGGTCCCCTTCGGCGGCCGGGAAGTTCGACCCCCACAGGATGCGGTCGGCCCCGAACCGCTCGACCACAAGCGGGATGAAGGCGGTGGCGGTCGAGGCCCCCTGCCGGCCTCGTCCATCGCCGCCACCAGGCCATGATGGTCGACCGGACGGGCCTGGGACCAGTCGGACTGATGCCCGCCGAGCGGGGCGTGCGGATACCGCTCCACATCGCGCGAAATCACATGGGTATGGCTGTCGGCGACGTCCAAGCTCGTCCTCCCATAGCGACGCTCTCTCGGCCCCTGGAGTGAACGCTAGCCCCGAACCGCCCGGCCGGATTCATAGAAACGACGACGTGAGGCATAGATTATGGCTAAGTCTCTGGGAGAGAATTCCGGGACCTGCAATGTCGATCCAGCCCACCCTGAGACCGCTGACGATCTTCGATGCCGTGGTCCGCGCCGGTTCGGCCGGCGGGGCGGCGCAGGAGACCGGCCTGTCGCAGCCCGCCGTGACCCATGCCCTGCACAGACTGGAGGACGTGGTCGGCGTCCGCCTGCTCGACCGCGGTCCCGGCGGCAGCCAGCCGACCCGCGCCGGCCGGTTGCTGCACCGGCGGGTGGAACGGATGCTGCGGCGGATCGAGCTCGGCGTGCAGGAGCTGGGCGCCGAGACGGCGCGGTCCTATGCCCGGCTGGTCTCGCGCAACCTCTCGACGCCGCAGGTGCGCGCCCATCTCGCCATCGTCCGCCGCGGGTCGTTCCGGGCGGCGGCCCAGGATCTGGGCCTGGCCGAGCCGAGCCTGCACCGCGCGGCGCGCGACCTGGAGAAGACGGTGGGGACACCGCTGTATCGCCGCACGCCGCAGGGGTTTTCGGCCACGCCGGCCGGCGCCCTGTTCGCCGGCCGCCTTCGCCTGGCGCTGTACGAGATCGACCAGGCGCTGGACGAGCTGGAGGCCGAGCGCGACGCCACCGGCGGCCGGGTGTCGGCCGGCTGCCTGCCGCTGATACCCAAGCCCGTCCTGGCCCGCACCGTCGCCCTGCTGTTGCGCGACTATCCCGCGGTGCGGGTGGAGCTCGATGAGGCCCCGCACGAGACGCTGGTGGCCAGGCTACGCGGCGGGGAGCTGGACATTCTGGTTGGCGCCCTGCGCGACCCGCGCCTGGGCGACGACGTGGTGGAACGGCCCCTGTTCGCCGATCCGCATGTGGTCGCTGCCCGCGCTGGGCACCCGCTCGCGAAGGAAACCGTGCTGAGCGAGGCCGACCTGGCCCGCTTTCCCTGGGTGGCGCCCGCCCGCGACACGCCCCGCCGGGCCTTCGTCGAGGAGCTGTTCGCGCGCCTGCCCGTGCGGCCGCGGATCGTGGCCGAAACCAGTTCCCTGACGATGATGACCGCGATCCTGGCAGAGAGCGACTGCCTGACCCTGCTAGCGCACTCGCAGGCCCGCCACGAGGTCAAGGGCGCCGTCCTGGTGATGCTGCCGATCCGCCTCGGGTCGCCGCAGCGGATGGTCGGAACCACCATCCGGTCAGGCTGGCTGCCGACCCGGGTACAGCGCCGCTTCCTGACCCTGCTGCGCCAGGAATGCCGTCGCGTGGCAGAGGGGCCCTGAGCCCCACGAGCCGTCGGGGCAAGGCGTCGGGCTCGGCGTCATCAAGCGCGCTGGAACAGCCGGCGCGATCCGCGTCGGGAATTCGAGTCTTCCGCCCTGTCATCAACCCTTCATCAACGACCTGTAGATCTCCCGTCTCCATCACCGGGCAGAGGCGGATCGACGGGTGTTGCGTTTCCTGGCCGTGCGCGCGGCACGGGCTGTTCTGACGTTGTTTCTATGCGTCTCCGGCGTCTTCCTGGCCTTGCGGCTGGCCGGCGATCCGGCCGACATCATGCTGTCGATCGACACGCCGCCGGATGTCCGCGCCTATTACCGCGAGCTGTGGGGCCTCGACCGGCCGCTGGTCGAGCAATACGGGCTGTATCTCGCCAGCGCGGCGCGGGGCGATTTCGGGATCTCCTTCGCCGATGACCGCTCGGCCTTCACCGCCGTGGTCGACGCCCTGCCGAAGACGGCGCTGCTGGGCCTGTCGGCCCTGATCCTGGCGCTGCTGGTGGGGCTGCCGCTCGGCATCGTCGCGGCGCTGAAACACAACAGCGCGGTAGACCGCATCGCCATGGCATCCGCCGTGTTCGGCTACGCCATCCCGATCTTCTTCCTGGGCATCCTGCTGATCCTGCTGTTCGCGCTGAAGCTGCGCGTCCTGCCCTCGGCCGGCTCCGAGACGCCGCTGCACCTGCTGCTGCCGATGGTGACCCTCGGCCTGCCGCTGGCCGGGCGGCTGGCCCGCTTCGCCCGCACCTCGACGCTGGAGGTCCTGGGCAAGCCCTTCATCCGGGCGGCGAAGGGGCGCGGTGTGCGGCCGTTCGGCCTGGTCGTCCGTCATGCGCTGCCGAACGCGGCGGTGCCGCTGCTCATGTTCCTCGGCATCGAGATCGGCGGCATCCTGGCCGGCGGCGCGGTGACCGAGACGATCTTCGCCTGGCCCGGGCTCGGCCGGCTTCTGGTCGATGCGGTGGCGACGCGCGACCTGCCGGTGGTGCAGGCCTGCATCCTGACCATCACCCTGATCATGGTCTCCGCCAACCTGCTGGTTGATGTGGTCCACATCCTGATCGACCCGCGCCTCGGCGGCTTCCGGTCGGCCCGCGGAGCCGCGGCATGACCGCGAGCATCGACCCCGCGGTGCCGCAGCGGCGTGCTGGCCTCGCCATGTCGCCGGTGATCATGGCCTCGGCCGGCTTCCTTGTGCTGATGATCCTGGTCGCGGTCTTCGCCGACCAGCTGGCGCCGCTGCACTACACCACCCAGAACCTCGTCGCGCGCTTCCGGCCGCCGCTGTCGGCCGATGGCGGCATGACCCATCTCCTCGGCACCGACCATCTCGGCCGGGACGTCTTCAGCCGGCTGATCTACGCCACCCGCAGCTCGATCCTGATCGCCGTCCTGGGCACGCTGATCGGGGCGGTGGTCGGCACCCTGCTGGGCTTCGTCGCGGCCCGGTTCCGCGGGCTGGCCGACCAGCTGATCATGATGCTGGTCGACGCCCAGGCCGCCGTCCCTGCCCTGCTGCTCGCCCTCACCATGCTGGCCTTCTTCGGCAACAGCCTCGTGCTGTTCGTCATCCTGGTCAGCATCGACGGCTGGGACCGCTACACCCGCCTGGCGCGCGGCCTGGTCGTGTCGGAGCAGAAGAGCGACTACATCAATGCGGTCGAGGCGCTGGGGGCCCGGTCGGGCCGGGTGATCCTGCGCCATCTCCTGCCCAACATCGCCGCCTCGCTGGTGGTGCAGGCGACGCTGAACTTCCCCGGCACCATCCTGCTCGAGACCTCGCTCTCCTTCCTCGGGCTCGGCGTGCAGCCCCCCGGCACCTCGCTCGGGCTGATGCTGGGCGAAGGGCGGCGCTATCTTCTGAACGCCTGGTGGATCGCCGTCTTCCCCGGCATCGCCATCTTCCTCACCACCCTGGCCATCAGCCTGTTCGGCGACTGGCTGCGGGACCGGTTCGACCCCACCCTCGGCAGGAGGTGACGCCGTGATTTTCTCATGGTCGCCGGCCCGCGACCGGCCCCTCGCCATCGCCCATCGCGGCGGCGCCCTGCTGGCGCCGGAGAACACCGCGCAGGCGTTCCGCGCCGCCGCCGCGGCCGGCGCCGATGCGGTCGAGACCGATCTCCGCCTGACGCGGGACGGCGCCCTGGTCTGCGTCCACGACGCCGACCTGCGGCGCCTGTGCGGCGATCCCCGGACCGTCGCCGGGCTCGACCTGGCGACGCTGCGCCGGCTGCTGCCGGGGGTGATGACGCTGGCGGAAGCGATCGCCGCCTCCGACCCGCTCGGCCTGCTGCTCGACGTCAAGCTGCCGGACCCGGCCGTCCTGCCGCCGATCCTGGGCACCGTGGCGGCGGCCGGCGCCGGGGCGCGGGTGCTGCTCGGCCTGCGCGATCTCGGCCTGGTGACCGCGGCCCGGGCCCTGGCGCCCGACATCGCCATCCTCGCCTTCGCTGCCGATCCCGACTCCGCGCCCGCCGCCCGCACCGCCGGCGCGGACTGGTTCCGGCTGTGGCAGGGGGCCGCCACCGTCGAGCGGTCCGCCGGCGTGCGCGCCCAGGGCCTGCGCCTCACCATCATGGTCGGCCAGCCGCGCGCCGAGCCGCTGCCCGAGTATCCCCCCTTCCCCGTCGGCGTCGTCGACCGCGACGGGCTGGACCGGCTGCGGATCCTCGCGCCCGACGCGATCCTGCTCGACGACCCCCGCCTTCTCGCCCGCGGGGCCGAGCCGCCCGCCGCACCGCCGCCCTGAGGCGGATCGTTCCCGCTTTCTTGCCTGGACCTGTCCGGGTCGATCTTGAAGGAGACCAGAGTTGATCACGATCTCCCGCCGTCGCGTCCTGGAAGGAGCGGCCGCCATGCCCTTCCTGATCGGCGCAGCCTCGTCCGGCTTCGCCGCCGCTGGCACCCGCCCGAACTTCACGGTCGCCGTGGCCGACCTGCCGCCGACGCTGGAGCCGGCGCGCGAGCTGTCGAATGTCGGCACGCGCGTCACCTATTCGATCTTCGACACGCTGATCCGCCGCGACTTCCTGGGCGCGCCCGACGGCGGCGGCGCGGCCCTCAAGCCGCATCTCGCCACGAAATGGGAGCGGGTGTCGCCGTCCGAGCTGATCGTGACCCTGCGGCAGGGCGTGAAGTTCCACAATGGCGACGAGCTGACCTCGGACGACGTCGCCTACACCTTCCGCGACGGCCGGATGTGGGGCGAGAAGGCCCAGATCCCCGGCGGCCGGCCGTATTTCGGCATCCTCGCCGGGGTGGAGCCGATCGACCGCTACACCGTGCGGTTCCGCACCAAGGCGCCCGACGTGCTGCTGGAGCAGCGCCTGGCCTCCTGGTGCGCCTGGATCGTCAACAAGCG
The DNA here is from genome assembly GCF_031453975.1 of Inquilinus ginsengisoli. Lineage (NCBI taxonomy): Bacteria > Pseudomonadati > Pseudomonadota > Alphaproteobacteria > Rhodospirillales > Rhodospirillaceae > Inquilinus > Inquilinus ginsengisoli. The sequence goes on from NZ_JAVDPW010000002.1 coordinate 144,489, forward strand.
CGCTTATGAGGAGATGGGCTTCGATGCCTATTCCCGGAAGCCGGTGGCGACCGGCCCCTACAAGGTGGTGTCGCACAACGCCACCGACGCGACCGTGCTGGAGGCCTTCGACGACTATTTCCTGGCCCGGCCCACCGCCGCGCGCGTGACCTTCAAGCGGGTGCCGGAGCTGGCGGCCCGCGTCGCCGGCCTGGTCGCCGGCGACTACGACCTGATCACCAACATCCCGCCCGACCAGATGAGCGTCGTCGGCGACTATCCGGACATCGACGTGCGGTCGGTGGTGCTGGCCAATGTCCATGTGCTGTGCTTCAACGAGAAGGACAAGGTGCTGTCGGACAAGCGCATCCGCCAGGCGCTGACCTGTTCGATCAACCGGCAGCAGCTGGTCGACGCCCTGTGGCAGGGCACGGCGGTGGTGCCGGCCAGCCACAACTTCCCGGAATACGGCCCGATGTATCTCGAAGGCCGCAAGCTGCCCTTCGACCCGGACCGGGCCAAGGCGCTGCTGGCCGAGGCCGGCTACAAGGGCGAGCCGATCGTCTACCGCACCCGGGCCAACTACTACACCAACGCGGTCGAGGCGGCGCAGATCCTGATCGAGCAGTGGAAGGCGGTCGGCATCAACGCCTCGCTGCAGGTGGTCGAGAACGACACCGGCATGCGCGGCCCCGACGCGCAGATCTTCAACTGGTCGAACTCGACCCGCCTGCCCGATCCGCTCGGCGCCCTGTGGATCGCCTGGGGGCCGGGCGGCGAGATCCAGGTGTCGGGCTTCTGGAACACCGCCGACGCCTTCAACAAGGCCGGCCGGGCGCTCGAGGCCGAGACCGATCCGGCCAAGCGCAAGGCGCTGTTCGGCGAGATGCTCGACATCTGGGAGGACGAGGCGCCAGCCACGATCCTGTACCAGCCGAGCGAGGCCTACGCGATCAAGAAGTCGATCGCCTGGCGGCCGACGACCTTCTACTTCATGGATCTGCGGCCGGACAATCTGTCGTTCGGCCAGGTGTGACATCAAGGAGCCGATGAAGGAGCAACTCCTTCATCGCTCTCTCTTTTCCCATCGTCATTCCCGCGAAAGCGGGAATCTCTGTCCGGTCATAGTGCAGCGAGATCCCCGCTTTCGCGGGGATGACGATACCTTCAAAGGCGCGGGGCCGTGGCACTGGTTGCGGATTGGCGTGAGTCCAATCCGCAACCGTCTGCCCGCTCTTATTCGCCGCCCAGGATGAAGCGGCGGCCATCCTGCTCCACGACATCGACGGTCTGACGGAACCCGCCCGCGCCGGCCTCGTGCCGGAGGATCCGGGGCGCTTCCCGCGCCGGCCGGGTCAGGTCGCGGCCCTGCATGGTGCCGGCCGGGTCCACCCCGAGCAGGCCGAGCACGGTCGGCGCGATGTCGATGATCCCGGCAGGTGCTGCGGACTGCCCGCCTTCCCCGGCCTCGGACCCTACGATGAGCACGGTGTTGAGCTCGTGCCGGTTGATGCCGCCATGCATGCCGCCGCCCAGCGGCACGTCGCCCGGCGTCATGATCCCCTGCCCCGGCAGGCCGTAGGCGTCGACCGACAGGTCCGAGCGCAGGATGAACATCAGCTCCGGCTGGCGGTCATGGCCGTTGCCCAGCAGGGACAGCGACAGGGTGCCCGCGATCCCGCCTTCGATCCCGTTGCCGCCGCGCGAGAAGACATGGCCGACCGTGGGCTGGTCCATCAGCCATGCGGCGATGCGGTCGATGGCGGCACGATCGCCGCGGAGCCCGCGGATCTCGCCGCTGCGGCCGCCAGTGGCGACGAAGGCGGCGTCGCCCAGCTGGTCCTTGAGGCCGATGTCGAAGCCGACCCGGCGGGCCTCCTCGAACAGCGGGTGGATCGCGCTGGTCGTGATCTGGCCATGGTCGGAGGCGGCGATGACGGCGATGCGCCCGGCATCGGGCTGGGCGTCGACCCAGTCGAGGATGGCGCCGAAGGCGGCATCCGCCTCGCGCAGCCCGGCCTTCGCCTCGGGGGAGCCGAGGCCCTTGTAGTGGTAGGTGGTGTCGGGTTCGTTGAACCAGACCAGCGCCACGTCGGGTCTCAGCACCGGCAGCACATGCTCCGCCATCACCCGGCCGGCGTAACGCAGCTCGTCGAGGCGCGGCAGGCCGCGCCCCGGCAGCGGCCCGAGGCGCTGCACCACCTCGGCCACCGCCTCCGGCGTCTGGGTGCTCTCGGCCCCGGAGATCGAGAAGGTCCAGTGCCCGTTGCGGCGGGCGCGCGGATTGATGAAGTAGGACGAGCCGGCCGATCCGGTGTGCACCACCGCCAGCCGACGCCCGGCCCGGGCCAGGCGGTCGCCGAAGGTGTCGACATCGACCAGCCGGCCGTCGTGATGGGCGTCGACGCGCCGGATCAGCTCGCCGCTGCCGGTGTCGAACACCCGCTCCGGCAGGGCGGCCGGATGATGGAAGGCGTTGCCGACGATGCCGTGCACCGTCGGCGGGGCGCCAGTCGCGATCGAGGTGGTGGCGACGCGCGTCACCGACGGGAAGACGCTGCGCGCCTCGCGGAACCACGTGCCCCGGGCGGCGAGCCGCAGCAGGTTGGGAGTCAGGTCGGGAGTCACCATGTCGGGCCGTAGCCCGTCGAACACCGCCACGATCGCCTGGTCGGCGGTCGGCCTCTCGTCACGCGTCATGAGCATCACTCTCGCAAGAAACTGGGGCGCAGGAAAACCGGGTGTCAGGCGGCCGCGGCCCGGGCATCGGCCGGGACCAGGTGGCAGGCGACCAGCCTGCCGTCCGGCGCGGGGCGCAGGGCCGGCGCCTCCGCCCGGCATCGCGGCAGGGCGCGCGGGCAGCGGGGATGGAAGGCGCAGCCGGCCGGCCGGTCCACCGGGTTCGGCGGATCGCCGGCCAGGACGATGCGTTCGCGCCGGCGCGGCCCCGGCGTCGGCACGGCGGAGACCAGGGCCTCGGTGTAGGGATGGGCCGGCGCGTGGAACAGCTGGTCCGGCCGGCCCTGTTCGACGATGCGGCCGAGATACATCACCGCGACCTCGTCGGCGATCTGGCGCACCACCTTGAGGTCGTGGCTGATGAACAGATAGGCCATGCCGAAGCGGCCCTGCAGGTCCTGCAGCAGGTTGATCACCTGGGCCGCCACCGACACGTCGAGCGCCGAGACCGGCTCGTCGCAGACCACCAGCTTCGGGTCGAGGATCAGCGCCCGCGCCAGGACGACGCGCTGGCGCTGGCCGCCCGACAGCTCGTGCGGGTAGCGGTGGAACAGGTCGCCGCGCAGGCCCACGGCCTCCAGCAGCGCCAGGGCGCGGTCCCGCCGCGCGGCGTCGCCGGCCTCCAGGCCATGGATCGCCAGCGGCTCGACCACCTGGTCGCCGACGGTCAGGCGCCGGTCCAGGGCGGCCATCGGGTCCTGGTAGACCATCTGCATCGACCGGCGCAGGGCGCGCCACCGGGCGTCGCGCACCGCGGTCACCGGCGCGCCGGCGAAGGCGATGCGGCCGGCGGTGGCGGGCAGCAGCCCCAGCACCAGCTTGGCCGTGGTCGACTTGCCGCAGCCGGATTCGCCGACGATGCCCAGGGTGCGGCCGGCCTCCAGCGTGAAGCTGACACCGTCCACGGCGTGCAGCATGCGGCCGGCGCGATCCCCGGCCACCGGGTAGTGCTTGGCCAGCCGGTCGACCGACAGCAGCGCGGTCATGCCGGAATTCCTTCGAGCACGGGCAAGCTGTGGGCCGTCGTGTCGGCAGCCGGGGCGTCCAGCCGCAGGCAGGCGGCGCTGTGCAGCGGGCCGTCGGCCGCGGTGAGCGGCGGCACGATCGCGCGGCACAGCGCCGTGGCGGAAGCGCAGCGCGGCGCGAAGGCGCAGCCGGACGGCATCGCCTGCGGCGACGGCACCGTGCCGGGCACCGGCGTCAGCCGCGTGCGCGGGCCTTCCAGGTCCGGCAGCGCCGCCAGCAGCCCGCGCGTGTAGGGATGGCGCGGATGGGCGAGCAGCGCATCGGTCGGCCCGGTCTCGACCACGCGGCCGGCATACATGACGGCGATGCGGTCGCACAGCTCGGCGACGACGCCGAGATCGTGGGAGATCAGCACCAGCCCCATGCCGGTGTCGCGGCGGATGTCCTGGATGAGGTCGAGGATCTGCGCCTGGATGGTCGCGTCCAGCGCCGTCGTCGGCTCGTCCGCCACCAGCACATCCGGCTCGCCGGCCAGGGCGATCGCGATCATCACCCGCTGGTTCATGCCGCCCGACAGCTCGTGCGGATACTGCCGCAGCCGCCGCCCGGCATCGGCGATGCCGACCCGGTCGAGCAGCCGTAGCGCCTCGGCCCGGGCGGCGGCGCCGCGCAGGCCGCGATGCAGGCGCAGCGCCTCGCAGATCTGGCCGCCGATGCGGTAGACCGGGTTGAGCGAACTGGTGGGATCCTGGAACACGAGGCCGATCCGGCCGCCGCGGACGGCCGACATCTCGCGCTCGGAGAGTCGCGTCAGGTCGCGGCCGTCCAGCAGGACCTGGCCCGAGACGGCGACATCCTTGCCGAGCAGCCGGAGGGCCGCGAGCCAGGTGACGCTCTTGCCGCAGCCCGACTCGCCGACGATGCCCAGCGCCTCGCCCCGCGCGATGGCGAGATCGATGCCATGCACCACCGGCACCCGGTCGCCGCCGTGCGAGAAGGAGACCGAATAGGAGTCCAGCGCCAGCAGCGGCGCGGCGGCTGTGCGTCCCCGGCCCCGATCGGCCGGCTGCACGGGCGCCGGCGGGGCGGCGCTGTCGATCCTGGGGTCATGCATCCCAGGGGTTTAGTACGGCGGTCATGACCGGATGATGACATCGCCCGCTCAACCGGCCGGATCGCCGCATCAGGAAACACCGCAGCCGCGTCCCGGGAACCGATGGACGGTCGCTATGCCGGTCCGTCCGCATGGCGCACCAGGAACATCGGCCCGACGCGGATGCCGGTGCGGCCGTCCTCGTCCCGGGCCGCCAGTTCCAGCGCCTCGCCCTCGTACAGGATTCCGTGCATGCGCCAGCTGCCGTCGGGCAGCTGCTCGCAGTCATGGGTGCAGAAATACTCGATCAGGCATTTCAGCTTTCCGTCGGCGTAGAGCAGATAGGTCGGGTTGAAGTCCGGGCCGTAGACCCCGAGATGCGGCGCCAGCTCGGCCGGCGCGTCGGAAGCCATGGTGTTGCGCCGGCTCCAGTCCTGGCCCTTCCAGCCCAGCACCCCATCGGCCCGGAGGGTCAGGTCGAGATGCGGATAATCCGCCCCCTCCGCGTAGATGCGGCCGTCGATGGTGAAGGCGTCGCCGCCGCGCCATTTCAGCTCCAGCGGCACGCCCTCGCCCATCAGGTACAGGCGGCCGTCCTTCTGCCGCAGTTCCACGCTCTCGCTGCCGTCGGCCGCCTGGTAGACGCCCGGCATCGCCGTCAGGTGCGCCGCGGTCAGCGGCGGATGCTTCGCCGGCGGCGCCGGCGGCCGGCCCATCCGGCGCGACGCCAAAGCGAGCTGCAGCGCCCGCTTCGCGATCCTGTCGCCGATCTGGTTGCTGAAATCGAGGGTGGAGAAGACCAGCGCCGCCAGCCCGGCATGGGGCAGCGCCGCCATCTGGGTGGCATAGCCATAGACCGCGCCGCCATGGCCGACCGACAGCCAGCCATCGACCTCGCCGACGCCGAAGCACAGGCCGTAGCCCTTCTGGCTGCTGCTGTGGCCGGCCGGGCGCCGGCCGACCACCGTCCACATCTGCCGCAGGCTGGCGGGCGAAATGACGGAGCGGCCATCCGGGGCGAAGCCGCCGCGCAGCATGCAGCTGGCGAACTTCGCCATGTCGGGCGCGGTGGAGAAGATGGCGCCTGCCGGGGACCCGCCGAGGTCGAAGACCGGCGCGGGGAAGTCGTGGTCGAAATCCCACATCCAGGCCGGGGCCAGCCGGTCCCGCATCTCCGGCGCCAGGACGGCGCTGCTCTCGGCCATGCCCAGCGGCGCGAAGATGTGGCGGGCGACGTAATCGGCGTAGCGCAGGCCGCTGACCTGCTCCAGCACCCAGCCGACCACGGCGATGCCGGCGTTCGAGTAGTGCATGATCCCGGCGCTGGGATCCTCCTTCAGCACCGAGGTCTTCAGCCCCTCGACCGTCACCTGCAGCCCCGGCCGCCGGTCGTCGAGGTAGTGGCCGTCCTTCGGCTCGCGCACCAGGCCGGCGGTGTGGCTCATCAGCTTGCGCAGCGACACCTGCGGGCCGTGCGGGCCGCTTTCGCGCCCGGCGAAGGGGTTCGCCGGATGGAAGCCGGGGATATAGGCCGAGACGTCGGCGTCGATGTCGAGCAACCCCTTCTCGGCCAGCTGCATGATGCCGATCGCGGTGAACATCTTGGTCAGGGAGCCGATGCGGAACAACGAGCTTCCGTCCAGCCGGTGGCCGAGATCCGGCCGCACCACATGGCCGGTGGCGAGGAGCGCGTCGCGGTCGACCACGGCGTAGGAGATCGAGGGGATCGCCTTGTCGCCGACCTCATGCGCGATGAATTCCTCCAGGCCGGCGGCCAGGGCACGGGCGTCCATTCGGTCGTCTCCTCTCAGGTCCGGAGGCGCGGGTCGAGGATGTCGCGCAGCGCGTCGCCCAGCAGGCTCCAGGACAGCACGAACAGGAAGATCGCGGCGCCGGGGAAGGCCAGCGTGTACCAGTAGCGGAACGGGCTGTCGCCGCGGCCGACGATCCAGTTGCGGGAATAGCTGATCAGCTGGCCCCAATCGGCGTAGCCCGGCTCGACCCCGACACCAAGGAAGCTGAGGGCGGAGGCGGTCAGCACCATCGACCCCGTCATCATCGTGGCCAGCACCAGCACCGGGAAGAACGCGTTCGGCAGGATGTGCCGCAGCAGCAGCCGGATGTCGCGCGTGCCGTAGGACCGCGCGGCCTTGACGTAGTCCAGCTCCTTCACCCGCAGGATTTCGCTGCGGATGACCCGGGCGTAGTTCATCCAGCCGAAGGTGGTCAGCGCGATCGTCATCGGCCCGATGCCCTTGCCCAGCAGCGTGGTCAGCACCATCGCCGCGATCAGGAACGGCACGGCCAGGAAGACGTCGACGATGCGCATCAGCACCTCGTCCACCATGCCGCCGTAGAAGGCCGACACCGCCCCCACCAGCACGCCGATCAGGGTCGAGATCAGGACGACGCCGAGGCCGATCTTGAAGGCGGTGCGAGTGCCCCAGACCAGACCGTAATAGATGTCGAACTGCCCCTCGGTGGTGCCCAGCAGGGCCCGGGCCGAGGGCGGCTGCGGCGTGGCGCGGAAGCCGCTGCGCGGGATCTCGTAGGGCGAGGACTGGTACGGCTCCGGCGGCGCGATCACCGGGGCCAGCGCGGCGACGACGACGAAGCCCACCAGGGCCAGGACGCCCAGCAGCGACAGCGGGTTGCGCAGCAGATACGCGACGATCTTCATGCCAGCCTCACCCGCGGGTCCAACAAGGGGTACAGCAGGTCCACCACCAGGTTGAGGACCACCAGCACCAGCGCGAAATAGAGGGCGAAGCCCAGCACCGCCGGGAAGTCCAGGTTGGCGGCCGCGTTCGCGGCGAACTGGCCGATGCCGTGATAGTCGAAGATTGTCTCGGTGATGACGACGCCGCCCAGCATCGCCGCCACCTCCATCCCCGCGACGGTGACCACCGGCAGCAGGGCGTTGCGCCGGGCGTGCCGGTTCTGCACCACCCGCTCGCTGAGGCCCTTGGCGCGGGCGGTGCGGACATAGTCCTGGCGCAGCGATTCCAGCATCGAGGTGCGCATGATCCGCGTCATCGATGCCAGGTTGACGTAGCTGAGGGTCACCACCGGCAGGATCAGGTGGCGCAGCGCGTCCAGGAAGACCGGCCAGTCGCCGTTCAGCAGCGCGTCGACCGTGTTCAGCCCGGTCCAGCGCCGGAAGCCGTCGCCCCCGACCTCGATCAGCGCCCACTGGCTCAGCCGCCCCGGCGGGAACCAGCCGAGCGAGCCGTAGAACACCATCAGCATCAGGAGGCCGAAGACGAAGACCGGGAACGACCAGCCGAGCACGGTGAACAGGCGGATGCCGTGATCGATTGGCCGGTTCAGGTGCACACCGGCCCGGCTGCCCAGCCAGATCGCGCCGAGGATGCCCGGCACGAAGGCGAAGATCACCAGCTCCAGCGTCGCCGGGAACAGCGAGACCAGCGCCTCGGCCACCGGCATCCGCGCCGTCTCCGACCAGCCGAGGTTGCCCTGCAGGATGTTGCCGATCCAGCGGCCGTACTGCAGGTGGAACGGGTCGTTCAGACCGTATTTCTCGATCAGCGCCGCGACCTGGGCCGCACCGCCCTTCAGCGCGTCGGGCCCGGGCACATAGGTCAGCATGCGCTGGGTCGGGGTCAGCATCATCTGCATCGCGAAGATCATCAGCGTCAGCGCGAAGAAGACGATCGGGATGAAGGACAGCCGTCGGATGGTGTAAGCCAGCATTGAAGGTCCCGGGCGGAAGGAATCATGCGCCGGGCGGGGACGCCGGCCTGGCGCCCCTGCCCGGCCCGGCGGCTACTGCTTTTCCTTCTTGGTGATGGGATAGAAGTCCCAGGCCCCGTAGACGATCATGTTGTTGACGTAGCCGTCGATCCAGTCGCGGGTGACGATGAAGCCGTACTCCTCCCACAGGAACTGGGTGGTGGCGTACTCGTAGCTCATGTCCTGAAGCTTGGCGTAGATCTTCTCCCGCTCCGCCGGATCCACCGTGGTCCACGCCTGCTTCAGGAGCGGGTCGAACTTCTCCCGCATCAGCTCCTGGTAGCCCTTGCCGCTCATCCCGGCCACCAGGCCGGTGCTGGCCAGGTAGTAGGTGGCGGCGCCCAGCGGCCCGCCCGGATCGGAATAGTCCGGCCCCCAGCCCATGTAGGCCATCGGCGCGCTGGGGTCGGCCCCGCCATAGATCTTGTCGGCGAAGGTGGCCGACTGCAGCTCCTGGATCTTCAGCTTGAACTTGGGGTTGATGCGAGCCAGGTTCTGCTGCAGCACCGACAGCGCCGCATGGGCCTCGGTCCGCCCCTGCGTCATGTAGGCGGTCATCTCGAAGCCGTTCTCCCAGAGCTGGCCGCCCCAGGCCTTCTTGAAATGCTCCGCCGCCTTGTCCGGGTCGAAGGTGTAGACCGGGCTGTCGGCGCGGTAGCCCATGATGCCGCGCACGGTGGGCCCGCGCAGCTGCACGGTCTTGCCGAGATGCACGTCGTCCAGCAGCAGCTGGTAGTCCTGGGCGTAGTTGAAGCCCTGCCGCACATCGATGTCGCTGAAGAAGTCCGGCGGGATGCCCTTGCCGTCCAGCTTGCCGCTGCCGATCGCCGGATTGTCCACGGCGCTGACCGGCCACATGTAGAACAGCGACCGGCCGAACACCTTGGGCAGCCCTTCGGTCACCTTGATGCCGGGCTTGGACCCCACCTCCTCCAGGAACTCGACCGGGGTGGTGACCACGTCGGCGTCGCCGGCCTCGAGCTGCAGCAGCCGGGTGGTCCATTCCGGCACCGAGCGCAGCACCACACGCTCCAGCGACGCCGGCCCCTGCCAGTAGCCGTTGAACCGCTTCATGGTGATCTTCTTCTGCGACCGGTCCCAGTCCTCGACCATGAAGGGGCCGCTGCCGTTCTCGACCGAAAACAGCTTGTCCGCGCCCATCTCGGGCTTGTGGAACGGCTTCCAGGTGGCGGCGCCGCCGTCCCAGTCGCCCTGGTCGCGCGCCCATTCGCGGTCGATCACCGAGGTGGCGAAGGGCAGCGCCATGATGCCGAGCGTGGCCGGGAACGGCGCGTCCAGCACCAGCACCAGCTTGTCGCCCTCGACCTTGATCTTCTGCGCCAGCGCGTCGTGCACCTTGGCCAGGCCGGCCTGGTCGACCTCGGCGAAGGTCTTCACCCCGGCCAGGTCGGTGGCCCAGGCCTCGATGTTCGGGTACTTGCCGGCGGTGATCATCTCGGTCACCGCATTGGCCATGAAGCTGTCGCCCTGCAGCACCGCGCGCATCAGCGAATACTGCACGTCCTCGGCGGTCAGCTCGCCATAGCCGGGGGCGATCGCCGCCTTCTCCTGGTCGGTCAGCTCGTCATAGGGTTTCCAGGCGATGGTGCCGTCCGCGCCCTTGACCCCGACCTTGTGGGTGTAGACGCCCTTGCGGATCGGGAAGGTGTAGCTGATCGACCCGTCCGCGCCGGACTTGATCAGCCCGTTCTCCAGCGACGGCACCTCGGTCGACAGGGCCGGCACGAATTCGGAGATCTCGCTGCCCTTGTAGTTCAGGAGCCGCATGTAGGTGTTGATCGACACGTAGGTGTTGGCGGTGTCCGCCATATAGGCCGGGTCCAGCGTGCGGATGTCGTCGGTCCACAGATAGACCAGGGTGCCGGGATTCTTCAGCTCGGCTTGCGCCGTGCCGGACAGGGCCAGCAAGGCGATGCCAAGGCTGGGGCCGATCCAACTCTTCATCGAGAAGCCTCCTGCTGATGGGCGTTGTTTGCCCTTATGGGGTCGCCTGGAACGGCGATCTGCCAGCAGTGTGTCTGAGGCCCGGCGAGAAGACCATACCCAATACGCCCAAATTTCCCCTTTCTGAAAATCCTTTAGCGTATTGGAATATAACCCCAGCTCATGGCCCGTCAGGCTTCCGCGCGCACAAAATGCCGGTCCGACACCTGCTGCATCGGCAGGAACACCGGCTGGAAGTCGGCGGGCCGCACCGCGCTGGGGATCTCGTCCGCCAGCAGCAGGCGGTTTTCCGGCCGCTCCCGCGGGTTGGCGACCGGGACGGAGGCCAGCAGCTTGCGGGTGTAGCTGTGCCGCGGGTTGCCGAAGACCTCGCGCCGGCTGCCGATCTCGACGATCTGGCCGAGATACATCACCGCCACGCGATGGGCCATCCGCTCCACCACCGCCATGTCGTGCGAGATGAACAGGACGGAAATCCCGGTTTCCGCCTGCAGGTCCATCAGCAGGTTGATGACCTGGGCCTGGATGGTGACGTCGAGCGAGGCCACGGCCTCGTCCGCGATCACCAGCTTCGGCCGGGTGCTCAGCGCACGGGCGATGCAGATGCGCTGGCGCTGGCCGCCGGAGAAGGCGTGCGGGTGGCGCCGCGCATGCTCGGGCGTCAGCCCCACCCGCTGCAGCAGTTCGGCGACCCGCGCCTGGACCTCGGCGCGCGACAGGCCGCCATGGACCCGCATCGGGTCGGCGATCGCCTGCCCCACGGTCATGCGGGGGTTGAGCGAGCTGAACGGGTCCTGGAACACCATCTGCACCTGGCGGCGCAGCGCCTGGATCTCGCGCGCCGGCTGCCCCAGCGTCTCCCGCCCCTCGAACCGGATCGAGCCGGAGACCGGCCGGTCCAGCTGCAGGATGCTGCGGCCGATGGTGGATTTGCCGCAGCCGCTTTCCCCCACCAGGGCCAGCGTCTCGCCCGGGAAGATCTCGAACGACACGTTCTCGACCGCATGGACGCGGCCCGTCACCTTGCCGAAGACGCCGGACCGCAGGTCGAAGCGGGTCGTCAGCTTCTCGACCGCCAGCACGGGCGCGCGGGTCATGCCGGCACCGCCTCGACGCGCACGGCGTCGCGTGTCCCGGCCAGGCCGGGATCGTCGCGCAGCTCGACCAGCGGGAACCGCTCCGGCTCGTCCTTGTCGGCCATGCTGCCCAGGCGCGGCACCGCGGCCAGCAGCGATCGGGTGTAGGCGTGAAGCGGCGTCTCGAACACCTCGTAGACCGTTCCGGTTTCCACGATCTCTCCCTTCAGCATGACGCAGATGCGGTCCGCCATCTCGGCCACCACGCCCATGTCGTGGGTGATGAACAGCACCGACATCCCGATCTCGCGCTGCAGCGCCCGCACCAGGTCCAGGATCTGGGCCTGGATGGTGACGTCCAGCGCCGTGGTGGGTTCGTCCAGGATCATCAGCGACGGGCGGCAGCACAGCGCCATGGCGATCATCACCCGCTGGCGCATGCCGCCGGACAGGTGGTGGGGATACTGGTCCAGCCGCTTCTCCGCCTCCGGCACCCGCACCAGCTTCAGCGCGTTCAGCGCGATGGTGCGCGCCTCCGCCGCGCTCTTGCCCTGGTGCCGCATGATCGCCTCGCCGATCTGGAAGCCGATGCTGAACACCGGGTTCAGGCTGGCCATCGGGTCCTGGAACACCATCGAGATGTCGGATCCCCGCACACTCTGCATCCGCTTCTGCGGCAGCCGGGCCAGGTCGACCACCTCTCCCCCCGCCAGGCGCATGCGGATCGATCCGCCGGCCAGCCGGGCACCGTCGTATTCGGCCAGCCGCATGATGGTCATCGCGGTGACCGACTTGCCGCTGCCCGATTCGCCGACCAGGGCCAGCGTCTCGCCCCGTCCGATATGGAACGATACGCCCTTCACGGCGCGCAGCGTCTGGCCCCCGCCCAGGGAGAACGAGACCTGGAGATTGTCGACCTCGAGCACGCGATCATCGTTCATGGGGGCTCCGATGCTGGCGATCCGGGAGAGCGGGACCGCGATATGCCGGTCCGATCGATCGAAGAACGACGCCAGCCGACAATCTCCGCTGCCGGCCTGTCAACCAAAATGCATCCGACCTTCGGAACTGGTCCCCTCCGGCCGGGGTCGGCTCCTGCATTTTCTCCGCCCCGGCGGCCGGTTCGGCCGGGCGCCGGCGCGCCGGCCGTCCTCGGCAAAACGCCGATCCATGCAGGCCTGCCGGAAGGGCGCGGCCACTCATCCCGGAGGCGCAAGCGCCTTCGGCCTCTCCCATGATCCCCGGGTCAAGCCCGGGGGCGGGAAAGGCAAAACCATCCTCGTAGGTTAGGTTCGCGGCTCGCGAACCCAACACATTGCAGGCGGTGGAATGTTGGGTTCGCCCAACGCGAACCCAACCTACGCGCTCACCCCGTGTCCGGCGGCTTGCGTCTTTCGACGCCGGTCGAGCCCGGCTCCCGCCGATCGTCCTCCACCGGCGGCAGGTCCATCTCCGCCAGGGACCGGTCCCCCTCCGCGACCCAGCGCTCCGCCTGCTCCGGCGGCAGCCCGAAGGTCGGGCAGATCAGGGCGACGGCCTCCGCCGCCGGGCGGGTCTCCGCGATCGCCATCAGCTCCGGCCGGTCCATCTGCCTGGTCATCTCGGCGAAGCGGCGCTCCCACTCGGCCGCGTCCTTCGCCCCGGCCTTGATCGCGGCGCTCAGCGCCATGATCACCCGCAGCCGGCGCCGGATCGCGACGGGGTCCAGCAGCCCGGCGGGGTCCGGGGCCGCCTCCTCCGGCGGCGCGAAACCCAGCTCCTCCAGGGTCATGTCCCCGACCGCGAGCCAGTTCCGGGTGTCCTCCGGCAGCCCGAGCCCCCGGCACAGCCGGGCCACGACCGCCGGCGCCGGGCAGGTCTCGACCATCTCCACCACGTCGGGCCGCTCGAACAGGTCGCGGATGTCGCCGAAGCGCGAGCGGGCCTTCATCTCCTGGGCTTCGGTCTCGACGCCGTGATAGTTCGCGGCGGCCACGGCCATGAGCGCCCGCAGCCTGGGCGACGCCCCGCCGGCCGGCTCGGCCGATCGGGTCTTGCCCTCCTCGGGCGGGCGGGAGAGCTTGTCCTCCAGCAGCAGGGTCAGCCGCAGCGAGCGGGTGACAGTGGCGATGCGCTGGCAATAGTCGACGCCGGGCTGCGGCGTCTTCACCGCCTCGGCGCGGGTCGCCTCCATCACCTCCATCTGGATCTCGGCCGCCCGGGCCAGCAGCCGCAGATGCCGCGCCGCCCGCTCCTCCTGGGGAGCGGCCGGGGCCTCCGGTGCCTGGGCGGTCTGCGGCTTGTTCATGGAACACATCATGAACAAAGATCGGAGTTAACGCAACGGCACAGGCCGAAACGAGTTCGGCTCCAGTCACTTCGGGATCTGATGCCGAGCGCCTTCGCGACCCCTCGTTGCCTCGGTGCGATCAGATGATCCGATCTAAACCATTCCGCTCAACCAACGCGAACTGCAGCGGACTGATCTGCGGTTCGGCGAGGTCCCGAGAAGCTTGGAGATGCCAGCCGGGACGGATGTGTGGGGTCTGGATTCCGATGGCACCGACCAGTTCCTCTGCGACGGCAGCAGCACCGAGAAGGCCGGCTAAATGTGCACTGTCACCATAATCCGTCACCGTACTCTGCGAGAGACCGCTTCGCGACGGCCTCCCACTTCCACTCCGCGGGTATCGGCAGTCGTCAGCCGTTTTGAACAGCGGCCGCGGCCTTGCGGATTACGCTGACAACAACGTTCGGGTGCGAAAGCATGGGAACATGGCTGCTCGCCACCTCGGTGACGGTCGCTCCCATGCGCTCCGAGACCCAGCGCTGCAAATCGGGATGCACAGTGTGGTCTTGCGTAGCCAGAACGTACCAGCTCGGCTTCGACTTCCACGCGATGTTGTCGGCGCTGAGCTTCTGTTGGTGGAACAGATCGAAGACAGGAGCATAATGGGTAGCCCACACGAGCTTCTGGTCTTCCTCGGAGAGATCTCCGGCAAAGAACTCGGTGCCGTTCGGAAGCATCCACGCACGCCCATCCGCGACCTCGACGCGAGTGAAAATATCCGATGGATATTTGTCGAGTTGGTTCTGTACGGTCTCGCCCGCATCGGGGGCGACCGCTGCGATATAGACGAGGCCCGCCACACGCTCATCGACTCCCGCGGCCGTGATGGTGGCTCCGCCATAGGAATGACCGACGAGCAGGACGGGGCTGCCGACGCGGTTGAGCGTGCGCTTCACCGTCGCCACGTCCTCTTCGAACGAGTCCAGGCCATATTGAACCGCGATCACCTCGTGCCCGTCGGCCTGCAAGGGCGGGATCACCTTGCTGAAGCACGAGCCATCAGCCCAGATGCCGTGGCAGAAAACGATGGTTGGTTTGGCTTGCGTAGACACATTGCACTCCTTGCTTGTACGAAATGAGACTGAAAATCTAATTCTGGCTATCCGCTCGGGCCTTGCTCGATTGGGTCGGCGACGACCGCCCCGGCACCAGGCGGTGAGAGGCAAAGCGCCCCGGTTCCCTGCGCTGGTTACAATCATTCGATCATCGATCGCCGAATAGATGATAGCCTTTCCGTTCTTTCGAGAATGGATGTCCCGAATGGCGACGATTCTGGAAAAGACGGCCGGTCTGCTCGCCTTCGTGCGGACCGTTGATGCCGGGTCTTTCGCTGGCGCAGCCCGGCTGATCGGCGCCAGCCCTTCGGCGGTATCGAAAAGCGTCGCGCGCTTGGAACAACGTCTTGGCGTGCGCCTTCTGCAGCGGTCGACGCGCACGCTCAGCCCGACTTCCGAAGGCGCCGCGTACTATGAGCAGGTGGCCGCCCATCTGCGTGCCATCGAGGAAGCCGAGGACATCGTGCAGGTGCCGGGTAATGTGCGCGGCGTGCTCCGGGTCACCGTGCCAACGACGTTTGGCCGCCCCCTGATCTCGGCATGGGCCGGCTCGTTCCTGGATCGCTATCCAGACATCAAGCTCGACCTCAGTGTCACGGACCGCCGTATCGATCTGATCCGCGAAGGCTTCGACATCGCGGTGCGGATCGGGGAACTGGAAGATACGACTTTGATCGGCCGCTCGTTGGGTGTCCTGCACTATGTCCTGGGCGCATCGCCAAAGTACCTGCAGCGACGGGGCATCCCGCAGGCAGTCGATGATCTCAAGCGGCACGCCTGCCTTCGCCACCTGCTCGGGGGCCGGCCGCAACCATTCACTTTTGCCGACGGCACGCGGATCGTACCCGATGGGCCTTTCGATTCAGACGATGCTCAGTCGTTGATCGAGGCGGCCGTAAGGGGGGTCGGCATCACGCAGTTCATGCGCCTCGCGATCGAGGACGATCTTGCCGCCAGCCGCTTAAGTATAGTGCTGCCAGAGATACCGATGTTCACAACGCCAGTCCACGTCTTACATCCGTTCGGACGCCAACTCCCGCTGCGAGTACGCCTGTTCATTGATTTTCTAGTCGAGGCGCTCGGCGTCGACGGCAATTCGAACTTGGGATCGCAGAGCTGATAGATTCATCATCGGCAACCTTCGAACGACCATCAGCGTCACGCCGACTTGCAACAACGGAGCTGCAGCATGGAGATGGCGTATCAGGAGCGGTGGCAGGCCGAGATTGCCGAGCTGCAGATGATCTTGTCTGGGTTCGACTTAAGAGAGGAGTGCAAGTGGGGAAAGCCCTGCTACACAGTGGATGGAAAAAACGTCGTCATCATTCAGGGCTTCAAAGAATACTGCGCGTTGGGCTTCTTTCAGGGTGCGCTGCTGAAGGACCCGAAGAAGCTGCTGGTGCAGCTCGGGCAGGTTCAGGCAGCGCGGGTGATGAAGTTCAGCAGCGCCAAAGAGATTGCGACGAAGGCGGCCACCATCGAGGCCTACGTGCGCGAGGCCGTGACGGCCGAGAAGGCCGGTTTGAAGGTCCAGACGAAGCCCCCGGAGTTTCCCGTGCCCGAGGAGTTGAAGGAGAAGTTCCGCAACGATCCGCAGTTCAAGCGCGCGTTCGAGGCGCTGACGCCGGGTCGGCAAAGGGGATACCTGTTTCACTTCGCCGGCGCGAAGCAGTCTGGAACGCGGACCGCGCGGATCGAGAAGGTGATGCCTGCGATCTTCGAAGGACGAGGGCTTCTGGAGCGGCGATAGATGGTGAAACTGTGGATGCGTACCGAGAGATGATCAGCGACTATCGAAAACGTTCGGTTGATCTCGCTCTGCAATCCTATCCCGCACTACCCGAAATTAGCCCATTCTACGGCCGAACGCCGCTTGGACGCCCGCGACAGCCGTGGCGCGGACGCTATCCAGTCGGCCGCGCATTCGGGAAGAACAGCTGCAGCCCGTCGATCCGATACCCGGCAATGGCCGCCTGACCTTTGCCGGACAACAACCAGTCGATAAAGGCCTGGCCGTCTGCCGCTTTCACCGTGGGATGTTTCGTCGGGCTCACCAGGATCACGCCGTACTGGTTGAACAGTGCCGGGTCGCCCTCGACCAGGACGACGAGGTCGCCCTTGGACTTGAAGCTGGCCCAAGTGGCACGGTCGGTCAACACGTAGGCCTGCATCTCGCGGCCCGTGTTCAGGGTCGCGCCCATGCCCGACCCGGCCTCGCGGTACCAGCCGCCGCTCGCCGCCTTGACGTCGATACCGGCCGCCTTCCACAGCGCCAACTCGGCCAGATGAGTGCCGCTGTCGTCGCCCCGCGACAGGAACGGAGCCCGCGCCGCCGCGATCTTCGCCAGCGCGGCGGCGGCATCCCTCGTGTGGCCGATGCCTGCGGGATCAGCGGTCGGTCCGACCAGGACGAAATCGTTGTACATCACGTCAAAGCGGGCGACGCCATCGCCCGCGGCCACGAACTTCTCCTCCGAAGGCTTGTGGTGCACAAACAGCACATCGGCGTCTCCCCGCCGCGCCGTTTCTATCGCCTGGCCGGTGCCCTGGGCCACCACCCGAACCTCGATCCCGGTCTCCCTGGTGAATATCGGCAATAGATAGGGGAATAGCCCGGAATTCTCAGTCGAGGTGGTGGACGCCACGGTAATGAAGCGGTCGGCGGCCTCGGCCGGAATGACGAGGCCGAGCAGAAGTCCGACCATCAGAACGAGACGCTTGGCGATCATGGCGCCCTCCCTGGTTGTTACGATCACGGTCGGCCGCCGAGAGCATAGCGCAAGAAGCATTCGCGCTATCCTCAGATGAGCTGACCCGCAAGGAATCTGGCGGCGGTATCGGTCTCGGGCTGGGCGAAGAATGCAGCTGCCTGCCCCTGCTCTAGCATCCTGCCGCGATGCAGGAAGATGATCTCAGCCGCGATTCGCCGCGCCTGGCCCATGTCATGGGTTGTCATGACGATCTTCGTACCCCCGGCGGCGATGCGGCTGATCAGCGCTTCCACCGCCAGCGTGGCGCCCGGATCCAGGCTGGCGGTCGGCTCGTCCAGGAAAAGAACCTCGGGTTCCACGGCCCACGCCCGGGCGAGGGCCAGCTTCTGCTGCTCGCCGCCCGACAGCAGCGGCGCCAACCGCCCGGCCAACCCGGACAGGCCCGCCTCGGCCAGCAATGTGGCAATGCGCTCGGACCGCCGGGATCTCTTCAGCCCGCGCAGAGTGAGCACGTAGTCGAGATTGGCGGCGACTGTCCGACGCAGCAGAACCGGCCGCTGGAACACCATCGCCTGTCGCCTCGGCGCATCCTGGGCGTCGGGCCCGAGCCAGCACACCGTCCCCGCGGCCGGGGCCAACAGGCCGTGGCACAGCCGCAGAAGCAGGCTCTTTCCGGCCCCATTCGGGCCCAGGATCACCGTCGGGGCCCCGGCTCCTATCGCCAGGTCGACAGCATCGATCAGCGCCCGCCCGCCTGCCACATAGGACAGGCCCGAAAGCCGCAGCGGCAGGATGGTCACGACGCAGCACCCGCCCCCCGCCGCGCGGCCTGGCCCAAGGCCAGCGCCCCAGCATTGATGGCCAGCGACAGGCACAGCACGATCAGGCCCAATCCGAGCGCCAGGGCGAGGTCGCCGCGGCTGGTCTCGAGTGCGATCGCCGTGGTCATTACCCGCGTGACCTTGTCGATGTTGCCGCCGACGATGATGACGGCGCCGACCTCGGCCGATGCCCGGCCGAACCCGGCGAGGAGCGCGGTGGCCAGGCTGAGCCGCCCGTCCCACAGCAGTGTCGCCACGGCGCGCAGGCGGCCGACGCGGAGTGAGCGGAACAGCTCGTCATAATTCGCGTGGAGATCCTCGACCGTCTGCCGCGCCAGGGCCGCGATGATCGGGGTGATCAGGCAGGCCTGGGCTATGACCATTGCGGCAGGCGTGAACAGGAGCCCGAGCGACCCCAGCGGCCCGGCCCGGGACAGCAGCAGGTAGACCACCAGACCAACCACCACCGGCGGCAACCCCATCAATGCGTTCAGCACGATCACCACCGCCGACCGCCCGGGGAAGCGGGACACGGCCACCAGGGCGCCGAACGGCAGCCCGACCAGCCCCGCCAAGGCTGTCGCCGACAGGCTGATTGCCAGCGACCGCAGCACGATGGCGACCAGCTCGGGGTCGCCGCCCAGGATCAGATGCAGGGCGGCGGCGAAGGCATCCATGAAATCCGTCATCTCGCGGCTCCTGCGTCCAGCAGCCCATGATAGAGGTCAACAGTGCCGCGGTGCCAGCCGGCGGGGGAAGAAAACGGCGCAGAACTGCGCGACCATCGCCGATGGCGATGACGGAAGGGGCGTTCGGTCTATGCCTCGCGGGAGGTGAGATGCTGGACCAGGAGGTGGACCGGCGGCGGCAGCGAGGCCGCGTCGCGGGTGCAGATCTTCCAGTGCCGCACGGCCCAGGGCTCATCGAGCCTGACGGCGACCACCTGGCCGTTCTCCACATATCGCGCGGCATGGAGTTCGGGCACGAGGGCGATGCCGAGCCCGGCCTCGACCATGCCTCGGGCCGGCTCGAATCCGTTCACCCTGAGGCGCAGGCGCAGCGGCTGGTTGAGCTCCGCGGCGGCGCGCGTGACCAGGGAATCGAGATAGCTGCCCAGCTGGGGCCCGACCAGATCGTGCCTGGCGATGTCGGCGAAGGTCACCCCGTCCGCCCCGCTCAAAGGATGGTCCGGCGGCATGATCACCGTGAGACGGTCGCTGCGATAGGGGAAGACGCGAAGATCGGAGAACGGCATGGGGCCGCCGAAGATGCCGATATCGGCCGCGTTCTCCGATACGGCGCGGCTCACCTCGCGGCTCAGCCCCTCTTCCAGGTCGATGCGGATGGCGGGGTGGAGGGCCAGGAAATCGCGGAGGTCGGTCGACAGGTACTGCACGATGGTCGAAACGCTCGCATGGATGCGGATCTGGCCGCGCATCCCCGTCGCGTGGTCGACGAGTTCCCGCTCCATCTGCATCAGGTCCCGCATGATGGTGTGGGCGTGGCGCAGCAGGGCGTGGGCGGCGGAGGTCAGCTCGATCCCGCGGTTGCTCCTGTGGAACAGCGGGGTCCCCAGTCTCTTTTCCATATCGGACATGCGCTTGCTGACCGCCGATGCGGCGATGTGCTCGACCTCCGAGGCGCGGGAGATGCTCCGGTGCTCGCAGATGGAGACGAAGAGCTTCAGGGACACCAGGTCGATCTGCATTCCGCGCTCCAAACCGATCTCGCAGTCGCCGGAGCCTGATGCTCCCGCGCCGAGGCTTGCACTCTGACAGATCGGGCCGGGCCTGCCATCGCCGATCGCGATGGCAGGGTCCCCAATCACGATTCCGGGCGGCGCATGAACTGTTGCAGCATGGTGAAAATCGAACCGCAACGCCCTGAAGCGAGGCCGGCCGAGATGGCCCGGCGTCCCGCTCCACGATGTCGCCGCGGGCGGGTTTTCGGGGTGATCGCCGCCCCTGCCCCGCCGCGCGGCATGGGAAGGAAACCGTGAGCCCGGAAGCGAGCACCGCGCCGCAGACCATGTTCGACAAGATCTGGGACCGGCACCGGATCATGACGCGGGAGGATGGCCAGGACCTGCTGTTCATCGATCGCCACTTCATCCATGACGTCACCGCGACGGCGTTCGACATGCTGCGCCAGCGCGGCCTGAAGCCACGGGCGCCGGAACGCATCTTCGGCACGCCCGACCACTACGTCCCCACCCACGGGCGGGACATGGCATCGATCAACCACCCGGAACGCCGCGCCATGATCGAGGCGCTGAAGCGCGACGCCGCGGAGTCCGGCATCACCCTGTTCGGCCTGGAAGACCCGCGCCAGGGCATCGTCCATGTGGTGGGGCCCGAGCAGGGGCTGAGCCTGCCGGGCATGACCATCGTCTGCGCCGACAGCCACACCTCCACCCATGGGGCGCTTGGTGCGCTGGCCTTCGGCATCGGCGCCACCGAGGTCGGGCATGTGCTGGCGACCCAGTCGCTGTGGCAGCGCCGGCCGCGCCGCATGCGCATCAGCGTCGATGGCACGCTCGGGCCGGCGGTGACCGCCAAGGACATCATCCTCGCGATCATCGCCGAGATCGGGGTCGCCGGCGCGGCGGGGCACGTCCTGGAATATGCCGGCAGCACCATCCGGGCGCTGTCGATGGAAGGCCGGCTGACGGTCTGCAACATGTCGATCGAGGCCGGCGGCCGCGCGGGGATGATCGCCCCGGACGACACCACCTTCGCCTATCTCGCGGGCCGTCCCTACGCTCCGAAGGGCGCCGACTGGGACCGGGCGGTGGCGCAATGGCGCGGCCTGCCGTCGGACGAGGATGCGGTGTTCGACCGGGAGATCGCGCTGGACGCCGCGGCGATCGCGCCGATGGTGACCTGGGGCACCACGCCCGAGGATGCCGCCGCGATCACCGCGCGGGTTCCGGACCCGGCCGATGTGGCGGATCCCGACCGGCGCGACGGCATGGAGCGGGCGCTGGCCTATATGGGTCTGGTGCCCGGCACGGCGCTGGAGGAGGTCGGCATCGACCGGGTGTTCATCGGCTCCTGCACCAACAGCCGGATCGAGGATCTGCGCAGCGCGGCCGCGGTGGTCGAGGGCCGGAAAGTGGCCGGCGGGGTCGAGGCCTGGGTGGTGCCGGGATCGCAGCAGGTCAAGGCGCAGGCGGAGTCCGAGGGGCTGGACCGGATCTTCAAGGCCGCCGGCTTCGACTGGCGGTTCGCCGGCTGCTCGATGTGCCTGGCCACCAATGGCGACATGGTCGCGCCGGGCCAGCGCTGCGCCTCGACCTCCAACCGGAACTTCGTCGGCCGTCAGGGGCCGGGGGCACGCACCCATCTGATGAGCCCGGCGATGGCGGCGGCGGCGGCCGTGACCGGCCGGCTGACCGATGTCCGCCGGCTGATGGCGGGAGGCTGACCATGGACCGTCTCGACCGCCTGGAGGCCGTGGCCCTGCCGATCGCCCGGGTCAACTGCGACACCGACCAGATCATCCCGGCGCAGTATCTGCAGAAGATGCGGTCCGACGATTTCGGGCGGTATCTGTTCGCCGAATTCCGCTTCCGCCAGGATGGATCGGAGGTCGAGGATTTCATCCTGAACCGGCCACCCTACCGCCCCGCCCGCATCGTCGTCGCCAACCGCAACTTCGGCTGCGGCTCCTCCCGTGAGCATGCGGTCTGGGCACTGTACGATTACGGGATCCGGGCGGCCATCGCCCCCAGCTTCGGCGACATCTTCTTCACCAACTGCCTGAAGAACGGCCTGCTGCCGATCGTGCTGCCGCAGGAGGTGGTGACGCCGCTGCTGGCGCATCTCGAGGCGGTGCCGGGCGCGACGGTTGCGGTCGACCTGCCGGCGCAGCAGGTGGTCCTGCCGGACGGCACGCACCATCCCTTCGAGATCGAGGCCTTCGCCAAGACCTGCCTCGTCAACGGCATCGACGAACTCGGCTACACCCTGGCGCAGTCCGCCCGGATCGACGCGTTCGAGCGCAGCCACGAGGGCCGGGACGCCTAGCCCTCGCCGTTTCAGACATTCGTGTTCGCCCAGAGATTCGAGTTCAAGGAGAGACGTTCGTGAAGATCGCGATCATGGCCGGCGACGGCATCGGCCCCGAGGTCGTCGGCCAGGCGCTGAAGGTGCTGCGGCTGGTGGCGCCCCAGGCCGAAACCGAGGAGGCCCCGGTCGGCCAGGCCGGCATCGATGCGCGCGGCAAGCCGCTGCCCGACGAGACCCTGGCCCTGGCGCGGCGCGTCGATGCCATCCTGTTCGGCTCGGTCGGGGTGGCCGACGAGGCGAGCATCCCGCGCGAACGCCGCCCCGGCACCGGGTTGCTGCAGCTGCGCGAGGCGCTGACGCTGTACGCCAATTTCCGCCCCGCCTTCATGTTCCCCGAACTGATCGGCGCCTCGACGCTGAAGCCGGAGGTCGTCGACGGGCTCGACCTCGTGATCCTGCGGGAACTCAACGGCGACGTCTATTTCGGCAAGCCGCGCGGCTTCGAGACCAATGAGAAGGGCGAGCGCGTCGGCTTCAACACCATGCGCTATTCCGAATCCGAGGTCGAACGCATCGCCCATGCCGCCTTCCGGGCCGCCCGCAAGCGGCGGCGCAAGGTCTGCTCGGTCGACAAGGCCAATGTGCTGGAAACCATGCAGCTCTGGCGCGAAGTGATGACCCGCGTCGGCCGCGAATACCCCGATGTCGAACTGAGCCATCTGTTCATCGATGCCGCTTCCATGTCGCTGATGCGGAACCCGAAGCAGTTCGACGTGATCGTCACCGGCAACATGTTCGGCGACATCCTGTCGGATGCGGCGGCGATGCTGACCGGGTCGATCGGCATGCTGCCCTCGGCCTCGCTCGGGGTCGACCGCAAAGGCCTGTACGAGCCGGTCCACGGCTCGGCCCCTGACATCGCCGGCCAGGATGTGGCCAACCCGCTGGCCGCGATCCTGTCGCTGGCGATGATGCTGCGCGAGAGCTTCGAGCTGGAGGACAAGGCGCGGCAGGTGGAAAACGCGGTCCGCACCGTGCTCGCCCAGGGCTATCGCACCGGCGACATCTATCAGCCCGGCACCCGGCGGGTGGGCACCACGGAGATGGGCGACGCGGTGGTCCAGGCGCTGCGGGCGGCAGCCTAGGGATTGTCGGCCGGGCCGGAGCCGCCCGCTTCGCCCGGCCGTCCCCGGAACGTTCGGCCCACCTGCCTCGGACTCACAACCAACAAGACGAAGCAAACGGAGGAGACATCATGAAGCTCGGAACAACGCTGGCGCTGTGTGCGGCCACGATCCTGTCGGTGACCGCGGCGGCGAGCGCCCAGGACCGGCCGGAGAAGACGGAGGTCCATATCGGCGCCGCCTCGACCGGCGTGACCTACCTGCCCCTTCTGGTGGCGAAGCAGCTCGGCTACTTCAACGATGAGGGGCTCGACGTCACCATCGCTGCCTTCTCCGGCGGGTCGAAGGCGCTGGAGGCGCTGATGGGCGGCAGCACGGACGTCGTCGCCGGCGCCTATTCCAACACCATCACCATGGCCGCCAAGGGACAGAGCCTGGTCACCTTCGCCGCCCAGGTGAACTGCCCCGCCTGGATCTTCGGCATCGCCAAGAAGAACGAGGGCAAGGTGCACACGGCCGCCGACCTGAAGGGCATGCGGGTCGGCGTCAGCGCGCCGGGGTCGAGCACCCACATGGCGCTCAACTACATCCTGCACCAGGCTGGGCTGCAGCCGGAGGACGTGTCGATCATCGGCGTGGGCCAGGCCGCCGGCGCCGTGGCGGCGATCCGGGCCGGGCAGATCGACGCGCTGATCGTCAACGATCCCTCGGCCACCATCCTGACGGACAGCGGCGACATGATCCCGCTCGCCGAGATGCGGACGGCGGAGGGCAACAAGGCGGTCTTCGGCTCCGACTATCCCGAATCGAGCCTGTACTCGACGAAGGCCTTCATCGACGAGAACCCGAAGACCGTGCAGGCCGTGACCAACGCCATCGTCCGTGCCGAGCACTGGATCGCCCAGGCGACGCCGCAGCAGGTGGCCGACAGCGTCCCGCCGGAATATGTCGGCGACGACAAGGTGCTCTACGCCAAGGCGTTCGAGAACAGCCGCCGCTGCATCTCGCAGACCGGCGTGCTGTCGGACCAGGGCGCGCAGACCGTGCGCAACGTCCTGACCGCCTTCGACCCCAGCATCGGTTCGGCGCCGATCGATCTCGGCGCCACCTATGACAACAGCTTTGCCACCAAGGCGGCGGGGGCAGTCCGGTGAGCGTCGCCGTCCGCAGGATCAGCGAGCAGGCCATGCCGCAGGACGCAGCGCATGCCCTGCGGTTCGACGGGGTGACCTGCACCTTCGCCAGCAATGAAGGGGCCGGCAAGACCTACACCGCCGTGCGGGACGTGAACCTGACGGTGCGGGAGGGCGAGTTCCTGTCCGTGGTCGGGCCGACCGGCTGCGGCAAGTCCACCCTGCTCAACGTGGCGGCCGGACTGATGCGCCCCTCCTCCGGCACGCTGAGCGTGTTCGGCCAGCCCCTGAGCCAGGGGCTGAACAAGGACGCATCCTACCTGTTCCAGGTGGATGCGCTGATGCCATGGAAGACGGCGGAGGACAATGTCGCCGCCGGCCTGCTGTTCCACGGCAAACCGAAGGCGGAGGCGCTGCGGATCGCGCGCGAATGGCTGGTGCGGGTCGGGCTCGACGGGCACGGCCGGAAATATCCGCACCAGATGTCGGGCGGCATGCGCAAGCGGGCCGGCCTGGCCCAGGCGCTCGCGCTCAACCCCCGCATCCTGCTGATGGACGAGCCGTTCAGCGCGCTCGACATCCAGACCCGGCAGCTGATGGAGGACGAACTGCTGCAGATCTGGTCGGCCGACCGCAAGTCGGTGGTGTTCGTGACCCATGACCTGGAGGAAGCCATCTCGCTGTCGGACCGCGTCCTGGTCCTGTCCGCAGGTCCCGGCACACGGCCGATCGCGGAATTCGAGATCGACCTGGAGCGCCCGCGCCAGGTCGCGGAGATCCGGATGACGCAGCGGTTCCTGCAACTGCACGCCGCGATCTGGGACGTGCTGAAGGGAGAGGTGCTGAAAAGCTATGCCCGCAACCGCTCGTGACCCGCGCAACCACGGCCTGGTCCTGGCCTGCCGCCTGGTCCTGCTGTTCGGCGGCCTGTTCCTGTGGTGGCTGTTGACCACGACGGGGCTGCTGTCGACCTTCTTCTTCGGCGATCCGGTCGGCGTCGCCCGGCGCCTGTGGATCTGGTTCGCCACCGGGTCGGTCTTCATCCATCTCTACACCACCCTGCTGGAAACCCTCCTGGCGTTCGCCATCGGCACCGTCCTGGGGCTGGGGATCGGCCTGTGGCTGGCGCTCAACCCGTTCCTCGCCGCCGTGACCGACCCGTTCATCAAGGCGTTCAACTCGATGCCGCGCCTGATCTTCGCGCCGGTCTTCGCGCTCTGGTTCGGGCTCGGCATCTGGTCGAAGGTCGCGCTGGGCGTGACCCTGGTCTTCTTCGTGGTGTTCTTCAACGTCTACCAGGGCGTGCGCGAGGTCAGCCCGGTGGTGTTGTCCAACACCCGGATGATGGGCGCGAATTCACGTGAGTTGCTGCGCCATGTCTATGTGCCGTCGGCGATGAGCTGGGTGTTCTCCAGCCTGCACAACGCGGTGGGCATCGCCTTCGTCGGCAGCGTGGTGGGCGAGTATCTCGGCTCGGAAAAAGGGATCGGCTACCTGATCCTGCTCGCCGAGGGGGTGTTCGACATCAATTCGGTGATCGCCGGCATCCTGCTGCTGACCGTGTTCGCGCTCGTGCTCGACACCGCGGTGTCGATGTTCGAGGAGCGGTTCATGCGGTGGCGCCCGGTCGCCGGGCAACCGGTCGGCGCCAACGTCTGACAGACCCTACAGGGGATCGGGGTGGGCCGGCATCCCCTGCCCGTCCGACCCATTTTTCATCAGAGGCAACGATCTTGCAGCTCAACACCATCAATCTCGACGGGCGGGTCGCCGTGGTGACCGGCGGCGCGCAGGGCATCGGCTACGAGGTGGCCGACCGCTTCCTCCGCTCCGGCGCGCGGCTGGTCATCTGGGACATCAACCAGGACAGTCTGCAGACCGCCAAGGGCACGCTGGCCGCCGCCACCGGGCGGGACGACATCCACACCATGCGGGTCGACATCGCCGACAATGCCGGCGTCGAGGCAGCGGTGGCCGGAACGGTCGAGGCGCTGGGGCGCATCGACATCCTGGTGAACAATGCCGCGATCGTCGGCCCGAACGCGCCTTTGGCGGACTATCCGCTGGACGCCTGGCGCAGCGTGCTGGACGTCGACGTCAACGGCACCTTCTACTGCTGCCGGGCCGTCGCGCCGGTGATGACGGCGCAGAATTACGGCCGCATCGTCAATGTCGCGTCGATCGCCGGCAAGGAGGGCAACCCCAACGCCGCCGCCTACAGCGCGGCCAAGGCCGCGGTCATCGCCATGACCAAGTCGTTGGGCAAGGAACTGGCCGGCCACGACATCGCGGTCAATTGCGTCACCCCGGCCGTCGCCCGCACGCCGGGCGCGATGGAGCAGGCACCGGAGCACATCAAATACATGCTCAGCCGGATTCCGCGCGGGCGATTCCTGGAGCTGGCGGAGGCCGCCGCCATGATCGCCTGGCTGGCCAGCGCCGAGAATTCCTTCACGACCGGCGCCGTCTTCGACCTCTCGGGCGGCCGCGCGACCTACTGATCGAAAGGACCGTCTTCACGCTGTTCCAATCCCTGCGCGACGGCCGCCTCAGCTCACCCAGGAGCATCAGGCCGGTTCGCGCACCCGCCCGGCGAGCACATCGCCAGCAGTCCCCGGCAGCGCCAGGAACGACAGGAACGACAGCGAGGACACCAGCGCCACCACCAGGAACGCCAGCTCGAAGGCATGGCCAGTCGGATGGGCTGCCCCGCCGCTGAACAGGTGCAGCAGGGTGGCGGCGAAGGCCACGCCGACGCTTTGCGAGATCCGCTGCGCCATCTGGGACAAGGCCGTGGCGTGGCTCATCTCGGTCGCGGAGGGTTCGGCGAAGGCCAGAGTGTTGATGCTGGTGAACTGGAGCGCGCGGAACACGCCGCCCAAGAAGATCACGATCATCATGACATAGGGGGCCATGCCCGCCGTGAAGGTGGCGCAGAGCGCCATGGAGGCGCTGGCGATCAGGGCATTCCAAAGCAGCACGCGGCGGAACCCGAACCGGTGCAGGATCCGTCGCGCCACCGTCCGCATGCCGAAGGCGCCGATGGCGGACACGAAGGTGATTCCGCCCGATTCCAGCGGCGTGTATCCGAACACCTCCTGCATCAGCAGCGGCAGCATGAAGGGCAAGGCGCCGAAGCCGATCCGGAACAGCGACCCGCCCAGCATGCTGGACCGGAACGCGGGCAAGCGGAACAGGCGGAGGTCGAGGATCGGGTGCCGGGCGCGGCGCGCATGCAGCCCATAGATCGCGAGGGCGGCCGCACCGGCAATCGCGAGCCCGATGGCTTCGAGGTCGCCGCCCCGCGCCATCGTGTCGAGGCTGAAGATCAGCGCACCGATGCCGAGGCCGGTGAGGATGAAGCCGGGCCAGTCGAACGGCTTGGGCTCGGAGGGCGGGATGGGCTCGATGAACAGCGTGGTCAGCACGATCCCGAGCAGGCCCACCGGCAGGTTGATCCAGAAGATCCACCGCCAGGAGGCGAAGGTGGTGATGAAGCCGCCGAGGAGCGGCCCGACGGCGGGGCCGATCACCGCCGGCAGGCCCATCAGGATCATCGCCGACACCAGCTCCGCCGGCGAGACCGAGCGCACCAGGATCAGCCGCCCGACCGGAAGCATCAGGGCGCCGCCGAAGCCCTGCAGGATGCGGGCCAGGATGAGGGCGGTCAGGCTGGTCGACGCCGCGCACAGCAGGGAGGCGACGGTGAAGATGCCGATCGCCCAGCGGAACACGGTGTGGGCGCCGAAGCGGTCCGCCACCCAGCCGCTGATCGGCAGGAAGACGCCCAGCGACAGCAGGTAGATCGTGATCGCGGAATGCAGGCTGAGGGCGGGAACGCCGAAGGAGTCGGCCATCGAGGGCAGCGCGGTCGCCAGCGCCGTGGAATCGATCTGCTGCATGATGATGGCCGAGGCCACGATCAGCGGCACGCTCTTGCGTTTTTCCATTCTCACCTCAGGCCCGACGCCGCACCGCCGGTCATCCCCGCGAAGTCGTCGCCCCACGCCGGGGAGGTCTATGACAATCGGGCCGCAAAGGCGACCACGACGGAACGGCCCGGGCCTGTCCCGACCGTTCCGTCGTCGCCCCGCCTTACTGGTCGACGACGGAGCCGTCCTTGTGCAGCCGGGTGTGCATCTTCCGGGCCCGGTACGGAAACTTCTCGGCGGCATCGGGGCGAAGCGAGATGCCGATCCCCGGCTCGTCGCTGATCGTCAGGAAGCCCTCGCCGTCGTGCCGCGCGGCGCCGATGAGGAAGCTGTCGGAATCCGGCCGCTTGTCGGTGACGTCCCAGGTGTCGTTCGGGAATTCCTGGAGCACGAAGTTCGGGGCGGTCGCCGCGATCTGCAGGCACGCCGCCGTCGAGACCGCGCTGAGCGGATTGTGCGGCACCACCCCCGCATGCGACGCCTCGGCCAGCGCCGCGATCTTGCGGGCGCCCGAGATGCCCCCGACGATGCAGACATCCGGCCGCACCAGCTGGACCGCGTTGCGGGCCAGCAGCATCTGGAATTCCCACAGCGAGGTCATGCGCTCGCCCGTGGCGATCGGGATGGAGATCTTGTCCGCCACATAGGCCATCTCGTCCAGGTTGTCGGGCGTGATCGGATCCTCGATGAACAGGGGATGGAACGGCTCGATCGCCCGCCCGAGCTGGACCGCCTCATAGGGGGTCATCCGGCGATGGATCTCGATGCAGAGATCCATGCCCCGCCCGGCGATCTCGCGATACTGCCGGACCGTGTCGACGGCATCGCCGATCTTCTCGGCATGGGTCTGGAAATACGGCACCTCGCGGCGGCTGTCGAGGAAGGGGGTCAGGTGGCCGACCGCCGTGAACCCCATCTTCTTGGCGTCCTCGATGCCGGAGAACAGCTCCTCCTTGGTCTCGCCGAACACGTGGTAGTAGGCCCGCGCCTTGTCCCTGACCTTGCCGCCGAGCAGCGCGTGCACCGGGGCGTCGAAATGCTTGCCGGTGATGTCCCACAGCGCGATGTCGATGGCGCTGATCGCCGCCATCACCGCCGAACCGCGGAAATGCGCCCAGCGGTACATGTACTGCCAGTGGTGTTCGATCCGCAGCGGATCCTGCCCGAGCAGGTAGTCCTTGAAGCGGAGGACGGCGCCGGCCGTCGCCTCGTGGAAGCCCCACGCCCCGCCTTCGCCGAGCCCCACGAGACCGTTGTCCGTCCGGATCTCGACGAACAGGTACTTGTCCACCAGGATGGTCTCGATGCTGTCGATGCGCATGTCTCTGTCCTTCAGGAAAGATTGAACGGCCGTTCAGCCATTCGGAATCAGGGTGACGGCGTCCGGCTCGATCCGGACGCGGATGGTCTCTCCCGCGGCGGGCGCGGTGCGGGCCGGCAGCTCGGCGCGGAGGGTGAGCCCGCCGATGCGCAGGAGGCAGGTGACCACCGGCCCGAGGAAGCTGGCGGACGTGACCTCGGCATCGAAGGCGTTGGGGCCGTCCTCCGCGTCGCGCATCCGTTGGATGCTCTCGGCCCGGATGCAGACCAGGATGGCGCCCGACACCCTGACGGCCTCCGGCCGCGAGAACAGCCCCTCGATCGTCAGCCCGTCCGCCAGGGAGACCAGCGCGCGGCCATCGCTCGCGGCGCGGACGATGTCGCCCTGCAGGATGTTGGCGTTGCCGATGAACTCGGCGGCGAAGCGGCTGGCGGGCCGGTCGTAGAGATCTCGCGGGCTGCCGGACTGGATCATCTCGCCATCCTTCATCAGGATGATCCGGTCGCTCATCAGCATCGCTTCGGACTGGTCGTGCGTGACGTAGAGCGAGGTCTGCCCCAGCCGCCGCTGCAGCGCGACCAGCTCGAACCGCATCCGGTCGCGCAGGCCGGCATCCAGGTTGCTGAGCGGTTCGTCGAACAGCAGCAGGCGCGGCGAGGTGACGATGGCGCGCGCCAGGGCCACCCGCTGCTGCTGGCCGCCGCTGAGCTCGGTGCCGTAGCGCGCCGCGAACCCGTCGAGACCGACCATCTTCAGGGCCTCGCCGACCTTGGCGTCGACGGTGGCGGCGGGCTCGCGGCGGGTCCGCAGGCCGTAGGCGACATTCTCGAAGACGGTCATGTGGGGCCAGACGGCATAGGACTGGAACACCATGTTGATGCCGCGCTTCTCGGGCGGCACGTCCCGGCCGTCCGCCGCCACGACCTCGCCGCCGATGCGGATGGTTCCCGCCGAGGAGCCTTCGAGGCCGGCGATGCAGCGCAGCGTCGTGGTCTTGCCGCAGCCGCTCGGCCCCAGAAGCGAGACGAACTCCCCGTCCTCGACGGTGAAGGAGACGTTGCGCACCGCCGTGACGCTGCCATAGGCCACGACGAGATCTTCCACGCTGAGCTTGGCCATGATGCTCCTTCGAGAATTCCGGTCGCCGGTCACACCGCCTGGGACAGCCGGACGCGCAGCACATACCGGCCGACGACGATCCCCGCGACCAGGATGGCCGTCTGCAGCAGGCCGATGATCGCGGCGTTCTGCACGTTTCCGAATTCGAGATAGTCCCAGGACATCACCGACAGGACCTTGTTGCTCGGCGACGCCAGGAGGATCGCCGCGCTGATCTCGCGGATCGAGAAGATGAAGACCAGGATCCAGGCCGAAAGGACGCCGGGCCGGATCAGCTTGAACGTCACCTGCCGCGCCGTCCGCCAATGCGAAGCGCCGCAGACCGCGGAGGCCTCCTCCAGCGACTTGTCGATCTGGATGATCGAGGTGTCGATCATGCGGTAGGCGAAGGGGATGTAGGAGGCGACGAAGGCGATCACCAGGATCCAGATCGTCCCGTAGGCCGGCGTCATCAGGTAGGTCCAGAAGATGCCGGTGCCGAAGACGATGCCGGGGACGGCGATCGGGAACATGGCGATGTAGTCCAGGATGCCGCTGCCGCGCACATGCAGGCGCCGCACCGCATAGGCGATGACGATGCCGAGCAGGACGCAGAGCGTCGGCGCGAGGAGCCCGACGAGCAGCGTGTTGCCGATCGATTGCCGCACCGCCACCGAGCCGGCCACCGACCAGAAATTCGCCAGGGTGAAGGTCGCGTCGAGGATGGAGGAGGAGGTGAAGCTGGTGAAGGCGACGTACAGCAGCGCGAGATAGGGCAGGATGATCGCGAGCGTGACATAGACCAGGATCATCAGGATCGCCGGCAGCCGCCAGCCGCGCAGCTTGACCATGCGGGTGCGATAGCCGCGGGCGGTCACCGTGACGAAGCGCGTCGCGACCCTCGACGCGAAACGGTAGAAGAACACGCCGATCAGCGAGATCCAGAACAGCAGCGTGCCGATCGCGGCCGCCCGGGAATAGTCGAGCGGGAAGGTCGCGACCGCCCGGTAGATGTCGACGGCCAGGAACGGCATCGCCTGCGTGCCGCCGAGGGCGGCGGGGATCGAGAAGGTGCCGCAGGTCAGCACGAAGACGAAGAAGAAGGCCGAGATGATCGACGGGCGGACCACCGGAAAGGTCACCTTCCAGGCGGTCGCGAGCGTGCCAGCCCCGTTGAGATAGGACGCCTCCTCCATCGACGGGTCCATGCCCTTCAGCGCGGCCGAAACGGTCATGTAGGCGTAGGGCACGTTGTACAGCGCCATGACCAGGATCACCCCGCTGGCCGTCATGACGTTGATCATGGATCCGGTGACGCCGAGCAGATCGCGGGCGAGCACGTTCAGCAGGCCGGCATTCGGCGACGCCAGGATGAGCCACGCCAGCGCCCCGACGAATGGCGACAGGTAGAGGGGGGCGATGACCGCGTTCTCCATCACCCCCTTGGCGGGCAGATCTGTCCTGGCGAGCAGCCAGGCCAGGGCGATGCCGATGACGCAGGCGACCAGGGACACCAGAAGCGATGCCCCGACGGTGACCGCGAGGGTCTTGAGGTAGGGCAGCGTCGTGTAGACCGCGGCGAGGCTGCGCAGCGAGAACTGCGCCCGCGGATCCACGAAGGTCCCGGTTCTGACCGCGCCGACGAACATCAGCGCGATCGGAACCAGGACCAGCACCGTGAGGAGGAGCCCGAGAGCGAGCGGAAGCATCAGGCCGCGCCGGCGGCGGCGCATCGCAGCGTAGCCGGCCGGATGGTCCTCGGTCTTCAGCACGGGCGCGGTCGCGGAGACGGTCATCGCGCGCCTCAGCGGCCGAAGATCTGGTTCCACTCGGCGATGATCGGCTTCGCGGGATCGACGTAGCCGGGGTCGTTCAGATAGTCGATGTAGAGGTCCTTGGGATCCGCGTACCAGTCTTCCTTGTACCAGTCGGCCTTCGCCGCCTTGCGGGGATCGACGGTGTCCGCCCGGGCCGAAGCGACGCCTGCGACCTTGAACCAGGCCGCCTGCCCCTCGGCGCTCGTGGCCCAGTCCTGGAACAGCCGGGCCGCGTTCGGGTGCGGGGCCTTGGCCGAAATCGTCTGGACCGTCAGATTGGCGGGGGTCGGGTCCGGGAACACCCAGCGGATCGGCGCGCCCTTGAGGTAGAAGCCGCCCATGTCGCTCTGCGACGCCTGGTCGACGATGGCGTGCTCGCCCGCGGCGAGGCGATCATACATCGGTGATTTGCTCTCGTAGACCTGCGGCTTCAAGGCGGCCATCTTCGCCAAGAAGTCCGGCCCGAACTGCTGCCGCTTCCCGCCCAGGAACATGTAGACGTAGGAGTAGCTGCTGCCGCCCGAGGCCGGGGTGCCGGTGGCGATACGGCCCGCCCAGCGCGGGTCGGTCAGGACGTTCCAGCCGCCCTCGCGGATCAGCTTGTCCTCCTCCGGCGTGACCTTGCTGGAGTTCCAGGCGATCCCCATGGCGTTGACGAAGATCGTGTACCAGACGCCGTCCTTCTTCATCTCCGGCCGGATGCCCGCCGCCGAAGCCGGGACGTAGTCCGCCACCAGCCCTTCGCCATGGGCGGATTCGATCAGGACGGTGTCGGTGATCTGCACCAGATCGGCGATGTGCTGCCCGACGCGCTCCTCCGTCAGCCAGCGCTCGAACAGGGGATAGCTGGGGCCGCGGACGTTCTGCGTCGTGATCCCGTATTTGTCGGTGAAGGCCTTGGTCCACACCGCCGTCGGGTCGATCGCGGTGGTGTGATAGTAGGTCAAGGTGCCTTCGGCCTTGGCCGCGGCGACCAGCCCGGCATCCGGCTCCGGCGACGCCGCCAGGGCGAGGCCCGATCTCCCGGTGAGGGACAGGCCGAGGGCGCCCAGCCCGGCCAGCGCGCCCCCCTGCAGCAGCTTGCGGCGCGACCAGGCGCCTTGTGAACCGAAGAACGAGCGATCGTCGGAATGAGCCATGACGTTCCTCCCAGACTTTCTTTGGCCAGACTTCTTTGGCCAGGCTTCGCTGGCAACGGCGCCTCCCGGACGCCTCGTTTTGTCGGATCATACATTTGCGCAAATATATTTGCGCGTCAACGCCGGACTGCGATAATCTGGCGAGGCCAGATGATGTCAGGAGAAGACTTGTGGACCCTTGGGCGAGCCCGGCTCTCGAAGCGCCGCTCAACGAGCCGACCTATCTCAGGGTCAAGCGCGCCATCATCGGAGACCTGGTGTCGGGGCAGTTCGTCCCGGGGACGCATCTGACGATCGAGGCCCTGACGTCGCGCTATGCCGTCAGCCACATGCCGATCCGCGAGGCGCTTCGCCAGCTGGAAGGCGAAGGCATCCTGATCTCGCTGGCCCATCGCGGCTTCCGGATCGAGGCCATCACCGAGGAGTACATCCGGAACATCTACGACATCCGGGTCGGGATCGAGTCGATGCTGGCCCACCGGGCGGTCGAGCGGGCCACGGACGCCGAGGTCGCCACCCTCCGCCGGCTGCACGAGGATCTGAGTGTCCTGATCCGATCCGGAAAGCCGATGGTGGCGTCGCGGGAGAACATCGTCTTCCACAAGCGGATCTACGAGATCGCGAAGAACCCCGAAGCCGAGCTGATCCTGGAGGGGCGCACCCGGGTGGTGCGGACGGTCGCGGACAGTCTCGGCGGCTACACCCCGGATGTGTATGACGCGGTCATCGCCGAGCATGAGAAGATGATCCTGGCCTTCGAGGCCCATGATCCGACGGCGGTGGGCGAGGCTGTCTTCGACCACGTCACGGCGGCCAGGGACCGCCTGCTCGCCCGCATTTCCGAGAGAGGCGCGTTCTCGGCAAAACCATGAGACGGCTACGCGTCGAGCACCCCCTTCATCACCTTGTACAGGGCAGGCTTGGCCTCGAAGCCGATCCCGGGCAGGTCGGGCAGGCCGACGAAGCCGTCCTCCACCGCGATCCCGTCGGCGAAGCCGCCGAAGGGCTGGAACACGTCGGGGTAGGATTCATTGCCGCCGAGATGCAGGCCGGCCGCGATGTTCAGCGACATCTGGTGCCCGCCATGCGGCACCACCCGGCGGGTGGACCAGCCCGCCGCGGCGAGCACGTCCAGCGTGCGCAGATATTCGACGAGGCCGTAGGACAGGGCACAGTCGAACTGCAGCACATCCTGCTCCGGATTCATGCCGCCATAGCGCAAGAGGTTGCGGGCGTCCTGGT
The DNA here is from genome assembly GCF_031453975.1 of Inquilinus ginsengisoli. Lineage (NCBI taxonomy): Bacteria > Pseudomonadati > Pseudomonadota > Alphaproteobacteria > Rhodospirillales > Rhodospirillaceae > Inquilinus > Inquilinus ginsengisoli. Next base: position 179,792 of record NZ_JAVDPW010000002.1, read on the forward strand.
GCGAGAACAGGTTCTCCCCCGTCGCCATCCGACCGGGATAGACGGCCGAAAGCTCCTTCTGCAGGGCATAGTCGAGGGGGTCGCCCGCCTCCTCGTACCAGTAGAGCCCGTAGGGCTCGAGCGCCCGGGCATAGGCGACGGCGGTGGCAAGATCGAAGCGGCCATTGGCGTCGACCGCCAGGCACCCGCCCTCCCCCACCACCCCGAGCACCGCCTCGATGCGGCGCAGATCCTCGGCCAGGGGGGCGCCGCCGATCTTCATCTTGACCACCCGGTAGCCGCGGTCGCGGTAGCTGCGCATCTCGTCCTTGAGCTGCGTCAGATCCTTGCCGGGGTAGTAGTAGCCGCCGGCCGCGTAGACCCACACCTTGTCGTCGGCCTGCCCGCCGCGGTAACGGTCCGCCAGCAGGCGCCACAGCGGCTGCCCCGCAATCTTGGCGACGGCGTCCCACACCGCCATGTCGACGGTGCCGACCGCGACCGAGCGCTCGCCGTGGCCGCCGGGCTTCTCGTTCGCCATCATCGTGGCCCAGATGGCGAAGGGGTCCAGGTTGTCCGCCCCCTCGTCCACCAGCGCCGCCGGGTCCGCCTCGCGCAGGCGGGGCACCATCCGCTCGCGGATCAGCGCCCCCTGCCCGTATCGCCCGTTCGAGTTGAAGCCGAACCCGACCACCGGCTTCCCGTCCCGCACCACATCGGTCACGACGGCCACCACGGAGCACGTCATCTTGGAGAAATCGATGTAGGCATTGGCGATGGAAGAGGCGATCGACACGGTCTTCTCGCGGATATCGACGATCCTCATACCTGCAATCCTCTCTTCCGTTTGGCGTCGGCCGCTGCCGGCTGCCTGCGGATACCAACCCTTCGGACGGCACCGTAGCGAAGAGACCCGGCCGAGGGCCAATGCCGTTGGAGCGTCAAACCATGTGCGTTCGGCATCATCGATGGAGCTGACCTGGCTCGAGGACTTCGTCGCCCTGGCCGAAACCGGGAACTTCTCCCGGGCGGCCCGGGCGCGCCATGTCACCCAGCCGGCCTTCAGCCGCCGCATCCGGTCGCTGGAGGATTGGGTCGGGACGCCGCTGTTCGACCGGGCCACGCACCGCGTCGGGCTGACCGAGGCCGGCCGCCAGTTCCGGCCGGCCGCGACCGAGACGCTGCGCCGGCTGCACCAGGGCCGAGAGGCGGCGCGCGAGGCCGGCAGCAGCGAGGCCACGGCGCTGCGCTTCGCCGCCACCCATTCGCTGTCCTTCGCCTTCTTCCCGGACTGGCTGGGTTCGCTGGCGCCCAGCGCCGCGGTCGGCAGCGTGCGGCTGATCTCGGACAGCATGCAGGGCTGTGAGCAGGTGCTGGCCAACGGCCAGGCGCATTTCCTGATCTGCCACCATCACCACGCCGTGCCGAACCGGCTCGACGCCTCCCTGTTCAAGGCCCTGCCCATCGGTCACGACGCCCTGCAGCTGGTGGTCGCGCCGGACCTTGCCGCCCAGGACCCGGCGACCCTTCCCTACCTGGCCTACAGCGCCGAATCCGGGCTCGGCCGCATCGTCTCCGGCGTTTACGGGCGCCAGATCAGCCAGCAGCCGGTCTTCACCTCGCATTTGGCCGCGGTCCTGCACAGCATGGTGCGGAACGGCCGCGGCGCCGCCTGGCTGCCGCGCAGCATCTCCGGCGACGACCTGGCGGCGGGCCGGCTGGCCGCCATCGGCCCGGCCACGCCGCCGATCCCGATCGAGATCCGCCTGTTCCGGCCGCGGGCGCGCCAGAGCGCCCAGGCCGAGGCCTTCTGGCTGCTGGCCCGCGACTGGGCCGCCGGCCAGGGCTTCGACCCCGAGGCGGAGTAGAGCCGGACGAATTTGGATCAGATCGCGCTGGGAGGGACCGCACCAATGCGTTGCCTCTCCCGCTTGCGAGACCTTTTCAGAATAGACCGAGCCCGCCCCTTTCTTGTCCCCCCTCCCCTTGCGGGAGGGGGTCAGGGGGAGGGGTCTGCGCGCGTCCGCGCGCGAATGGGCAAACGACAGGCTTCGCCATCGGGGCCAGATTGCCAGAATCCTGGCCGGTTCTGGACATCGAGAACCCCCTCCCCCTACCCCCTCCCGCAAGGGGAGGGGGGACTCATTTTTGAGTGCGGCCGATGTCGTTGCGAGCCGCCGAGAAGATCCAGGGGATTTCTGACAAGGTCTCGCTTGCGGGAGAGGCAAGGTGAAGACGCTCGACATCCTGCCAGCCCCTGCCCCGATGCACTGACGTGACCCGACCTCAGTTCATTCCGGTCTAGCCGATGCGGTGGGGCGCCAGCGCCTCCTCGTTCGGGTCGAGGCCGATGCCCGGCAGGTCGGACACCGTGACCGTGCCGTCGTCGTTCAGCGCCGGCGGGTGCAGGTAGACCTCGCCCGCCATGGCGTTGACCTTCTTCGGATAGAATTCCAGCAGCCGGGCGTTCGGGATCGCCGCCAGCAGGTGCAGATGGGCCTGCTGGTCGCCATGCGGGCAGATGTCCAGGCCATGCGCCTGGGCCATGGCAGCGACCTTCATGAACTCCGTCACCCCGCCCATGTAGCGCGCATCGGGGTTGAGGATGGCGACCGCCTGGGTGGCGATCAGGTCGCGGAAGCCGTGCTTGGTGTATTCGTTCTCGCCGGTCGCAATCGGGATCGACGTCGCCGCCGCGATCTTGCGGAAGCCGTCATAGTCGTCCGGCTGCACCGGCTCCTCGAACCAGAACGGCTCGTACTCCTCGGCCCGCTGCGCGAGCTGGATCGCGTCGTAGTAGCGGTAGGCGCAGTTCGCGTCCATCAGCAGCTTGACGTCCGGGCCGATCGCCTCGCGCACCGCCTTGATGCGGGCGATGTCCTCCTTGATCGGCACCGCGCCGATCTTCATCTTCACCGCCTTGGCGCCGAGCGCCACATAGGACTCGACCTCCTGCTGCAGCTCCTTGAAGCCCTTGCCCTCGGAGTAGTAGCCGCCGGCGATGTAGAACGGGATCCGGGTGCGATAGCCGCCCAGCAGCTTGTAGAGGGGCATGTTGGCCAGCTTGGCCTTGATGTCCCACAGCGCCAGGTCGATCGACGACAGCGCCCGCGTCTCGTAGCCGCGCCGCCCGGACAGCTTCGGGCTCCACAGGCTGGCCCAGATGGCCTCGGTCATCGTCGGATCGCGGCCGACCAGCGTCGCGAGGAAGCTGGCCCGCAGTTCGCGCTCGCCCGGGCGCGGACGGCCGACGCCGTAGCCGGTCACCCCCACATCGGTCTCGATCTTGACCACGGTCATGTCGGAGGTGGTGTAGGTGTGCAGGCCGTTGGTGATCGGCCGCGCCCGCTTCCACTGGTAGTCCGCCGTCGACACGCGGGTGATCTTGGCCGCCCCGCGGCCGGGCGCGGCGTCTTCTGTGGCTGACATCGGATGGTCCTCGGATGGTTGACGCTACTGGTCGACGACACCGCCGTCGACATGGGGACGCATTTGGATGGGCCGCGGCCGCACGGGCTCGCGATGCTCGACCCCCGGCACCAGCTCGATGCCCAGGCCGGGGCCGTCGGGGATGCGGATGAAGCCGTCCTGCGGCTGGTCCAGCCCCGTCACCACGTCATGCGCCGGCAGCAGGGCCGAGCCGTCCGCGCCGGGCGAGGCCGACGGGTATTCCTGGATCGCCAGGTTGGGGATCGCCGCGCCGAGCTGCAGGCACGCGGCCAGGCTGACCGGCGACAGCGGGTTGTGCGGCACGATCTGGACGTCGTGCGCCTCCGCCAGCGCCGCGATCTTGCGGCCGCCGGTGATGCCGCCGCACAGGCAGATGCAGGGCCGCAGGAACTGCGCCCCGCGCCGGGCCAGCAGGGTCTGGAACTGGTGCAGGCCGGTGTAGCGCTCGCCCGTCGCGATCGGGATCGGGATGTGGTCGGCCACCCAGGCCATCGCGTCCGGATTGGCCGGCGGCAGCGGGTCTTCGAAGAACATCGGGTGGTAGGGCTCGATGCCCCGCGCCAGCGTCACCGCCTCCGGCACCGTCAGCCGGCGGTGGATCTCGATGCAGAGATCCATGTCCTCCCCCGCCGCCTCGCGCAGCCGGGCGACATTGCGGATCGCGTCCCGCATCTTGCGGGCATGGGCGCGGAAATACGGATCCTCGATGTTCTCGTCGAGCAGCGGGTTGAGATGCCCGACCGCGGTGAAGCCGGCCTTGCGCAGGGTGGAGACATGCGCCGCCTGCTCGTCGATGGTGCGGCCCTTCACATGGGCGTAGAGCCGGGCCTTCCGGCGCATGGCGCCGCCCAGCAGCTCATGGACCGGCACGCCGAGCTGCTTGCCCTTGAGGTCCCACAGCGCGATGTCGATCGCCGAGATCGCGCCGGTGATCGCCGCGCCGGTGAAGTGGTGCGAGCGGTGCATCACGTTCCAGTGATGCTCGATCGGCCGCGCATCCCGGCCGACCAGGTAGGCGCCGAATTTGGCGATGGCCGCGGCGCTGGCCTCCAGATGCCCCCAGGCCCCGGATTCGCCGATCCCGACCAGGCCGGATTCGGTGGTGATCCGGACATAGAGGTAGCGGCCGATCGGCAGCGGTTCGACGGTGGCGATCTTCATCATCATGCTCGCCCCTCAGGGGTTGACGCAGAGGCAGTCTTCCGCCGGCAGCAGGACTCGGGCGTCCTGGGCCGGCGGCGCGCGGTCGGCCAGCACCCGCAGGTCGCCCAGCGGCGTGGACCCGGTGATCTCGAAGCTGGAACCCTGGTACAGCACCGTCCCGGGCGTGAAGGGCAGCACCGTCCCCGCCCCCTCCGCCGCGTCGCCGGGCGCCAGCAGCCGGATCTTCTGCGGCCGGATGGCGACGCAGATCGGCGTGCCCTCGGCCAGGGCCGAGGTCGTGCGGGCGGCCACGGTGATGCCGGCCTCGGTCATCACTTCGGTGCCGGAGGCGCCGATGCGGCCGGGGATCAGGTTGGCGCCGCCGACGAATTCCGCGACATGCGCGGTGCGGGGCCGCTCATAGACCTCGGCGGCGGTGCCGACCTGCTCGACCGAGCCGCGGCTGAGCAGGACCACCTGGTCGCTCATCGACAGCGCCTCGCTCTGGTCGTGGGTCACCAGGATCGTGGTCAGGCCGAAGCTGTCATGCACCGAGCGCAGCCAGGCCCGCGCGCGCTCCCGCAGCTGGGCGTCGAGGTTGGACAGCGGCTCGTCCAGCAGCAGCAGGCGCGGGCGGTAGACCAGGGACCGGGCGATGGCGACGCGCTGCTGCTGGCCGCCGGACAGCTGGAAGGGATAGCGGTCGGCGAGTGCGCCGAGCTCCAGCTTCTCCAGCATCTCGCGCGACCGCTGCTGGCGCTCGGCGGCCGGCGCCCGTCGGATCTTCAGGGCGTAGCCGACATTCTGCAGCACGGTCATGTGCGGCCACAGCGCATAGCTCTGGAACACGTAGCCGATGTTGCGGCGCTCGGTCGGGACGTTGATGCCCTGCCGGTCGGAATAGATCGGGTCGCTGCCGAACCGGATCTCGCCGGCGGTCGGCCGGTCGAGGCCGCCGATGATGTTGAGCAGCGTGGTCTTGCCGCAGCCGCTGGGGCCGAGCAGCGAGGTGAACGAGCCTTCGGCGACCGTCAGGGTGACGTCGTCCAGCACCGTCAGGCTGCCGAACGACTTGCTGATGCCGGAAAGGCCGACGGCGATGTCCATCCGGGTGATCGCGTTCAATCCCTGGCCCCCTTCAATCCTTGGCATAGACCAGCACCGCGATCGGCAGCGTCAGGGCCAGGACGATGACCGACAGCGCGGCGACGGGGCCGAGATTGCCCATCAGGTCGAGCTGCAGCATCGTGGTGCCGACCACCGCCGTGTCGGGCCCGAACAGGAAGGATGCGGCCGCGTATTCCTTGAAGAACTGCACGAAGTACAGCAGGAAGCAGCCGACCAGCGCCGGGCGCAGCAGCGGGATGGTGACCGCCCAGATCGAGCGCATCTCGCCGCCGCCCGCCACCCGGACCGCGCGTTCGAGATCCTGGCCGATCTGGTGGAAGGACGGCCCCAGCACGGCGAAGCCGCCCGAGAAGTAGCGGATGGTGAAGGCGATCATCAGGATCGCCAGGCTGCCGCGCAGGTAGCCGCCGCCGGGCAGGATCACCGCCGCGTAGAAGATGCCGATGCCGACCACCATGCCGGGGATGGCGCGCGGGATGAAGGCCGTCTGCTCGACCACCCGGCGCAGCAGCGGCGGCGAGCGGTAGGCGACGACGCTGGAGGCGAAGGTCAGGACCAGGGCGCCGAAGCCGCCGACCGTGGCGATGATGATGGTGTTGATGATGCTGCGGACATAGGCGTCGTAGCCCAGCACCAGCCGGAAATTGTCCAGCGTCAGCACCTGGCTGATCGGGATCAGCGGCGACATGAAGGAGCAGAAGGAGCGCAGGATCAGGAAGGCGCTGGGGATGCCGGTGGTCAGCAGCGTGTAGGCCAGCAGCGCGCCGGAGACGGCCCAGCCGGCGGCGCCCAGCCGGATCATGCCGCGCTTCATGCTGCGGCCGCCGATCGTGGTGTAGCGCCGGACGTCGCCCAGCGCATATTTCTGCAGCGCGATCACGACCTGGACCACGACCAGCATCACCACCGCGGTGGCGCTGACGATGCCGTAGTCGGACTGAGTCTGCAGCCCCTTCTCGTAGAGATAGGTCGCCAGCACCTTGATCCGCGCAGGCTCGCCCACCACCAGCGGCACGGCGAGCTGGTCGAACTTCATGACGAGGTTGAGCAGGATGCAGTAGATCAGCGACGGCCGCATCAGCGGCAGGACGACGCCGAGCACCGCCCGCAGCGGTGTGGCGCCGGCGGTCCGCGCCGCGTCCTCCAGCGTCGGCGGGATGTTCCGCATCGCCGAGGCGAAGAACAGGTAGCTGATCGGCGCCGCGGACACCCCGGCCAGCACGCTCATCCCGACCAGCGAGTTGAGGTTCGGCAGGCTGACCCCGAGCGACGCCTTGAGCAGGATCGCGGCATAGCCGCTGGGCCCGTACAGCATCGACCAGGAGAAGGCGAGGATCAGCGCCGAGATGAAGATCGGCGACAGGAACAGGATCTTCAGCGTGCGGCGGAACGGCAGGTCGAACCGTTCCAGCGCCAGGGCCACGATGAAGCCGGTGGTGGTCGAGATCGCGGTGCCGAGAATCGCGAACCACAGCGTGTTGACGCAGGCCGACTGGAAGTTGGGGTCGGAGACGAGCTCCCGGAAGTTCTGCAGCGTCCAGACCTGGCCGTCCTCGTAGAGCGGACGGTCGATGAAGGCCTGGTACAGCAGCGGCAGCATCGGGGAGATCAGCAGCGCCAGCAGGAACAGGGCGATGGCCCAGCGCACCACCAGCGGCAGCCGGTTGCGCCAGAAGCGCCAGAGCCGGGCCACCGGGGTGTCGCGATGCGTGCCGAAGCCTGGCGCCCCGCTATAGCCGGCGCCTGCCGGTCGAGCCTGTGCCATGACGACCGGGCCCCGCCGCTCAGCCCTGGACCTTGTAGGCGGCGTTCACCTTGTCGACCAGCTCCTGCGGCGGGCGCAGCAGCCGGGGCTCGAAGGTGGTGCGGATGATGTTCTTCTCGCCTATCTGCTGGGCGATCTTCTGGTAGGTGTAGCCGTTCGGCCCGTCCGGCAGGCTGACATCGCTGCGGTAGGGCATCAGCCCGCCGGAGGCCAGGGCCACCTGCCCGTCCCGCGACAGGACGAAATCGATCAGCAGCCGGGTCGAATTGCGGTTCTTGACCGTCTTCGCCATGGCGATGTGGCGCATCAGCATGAGCGTGCCGTCGGCCGGGAACGCCCAGCCGAGCACGCTGGCCCGCGTCGGGTCGGCGATCAGCGGGAACAGCTGGATGCCCGACAGGCGGTAGCCGATCAGGTACTCGCCGGTGGTGATCTTCTCCATGATCGGGCCGGCCGAGCGGTACAGGTCGGAGATCGGGCCGAGGGCCGAGAATTCCGCCAGCGCGCGCTCTTCGCCGACCGCGTTGACGTAGTGGGCCATCATGTTCTGGCTGGCCGCGCTGGCCATCGGCTGGCCGGTGGCGATCTTGCGGTCGAACTGGCCCGGATTGTCCTTCACCAGCTTGACGATGTCGCCGATCGACTTCGGCCACTGCGCTTCCGGCAGCAGCAGCTTGTTGTAGGCAATGACGTAGGGATCGACCGAGATGGTGTAGATGTTCGGCGCCGGCCGGGACCAGTCCGGCAGATGGCTGTCCTCGGCAGACTGGAAGGGTTCGGCATTGCCCTTGTCGACGAAGTCGAGCCAGGTCGCGGCGCTGTGCGACACGACCATGTCGACCGCGCTCTTGCCGGTCGCCTGCTCGGCGTAATAGCGCTCGAAGACCTCGTTGCTGCTGAGGTCGAGCGTCTGCACCTTGATCCAGGGATACAGCGCACTGAACTGCTGCAGCACCGGGCGCCAGTTCATCTCGCCGACATTGGAGTAGACCAGGATGCCGCTCTCGGCCTTGGAGGCTTCGATCACGCCGGAATAATCGGCAGGATAGTAATCCGGCAGCGCGGCGGCCGCGGCCGGCCTCCATTTCACAGTCAACAGCGGGGTTGCCAGGGCAAGCGAAATCGCCGAACGCCGACTCAGCGTCTCCATCAAGCGTCTCCCCATTTGATTTATATCGGCCGACAGGAGTTTATCCTGTCGGTCTTCTCTTTTCGGGCAGTTTGCCGAGATTGCTTGTCACGATAGACAGCAGGATCAGGCGAGGCCAATGCCGATACGGCGTGAATTGATGCCGAAGTGGCATCGTCTTACCGATGCCAGTTGCCGCAGCCGAGCTTTGCGCCAGAAGTCGAGCCGCGCACGTGTCCTGATGATGCCCTATCAGGATGGCAGCGAGAAAGGCCCCGCGGGGTACTCCGCCATCGGCTCCCTGCCGCGCATCAATCGCGCGATATGGACAGCCCCGTGAGAAGCGGCGCGTACACGGCGAGCCTGCGGGATACGAACTCGGTGAAGAGCCGCACGCGCTTCGTCTTGCGTGTCTCCCCCTGCGTGAGAAGCCAGAGCGTTCCATGCATGTACAGGCCGGTGCCCGGCACCCTCACCAGCAGGGGGTCGGCATCTCCGACGAAGCACGGCAGTATCGTCATCCCGAGCCCTTGCCGGGCTGCCACGATCTGCGCCTCGCCGTCCGTGGTCCTGAACGGAACCCCTGTGGTGCGAACCTCGCCCTCGCGGGCCCAGTCCGGGATGCCATGCATGCTTATGACGATCCACCGGATGGGATCCGGCGCACCCGCACGCCACGCGGCCAGCCGAGCGCGGGACATGTAGACACCGCCGAACAGCTCCGGTCCCTTCAGGCCGTGAAGATTGAGCGGCAGGGTTTTGCGGTCGTAGACGACGCGGATCGCGACGTCGGCCTCTCGGTTGGTCAGGTTTGCCAGCTCGCCGGACGACAGGATTTCCATCTCGATGTCCGGATGCAGACGCGCGAAATCGGCGAAGTCCGGCATGAGCAGGTGTGTCGCGAGGGGCGGCGCCAGCGTCACCCGCAGAAGCCCGCGCACGCTCTGGTCGCGCCCGAAGACCCGCGTCTCCAGCTGGAGCGACGACGCTTCCATCTGGTTCGCGAGCTCGAGGACCTCCTCGCCCGCAGCCGTCAGGCGGTAGCCCGAAGGCAGCTTCTCGAACATCTGCGCCCCGAGGCGCTCCTCGAGCTGGGCGACGCGCCGCAGCACGGTCGAGTGATTCACCCCGAGGCGCTGGGCGGCGGCCCGCACCGAGCCTCCGCGCGCGACGGCAAGAAAGTAGCGAACGTCATCCCAGTCGATCATGGTGCAACCTTGCACCGCGCGGCGCGTTCTCCAAGCCTTAACTCATCGTGCAGCCGTACGGACGGTCATCGTGGCACAGGTCGACCAGCACGGCCCAATTCCGAACGGCGGGCACTTATCGTCGCGGCTGGTGTTAGCAGACTACCGGATCGATTTCGCACCACCGATGTGCGCGCTTCCGCGCTCAACGCCTGACCTCAGCGTACCCACGTTGAGGTGCTCGGGGGCGTCCCCCCAATGATCAAGGCGAAAGCCTGGAAGGATGCACGTCATGACCAGATTGAATGGAAAGACCGCCGTAATCACCGGCGGCGCTACCGGCATCGGCCTCGCCGCGGCAAAGCGCTTCATCGAGGAGGGCGCCTTCGTCTTCATCTTCGGCCGCCGGCAGGAAGCGCTCGACGCCGCCGTGGCCGACCTCGGGCCCAGTGCCCGCGCGGTGAAGGGCTCGGTCTCCGACGAGGCCGACCTCGACCGGCTTTACGCGGCGGTGAAGGCCGAGCGTGGAACCCTCGACATCGTCTTCGCCAATGCCGGGGCGGGAAGCCCGCTTCGGCTCGGCGAGATCACCGCCGAGCACATTGACGAAACCTTCGACACCAATGTGAAGGGTACGATCTTCACGGTCCAGAAGGCGCTGCCGCTGATGGGCCAGGGCGGCTCGATCATCCTGACCGGATCGAGCGCCGGCACCACGGGCGCCCCGGCATTCACCGCCTACAGCGCGAGCAAGGCGGCAGTGCGCAACCTCGCGCGGACCTGGGCGGAGGACCTCAAGGGCACCGGCATCCGGGTGAATGTGCTGTCGCCCGGGGCGACGGCGACCGAACTCGCGAAGGAAGCGCTGGGCGAGGAGGGCCAGAAGGCCTTCGCCTCGATGACTCCGCTCCAGCGCATGGCCGATCCGGCGGAGATCGGGGCCGTGGCGGCCTTTCTCGCATCGTCGGACAGCAGCTTCATGACCGCCAGCGAAGTCGCCGTCGACGGCGGCCTGGCGCAGCTCTGACCCCGGCGCGGTCCCGCGTCTGGGCCACACAACGAAGGATAGAACATCATGAAAAAACTTGAAGGCAAAGTCGCTGTCATCACCGGCGGAAGCAGCGGGATCGGGTTGGCCACAGCCAAGCGCTTCGTGGCAGAAGGCGCGCACGTCGTGATCACCGGCCGACGAGAGAAGGAGCTGAAAGAGGCCGCAGCCTCCATTGCGGGAAACGTTACGACGGTCGTGGGCGACGTGTCGCGCTTGGAGGATCTGGACCGGCTCTATGCCGTCGTGAAGGAGAAACATGGTCACATCGACATTCTCTTCGCGAACGCAGGCGCGGGGACGATCGCACCGCTCGCGGCGGCGACTGAGGCCCATTTCGACCAGACCTTCGATGTGAATGTGAAGGGGCTGTTCTTTACGGTCCAGAAGGCGCTTCCGCTCTTCAAAGACGGCGGTTCGATCATCCTGACCTCCTCGGTCTCCAACGTGTTGGGGCTGCCAGGATTCAGCACCTACGCCGCGAGTAAGGCCGCGGTGCGAAGCTTCGCGCGCGCTTGGACACTGGAGCTGAAGGATCGCAAAATCCGCGTGAATTCAATGAGCCCCGGACCCACCGAGACCCCGGCGTTGGAGACGACGACGGGCCTTACCCCCGAGCAAGCTGAACAGGCGGCCGCCCAATTTGCTTCGCAGGTCCCGATGGGTCGCAGAGGTAAGCCAGAAGAAATCGCGAATGCCGTCACGTTCCTTGCTTCTGACGAAAGCTCTTACATCACCGGCGTGGATCTCGCCGTCGATGGAGGCATGGCCCAGGTCTGACCCCGGCGTCACAAGAGATCGGATAACCATTATGAGCTGCGCAATCATCGGCTTCGGCAAGATTGGCCGAGCCCTCGCCAAGGCATTTGCCCGCAAGGGCATCGAGGTGTCCGTGGCCACCACGCGCGACCCGGAAAGCTTTGCAGCCGACGCGGCCGCGATCGGACCCACGATCATTCCCAAAACACTGGCCGAAGCCGTCAAGGCGGACGTCATCTTTTTGGCCGTCCGTTTCGAGGCGCACCCGGACGTCGCGAAGGCGCTCCCCACCTGGCAGGGGAAGACGATCGTCGATGTGACCAATGCCTACGGCGTGTCACCCGACGAGCTGGTGGACCAATCCTCCGCCAAGAACGTGGCGCGGGCCTTCACGGGCGCCAAGCTGGTCAAGGGCTTCAACCATTTGGGTGCTGCCACACTTGACCAAGATCCGGCGGTACATGGGGGCAGGAGAGTCGTGTTCCTGGCGAGCGACGATGACGGCGCGGCAGATGAGATTGGCGCACTTGCGGAAAATCTCGGTTTCTCGCCGATCAAACTTGGCGGGCTTTCGGAAGGCGGGCTGCTGGTCCAGGCGCGCGGAAATAGCTGGGGTCGGCTGATCTTCAAGGACTTGGTCAAGTTCGACTGATGAATACGATGGGCTCACCGGCAGGGCCACGATGCACGGATCGGGTCGAGGGCGATCCGATCCGTGCGAGATGGAGAAATTCCCATGAGCATTGAGAAGAACATCCAGACCGTGAAGGACTTCTTCGCCGCGATCGGCCGAGGCGACAGGGAGGCTCTGCTGGCGCTGGTCGCCGAAGACATCGAGTGGATCATTCCGGGCGAAGACTGGCCGCTGGCCGGAACGCGTCACGGACACGCCGGGCTGGCGGATTTGCTTGAGACGGCATCCAAGTCGATAGAGACGTCCACGGAACCCCGGGAGTTCGTGGCGCAAGGAGACCGGGTCCTCGTCGTCGGCTTCGCGAGGGGAAAGATCAAAGCCACGAACAAGACGTTCGAGGACGACTGGATCTTCGCCATCACGGTCCGGGACGGCAGACTGACCAACATCCGGGAGTATGTCGACACGCAAGCACTGGCCCGGGCCTCCCAGATAGACGCGTCCGAGCCTGGGTAGCGCCGGCCCTCTATAGCCATCGGGTCGGGGTAGACGGTGGATCAGACGTGGATTGCCCTCCTCGCACGCCGCCCGCTCGCCGCATGCCCAACCGCAAGGGAGATTTCGATGTACGACCAATCCAAGCTATCCGAATTGATCCGGTTCGCACGCGTCGATGCGGGCTCCACCGTCATCGACGTTTACCCGGGCGACGGCGACTGGACCCGTCTCTTCTCCGACATCGTGGGCCCCGAAGGACGGGTCTACAGCTTCGTGCCGGCCGAAGTCGCCCACTTCAAGAACGATCCGGTCGGCCGCATGCGGACGCTTGCGAAGGAGCCGGGCCGAGCCAACGTCGAAGCCGTCTCGGCGGACCTCGTGGCGATGCCGGAGGCCACGCAACCAGCGGATGTCCTGTGGCTGCACCTGTTCTACCACGATCTCCACACCGCGCTGATCCAGGACAAGGGCGCGACGGCGGCCGACTTCAATCGAGCCGTCTACGAGCGGCTGAAGCCGGGTGGGTTCTACGTCATCGTCGACCACGCCGCCGCCGCTGGGTCGGGCACGGGCGACACCCAGTCGCTGCATCGGATCGACCCTGCCTCCGTCCGCGAGGAGGTGGAGGCGGCCGGCTTCGTGCTGGACGCGGAAAGCACCATGCTCGCGAACGAGGACGATCCGCACGCGATCAAGGTGTTCGATCCGTCGATCAAGGGCGAGACCGATCGCTTCGCCTATCGGTTCGTGAAGCCCTGACAGGTCCCGGCGCCGACTTCGCGCGACCGGATATCTGAAGGCCACAGCGTCGCGAAGGTTGGGGTGGGCCTGACGGCGCATGGGCGCCGTTCGAAGAGCGGGGAGACGCCCGACGGAGCGGTGCGCCTTCACGATCGGCCCCGTCGGCAAAAAAGAACCGTCACGGCTCGCAAGAGTCTGCGCGATGCGCCGCACGCGGTTCCTCTCGTGCCCGAGCCCTACACCTTGGCGGCGTTCTGTGCAGCCTCGAATACATCGCGTGCGGACGTCGTACCCGCTACGTGCTCCGTGTCCCTGACGCCAAGGTCCATCCAGCCCGCGTTGACGGCCTCGAACATCGCTTCGGCCGGTCCGGTCTGGCCCTTCGGAATGCCGAGTTGCTCCAACGCTGCTGGCCACCCGGCCCGTGGGACGGCAAACGCCTTGACGTCGCGCTGCACGACTTCGCCCAACTGAGCCGCGACTTCATCCGCGCTGACCATCGAGCCTAGCTCGACGATGCGGCTCCCCGACCACGCCGGCCCGATCAGCAGCGTCGCCACTTCAGCGCCGATGTCGTTGGTTGCGACCATCGTCGATTTCCGGTTGGTCGGAGTGTAGTAGACGGGCAGCGTGCCGCCCTGGGCGACGTGCAGGCCGTAAAGGAAGTTCTCGAAGAACCCGCCGGCGCGCACGAAGGCGATTGGCGATGCCAGGTCGCGAAAGCCCTGCTCCAGCAGCGACAGCGCCGTGATCATCCCCAATCCGCTGGTCCTGTTTGCCCCCATCGACGAGAGCGCGACCACCCGCGGCGGCGCGGCCCTGGTGAGCGCCTCGACATAGCTTGCAATCACACCCTTTGCTTCTTTGAAATCGGGCGACGGCGCCCAGACAGCGGGCAACATGACGAACGCGCCGTCGACGCCCTTGAGCGCCCGCTCGATGGCGGCCGCATCGTTCCAATCGCCGTCGACCAGTTCCACGCCCTGGTCCGTCCAGCTTGCCCCCTTCGCGCGGTCGCGGACCAGCGCACGGACCTTTTTGCCTTGCGCCAGCAAATGCCGTGCCGTCGAGCCGCCGACTTTTCCCGTGATTCCCATTACTAGAAACATGTGTTTTCACCTGATCTTGAGGGACAGCGCACTGCCCCAGTTGGTTCAACGGTTGAGCGGCAGAAGAGCCCGGATACGGGGATCGCGCGCGTAGAGGCCGCCCCATGTCAGCGCCCCCAGAAGCAGGGAAACGATTTCCGGCGGAGACCCCAACTCACCGATGCGGACATGGGCGCAGATGGCGCCTCCCAGAAAGCCCGTCACCAGGATCGCGCCGAGGACGGCGGTGGCCGGGATCGCGTAAAGGATGGCGCAGGCGAGGATGATCGGACCCACGACATGGGTCAGGTCCATCGCGAACCCGGTTTCCTGCAACATGCTGGCGATCTGCGCCGGCGCAAAAAGCTGAATAGTGCCGTCTGCCACCAGAGCGATGACGACAAACGCGCTCATGATTCGGCCGGCCCACAGGGCGCGATGCAAGGTCATGGCGTCAGGCGCCTGATGTGGGTTCATCGTTTCAGACATTTGTGGTTCTCCGAAGGGTTACTGCCTTCGAGGCGCACTGCTTACTGTGCCTATGGAATATGATAAACACCGAAGAAGTGAACTCACTGTTCTCTCTACGGTGAACAATGCCGAGGCCCGAAAATGCAGAATCTCGAACCCATCCTCATTTTCGTAACGGTCGCGGAAATGGGGAGCTTCACCCGTGCAGCCGATAGCCTGGGCATTCGGAAGGGACGGGCCTCGACGGCGGTCCGGAAGCTGGAAGAAGACGTCGGTGTCAGACTCCTGCACCGGACGACGCGCAGCGTGCAGTTGACGGAGGACGGACGGGTCTTCCATGCCCGCGCTCGCGATCTGCTTGCCGAAGTCGATGACCTGCATTCGATGTTCGCAGGCGATCGCGTGGCGCTCCGCGGGCGTTTACGGGTCGATCTTCCGACCGAGGTGGCGCGCTCAACGGTCGTGCCGGCCTTGCCGGATTTCATGGCGGCTCACCCGGAGTTGGAGCTGGAGGTGTCGAGCACGGATCGGCAAGTCGATCTGGTTCAAGAGGGCTTCGACTGTGTATTGCGGCTGGGACCTATCAGGGACGAGACGCTGATTGCCCGCCCGCTGGGCAAGTTGCGCATGGTCAACGCTGCCAGTCCCACCTATCTGGCGCGCTATGGCGTCCCTCGATCGCTGGAAGATCTCGAGCGTCAGGAACATCGGACAATTCATTTTTCGGCGGTGCTGGGCGCAAGACCCTATGGATGGGAATATCCGGACGGCGACAGCTACGCGACGCTTCGGTTGCCAGGGGCGCTACACGTCAACAGCGCGCAGACCTACGAAGCCGCTGCCCTCGCCGGCCTTGGCCTGATTCAGGCGCCGCTCCTAGGGATTGGCCGATACTTGGAGAGTGGAGCGCTTGTGGAGATCATACCCGATTCTCGTCGCCGGGCGCTCGACGTGTCCCTCGTCGTAGCCCATCGGAGTAATCTGTCGCGCCGAGTCCGCGCATTCATGAAATGGATCGAAGATGTGCTGACGCCGTATCTGGAATAGCGAGACGAACATCTTCGTCCGGCCCTCGAAATCAACATTCTGAAGTTATGTCTGTCGGTTTGGGAACGGCTCACTTTGCCCGGGAACGGCGAGGATGGGCGCAAACCAGATCCGCCAATTTGCACGCCATTCTACGCCATATCCCTCCCACCGAAGGCACTTTGCATACTCCGAGGATTGCGCGCAGATCGGTTCTGCAAGCGACCCGAGAACGCGGACATAGAAGAGCTTCCGAGCCAGTGACGAAGGGATCGACAGAGCAGCAGCACGGCAGCGAAATTCGCCGCCCCAACTATGCTGTCGCCGTCGGTTGCCCCCTCACTCCCAATCGATCGTCCCGGGCGGCTTCAAGGTGATGTCGTAGACTACGCGGTTGATGTCGCGAACCTCGTTGACGATGCGGGTCGAGACCCGCGTGATCCTAACCGATAAGGCATTGGCATTAAACGAAATCGGCATTCAACACTGACTATTTGCGCGGGGTCAGCTATCCTCAACCCGCACCTAGTTCGGATAACTGAAGATGGCTGCTATCTGGCCCATACTTGTAGGCGCAATCGTTACCGGCATCGTCGGAAACTTCCTGGTGCAGCGATGGCAGCTCGGGGTGTGGCGCGCGCAGCAACGCCAACTCGGGTACCAAGCAGAACTGGAAGAGCTGAAAAAGCTTTTGGAGGAAATTTCAACCAAGTCGGCAGATCGGCACAACGCCATGCGCCGCCTCATCGGCTCGTTGGCGCCAAACTCCAGCCAGGACAGCAACGAAGCGCTGACAACCTATCGAGAGCAGCTTTTCATATGGAATGGAGCACTCAATTCAATCTATCTACGGATCAGGCTGGCTGTCGATTACAGCCGCACTCTTCGCTTCGAGCGGGAAGTTCACCAGCGCTTTTATCATGCTGGCCAATCAATCGAACAGGTGCTGCGGGAGCGGGCGAGCGGCGCGTCTCCTAACTGGTCCGATTTGATCGAGCCGAAAGCCCGGCTCAACAGCGTACAGGCCGCAACGTATGCATTTTTGCGCGATCTGACCGACATCGTCGAACATCGACGCGAGGAAATTTACTTCGGTCGGCGACTTCCCTACTCGGAATCAAGTCTAGGAGAATATTCTTTCCTCGATCTTGTCAAAGCGCTCTTTGTATCGCGCGTAGACCGCTTTTATGTAATTCGCCCTTCGTAAATGCTTGCGCGTCCAACCCTCGCCAGGATCGCGAGGACGCGGAAAAACCAGCATCGCGGCGACGCTCGCGGCCTGATCAACGTTCAATTGTGTCGGATGCATATTGTAAAGTCGATAGGCAGCCGCCTCGCTACCTTTCATGCCAGTTCCGAAATAAGCGATTCGCAAATATGATCGGAGTATTTCGAGCTTCGAATATCGATGCTGGATAATGTAGGCGAGAAGCGCTTCGTGTAATTTCCGCCGGATTTTCCGGTCCCGATAGCCTGTCGCAGTTCGCACGAGCTGCATGTCGATTGTGCTTGCGCCGCCGTGCTTTTGGAAAGCGACTGCTCTGCACCCTTCGCGGACAAGTCGCCGCCAATCGATCCCCATATGTTTGAAGAATCGACGATCCTCCAGGGTCAGAACGAGGCGCTCAAAGGTACTCAACTCGGCTGGATAAGCGGCGGCAAACGGATCGATGACGCCATCTATCGTTAGCAGGTCGACATGGAGCTTAAGCAACCATCGCCGTAGAGATGGATATTGCCTTCTCGGCCGGGACACATCGATTCCCCTTCACTCCCATTCGATCGTCCCGGGCGGCTTCGAGGTGATGTCGTAGACGACGCGGTTGATGCCGCGGACCTCGTTGACGATGCGGGTCGAGACCCGGCCCAGGAATTCGTGGTCGAACGGGTAGTAGTCGGCGGTCATGCCGTCGGTCGAGGTCACGGCCCGGAGCGCGCAGACGAAGTCGTAGGTGCGGCCGTCGCCCATCACGCCCACCGTGCGCACCGGCAGCAGCACGGCGAAGGCCTGCCAGATCGCGTCGTACAGGCCGGCGCGGCGGATCTCCTCGAGATAGATCACATCGGCCTTGCGCAGGATCTCCAGCATGTCGCGGCGGATCTCGCCGGGGATGCGGATGCCCAGCCCCGGCCCCGGGAAGGGGTGGCGGCCCACGAAATCCTCGGGCAGGCCGAGCTCGCGCCCCAGCACCCGGACCTCGTCCTTGAACAGCTCGCGCAGCGGCTCGACCAGCGCCAGCTTCATCCGGTCCGGCAGGCCGCCGACATTGTGATGGCTCTTGATCGTCACCGACGGGCCGCCGGTGAAGGACACGCTCTCGATCACGTCGGGGTAGAGGGTGCCCTGGGCCAGGAAGCGGGCGCCGTCGATCTTCTCCGCCTCGGCGTCGAACACCTCGACGAAGGCGGCGCCGATGGTCTTGCGCTTCTGCTCGGGGTCGCTGACGCCCTCGAGCCGGCCGAGGAACATTTCCGACGCATCGACATGGATCAGCGGGATGTTGAAATGGCCGCGGAACAGCGACACCACCTGCTCCGCCTCGCCGGTGCGCATCAGCCCGGTGTCGACGAAGATGCAGGTCAGCTGCTCGCCGATCGCCTCATGGATCAGCACCGCCGCCACCGCGCTGTCGACGCCGCCGGACAGGCCGCAGATGACTTTTCCGGTGCCGACCTGGGCGCGGATCTTGGCGATCTCCTGGTCGCGGAAGGCGGCCATGGTCCACAGGCCGGTGCAGCCGCAGACATGGTGGGTGAAGTTGCGCAGCAGCGCCGCGCCATGCGGCGTGTGCACCACCTCGGGGTGGAACTGCACGCCGTAGAAGCGCCTGGTGTCGTCGGCGATGGCGGCGAAGGGCGCGTTCTCGCTGGTGGCGACGATGCGGAAGCCGTCCGGCAGCCGGGTGACCCGGTCGCCATGGCTCATCCACACCTGCTCGCGCGCGCCGAGCGCCCAGGCGCCGTCGAACAGGGTGCAGTTCTCGCGCACATCCAGCCAGGCGCGGCCGAACTCGCGATGGTGTCCCGCCTCGACCGCGCCGCCGAGTTGCTCGCACATGGTCTGCTGGCCGTAGCAGATGCCGAGCACCGGAATGCCGAGCTCGAACACCAGCTGCGGCGCGCGGGGCGAGGCCGCCTCGGTGACCGAGGCCGGGCTGCCCGACAGGATGATGCCGCGCGGGTCGAAGGCCTTGATGCGGTCGTCGCCGGCCTGGTTGAACGGCCAGATCTCGCAGTAGACGCCGGATTCACGCACCCGGCGGGCGATCAGCTGGGTGACCTGGCTGCCGAAATCGAGAATGAGAACGCGGTCCGGCGACGGCTTGGCGGTCGGGGCGGTCATGGCAACTCCGGGGTCGGGCGGTGAGACGGAGATTTATACGTCCGCCGCCCGTACGACAAGCGATGGCGCCCGCGCCCGGCGCGAGGCGTCCATGCGCGAAGATGGAGGCAGGGCGCTAAAGTATGGCCAGCGCGCATAGCGCCACGACCAGCAGCGCCTGGGCGATGGCGATCCACCTGAGGCGCGAGCGGAACGGCTGCTTCTGCGTCTTGTGGCGCAGCAGCCGCTGGCCGGCGACGGCGCCGGGCGTGCCGCCGGCCAGCGCCAGGGTCAGCAGCGTCCGCTCCGGAATCCGGCGCCGGCCGGCCCTGGCGCAGCTTTTGTCCCAGGCGAAGGCGGCAAAGGCGACGACGCTGATCGCCAGCAGATACAGCGCCAGGATGGCCCAGACACTCGGCCAGACACTCGGCATCGGCCCTCAGCCGTCCAGCGCGCCCGGGATCCGGCCGTCGAAGCGGAAGCCGCTCTCGGCCAGGGTGGAGCCGCCGAAGCGTTCCATCTTCTCGGCGAAGACGGCGCCGCCGAGATGGCGGTAGAAGCCGAAGGCGCGGAAATTCGCGGTGAGGACCCACAGCAGGAAGGGCGTCCACCCCTGCTCCGCCAGATGGTCGGCCGCGGCCACCATCAGGGCGCGGCCATGGCCCAGGCCCTTGGCCTCCTCGAGCAGGTAGAGGGCGTAGACCTCGCCCCAGCCGGGATGCGGCGCGCCGCGGGCCGGACCGCACTGGACGAAGCCGACCGGGCGGCGGCCGTCGAGCGCCAGGAAGCTCGCCCCCCGCCCCTCCTTCTCCAGCCAGCGCGCATGGCTGCGGGTGCGTTCGGCGACGCCGAGCCGGTTCAGGTAGTCGTCGGGGATCAGCCCGCGATAGCTCTCCTGCCAGGCCTGGACGTGGATCGCGGCGATCGCGGCCGCATCCGCGACCCCGGCCCGTCGGATCATTCCGGGTCGACGGGCGCCGATATGTCGGCCGCCGCTCCGGCGCTGGTGCCGCGCTCCATCACCGCGACGAAGAAGCCGTCGGTGCCGTTGGCCGCGGGCGACAGCCGCAGCATGCCGGTGGTCGGCGCCGGGCCGGTGCCCACCACCTCGTCCCAGATCGTCTCGATCGGCAGCAGATGGTAGTCGGGATGGGTCGCCAGGAAGCCTTCGACCTGGGCCTCGTTCTCCTCGCGCAGCAGCGAGCAGGTGGCGTAGATCACGCGGCCGCCATCCGGCTTGGCCAGGCGGGCGGCGCTGTCCAGGATCTCGCGCTGGACGCCGAGCAGGCGCTCCAGGTCCATCGGCCGCCAGCGCGCATCCGGGTTGCGGCGCCAAGCGCCGGTGCCGGTGCACGGCACGTCGACCAGCACGCGGTCGAACTTGCCGCGCTGCTTCTTCACCCAGCGGTCACGCTCGTTCTCCAACAGGCGCGGCTCGACATTGTCGATGCCGGCGCGGCGCAGCCGTTCCTTGCCGCGGTCGAGCCGGCCCTTGGACACGTCGCAGGCGACGACCCGGCCCTTGCCGCGCATCCGCGCCGCCAGGGCCAGCGCCTTGCCGCCGGCGCCGGAGCAGAAATCCACCACCTGCTGGCCCGGCCGGGCGTCGACCAGGAGCGCGATCAGCTGCGAGCCTTCGTCCTGCACCTCGATCAGCCCGGACTGGAAGGCCGGGTGGCGGCCGAGCTGGGGCCGGCCCTTGACCCGGATGCCGACCGGCGACAGCGGCGTCGGCACGACGTCCAGCTTGCCGGCCAGCAGGGTCTTCAGCACCTCGTCGCGGTCGGCGCGCAGCTCGTTGACCCGGAGGTCGAGCGGCGCCTGGTCGAGCAGCGCGTTGACCTCGACCTCGAAGCGGTCGCCGAACATGGCCTCCAGCGAAGGCGAGGCCCAGTCCGGGATCTCGGACCGCACCGGCTTCGGCATCGCCTCGTCGTCCAGCGCCTGGCCGGAGGTGGCCTTGACCAGCCTGTCCTCGGGGCCGTCCAGGGGAATCGGCGCATAGGTCTCGCCGGAGAACAGCCGGCCCATGTCCTTCACCGCCACGCCCTCGGACAGGGTCAGCTCGGCGATGACGCGGTTGCGTGGCGTGTCCTCGGCCTCGACCCGGGCCAGCCACCAGCCCAGCCGGGCGTGGTGGCGCAGCACCGCATAGACCCGGGCGGCGACCTCGCTGCGGTCCTTCGAGCCGATGAAGCGGCGGGTGCGGAAATAGGCCGAGACCAAGGCATCGGCCGGGCGGTTTTCGATGGCGAGACGCTCGAGGATATCGATCGTGGCCTGGATGCGGGCGGAGGGGGTCATGGACTCGAGCGTAACAGGAAAACGCGCCTTCTACCGCGCTTCCGCCGCCAGGGCCAGCTTTGCCCGCCCGCCTGGGGCACAGGCCAGCCGCGCGCCTCGTCCCGGAGGCCGTCAATGCAGGGGCCCCACGTCACCTCTCCCGCGTCCGGCGGGAGAGGTGACGCCCAACCTGCAACCGGAGAGACACGCCGTCAGGCGCTGCGGCGGTCGGTCCAGACGAAGCGCGAGCGGTAGCGCGGCGCCCGGCGGGCGCGGTGCTCCGCCAGGTCGTCGACCGGCGCGGCCGGGGCCGTCGGCTCGGTCGGGCGCTCGGACCATTGGGCGGCGAGCTTGCCGGTGCCCGGGTCGCGGGCCCAGCGCTGCACCACCGTCTCGTGGTCCGGGACGGGATCGTGCCGCAGGTCACGGTTGCGGAACCGCGGCAGGGCGGCCAGCGCCTCGGCACGGGGGGACACGACGGCACCCGGCGTGACGCGCAGGCGACGATCGAAAAAGGCGAGAAAAGCGAGGTTCATCGTTCGCTCCGTATCCGCACGCGGCGCGGATGGGGCGAACGGCGTCCCGACCCTAGGTCCGGCTCACGCCATCCACCCGGCCGGAGCCGAGCGCGATTCTGTGATGTTCCGGTGACGTCACCGCGGCCCGATCGGCCTTGGCGACGCCACGACTAGGGTGGTCGTCCATCTGTCTCTCGTTGTGCGATAGGCGCCGGCGGGCTGGGCTCGTTCGGCGTCACAGGCCATGTATGCCCGCCCCCGGGCGGAGTCAAGGTCAAAGCGGCGGGCCCGCGGGCGCCTGGAGAACGGGGCCCGGAACGGCCGCAGATTCGGCCGGCGGAGCACCGCTCCCGGCTGGACAGGACCCGCCGGAGTCGTTAGGGAATGGGCCGACGCCGGATTAGCTCAGTCGGTAGAGCAGCGGTTTTGTAAACCGAAGGTCGCGGGTTCGACCCCTGCATCCGGCACCACCCCCCTGCCCTTCGGTTTCGGTTTTGGGGGCTGTGGTCCCCACGACGGCGAAGCGCTGGCTCCGGGCCGGGCCCGCAGCGCCCGATCCAGGCTCCGCCCTACACCAATTTCAGGACGGGCAACTCCCTCAGATGGGGGATGCGGGGCGCCCCTGTTCCATGGTCCGATGAAAGCCGCCCACACCCAGGCCGTTTGTCATCGAGTGCAAAACGTCGCTTGCGTCCCCGGGCAACGGCCGAGATCGGAATAAAATTGCCGTAACCATGAAATAATCACACACCCCGAAATTGTCGACGGACCAGGAGTTCGTTATGGCCAAACCGGAAAAGGGATCTGCACCCGCCTCGCAGAAAGACATCCAAGCCTTCACCGCCAAGTTGACGGAATGGTCGAAAGACCTTCCGGCCGAGCAGCGGTCCATCGCCCAGCTTCTGGTCGAGATGGCCCGGGACCTGCACCCCGAGACGATCGCCATCTCGCGGATCACGGCGGACCTCCGGACATCCGCCCGCGCCATCATCAGCGCCTTGAACCTGCCCGCCGGCGGCCCGCAGGGATGGGTCCGGATCGATCCGGTCTGGGAGCGCAAGGACAAGATCGAGTTCGGCGAGGATATCGAGATCCTCCAGCGCCTGTTCGTCAGCGTGAAGCGTTAGCGCGTGGTGCAGCCATGCTCAAATCCCCCTCCGAGCGGCTGACGATCGACCCGACCACGACCGAAGCCTTCGCCGAAAGCATCCAGAGGTTCGGCGACAGTCTTCCGGACTCTGAACGCGCCATCCTCGACGCCTTGCTCCGGGCCGCGATGGACCCCTGGTCGCGATCGCTGCTGCAACCGCCGGACGGCGTGACCGCGGAACAGGCCGCCGCCCTCGACCGGATCGTCGCGGCCCGGGGGGACGGAACGTGAGCGGCGCCTATGTGGCGCTGATCGTCAAGGCCACGCGGCTGTGCAACCTGCGCTGCGACTACTGCAACGACTGGCGCGCCGGCCACGATCAGATCATGACCTTCCCGGTGCTCGCCGCGATGACCGAGAGGGTGCTGGCCGATCCGCTGCACCAGACCATCGAGTTCATCTGGCATGGCGGCGAACCGACCCTGCTCGGCCAGGCCTTCTTCGAACGGGCCATCTACACCCAGGCGCGGCTGCGGCGCCCGGGTCAGACCATCGTCAATTCGCTGCAGACCAACGCCACCCGGATCGACGACGACTGGGCCCGCTTCCTCGGGTCGAACCGCTTTTCCGTCAGCGTCAGCCTCGACGGCCCTGCCGTCGTGCATGACCGGCAAAGGCGCGACGTCGCCGGCCGGGGATCCTATGACGGGGTCCGCCGCGGGATCGACATCCTGAAGCGTCACGGCATCCCGGTCAGCGTCCTGATGGTCGTCGATCGCCAGACCCTCGACCTCGGGCCCGACTTCGTGTTCGATTTCTGCCTCGACCAGGGCATCACGAGCTTCGGCCTGCTGGCCGCCAAGCCCCGGAATGCGCCGGACGCCCGTCCCGGCGAAAGCGCACGGCACTACGTCACGCCCGGCGAGATGGGCGCGTTCCTGTCCCGCCTCTTCGACCGATGGCTGGAGCATGGCGACCCCACCATCCGGATCCGCGAGTTCAGTTCCCTGCTGAAGCGGCTGACGGGCCGGCCCAGCGCCACCTGCGTGCTGGCGGGCAATTGCT
The DNA here is from genome assembly GCF_031453975.1 of Inquilinus ginsengisoli. Lineage (NCBI taxonomy): Bacteria > Pseudomonadati > Pseudomonadota > Alphaproteobacteria > Rhodospirillales > Rhodospirillaceae > Inquilinus > Inquilinus ginsengisoli. Next base: position 204,116 of record NZ_JAVDPW010000002.1, read on the forward strand.
TCGGATCCTATTTCCTGGTCGAACCCGATGGCGAGATCGCCCATTGCGATCTGTTCAACGGCGATCCGGCCTACACCTTCGGCAACATCGTCGCCGACAGCTTTGCCGCGCTGCGGTCGGGGCCGGCGATGCAGGAATTGCGTCTGCGCCGGCAAGAGGCCGTGGACGCGATGCGGGCCTGCCCGAATTTCGCGATCTGCAACGGATGGTGCCCGCATGAGCAATACACCGCGTCGCGGCACGACATCGGCCACACGCCGGAATGCTGCGGCCTTGGCGGCCTGATCGGTCACATGCGCAGCCGGGTCGCGCCCGCCACGGCCGGCCGGGCCGCAGCGCTGCTTCCAGCCCAATAGGTCGGCCATGCGCGTCCTTCTCGGTCCCTCCCACGAACTGCACGACGGCATCCACGGTGCCCTGACCGACAATCCCGCGCCGGATATCGAATATTGCGAAGGTGCGTACGGCACCTGCTTTCAATACGAGGCAGCGTCGAGCGATCCGTTCTCGCCGATCCATGATCACAGCGAATGCGAATGGGTGCGGTTCGACGATGAGCATCGGGTGGACCTGATCCATTCCGCCCGCTTCCCGGTCGATACCGCCCTGCCCTGGGTGGTGGACGCCGACTGCCTGCTGCTGCCGTTGCAGATCGGCGCGTTCTTTGCGCTCGGGATCCATGAAGGGTCGCGTCGCCCCGGCGAAGCGCAGGTCCAGCGCCGAGAAGCCGCGATGGCGGTGCGCTATGCCGACCCGGGCTGCACGCGGATCATGCTTCGCAGCGAACGCGCCCACCGGCAGTTCTTCAGTGAAATCCTGGGCAATCCGCTGATCGACCCTGCCATCGTCGCCGCGCTCGCCGCCAAGACCGAGGTGGTCTACCCGGCGGTGCCGGCGTCCCCGCCGCGGGCCGGATCATCCGAGATCCCCACCATCCTGTTCATGGGCCGCACCTTCGAGGACAAGGGCGGTCGCCTCGCCGTCGCGGTCCTGGAACGGCTCCATGCCCAGCTGGGAAACAGCTTTCGAGCGACGGTGGTGTCCGGCTGTCCCCCGGATGCCGCGGAGCGCCTGGAAGCAATCGGGGTCGAGGTCCATGCGACGATGCCGCGGGCGACCTATCTCGACCGCCTCGCCCAGGTCGATATCTTCTTTTCCCCGACCCTGTTCGAGAGCTTCGGCATGGGCCTGGTCGAAGCGGCCGCCGCAGGTGCGGCGATCGTGACATCGAGCGGGCCGGGCATGGAGCACATCGGCGAGTTGTTCCAGGACGGGGTGGATGCGCGGCTCGTGTCCAATGCCATGACGGAGGACCGCCGGGTCCAGGCCTATGTCGAGGCGCTGTCCGGATTGATCCGGGACCCACCGGCACGCAGAGCCCTCGCCGCAAGCGCGCACCGTCTCGCCGACACCGGCCGGCTGTCGCTCGACCGGCACAACCAGACGATGTCCTCGATCTATGCGGCCGCGGTTCAGGCATCGGCCCCCGAGGGCATGGGACGGATGGCGGCGGAGCCGGGACAGACGGGCCCGAGCCGGACCCTCGTCTGGAGCGAGCGCGTCTGCCATTGGGCCAAGCGCCGGCACACCCCGCCCGGCGGCTTGAGGATCTGCCTCTAGCGCGCCGACCGATCGCGGATTCTCATCCTCCAATGGGTGGCCGTCACTGGACCCGGACAGCCTGCAGCAGTTCCACGCAGCGGGTGGCGATCTGGCGCCACGTCTCGGCGGCGGAGGATGCACCGATCTTCTCCAGCCACTCGGCCCGCACCCGCGCCTTCCGCGGCGCCTCCCCGCCATGGTCGTGGACCATCCGCCCCGCGGATCGCCGCAATTCCAGTTCTGAATAATTCATCGCAATTCCAACAGACCTGAATCCGATCAACCCGAACCACCGTGCCTGCTCGCAGAAACTAGGTCATCTTCCGCCAAGCCACATCCCCCAGATGAGGGATAGCGGCCCGGTTCCTCCGCACCGGTTGGCGGTGACGGCCATCTGCGGCACTCTTCGCCCCGGGGGAACCATCGATGACCGTTCGATTCTTCAGTGACAGGTTTCGGCGCAGGACCGCGGCCGGAGGCGCCGCCGCCATCCTGCTCGTGGCCGCGATGGCCGGGGCCCAGGCCGCGCTGCCGCCCTATTGGCAGCGGGCGGCCGAAATCCAGGCGATCCTGGACAACGGCGACGTGGCCCGGAAGCTGGACGAAGCCCCGATCGACCGGATCGAGCGGGTGGGCGACGACATCTACCGCATCCAGGCCGGGACCTGCGCGCTGGACATCCGCATCGTCGGCGAATCGCGGTCGGACCCAGGGCCGCGCAAGTTCCACCTCGAGATCGGCAATCCCGCCTGCAAGTGACCGTCAGGCGGTAAATGTGTTCTGGTACTGCGCCCGCAGCGCCGCCTTCTGCACCTTGCCCATGGCGTTGCGCGGGATCTCCGCCACGACGAACACCGCCTTGGGCTGCTTGAACCGGGCGAGCTGGTCCTGCAGCGCCGCCTGGACCGCGGCGGGGTCGAGCGGCGCGGCGCCCGGATGCATCTTCACCACCGCCGCCACCGCCTCGCCGAAATCCGGATGCGGCAAGCCGATCACCGCCGATTCCTCGACGCCCGGAATGGCGTCGATCAGGCTCTCGACCTCTTTCGGATAGATGTTGAAGCCGCCGGAGATGATCAGATCCTTGGCCCGGCCGACGATCGAGACATAGCCGCGGTCGTCGACCACGCCGACATCGCCGGTGATGAAGAAGCCATCGGCGCGGAACTCCGCCGCCGTCTTCTCCAGCATCCGCCAATAGCCCTTGAACACGTTGGGCCCCTTGACCTCGAGCACGCCGATCTGGCCCGGCGGCAGGGACTTCGCATTGTCGTCGACCACCCGCAGCGACACACCCGGCAGGGGGAAGCCGACCGTCCCCGCCCGCCGCTCGCCGTCGAGCGGGTTCGAGGTGTTCATGTTGGTCTCGGTCATGCCGTAGCGTTCGAGGATGGTGTGGCCGGTGCGCTGCCGGAACTGCTCGAAGGTGTCGACCAGCAGCGGCGCCGAGCCGGAGATGAACAGGCGCATGCCGCGGCACAGCTCTTCCGTCAGGCCCTCCTGCTCCAGCAGCCGGACGTAGAAGGTCGGCACTCCCATCATCACCGTGGCGCGCGGCAGCAGGCGCAGCGCCTCGGCGGCGTCGAACTTGGGCTGGAACAGCATGGTGGCGCCGGCCAGCAGCGCGCAGTTGGTGGCGACGAACAGGCCATGGGTGTGGAAGATCGGCAAAGCGTGCAGCAGCACGTCGTCCGGCCGGAAGCCCCAGTAATCATGCAGGGTCAGCGCATTCGACAGCAGGTTGTCGTGGCTGAGCATCGCCCCCTTGGAGCGGCCGGTGGTGCCGGAGGTGTAGAGGATCGCCGCCAGGTCATCCGGCCCGCGCGGCAGCGTCTCGAAGCTGTCGCTCTCGGCGGCCACGGCCTCGGGCAGGGTCCCCTCCCCGGCCGCGCCGAGGGTCAGCACCGCCCTGGCGCCGACGGGCTGCGCCACCGCCTCGATCTCTACCAGCCGGGCCGGCTGGCAGATCACCAGCGCCGGCTCGGAATCCCCGGCGAAATAGGCAACCTCGCCGCGGGTGTAGGCGGTGTTGATCGGCAGGTAGACCGCCCCGGCCCGCAGACAGCCGAGATAGAGCGACACCACCTCCGGCGACTTGTCGACCTGCACCATCACCCGGTCGCCCGGCGCCACGCCCAGCCGCCGCAGCAGGTTGGCAATGCGGGCGCTCGCCGCCTCCAGCCCGCCATAGCTGATGCGGCGGCCGTCGGCGAGGTCGAGCGCCGTCTTGCTGCGGTCTTCGGGAAAGCGGGCGGAGAGGGCGTCGTAGAGATTGGTCATGCGGCTCGGCGAGTCAGAGATAGGGCTTCAGCTGGCGGGCGACCGCGCGGCTCGTCGCCACCCGGCCGGCATTGACGAAGGCTTCGTGGTTCTGCTCCAGCTCGGCCGGATCATAGAGGTAATTGACCAGAAGACCCCAGCCCTGCTCCAGCCCTTTCGGCGAAGTGTCGCCGGCCCAGTTCAGCCGCTCCAGCCGGGCGCCGTTGCCGAGGTGGAAGCGGGCCACCGGGTCGATCAGCCGGCCGTTCGGCCGCAGCTCGGCGCCGAGGTAGCGGGCGCACAGGCCGAACAGCGAGGCCTTGAGCGCCTTGTCCGCGCCGACCGCCTCCAGCCCACCCTCCCCGGCCAGCACCGGCAGCAGCGCCTCGGCCGCGGCGCGGATCGCGGGCCGGTCGTGCTGTGGCGCCACCGTCTCCAGCCAATGGCGGAAGCCGGGGATCGGCGACAGGGTGGAGAAGGTGGTGAGGTTCGGCAGGGTCTGCTGCAGGTCGGCCACCACATGCTTCAGCAGAAAGCTGCCGAAGGAGATGCCGCGCAGGCCCTTCAAGGTGTTGGTGATCGAATAGAAGATCGCGGTGTCGGCGGCCGCCGGGTCGCCGACCGGCGCGTCGGGGTCGAGCAGCGGCCCGACCTTGCCGGCCAGCCCGCGCACCAGCGCCACCTGGACGAAGATCACCGGCTCGTTCGGCAGCGCCGGGTGGAAGAAGGCATAGCAGCGCCGGTCCTCGGCCAGGCGCCGGCGCAGGAACTCCCAGCCCGGGATGGCGTGCACCGCCTCGTATTGGATCAGCTTCTCCAGGATGATCGCCGGCGTCTCCCAGGTGATGCGGCACAGCTCCAGGAACCCGCCGGAGAACCAGGAAGTCAGGACGTGCTTCAGGTCGGCATCCACGATTCGCAGCTCCGGCTTCCCGTCGACGAGGTCGAGCGCGTCGGCGCGCAGGTCGATCACGAACTCCGTGCCCTCGGGCAGCATGTTGATCCGGCGCAGCAGCTCGCGGCGCGGCGGCTCGGCCGCCTCGGCCAGGGCCAGGGCCCCGTCGGCGCTGGGTTCGGCGACGAAGGCCCGGGCGGCGGTGGCGATCGCATCGTGGTCGGGGCCGAATTCGCGCGCCAGCAGGGTGAAGAACGCCTCGCGCCCGGCCGCATCCAGCCGGCCGTAGAGCGCGACCAGTTCGCGCGCCAAAGCGATGCCCGAGGCCTCGCCGCGCTCGGACAGCAGCGCCCGGCAGATGCCGGGCAGATCCTCCGGCAGGGCCCGGCCGCGGCCGAAGGCGAAGAGCTCGAGGCCGCGGTCGGCGATCGAGTTGATGAGGTCGGTGATCTGCATGACGCCCGTGTTTTCGCTTCCGACAGGTCGGTCAGGCTAGGCCGGTTCGAGGCCGGCGGACAACCGCCGCGGGCGCTGCCCTGCTACCCCGGATCGAGGGTGAACTCGGCCAGCACGGTGCGCAGCAGCACCAGGAAGTTGTTGTCAGAAATGATCGCGATCCGGGTCGCGCCATCGGCATCCCGCCAGGCGGCGATGCCTTCGAAATTCTCGCCAAGATCGGGACCGTTCAGCCGCGCCAGCTCCTCGCCAGCCAGCACCGCGCCGGGCCGGATGTCGTCGGCGCGCAGCCGGACGATGCGGCCGCCCATAGTCAGCAGGATCGGGTCGCGCCGCTCCAGCACCAGGATGTCCCCATCCGGCAGCCGGGTAGCGTCGACCGGCTTGAAGCCGGCCTCGGCGCGGTAGGACAGCCGGTCCCAGCCCGCGGCGCCGCCGAGCCAGGCCTGGTGCAGCGTCGGGTCGGGCGTGCCGTCGGCCTCGACCACCAGCAGCAGCCGGCCATCCGCCAGCGTCGCCATGGTCTCCAGCCCCTGGTTCGGCTCGACCTCGATGCCCTCCGGCAGCGGCAGTTCGGCCTGCGGAGGGGCGAAACCGGAGTCGTAGAGCCCGATGCGGGCGCGGTGCTCGAAGCCGACGGCGAAGCGGCCGTCCGGCAGCGGCGCTAGGCTCTCCGCATCGCTCCATTCGCCCCGCACCGGCTTGCCGTCGGCGCCCGGCAGCGGGTCGAGCCGGTCGACGGCGAAACCGGCCAGCCGGCCCTCCGCATCGTGCCGTAGCCGCCCGCGCAGCACGGCGCCGCGATCGGAGATCGCGATCACGCCCTCGCCATCCGCATCCACATGCAGCGCCGAGAAGCCGCCGAACCGGGCGGTGCCGCCGCTGAGCACCAGTGCGCCCTGATAGGTCAGCCGGCCGATGCGACCCTGGCTGTCCAGGGTCCTGGGCGCCAGCCGCAACGGGTCGGCCTCGACCGGGCCCTGGCGCAGCGTGGCGCAGGCACTGAGGAGCAAGACGCAGCACAACGCGGATAGAGACAAGCGGTGAAGCCGGCGTATCATCGTCACCCTTGCAGCGAAGGACGGGCATGGCCGTCTGATCCGGCCGCGCCCTGCATCCGTACAGAAAACCGGTCGTGCCCGCCATGGCGCGGCCAGGACGTGGCGACGCGAGAAGGCCCATGGATCACGGAGCGACGGCACCGGCACCCCCACGTGGCGACCTGGCACGTCGGACCCTGCTGACCGGTGGGGCGGCGATGGCCGCCGGGCTGCTGCTGCCGGCCCGGTCGCTGGCGGCGCCCGGCGACCACGACATCGCCTTCCGGGTGCTGCGCGGCGGCGACGACATCGGCACCCACCGCCTCGACTTCACGTGGGTCGGCAACCGCCTGGATGTCCGCATCGCGGTCGACCTGGTCGTCACCTTCGCCGGCATCCCGGTGTTCCGCTTCACCCACCGCAACCACGAGACCTGGGAGGGCGACCGGCTGGTGGCGATCGAGACCACCACCGACGACGACGGCAAGCCCTATGTCGTCCACGGCCGACGGGTGGGCGACGCGCTGCGCATCCGCTCCACCTTCGGCGACTACGATGCGCCGGGCGGCGTCATCCCATCGAGCTACTGGACCCCACGGCTGATCGGGCAGACCCAGCTGCTCGACACCCGCAGCGGCAAGCTGCTGCCGGTCGCCAGCCGCGGCCTGGGGCAGGAGATGGTCGACACCCCGTCCGGACCGGTGCGGGCGACGCGCTACCACATCGACGGCGAGATCACCCTCGACATCTGGTACGCCGCCAACGGGAATTGGGTGAAGCTGGCCTTCACCGCCCGCGGCAGCGAGGTCACCTACCGCCTGGAAGGCCACGCAGCATGAGGCCCCATGGCCCGGCCCGCTGACGGCGTCGCCTGGATCACCGGCGCATCCTCCGGCATCGGCCGGGCGACGACCCTGCGCCTGGCCCGCGACGGCTGGCGGGTGGCCTGCACCGCACGTGGCGCCGAGGCGCTGGCAGCTCTGGCGACGGAAGGCCCCGCTGGCCGCCTGCTGCCCTACCCTGCCGACGTCACCGACGCCGAGGCGGTGCGCGGCACGGTCGCGCGCATCCAGGCCGAGCACGGCCCGATCGCGCTGGCCATCCTCGGCGCCGGCACCTACGCGCCCGATTCCGCCGATGATTTCGACCTCGCCGCCTTCCGCCGCATCGTCGAGCTCAACCTGGTCGCCACCGCCGCCTGCATCGAGGCGCTGCTGCCGGACTGGCGCGCCCGGCGGCGGGGCCATCTCGCGGTGATCGCCTCGGTCGCCGGCTATCGCGGCCTGCCCGGCGCGATCGGCTACAGCGCGACCAAGGCCGGGCTGATCGCGATGTGCGAGGCGCTGCGCTTCGACTTCCGCCGCCTCGGCCTCAAGATCCAGCTGGTCAGCCCCGGCTTCGTCAGGACGCCGCTGACCGACCGCAACCGCTTCCCGATGCCGTTCCTGATTTCGGCCGAGGAGGCCGCCGACCGCATCGTCGCCGGCCTCGCCCGGGACGGGTTCGAGATCGCCTTCCCGCGCCGCTTCGCCTTCGCTCTCAAGCTGCTGCGGGCCCTGCCCCACACGCTCTACTTCCCGCTGGTGTCGCGCTTCACCGGCAAGTGAGAGCCGCGGCCCATTCCGGACGGCGTCATCCGTTCGAATGACGACAAGGCCTGCGCGACCGCCTAGCGTGCGGAGACTTGACCGGCGATAGGGCCGGCATGGAGGACTCCTCATGCCCGATCCGTTCTTCGGCACTCCCGGGGACGACAATCTCAGTTTCGTCACCATCAACGACCCGATCGTGGTCTACGGGCTCGCCGGCAATGACACGATCAGCTCCGGCAGCAACAGCGACCTGCTGGATGGCGGCGACGGCAACGACCTCATCATCGGCGCGAGCGGCAACGACCATCTGGTCGGGGGCGACGGCAACGACATCACCAGCGGCGGGCCGGGCAATGACTGGCATGAGGGCGGCAACGGCGACGACACGCTGCAGGACGACGCGGGCTCCGACACGCTGGATGGCGGCGCCGGCAACGATGCCCTGACGGGTGGCGCCGACGACGATGCCCTCTATGCCGGCACGGGCAGCGACTACCTCAGCGGCGGCACCGGCAATGACCGGCTCGTCGCCGACGGCAGCTTCGCCGACCGCGCGGACACGCTGTCCGGCGGCGACGGCAACGATGTCTACGTCCTGGCCGGCACCAATGTCGTCCTCCTCGCCCCCGATCCCGGGCAGGACCGCATCGAGGCATCGGTCAGCTTCTCGCTCGCCGGCTTCGGCGAGATCGAGGATCTGACCCTCACCGGCGCGGCGGCGATCGACGGCGCCGGCAACGGCTTGGCCAACGACCTGTTCGGCAACGACGCGGCGAATGTGCTCGACGGCGGTGGCGGCAACGACCTGATCCGCGGCTTCGGCGGCAACGACACGCTGATCGCAGGGTTCGGCGGCGGCGTCGAATACATGTATGGCGGCACCGGCGACGACGCCTATGTGGTGGCCGACCTGCAGGACACGCCGGTCGACTTCGCCGGGGAGGGCCACGACACGGTGTATTCGCCGATCCGCTGGGTGCTGGGCAACAACCTGGAGGATCTCGTCCTGACCGGCGCGGACAGCGTCAACGGCTTCGGCAACGCCCTCGACAACCACCTGGTCGGCAATGCCGGCAACAACTATCTCCAGGGCTTCGCCGGCCGCGACACCCTCGAGGGCGGCGCCGGCAACGACTATTACGAGCTCGGCGACCGCACCGCCTTCCCCAACGGGATCGGGCATCCCTACGACATCGTCGTCGAAGGCGCGGGCGCCGGCATCGACACCATCAGCGTCACCGCGATCGACGATCCCGACACGATCTCCAATGGCTACACGCTGGTCGCCAATGTCGAGAACGGCATCATCGTGGGGACGCTGGATTTCAACCTCGCCGGCAACGCGCTGGCCAACGCCCTGACCGGCAACGCCGCCCTCAACACGCTGACCGGAAATGACGGCAACGATGCGCTCGATGGCGCCGCCGGCCTCGACACGCTCGTCGGCGGCGCCGGCAACGACACCTATGTCCTGAACGACCAGACCGTCATCGATGACCAGAGCGGATGGGAGTATGACCGCGTCGTCGAGGCGGCGAACGGCGGCATCGACACCGTGCTGGTCAGCTTCCAGGCCAACATCCGGTACTATCTCGACGCCAACATCGAGAACGTGCAGGTCACCGGTGGCTCCGGCCTCGACGTGATCGGCAACGACCTCGGCAACATCCTCACCGGCAACGGCGCGCACAATCTCTTCTACGGCCAGGGCGGCGACGACACGCTCAATGGCGGCGCCGGCATCGACCAGCTCCTCGGCGGCGACGGCAACGACACCTACATCCTGGGCGACGTCACCCTGATCAGCGGCGCGCTGCAATTCGACAGCGTGGGCGAAGCCGCAGGCGGCGGGATCGATACGGTCCAGGTGTCGAGCATCCTCGGCCGCCTCACCTATGTCCTGGACGACAATGTCGAGAACGCCATCGCCACCGGCGGGGCGAACTTCAACCTCGTCGGCAATGCCCTTGCCAACATCCTGACCGGCAACGCCGCCGCCAACGTGCTGACCGGCGATGCCGGCAACGATACCCTCGACGGCGGTGCCGGCGACGACAGCCTCATTGGCGGCGCCGGCGCCGACACGCTGTACGGGCGTGGCGGCAACGACCTCTTCTATGTCGACACGGCCGCCGACCGGGTGGTCGAGGTGGCGGGCGGCGGGTCCGACCGGGTCCTGGCTTCGGTCAGCTACGCGCTGGCCGCCGGATCCGAGGTCGAGATGCTCACCACCACCGGCGTCGCGGGCACGGCGGCGATCGCCCTCACCGGCAACGCCTTCGGCCAGACCATCGCCGGCAACGCCGGCGCCAACGTCATCGATGGCGGCGCCGGGGCCGACACGCTGTACGGATACGGCGGCAACGACCTCTATTATGTCGACGAAGCCGGCGACAAGGTCATCGAGGCGGCGGGCGGCGGGTCCGACCGGGTCCTGGCCTCGGTCAACTATGTGCTGGCCGCCGGCTCCGAGGTCGAGATGCTCTCCACCACCAGCGTGGCGGGCACGGCGGCGATCGCCCTCGCCGGCAACGCCTTAGGCCAGATCATCGCCGGCAATGCCGGCGCCAACGTCATCAATGGCGGCGCCGGGGCCGACACGCTGTACGGATACGGCGGCAACGACCTCTACTATGTCGACAACGCCGGCGACCGGGTCATCGAGGCGGCGGGCGGCGGGTCCGACCGGGTCCTGGCCTCGGTCAGCCACACGCTGACCGCCGGCTCCGAGGTCGAGGTGCTCTCCACCACCAGCGCGGCGGGCACGGCGGCGATCGCTCTCACCGGCAACGCCTTTTCCCAGACCATCGTCGGCAACGCCGGTGCCAACGTCATCGATGGCGGCGCCGGGGCCGACACGCTGTACGGAGACGGCGGCAACGACAGCTTCCGCTTCGACACGGCGCTCGGTGCCGCCAACATCGACCGCGTCCTCGACTTCAGCGTCCCCGCCGACACGATCCAGCTGGAAAACGCCGTCTTCACCGGATTGGCGGCGGGATCGCTCGCGGCCGGCGCCTTCCACGCGGGCGCCGCGGCGCAGGATGCCGACGACCGCATCATCTACAACAGCGCGACCGGCGCCCTGCTGTTCGACCATGACGGGCTGGGCGGAACCGCGGCGGTCCAGTTCGCGACCCTCTCGGCCGGGCTCGCCATGACCAGTGCCGATTTCTTCGTGACGTGAGCGCCGATGAAGCGCCGGACCGATCGCCCGGTCATGACGGGCTGCCGGCGGCCGCGGCCTCGATCCGGTCGCGGATCTCGGCCTGGTGGCGCCGGGTCAGGGGATATCGCCACATCAGCGCCACCGCCGCCAGCTTGAACGCCACCGGCACCGTGCCATAGAGCAGCGCCAGGGCGAGGTCACCGGTGCCGTCCGGTGCGGCGGCGTCGTAGCCGCCGGCCTCCAGGATCGGGAAGGCGGCGCCGACCGCGGCGGCCAGGGCCAGCTTGGTCGCCATGCTCCACAGCGCGAAGAACAGGCCGGTGCGCTGCTGGCCGCTCTCGACCCGGTCGACATCGACGACATCGGCCTGCATCGACGGCGGCAACACCAGATCCGCGCCCAGCGCCAGCCCGCTGAGCACGACGATGGCGGTGAAGACTGGCAGGTCCCCGGGGCCCAGCAGCGGCACCCACAGGAAGACCGCGCAGTTCGCCAGCATCGCGCCGCACCAGACCCGGTGCTTGTCGACATGCCGGGCGATGAGGAGCCAAAGCGGGATGGCGCAGACCCCGACCCCGAAATAGAGCAGCAGCAGCGGCCCGGCGCTGCCCGGCGCCTGCAGGATGCTGTCGACGAACAGCAGGAACACGGTCGCCGGCAGGCTGTTGGCGAAGCCGTTCAGCAGATAGGCCGCGATCAGCCGGCGGAACGGGGCGTTGCCGGCCATCAGGCGCAGGCCGCGCCGCAGCCCCGGCGCGCCGGCCGCGGGAGTCCCCGGCGGCTCCCGCACCGCCAGGACGAAGAGCAGCACGGTCAGCGGCAGCAGGACGACCAGCAGCAGCGCCAGCAGGCGCAGCGCCGCCGCCGGCTGTTCGCCCAGCCCGGCCAGCGCCGGCAGGCCGATCGCCACCACCGTGCCCAGCAGCACCGCGCCCTCGCGGAAGCCGGCGATGCGGCTGCGCTGGTGATAGTCGCCCGACAGTTCGGCGCCCAGCGCGTACATCGGCAGGATCATCAGGGTCCAGCCGAGATGCAGCGCCAGGCTCCAGGCCAGGAGATGCGCCCCGCCGGCGCCCTGGCCGGGCACGAACAGGAACCAGATCGCGGCCATGGTCAGCGGCAGCCCGGCCACCACCCAGGGCCGGCGCCGGCCCCAGCGCGTCGCCAGCCGGTCGCTGAGCACGCCGATCGCCGGATCGACCACCACGTCGAACAGCCGCGCCAGCAGCAGGATCGCCCCGACGGCGGACAGGCCGATGCCGAGGTCGCGGGCATAGAAGGTCGGCAGCAGGATGTAGACCGGCAGGGTCAGCGCCGCGAGCGGCAGGGCCGGCGACGCATAGGCGGCAAGCCGCCAGGATCGGAGCGGGCGGGCATCGCCCATGCGGTCAGGCCATCAGTCGCGGGTCAGCGAGAGCTGCTGCAGGTCGATCGTGCCCGCGGCGAAGCCGGCGGCGCAATAGGCCAGATACTGCTCCCACATCCGCTTGAAGCGGAGGTCGAAGCCCATCGGCTCGATCGCCGGCCAGGCGGATTGGAACCGGCCGTTCCACAGCCGCAGGGTGCGGGCGTAGTCGGGGCCGTAGCCGGCCATCTCGTCAAGCCGCAGCCCGGCCGCGGCGACCTGGCCGGCCAGGGCCGAGGGCGACGGCAGCATGCCGCCGGGGAAGATGTATTTCTGGATGTAGTCGGCCCCGGCGCGGTAGGTGTCGAAATAGCGGTCGGCGATGGTGATGACCTGCATCGCCGCCCGGCCGCCCGGCACCAGGCGCCGGCGCAGCGTGGCGAAGAAGGCCGGCCAATAGGCCTCGCCCACCGCCTCGAACATCTCGATCGAGGCGATGCGGTCGAAGCTTCCGCCGACGTCCCGATAGTCCTGAAGTATCACATTAATTCTATCTGATAGTGCACTCTCATATATCGATTTCTTTATGAATTCATATTGCTCGCGGCTGATCGTGACCGCCGTCACGGTGGCGCCGATCTCGGTCGCTGCGAAGCGGGCGAAGCCGCCCCAGCCGCAGCCGATCTCCAGCAGCCGGTGGCCGGGCCGGAGGTCCAGGCGCTGGGCCATCAGCGCGTATTTCCGCCGCTGCGCCGAGGGCAGGTCCTCGTCCGCCGCGGCGAAGATCGCCGCCGAATAGGTCAGGCTCGGGTCCAGCCAGGCGGCGTAGAAGTCGTTGCCGAGATCATAGTGCCGGGCGATGTTGCGCCGGGCGCCGCGCCGGTTGTTGGGGTGCAGCCCGCGCAGCAGGCGCTGCAGCCCGCGCGACCAGGACGGGCCGTTCATCGCCCGCTCGATCCCGTCCTCGTTCAGCAGGAAGTAGGTGAACAGGGCCTCGACGTCCGGGCTGGCCCAGTCGCCGTCGAGATAGGCCTCGCAGAAGCCGAGATTGCCGCCGAACAGGAAGCGCCGCGCCAGCCGGTTGCGGCGGATCTCCAACACCGCCTCCGGCCCCGGCTCGCTGCCCGGGATCACCCGGCCGCTGCCGTCGGGAAAGCGGATGGTCAGCCGGCCGACGCGGAGCCGGCCGGACAGCGACAGCATCACGCGCATCAGCGGCGACGGCCGGTAGGTGATGCCGGAGCGCTGGCCGAGCGTCGCGATCGAGGAGGAGGTGTCGTTCGTCATCGAACCGGGTCGCTATGGGTTGTCGGGGGACGCGAAGAGGGTGATCGCCTGGGCCGGTGGCGGCGGGTGACGGTGCAGCGGCACGCCCTTGCGCCACAGAAGCAGGGCCTGCCAGTGGATGGCGCCGATCACCTTCAGCGTGACCAGCGGATGGCGCAGCACCGCGCGCAGGATGCCGCCATCGGTCAGCGGCGCCCGGCGGCCGACCAGGCTGGCGACCAGCACCTCGCCCTCCGCCACCGACTGCCGGATCAGCACCGACAGCCCCTCCTCCGGCGGCGACAGCCGGAAGCGGTAATGCGCCCGCATGGCGATGAAGGGCGAGACGTAGAATTCCTTGCCGCAGCTCTGCAGCACCGGGGCGGCCGGCCGCCGCCCGGGATCGACCGGCACGGCGTAGCAATGCATCTCGCCGAAGGTGTTGCGCACCTCGTAGATGATCGCGGCCAGCCGGCCGGCGGCATCGTCGCAGTAGTAGATGCTGAGCGGGTTGAACACGTAGCCGAACAGCCGCGGGAAGCACAGCAGCCGCACCCGGCCGATCGGGCCGAGCCCGAGTGGCGCCAGCACCCGCTCGACCCAGGGCCGCAGCGGACTGCCGTCGCGCGGGCCGTGGTCGCGGTCGCGGAAGGACAGCAGCGCCCAGCGGTTGTAACCAAAAGTACGGAGCCCGGCGCCCAGCTGCGGCAGCTCGTCGAGGTCGAGCAGCAGCGAGAACACGCGGTAGGCGAAGCGGTGGCGGACCGCGCCGGTGCGGGCATGGACCACCCGGCCGTGATAGAGCGCCGAGTTCATGCCGCTTCCGCCGGACGCAGCGGCCGGCAGTGCTGCGCCGCCGGCGACATGTCCTCGACCGCCCAGGGCCGCCGGGCGCCCAGCGCCTCGGCCACGGCGATGCCGGCGGCCAGGCCGTCCTCGTGGAAGCCGTAGCCGCACCAGGCGCCGCAGAACCAGATCCCGCCGCGGCCCTGGATGGTGCCGATCGCCGCCTGCGCCGCCAGCGCCCGATGGTCGAACACCGGATGGTCGTAGCGGATCCGGGCCAGGACGCTGCCCGGCCGCGGCGCCCGGAACGGGTTGAGGCTGACGAAGACCGGCCGCAGTCCCGGCAGCGGCTGCAGCCGGTTCATCCAGTAGGTGACGCTGACCGCGCCGCCGCGCCGGTCTTCGCTGAGGTAGTTCCAGCTGGCCCAGGCCCGCTTGCGCTGCGGCATCAAGGCCGGGTCGTCGTGCAGCACGGCGTCGTTGCCCTGGAAGCGGAAGGCGCCCAGCACCTCGCGCTCCAGCGGCGTCGCCTCGGCCAGCAGCGCCAGCGCCTGGTCGGCATGGGTGGCGACCACGACCTGGTCGAACCGGTCCTCCTGCCCCGCCGCGTCGCGCACCACCACGCCGATCGCGGTGCGGTGGAGCGACGCCACCGGCGTGCCGAGCCGCAGCGACCCGGCGAAGGGGGCGGTCAGTGCCTCGACATAGCGCCGGCTGCCGCCCGGCACGCTGCGCCACACCGGCCGGTCGCGGACCGAAAGCAGTCCGTGATTGGCGAAGAAGCGGATGAAGGACCGGGCCGGGAAGCGCAGCATCTCCGCCGTCGGGCAGGACCAGATCGCCGCGCCCATCGGCAGCAGGTGGTCGTGCACGAAGCCGCTGCCATAGCCGCCGCCGGCGAGCAGGTCGCCCAGGGTCAGGTCGGCCGAACCTGCATCCAGGTGGCCTGGCGCCTCGCGGTAGAAGCGCAGGATGTCCCGCAGCATGCCGTAATGCGCCGGGCGGAAGGCGTTGCGCCGCTGCGCGAACAGCCCGCCCAGCGTGTCGCCGGCATATTCGAAGCGGCCACCGGCGGCACTGAAGGAAAACGACATGTCGGTGGGCTCGGTCGCCACGCCCAACGTCCCGAGCAGCCGCAGGAAATTCGGGTAGGTCGCCTGATTGCAGACGATAAAGCCGGTGTCGACCGGCACCTGCCGCCCGTCCTGGCCGACATCGACGGTGTTGGCATGGCCGCCGGCCCGCGCCGCGCCGTCATACAGCACGATTTCGGCCCGCGACCGCAGCAGATGCGCCGCGCCGAGGCCGCTGATGCCCGTTCCGATGACTGCGATCCGCATGCTGCCGCCGCCGTGCCCCTGCTGCCCTCAACGCTCTTACGGGGCCCTTCCGGGATCAGATCATATCACCTGGACGGCCGCCAGATCCGAGGCCGGGACAAACGAAAAGGGCGGCACCGACGGTGCCGCCCCTTCTTCCGACCGACGGGCCCGCCCGACCGGGCGGGGCGTCAGTTGTTCCGGCCGATCACCACCAGCGAGGCGGCGGCCACCGCCAGGTTGCTGAACACCTGACCGACATCCTTGGCCAGGGTGTAGAGGTTGAACGGGTTCAGGTCGCGCGGCACGATGACCACCGACCCCGGCGCCACCTTGACCGAGCTGTAGCTCCAGGACGACAGGTCCAGCGGCTGCGCCTGGCCGTTCGGCAGGACGATGAAGGCACGCCCTTCATCCGCCGCACGGGTCAGGCCGCCCGCGAGGTCGATATAGTCGTCGGCCGTATGGTTGCCGGCGTACTGCACCGTGCCGGGGTTGAGCACCTCGCCCGAGACCGTGACGAAGAGCGGCCGCTTCGGCACGGTCAGCTTGTCGCCCGACTCCAGCGTGAAATCGAGCTCGGGCCGCGCGGCCAGCACCGTCGGGTCGGCCTCGATCACGATGCGCCCGACCGCCGGGATGGTCTTCAGCTCCTGGATCAGGCCCTGGATCGCCGGCAGGGCCGCGGCCGGGTTCTTGCTGTCGTCGCTCTGGGACGCGACCAGCTGCGGCAGCCCGGCCTGGATCTCCCGGGCCGTGCGCTCGAAGCCTTCCTGCTGCTGGGCCCGCACCGCCTCGCGGGTGAACACCGCGCCATAGGTGAAGGCCTGGCTGGTGTAGCCGCCGGAGCGCTGGATCAGCTGCAGCAGCGTCTCGCCGCGACGGATGACATAACGGCCGGGATGGGTGAACTCGCCGGCCAGGGTGACCGTGCCCTCTTCGCGCAGCTGCGCGCTCTGCGGCACGCGGATGCTGTCGCCGGGGTTGAGCCGGACCGAGGCCGTCGAGGCGCCGAGGCTCTGCACCGACCGCCAGGAGCCGCTGAGGTTGGACGGCGACAGGGTCGAGAAGTAGCCGACTTCGATCGCGCCGCGGTCGGCTTCGACCGTGGCGCCGCCGGCGATGTCGATCACGGTGGCGAGCGAGGTGCCCGGGATGATCGGATAGCTGCCCGGCACCCGCACCTGGCCTTCGAGCGACACCACATGCTCGATCACGAAGGGCAGCAGGTCGGGAAGGTCGTCGAAGATCTGCGGGCAGGCCCGGTTGACCTGCAGCGCGTTCGCGTCGTTCTGCAGTGTCTGCCGCGCGTTGCGGAAGCGGCCGGTGGAGTCGTTGCGCACCGCCTCCGCCAGGGACCGCAGGCCGAGACAGCCGGCCCGGGGCGACGCCACGTCATTGGCCGGCGGCAGGATGGCGCTCAGCGTCTGGGACGCGCCCTGGGGATTCTGCGACAGGTCCGGCGCCGCGGAGCGGGCCGCGCCCGGCTGAATGCCGGCCAGCATGGTCTGGACGTCGTCCGAGCCGAGATAGCGGATGTCCTCGCGCGACAGCACGATCAGCTTGTCGCGGTCGCGCAGGCGGATGTTGCCGCCACCCCGCAGCGCCACGCCGAGATTGACCGGCACGAATTTGCGGATCCGCGTGTTCGGGTCGGTTGTCTGGATCACGCCGAACGGCATGTAGGCGTCGTCCGCCAGGATCGGCGGATCGGACAGCAGCGCGCGCAGGGTCGGCGCGCTGGTCAGCGGCCGGACCCCGGCGACGGTGACGTTGCCGGTGATCGAGACGCTGCCGACCCGCAGGTCCTGCGACAGCGTCACCTGGATGATGTCGCCGGTCTGCACCGGCACGGCGGTCTGGCCCGAGAGGTTCTGGACCTGGTCCTGGCCGTTGCGGTCGAGCCGCAGCAGGTTGAAGCGGTTGCCCGCCGGGCGGATCGGCCCACCCGCATAGTCCAGCATCTCGGCGACGCTGAGCGGGCCGGAGGCGTCGGCCGGCATCTCGAAGATGCCCGGCCGGACCACGTCGCCGGCCACCGCGACGGTGCGCCCGATGGTCGGGATGGCGATGCGGTCACCGTCCTGCAGCAGCAGGTCGTTGTCGCCGGCATTGCCGGTCAGGAAGCCGTAGAGGTCGATGACCTTGGTCTGGCCCTGCCGGATCAGCATGACCGACCGCAGCGACCCCGTCTTCTTGATGCCGCCGGCGGCGGTCAGCGCATCGACCAGGGTCGAGAAGCTGGTCAGGGTCTGGGTGCCGGGCTTGCCGATCTCACCGGTCAGCGTCACCGAGATCGCCCGGACGTCGCCCAGCGACACGAAGGCCTCGGTGCTGACGTAGTTCTCCTTGACCCGGGTCTCGATCTCGCGCCGCAGATCGCCGAAGGCGCGGCCCGCGGCCGGGATCGGCGGCAGGTCCTGCAGGATCAGCCGGCCTTCGCGGTCGACCGTCGCGTTGATGCCCTGGTTCACCTGGCCGCGCAGCGTGACCACGATCTGGTCGCCGATGCCGATGACGTAGTTCTCGCTGACGGCGCCGCTGATGACCTGGCTGGCCACCGCACCGCCGGCGAAGACATCGTAGCCGAACTGGGTGATGTCGCCGCTGAGCCGCCGCTGGTAGTCCCCCTCGATTCGCGAGCCGGGCAGAGGGGTGACGGTCGAGGGCGCCGGGCCCACCGTGGACGTCGACACCGTGGCCGGTGCGGTTGACGGAACGCGCGGGCCGCTCGGGATCGCCGAGCCGTCGGGCTGGATGCCCTGCTGCTGCAGCTGCGACGGGTTGATGCCGAGCTGCTGCAGTTGATCCACCAGCGCGTTGAGCTGGGCGCGGCCGGCGACCGGGGTCAGCGCCAGGGCGCCACCCGCCAGCAGGGCCAGGCCGACGCCGTACCGGAGGGTTCGGCGCGTTGCGCCGCGCCGATCGTGGCGCCCCTCATTCTGCTCAGGCTTCATAGTCCCCCGCTTCGCTAAAATGCTCGATCGCGGCGCTGATCGAGCCAACGCCCCCCAATGATCCCATCTTCTGACCGATCTGGTCGGCAAAGAAAAGGCGAATCAATCCCTTGTCCCCTCAACCGGATGTACAAGCTTCAATTGCCCCGCTGCCCTGGCCGCGGATCTTCTTCAGCCGCTCCAAGACCCGGCAGGCATAGGCGAACTGCCGAACCGGGTCGCTGGAATGATAATGCGCAATCGCCTGCAGCCAATTCCCGTATTGGTTGAACAACCGGCGCAAGAAGTAGGCGCCGTAGATCACATTGTATTGTGGCTGAAAGATGAGCGTGTAGTCCGGCAGCGTTTCCTTGTGATAGCGCAAGGAAATCTGCATGCAGCCGACGTCGATGTTGGGACTGTTGCCGCCGCCGTTGTCCTCGATCGCTGCCTTCATGGCTGCAAGGCTGCTTGGGAACATCGGGGTCCCGCCGATGTTCAGGGCCCAGGGATAGGGATCGCCCTTGCCACCTGATTCGGTCTGCGCGATCGCCAGCAGCAGCCCTTGGGGAATGCCGAAGGCACCCTCCATCGCCAGGATGGTGGATGTGCAGCTATCCTCCGCCTGCGCCGGCCCGGCCGCCACGGCCAGGCCGAGCAGCAATGCCGCGATCGCCGCGCCCCATCTCGTCCCGATCAACAACGCAACCGGCTTCCCCCGCCAATCGATGGCGTGCTTCTAGCACAAAGACGCCGTCGAACAGAACCCCGGCCGGCTGACCCCTCAAACCGGCTGGCCGGCCCGGATCACGGTGCGGCAGGGATTGAAGGCGATGCGGTAGGACAGTTCGGCCGGGTCGGCCACGTCCCAGAACACGAAATCGGCCGCCAGCCCGGGCGCGAGCCGCCCGCATTCCGCCGCCAGTCCCAGAGCCCGCGCCGCATTGCGGGTGACGCCGGCCAGCGCCTCCTCCGGCGTCAGGCGGAACAGGGTGCAACCCATGTTCAGCATCAGCAGCAGCGAGGTCGCCGGCGAGGTGCCGGGGTTGTTGTCGGTCGCCAGCGCGATCGGCACGCCGTGCCGCCGGAACGCCGCCACCGGCGGCAGCTGGGTCTCGCGCAGGAAATAATAGGCGCCGGGCAGCAGCACCGCGACGGTGCCGGCGCGGCCCATCGCCTGCGCCCCGGATTCGCTGGTGTATTCCAGGTGGTCGGCCGACAGCGCCTTGAACCGGGCCGCCAGCGCCGCGCCGTCCTGGTCGGACAGCTGGTCGGCATGCAGCTTGACCGGCAGGCCCAGCGCCTGCGCCGCCCGGAACACCCGTTCGACCTGCGCCGGCGAGAAGGCGATGGTCTCGCCGAAGGCGTCGACCGCATCGGCCAGGCCGTCGCGGACGATCGCCGGCAGCATCTCCTCGACCACGCGGTCGAGGTAGCGGTCGGGATGGTCGCGATCCTCCGCCGGCACCGCATGGGCGCCGAGGAAGCTGCGCCGGACCCGGATGCCGGTGTCCCGGGCCAGCCGTCCGGCCACCCGCAGCATCTTGGATTCGGTGGCGAGGTCGAGGCCGTAGCCGGATTTGATCTCGACGGTGGTGACGCCCTCGGCCGTCAGCGCATCGAGCCGGCGCCGGGCCGACTCCAGCAATTCCTCTTCCGCCGCCGCCCGCGTCGCGGTCACGGTGGAGACGATGCCGCCGCCGGCGCGGGCGATCTCCTCATAGCTGGCGCCGTACAGCCGCATCGCGAATTCGCGCGCCCGGTCGCCGCCATGCACCAGATGGGTGTGGCAGTCGATCAGCCCCGGCGTGACCCAGGCGCCGCCCGCATCCTCGACCGCGGCGGCCAGCCGGTCCGGCGCCCCGGGCAGGTCCGCCTGCCGCCCGACCCAGGCGATGCGGTCGCCCTGCGTCGCGATCGCGCCTTCGGGAATGGCGCCGTATCCGTCGCCCTCCATCGTCGCCAGCCGCGCATTGAGCCAGAGCCGGTCCCACATGAATCTCTCCGTCAAGGCAGATGTTTTATAATTTGAGTTTCGCTATAAAACATTGTCATGCGCGTTTCACCTCCCCCATCTCTCGGCGGCCCTGGTCGCCCTGACATCTTTCACGAGTATGTGAAAGTCACATTTGGCATCGGCATGGTATCATCCGACGGCCGATATCTCTCCTGGGACGAAGCCCGCGTCCGCCAACCTCCAGGAGGCCTATCCACCGAAGACTGGTGGTTCACCATGCGCCGGGCACGGGCGCTCAGCGCAACCGTGCTGCCCTTTGGAGACAAGCGCAACAAAGCCTTTTCCTTCTGCGAGCCGCCGGTCTTGCGATCGATTCTGCATTGGATCGATGCCCAGGCGAGCGGCCAAATCCTCACGGAGACGCCGGCCGCCAGCAGCGCCCAACGCGACCGCTACATCATGACCTCGTTGATCGAGGAAGCCTTCGCCAGTTCCGTCCTCGAAGGGGCGGCCACCACGCGGCAGGCGGCACGCGAAATGATCCGCGATCATCGTGAGCCGCGCAGCCTTGGCGAACAGATGGTGCTGAACAACTATCGTGCCATGGAGTTCGTTCGCGAGCATGCCAACCAGCCGCTGACCCCGGCCATCATCCTCGAGCTGCATCGCGTCGTCACCGAGGGAACCCTGGAGAAGCCGGAGATGGCCGGCCGGCTGAGGCGAGCGAAGGACGACGTCAAGGTCGTCGATCCGCGCGACGGCGAAGTTCTGCACATCCCCCCGGAGGCCGATACGCTGCCGCAGCGGCTTGACGCATTCTGCGCCTTCGCCAACGACCTGAACCCGCCGCCGGACAAGTTCATCCATCCCGTGGTCCGGGCCATCATCCTGCACTTCATGATCGGCTACGATCACCCTTTCATCGACGGCAACGGCCGGACGGCGCGAGCGTTGTTCTATTGGTCGCTGTTGCGGCAGAAATACTGGCTGATGGAGTTCATCTCCATCTCCAGCATTATCCGCCGGTCGCCGGTGCAATACGCCAAGGCCTATCTGAACAGCGAGTTGGACCATAATGACCTGACCTATTTCCTGCTCAACCAGACCAAGGTGGTGCGGCTCGCCATCGAAGGGTTGCAGAACTACCTCGCCCGCAAGGCGCGGGAAATCGAGCTGGTCGAGACCTGGCTCGATGGGACCCCTTACGAGGGCCGCTTCAACCATCGGCAGCTCGACATTCTCAAAACGGGCGCTCGCTCGCCGGGCGCGCAGGTCACCGTCGACGGACACAAGAACAAGCATCGCGTCAGCTATCATACGGCGCGAGCCGATCTGGAAGACCTGCTGGCCGCGGGCCTGCTTCGCAAGCGCCAGATCGGACGCGGCAAGGCCTATGTCGCACCCTCGGATCTCGCCGAGCGGCTGCAAGGAAAGAAGGGACGATCTTGACCACGCGCTATTTCACCGAGACCGCCCTGCTGGCCGACGGCTGGGCCGAGAACGTCCTGATCGAGATCGACGCGAACGGGAATTTCGCCCGGGTCGCGGCCGGGGCCGAGCGCGGGGATGCCGAGGCGATCGCCGGCATCGTCATCCCCGGCATGGCCAACCTGCACAGCCACGCCTTCCAGCGCGCCATGGCCGGGCTGGCCGAGACCGCCGCCGGCCCCGGCGACGATTTCTGGAGCTGGCGCGAGCAGATGTACCGCTTCGTCCGCGTGCTCGACCCCGACCAGGTCGAGGCGATCGCGGCCCAGCTCTACATCGAGATGCTGAAGGCGGGCTACACCGCGGTGGCGGAGTTCCACTACCTGCACCACCAGCCGGACGGCACGCCCTATGCCGACCGCGCCGAGCTGTCGCGCCGGGTGATCGCGGCCGCAAAGGCCACCGGCATCGGCATCGCCCATCTGCCGGTGCTGTACAACACCGGCGGCTTCGGCGGGCAGAAGGCCGGCGACGGCCAGCGCCGCTTCCTGAACGATGCCGAGGGCATCCTCGACATCGCCGCCCGGCTGCGCGCCGACCACGCCGGCGACGCCGATGTCCGCATCGGCATCGCACCGCATTCGCTACGCGCGGTGCCGCCGGAGATGCTGGCGGCGACGGTGGCCGGGATCCAGGCGATCGATCCGTCGTCGCCGATCCACATCCACATCGCCGAGCAGGTCAAGGAGGTCGAGCAGTGCGTGGCCTGGAGCGGCGCCCGCCCGGTCGAATGGCTGCTCGACCACGCCCCGGTCGACGGGCGCTGGTGCCTGGTCCACGCCACCCACCTGACCGGGACCGAGACCACGGCGCTGGCCGCCAGCGACGCGATCGCCGGGCTGTGCCCGACCACCGAGGCCAATCTCGGCGACGGCATCTTCCCGCTCGCCCCCTATCTCGTCGCCGGCGGCCGGCTGGGCATCGGGTCGGACAGCCACATCTCGGTCGGGGTGATCGAGGAGCTGCGCTGGCTTGAATACGGCCAGCGCCTGCTGCACCGGAAGCGCGGCGTCGGCGCCGGGCCGGCGCGGCCGGCGGTGGGCGCGACACTGTTCCAGGCTGCGGTCGACGGCGGCGCCCAGGCGATCGGCCGGACCTCGGGCCGGATCCAGGCGGGCGCCCGGGCCGACCTGGTGGTGCTGGATAGCGACCACCCGGCGCTGATCGGCCGCCAGGGCGACGCGCTGCTCGACAGCTTCGTCTTCGCCGGCAACGACTCCCCGATCCGCGGCGTGATGGCCGGCGGCCGCTGGCGGGTGCGCGACGGGCACCATGCCGATGAGCGGGCGGTGGCGGCGCGTTACCGCTCGGTGATGACGGCGCTGCTGGCCTGAGACGCAAAGAAAGAGGGCCCCGGCATGCCGGGGCCCACAAGGGAAACAGGGAGGCTCGCTCGGGCGAGAAACGCCGCTGAGCTGATGCAAACCTAACCCCGACCCAGCCTGTCCGCTGTGACGGCCGTCACCATCGGGCAGAATTGCACCTTCAACCGGGAACCGCGGCCGGCCGGCCGGCCGGCACCGTGAAGATCTGCCCGGGATAGATCAGATCCGGGTTGCGGATCTGCTCCTGGTTGGCCTGGTAGATCACGGTGTAGCGCGGGCCCTGCCCGTAGACCCGGCGGGCGATCCGCCACAGGCTGTTGCCGGGCTGGACCACGACCCGCCCCTCGGCCACCGCGATCTCGGCCGGCGCAGCCCGCTGGAACGGGGTCTCGGCCCGGCCGGTGACCCGGCCGCCGGCATCCAGCTGGTCGGCCCGCAGGCGGTAGACGCCCGGCGCGATCTCACCGGTTGCCTGGATCCGGAACACGCCGTTGCCGTCGGTCCGGCCTTCACCGGCCGGCCGGTTGTTCAGATACAGCCGGATGCCGGACCCGGCGGCGCCATGGCCGCTGACGATCACAGCGCCACCATCGCCATAATCGATGACGTCGATCGATAGGGACGCGCTCGCCCGGGATCCGGCCGGCGCCGATGGCCGCGGCAAGGGGCCGGCCACGACCGGCGCCTGCAGCACGGTGGACGCGCCCTGCCCCCGCTGCGGCGTCACCACCACGAGCGGGGTAGCGGCAGCGCTGTCGGTCGTCGCCCGGCCGGCGATGTCCTGGCCGCGCTTCGGCACCACCACCGTCGCGACCTCGGACGACGCGGCCTCCGCCCCGCCGCCGGCCACGCGCAGCGAGAACTGATGGTCGCCCGGCGCGATCGGCCCGTCGGAGGCGAAGACCCAGCCGCCCGACCCGTCCGCCTCGGCCGACCCGATCTCACGCCCGCCGTCGAGCAGTATGATGCGGGCGCCGGCCGGGCCGCGCCCGGCGATGGTCAGCAGGCCCTCGGCATTCACCCGGATGGCGTCGAAGCGCAGCGCGTCATCGGGGTCGCCCGCCGGATTGGGGCCGGCCTCGTGCGGGGCGGGAGGCGCCGCCGGCGAAGCCGAGGCCTGGGGCTGCGGCGCGGCCGGCAATCCTGCCTGTGCCTGGCTCGTCGCCGGGGTCGGCGCAGCCTCGGGCGCGGCCGGAGCGGCAGCGGGCGCGCTTCCGGCCCGGGGCGGTTCGTCGAACCCGCCGCCCAGGACCCGTGGCGAAGCGGGCGCGGGCGGGGCTGCGGCTGGCGGAAGCGCGGCTGGCTCGGCGGCGGCCGATGGCGCGGGAGATTGCGGGGCCGGCGCTGCCGCCCCGGTGGCGGGCGGCGCGGCGGGCGGTGCCACTGCGGCCTGCTGCGATGCGGTCGGGACAGTCGCCGCAGGTGCAGGGGCGGGTGCGGCCGGCGCGGAGCCGACCGTCGGCAGCGCTGCGTCGCGATGCGGCTTTCCGCCGAACTCACCCATGGCGAGAATAGCCGCAAGCACGGCGAGCGCGATGCCGCCGATAAGCACAAGTGTCTTCAACGCCTGAACCGCCCCGATATTATTCCTGCCAACCTATCCGCACGGTCACGGACTCGCAACAAACCGCTGGCCGGGCCGCATCGAATCTTGCCCGGCCGCCCGCCCCACCCTAATGTCGCGCCGCCGGCCCTGCCGGCTCCCTGCCCCGTCCCAGGCCCGCGCGCTCATGTCCGACATCCGCTCCCTCTGCGTCTATTGCGGCTCCGCCAGCCGGGTCGACGACCGCTACAAGACCGCCGCCGCCCGGCTCGGCGCCCTGATCGCGGCCCGCGGCCTGCAGCTGGTCTATGGCGGCGGCCGGGTCGGGCTGATGGGCATCGTCGCCGATGCGGCGCTCGGCGCGGGCGGCAAGGTGGTCGGCATCATCCCCGAGCACATCCAGGCGCTGGAGGTCGAGCACACCGGCCTGACCGAGCTGCACGTCGTCGACAGCATGCACACCCGCAAGCGCATGATGTTCGACCGCTCCGACGCCTTCATCGTGCTGCCCGGCGGCCTCGGCACCCTGGACGAGACCTTCGAGATGATGACCTGGCTGCAGCTGAAGCTGCACACCAAGCCGATCGTCTTCGTCGATGTCGACGGCTACTGGCGCCCGTTCCTGCGCCTGGTCGACCACATGATCGCCCAGGGCTTCTGCCGGCCGGAGCACCGCGACCTGTTCCAGGTGGTCGAGACGGTCGACGAGGTGTTCGGCGCCATCGCCGCGCCGGAGCCGGTCGCCGGCCCGGCCAGCGACAAATGGGTCTGATCCCGCTTCCTTCCGTCCCCGCCGGCCGGGTGCTATAAGCCCGGCCATTCCCGTCCGAAGCCGAAAGATCCCGACATGGCCAAGATCAAGGTCAAGAACCCCGTCGTCGAACTCGACGGCGACGAGATGACGCGCATCATCTGGCAGTTCATCAAGGACAAGCTGATCCTGCCGTACCTCGACATCGACCTGCACTACTACGATCTCGGGGTCGAGTACCGCGACCAGACCGATGACCAGGTGACGATCGATTCCGCCGAGGCGATCAAGAAGTACGGCGTCGGCGTGAAATGCGCCACCATCACCCCCGACGAAGCGCGGGTGGAGGAATTCAAGCTCAAGAAGATGTGGAAGTCGCCGAACGGGACGATCCGCAACATCGTCGGCGGCACCATCTTCCGCGAGCCGATCATCTGCCGCAACGTGCCCCGGCTGGTGCCGGGCTGGCGCAAGCCGATCATCGTCGGCCGCCACGCCTTCGGCGACCAGTACCGCGCCACCGACTTCAAGGTGCCGGGCCCCGGCACCCTGACCATGACCTTCACCCCCGCGGACGGCAGCCAGCCGACCGAGATGGAGGTCTTCAAGTTCCCGGGCTCCGGCGTCGCGCTCAGCATGTACAACCTGGACGAGTCGATCCGCGGCTTCGCCCAGTCGTCGCTGACCTACGGCCTGCTGCGCAACATGCCGGTCTACCTGTCGACCAAGAACACCATCCTCAAGGGCTATGACGGGCGCTTCAAGGACATCTTCCAGGAGGTGTTCGACAGCGAGTTCAAGGACCGGTTCCAGAAGGCCGGCCTGACTTACGAGCACCGCCTGATCGACGACATGGTCGCATCGGCGATGAAGTGGGAGGGCGGCTTCGTCTGGGCCTGCAAGAACTACGACGGCGACGTGCAGTCGGATTCGATCGCCCAGGGTTTCGGCTCGCTCGGCCTGATGACCTCGGTGCTGCTGACCCCCGACGGCAAGACGGTCGAGGCCGAGGCGGCGCACGGCACGGTGACCCGCCACTACCGCGAGCACCAGAAGGGCCGGGCGACCTCGACCAACCCGATCGCCTCGATCTTCGCCTGGACCCAGGGCCTGACCTACCGCGCGCGCTTTGACGAGACGCCGGAGCTGCTGCGCTTCGCCGAGACGCTGGAGAAGGTCTGCGTCGAGACGGTCGAGGCCGGCCACATGACCAAGGACCTCGCCATCCTGATCGGGCCGGACCAGCCCTGGATGACCACCGAGCAGTTCCTGGACAAGCTGGACCAGAACCTGCAGCTGGCGATGGGCTGAGGCCCGCGACCATCGGGAGAGACGAGAAAGGCCGGCGCAAGCCGGCCTTTTTCATGCCCGGACGCGACCGGCCTCAGGGTTCGAGCACGTCCTTGACCGCCAGCCCCTCGATGATCGTGCGCAGCGGGATCGTGCCCTGGCCCGGCGTGCAGGCGAAGCCGGAGATCCAGTCGTTCCGGCGGTGCAGCCCGAAGACACCGCAGCTCATCGGCCTGGTCCCGGTCAGCCGGAAGGTGCGGTACTGGCTGATGAAGCCGCCCAGCCCATCCTGCCCGCCCGTGATGCCCTCCACGCCGCTGGCCTTGAAGACGCGCTTGACCATTTCGGTCAGGTCGTCCATCTGCCCGGTGTCCCGCCAGCGGTAGCGCAGGTTGAGACGCGACCAGTCGACCCAGCCGATATAGTCCCCCGACTCGAACAATGCCTCGTCGCTGAGGCGCCGGCCGCCGGCGACCTCGAGCGCCTCCTCGTCGTGCTTGGCGTCCTGCGCCACCGCCCCGGCCAGCGGCCCGGACACGAAACTGATCGGCGACTCATCCGCCAAAGCGGGCAAAGAAAACGCCGCCAGGGCAAGAAGCCCGGCGGCGCAGGACAGAATGCCTCGAACCATGATTCCCCCTATGTTCCGGGAGGAATTAATGCCGAAGCTTTTGCTATTTAGCGAGGGAAATCGTCAACCCTTAAGCGAGTTCACGCCCGCATGATGATGGTGCGCTCCTCGTCCCGGCGCTTGCCCGGCGGCTGGTAGGCGATGGCGGCATGCTCGGCGCAATACGGCAGGTTGCCGTGGGCCGCCTTGCCGCAGAAGTGGAAGTCCTTGTCGCGCGGATCGCCAATCGGCCATTTGCACATCCGCTCGGTCAGGTTGAGGATGGTCGCGCCGCCGGACTTGCGCTCGGGCGCCGGCCTGACCGCGACCTTCGCCGCGACCGGCGCGGCCGTCTCGACGGCCACCACCGTCTCCTCTTCCTCGTCTTCCTTGCGCTTGATCGGTGACGGGCGGCCCGACAACTCCAGGCGATGGGCCTTGCCGATCACCGCGTTGCGAGAGACACCCCCCAGGATCTCGGCGATCTCGCTTGCGCTTTTCCCGTTTCCCCAAAGTTGACGCAGCTGCGTCACCCTTTCATCGGTCCAGGACATCCGCTTCTCCCAAGATCACGCGCGATCGATGCGCGTACCACATATTGCGGCTTCGGACGCAGACGCTACCACATCCGCGACAGCCGCGACACAACCTTTCAAGCCCCTCCAACAGTCAGGCGGCCAGCGCCGCCTCGACCGCCGCCAGCGCCTCGCCGGCCCGGGCCGCATCCGGCCCGCCCGCCTGCGCCATGTCCGGACGGCCCCCGCCGCCCTTGCCGCCGGCCGCCTCGGCCGCGGCGCGCACCAGCGCCACCGCGTCGAACCGCCCGGTCAGGTCCGCGGTCACGCCGATGCAGACCGACAGCTTGCCCTCGGCCCGGCCGACCAGGGCGATGACGCCGGAGCCGATCTGCTGCTTCAGCGCATCGGCCATCGGCTTCAGCTCGCGGGCCGGCAGGTCGTCGATGATCCGGCCGGTGAACTTGACCCCGCCGATCTCCTTGACCTCGGGCGCGGCCCCGCCCTCGCCCGCCGTCGCCAGCTTGCGCCGGAGGTCGGCAACCTCGCGCTCGAGCCGGCGGCGCTCCTCGACCAGGGCGGCCAGCCGCGCCGGCAGCTCCTCGGGCGTCACCTTCAGGGTGGCGGCGGCGTCGATCAGCAGCGCGTCGCGATGGGCGGCATGGGCGACGGCGCCCTCGCCGGTCACCGCCTCGATCCGGCGGATGCCGGCGGCGACGGCGCCTTCGGACACCAGCCGGAACCCGCCGATGTCGCCGGTGCGGCCGACATGGGTGCCGCCGCACAGCTCCTGCGAATAGACCTTGTTGCCGTCATGCCCCATGCCGACGACGCGCACGGTGTCGCCGTACTTCTCGCCGAACAGCGCCATGGCGCCGGCGGCAATCGCGTCCTCCGGCGTCATCAGCCGGGTGGTGACCTCGGCGTTCTCGCGGATCCGGGCGTTGACCTCGGCCTCGACCACGGCGATATCCTCGGCCGTCAGCGGGCGCGGCTGGCTGACGTCGAAGCGCAGCCGCTCCGGCGCCACCAGCGACCCCTTCTGGGTCACGTGCTCGCCCAGCCGGCGGCGCAGCGCGGCGTGCAGCAGATGGGTGGCCGAATGGTTGGCGCGGATGGCGCTGCGGCGGGCGTGGTCGACCTTCAGCTCGACCGCGTCGCCGACCTTCAGCGTGCCGCCGGAGACGGTGCCGATATGGGCCCACAGCACGCCGGCCTGCTTCTGGGTGTCGCGCACCGCGACGCTGGCGCCGCCCGCGCCACCGGCCAGGACAATGGTGCCGGCATCGCCGGTCTGGCCGCCGCTTTCGGCGTAGAACGGGGTCTGGTTGACCAGGACCACGACCTCGCTGCCCGGCGCGGCCTGGTCGACCGGCTTGCCGTCGACCACCAGGGCCGTGACCACGCCCTCCGCAGCCTCGGTGTCATATCCAAGGAATTCAGTGGGTTCGAGCTTTTCCTTCAACTCGAACCACACCGCGCCGGTGGCCGCATCGCCGGAGCCGGACCAGGCCTTGCGGGCCTCGGCGCGCTGGTGGTTCATCGCCGTCTCGAAGCCGGCGGTGTCGACGGTGCGGCCCTGGCCGCGCAGCACGTCCTGGGTCAGGTCGAGCGGGAAGCCATAGGTGTCGTACAGCTTGAACGCGACCTCGCCCGGCAGCGCCTGGCCGTCGCCGAGGCGCCCGGTCTCGTCCTCCAAGAGGCGCAGGCCGCGGTGGAGCGTCTGCTTGAAGCGGGCCTCTTCCAGCTTCAGCGCCTCGGTGATCAGCGCCTCGGCCCGCACCAGCTCGGGGTAGGCGGCGCCCATCTGGCGCACCAGCGCCGGCACCAGCTTGTACATCACCGGGTCGTGGGCGCCGATGATGTGGGCGTGGCGCATGGCGCGGCGCATGATCCGGCGCAGCACGTAGCCGCGGCCTTCGTTCGACGGCATGACGCCGTCGGCGATCAGGAAGCAGGTGGCGCGCAGATGGTCGGCGATGACGCGGTGGCTGATCTTGAACGGGCCGTCCGGGTCGCTGTTGGTGACCTCGGCCGAGGCCTCGATCAGGGCCCGCATCAGGTCGATGTCGTAATTGTCGTGCTTGCCCTGCAGCACGGCGGCGATGCGCTCCAGCCCCATGCCGGTGTCGATCGAAGGCCGCGGCAGGTCGACCCGGCTCTCCTTCGTCACCTGCTCATACTGCATGAACACGAGATTCCAGATCTCGATGAAGCGGTCGCCATCCTCGTCCGGGCTGCCCGGGGGGCCGCCGGCGATGCCGGGGCCGTGGTCGAAGAAGATCTCCGAGCACGGGCCGCACGGGCCGGTGTCGCCCATCGCCCAGAAATTGTCCGAGGTCGGGATGCGGATGATGCGCTCGTCCGGCAGCCCGGCGATCCGCCGCCACAGCGACGCCGCCTCGTCATCGGTGTGGTAGACCGTGACCAGCAGCTTGTCCTTGGGCAGGCCGTATTCCTTGGTGATCAGGCCCCAGGCCAGATCGATCGCCTGTTCCTTGAAATAGTCGCCGAACGAGAAATTCCCCAGCATCTCGAAGAAGGTGTGGTGCCGGGCGGTGTAGCCGACATTCTCGAGATCGTTGTGCTTGCCGCCGGCACGCACGCATTTCTGCGAGGTGGTGGCGCGCTTGTAGGGCCGCGTCTCCATGCCGGTGAAGACGTTCTTGAACTGCACCATGCCGGCGTTGGTGAACAGCAGAGTCGGGTCGTTCCGCGGCACCAGCGGGCTCGATGCCACGACCTCGTGGCCGTTCTCGCCGAAGAAGTCGAGGAAGGTGGAGCGGATGTCGTTGACGGTCTGCATCGCGGGGATCGTTCGGCCTCGAGCGGTGCGCCGCCGGGGTACCCGACGGCCAAGCCGTCGCTTGTAGCGCGCCGGGCGGATGCCTGTCCAGGAAGCGACGCGGATGAGTCGGTACCGATGCCACACAGCATCGCCCCGGCGCGGCGGCCGCGACGGCGGACTCCCCAGGGATTGCGCGGATGGCGCCCGGCATGGCCCTTCACCGATGATTTTTTGAGTCCCCTGTCCGGGCTCATCGGGAAGGCCGGCTCTCCTCCTCACCCTCCCCCTTTATCGTCATTGCGAGCGCAGCGAAGCAATCCATCGGGCAGTCCATGCGGCGCCATGGATTGCTTCGTCGGCTGCGCCTCCTCGCAATGACGGCATTGGGGGTGAGGGGGTGGCCCCGGGCCATCCTTCACCCGGTGTCTGGAGCGTCCGGGGCCTCCGGTTTGAAGCCGTAGATCATGAGGCTGAGCCCGAGCGACCGGCAGAGGCGCTGGGCGGCGGTGGCGATGGTCTCGGTGTCGAGCATCTCGATCACATCGGGCTCCTGCAGCCGCACCGCCAGCCCGGCCCGGAGCGCCGGGATCCAGGCGGGATCGGCGCATTGCGCAAAGTCCCGCTCGACCGCGGCGGTCACCGCCTTCCGGCGCTTGGCCCGGATCGCCCGGATCTCCGCCGGGCTGCCCGCCGGCCGGGCCGGGCGCGGCGTGCCCGGCCATTCCTCGCCGCGCCAGCGCTGCCAGGTCTCCGACAGGCCGAGGCCGCAGGCCACCCCAGCCATCACCGACCCCACCGGCCGGTCCTCGACCTGGACATCCTGGTCCTCGTAGAGCCCGTCGACCCGCTCCTCGAGATCATCCTTCAGGGCGTTGAAGCGGCCCTCATCCTCGATCTCCTCGCAGATCATGTCCCGCAGGGTGTCCTGGACCTCGTCGCGGTGGCGGTCGCGGCGGGCCTTGCGGGCGGCCAGGCGGTCGGGGGTCTCGGCCCGGTCCTGGGCGCACAGCTTGGCGGCGGTGCGGGCGCGCTGGGCCAGCGACTGATGCACCGTGCGGGTGAAGCGGGTAAAGGCCAGCCCGGCCTCCCGTGCCTCGGCTCTTGCTGCGACCGCTTCGTCGGTCCCGGGCGCCGCGGCCCTCACCTGGGCCTGGGCGTCGAGGGCGCGGGCGCCCTCGACCCTGACCAGCTGCAGGCTGATCTCGGCGATCTCGGTGAGCATCTCCATCTGCTGCAGCGCGAGGCTGCGGCAGTGGGCCTGGATGTCGAAACCTTCTGGTGCTGCTTCCATGGAACGTATCATGAACGAGTCGTTCCACTTAACACAATGCACATTGTGTTTACGCCTGGGCGAACATCTTGTTCGTCCGGCGCCGATTGCCTCTCCCGTTTACGAGAGAGGTCGGAGACGCGTAGCGGCTCCGGGTGAGGGCTCTTTGTCGAGGCCGGGGCCCGCCCTCACCCGGTCTCGCTGCGCGAGCCCGACCTCTCCCGCCAGGCGGGAGAGGCAATCTGAGCGTTTGCCTGGCTTCCCGTCCCGGCCCCTCCACCGTCATTGCGAGCGCAGCGAAGCAATCCATGCCAGGCGGCGCCATGGATTGCTTCGTCGGCTTCGCCTCCTCGCAATGACGGAGGGGGAAGCGCTCCGAAGGGCTCCCGCCCACGGCAGCGGCCAAGCGCAGGAAGCGACGCAGCGGCGGACCTCTCAGCCCGTCTGCTCGCCGTCCCAGTACCGCCGGGTCCCGGCCATGTCGAAGATGTCCTGCTCGGTGCGCAGGGCGCCGACCGCCATCTTGTTGGAATCCGGGTAGACGCAGACCTCGTTGGGGTTGCGCTCGCCGATCATGAGAGTGCGGCACGGCCCCGTGCCGCTGTTCAGGAAGGAATGCCCGACCTTGCGCCCGGCGGGGAAGCAGACATAGTCGCCCGCTTTCATGACGTGGCGCTCGTCGCCGAGGATCAGCGTCACCTCGCCCTCCAGCACCAGCGCGTGCTCCTCCTCCAGCATGTGGTAGTGGGTCGGGCACAGGCGCCGGCCCGGCGCCGGGGATTCGATCAGCACGCCGACGTGATAGCCCGCACCGACGGCGGCATAGGTCAGGTGCTTCGAGCGGCCGCCGAACCGGGCGCTGCCGGCCAGGCCGTCATCGCGCCAGTCCACGGCATCCGACGCGATCGGCGGCCTGGGCCGGACCGGCACCTCGGCATCCGCGGCGTCGGGCGGCGGCGCCTCGCCCGGCGGCAGGCCGGTCTCCTCGCCGTCCCAATAGTTACGCGTCGCCGCCAGGTCGAAGAGCGCGCGCCGCCCCAGGGGCCGCACCAGCATCTTGCCGCTGTCGGTGTAGACGCAGATCTCGTTCGGGCTGCGCTCGCCCACCACCAGGTAGCGGCAGACCGTGTCGCCGGTGTTGAGCAGGCAATGCCCGGCCTTCTGCCCGGCGGGGTAGCAGACATAGTCGCCCGCCTTCATCTCGTGGCGTTCGGCGCCGATGCGGGCGGTGAGCGTGCCTTCGAGGATGAAGACATGCTCCTCCTCGAAGATGTGGTAGTGCGCCGGCGAGCTCTGCTTCCCCGGCCCCAGCTCCTCGATCACGACGCCGACATGGTAGTCGTCGCCCACCACCGCGCGGGTCAGGTGGCGGTAGCGCGTGGTGAAGCGCGGGATGTCCACCCACTCGGTCCACGGCACGTCCTGCGACGAGATCGGCTTCGGCGACGTGTTGTTCCCGGTCGACATCGGTCGGTCCCCTCCCTGTGGCCTCACACCATATCAGCGGCACGAAACACTGACCCGTCATTGCGAGCGCAGCGAAGCAATCCATCGGGCCGCTCGTGCGGGCTCATGGATTGCTTCGTCGGCTGCGCCTCCTCGCAATGACGATGAGGTTTGGCCGCGGGCGCTCTCCCGAGCCCGGCGGGACGGCGGAGATCCGCCTCCTCAGATCAGCCGCAGCGTCGAGTTGGTGATCGGGTAGCGCCGGTCGCGGCCGAAGTTGCGGCGGGTCAGCTTGACGCCCGGCGGGGCCTGGCGGCGCTTGTATTCGGCGCGGTCGAGCAGGCGCCACACCCGCGCCACCGTGGCCCGGTCATGGCCGCGGGCGACGATCTCGTCGACGCTCTTCTCCTCCTCCACCAGGCAGTTGAGGATGTCGTCCAGCGCGTCATAGGGCGGCAGGCTGTCCTGGTCGGTCTGGTTCGGCTTCAGCTCCGCGGTCGGCGCCTTGGTGATGATCCGCTCCGGGATCACCCGCCCGGCCGGGCCCATCGCGCCCTCCGGGTGCACTTGGTTGCGCCAGCGCGACAGCTCGTAGACCGTGGTCTTGTAGACGTCCTTCAGCACGGAATAGCCGCCGCACATATCGCCGTACAACGTGGCGTAACCCACGGACATCTCGGACTTGTTGCCGGTGGTCAGCACCATCTTGCCGAACTTGTTCGACAGCGCCATCAGGGTGACGCCGCGGGCGCGGGACTGGATGTTCTCCTCGGTGATGTCAGGAGTCGTGCCCTCGAACAGCGGCCCCAGCATGGCGCCGAAGGCCTGCATCGCCGGTTCGATCGAGATGCTGTCGAGGCGGGTGCCCAGCGCCGCGGCGCATTCCGCCGCGTCGTCCAGGCTGTGCTGGCTGGTGTAGGGCGACGGCAGCATCACGCAATGCACCCGGTCGGCGCCCAGCGCATCGACCGCCACCGCGGCCGAAATCGCGGAATCGATACCGCCGGAAAGTCCAATCAGAACACCAGGGAAGCCGTTCTTGTTCACGTAATCCCTGAGGCCAAGCACCATCGCGCCATAGATCGCCTCGCCCCCCTCCGGCGGAGCGACGCGCTCGCCTTCGGCGCAGTCCC
Organism: Inquilinus ginsengisoli; assembly: GCF_031453975.1. Taxonomy (NCBI): domain Bacteria; kingdom Pseudomonadati; phylum Pseudomonadota; class Alphaproteobacteria; order Rhodospirillales; family Rhodospirillaceae; genus Inquilinus; species Inquilinus ginsengisoli. The sequence continues at coordinate 238,897 of NZ_JAVDPW010000002.1, forward strand.
AGCCCTCCTCGCCCCGCACCCATTCGGTGATGGCGACATGCTCGCGGAAGGACGGCAGCTGGCGGCGCAGGGCTCCGTTGCGGCCGATGACGAAGGAGGCACCGTCGAACACCAGCTCGTCCTGGCCGCCGACCTGGTTGAGATAGGCCATGGCCAGGCCGCTCTCGGTCACCCGGTTCAGCACGATCTGCAGCCGCTGGTCGGCCTTGCCCGCCTCATAGGGGCTGCCGTTCGGCACCAGCAGCAGCTCGGCCCCGGTCTCCTGCAGGCACTCGACCACGTCGGGCGACCAGATGTCTTCGCAGATCGGCACGCCCAGCCGCACGCCGCGGAACGGGATCGGCCCCGGCATCGGCCCGGCGGCGAACACCCGCTTCTCGTCGAACACGCCGTAATTCGGCAGATCGTGCTTGAACCGGGTCGCCGCGACCTTGCCGCCGTCGAGCAGCAGCACCGCGTTGTGGGTGCGGTCGCCGTCGCGCCAGGGGGCGCCGACCAGCAGCGCGGTGCCGCCGTCGGCGGTCTCGGCGGCAAGCTCGCGCACCCCCTCCTCCACCGCATCCAGGAAGAAGGGCTTCAGCACCAGATCCTCGGGCGGATAGCCGCTGACCGCCAGCTCGCTGGCCAGCAGCAGATCGGCGCCGCCTTCCTGCGCCTCCTGGCGCGCCCGGCGCAGCTTTTCGATGTTGCCGCGCACGTCGCCGAGCGTCGGGTTCAACTGGGCGAGAGCGATGACGAGGCGATCGGTCATGACAATTCCAAGCGTGAGATCCAGCGCACCCTAGCAGCCGCCCGGGTCGGCTTGAAGCCGAGCGAAGGAGGCGATGACTCCCAGATTAATTCTCAGAATGAGAAAATCAAGCGCCGGCCGACAACCCCGCCCGGCAAAGTTGCATGCCTCCCCCAGCAGGACGGCAGGCCTCCCCGGCCGAGCGCGCCCATGCTCAGGACTTGGCACCGATCCCCCACCGCCGATCCCCGACGCACCCGATCAGGGGTGGTGGCCGGACGCGCCGGGCTTTGGCACTATGGGCGCGGAAACCGGGCTTGTCCGCCGAACGCCCCCCGGGGAGGCACCTTATCTCCATGCTGATCGAGCGCGACGAGCCGCTTGACCTTCTGCTCGGCCTCGCCCGGCGCGCCGCGGCCGGCCAGGGCGGCACCGCCTTGCTCGGCGGCGAGGCCGGGATCGGCAAGACCGCCCTGCTGCAGGAATTCGCCAGTCGTGTCGGCCCTGGCCAGCGTGTGCTGTGGGGCGGGTGCGAGGCGCTGTTCACGCCACGCGCCCTGGGTCCGCTGCAGGACATGGCCGAGGCGTTCGGTCCGCGCGTGGCGGCGCTGCTCGACCAGGCGGCGGCGCCGGAGCGCCTGTTCCCGGCGCTGCTGGCCGCGCTGCAGGACGCGCGCGACCCCGCCGTGCTGGTGTTCGAGGACGTGCACTGGGCCGACAATGCGACGCTGGATCTGGTGAAGTATCTCGGCCGCCGCATCTCGGTGCTGCGCGTCCTGCTGGTGCTGAGCTTCCGCACCGACGAGATCGGCGCCGACCATCCGCTGGCGCAGGTGCTGGGCGATCTGCCCTCGGCCACCGCCACCCGCGTCACCCTGCAACCGCTGTCGCCCGACGCCGTTGCAGCGCTGGCGCACCGGGCCGGCCGGCCCGACGCCGGCCTGCACCAGGCCACCGCCGGCAATCCGTTCTTCGTCACCGAGCTCCTGGCCAGCAGCGACACCGCCGCGGCGGGCATCCCGGCGTCGATCCGCGACGCGGTGTGGTCACGGCTGTCGCGCCTGGCGCCACACCAGCGCGAGGCCCTGGAGGTGATCAGCATCGCGCCCGGCAGCGTCGAGCCGTGGCTGGTGCGGGCCCTGCTGGGCGCCGGGGCCGATGCCGCGGTCGACCAGCTGATCGCCCGCGGCATGCTGCTGCGGGACGGCCAGGGCGGCGTGAGGTTCCGCCACGAGCTGGCGCGGCTGGCCACGCTCGAACGGCTGTCGCCGGCGGTGCAGCAATCCCTCCATGCCCGGGTCGAGGCCGCGATGTCCGAGGCCCCGGCGGCGCAGGCCGGCCTGCTGCTGTCGCGCCGGGTGCATCATGCCGCCGCGGCGGATGACGGCCCGCGCGTCCTGGCCCTGGCGCCGCAGGCGGCGGCGCAGGCCGCGAGCCTCGGCGCGCATCAGCAGGCCGCCGCCCATCTGGCGACCGCCCTGCGCTATGTCGACCAGATCCCGGCGGCCGTGGCGGCGCAGCTGCACGAGGACTGGGCCGAGGAGGCCGGGCTGGCGCTGTCGATCGACGACACGGTGATCGAGGCGCGGCAGCGGGCCATCGCGCTGTGGCGGGAGCTGGGGCGGATGGACAAGGTCGGCCTCAACCTGCGCCGGCTGGCGCGGCTGCTGTGGTCCCGCGGCGAGGTCCGGCAGGCGGAAACCTGCGTCGACGAGGCGGTGCGCGAGCTGGAGCGCCTGCCGCCGGGACCGGAGCTGGCCATGGCCTACAGCGTGCGGTCGCAGCTGCACCTGCAGCGCAGCCAGGTCGACGCGGCGGTTGACTGGGGTCGCCGCGCCATCGCGCTGGCCGACCGGCTGGGCGATGTCGAGACCCGGGTCCACGCCCTCAACAATGTCGCCACCGCCCTGCTGTTCGTCGGCCGACCGGGCGGCCGGGAGCCGATGGAGGAGAGCCTGGCGCTGGCCCTGGAGCACGGGTTTCACGAGCACGCCGCGCGGGCCTACATGAACTTCGCCGAGTATGCGGTGGCGTTCAAGGATTTCGCCCTGGCCGAACGGGTGCTGGCCGACGGCATCGCCTTCGAGATCCGGCACGACCTGGATTCCTGGACCCATTACCAGATTGGCTGGCAGGCGCGGCTGCGCCTGGAGCAGGGCCGGTTCCGCGAGGCCGAATCGATCGCCCAGGGCGTGGTCGGCTTCGGGCAGCTTGCGCCGGTGATCCGCCTGCCGGCGCTGATCGTGCTGGGCCGGGTGCGGATGCGGCTGGGCGAGCCGGATGCCCCGGCCCTGATGCGGCAGGCCCTGCGGGATGCGCTGGAGACCGAAGACCTGCATCTGATCGCGCCGGCGCGGCTCGCGCTGGTCGAGGCCGCGTGGCTGGCGGACGATCCGGGCGCCTGCCATGAGCAGCTGGCGGCCCTGGCGGCGATGGACCTCGACGGCTTCGACCCCTGGACGCTCGGCGAGTTCGCGGTGTGGTGGCGGCGCGGCGGGATGGCGGGGCCCCTGCCGATGGCGACGGCGCGGATCCCGGCGCCGCGGATGGCCGAGCTGTCCGGCGATCCCCTGGCCGCCGCCGCGGAATGGACGCGGCTGGGCCTGCCCTATGAGGCGGCGCTGGCCCTGGCGCAGGCTCAGGGCGCCGAGGCCGGGCCGGCCCTGGCCCGCGCCGTGGCGATGTTCGAGGCGCTGGAGGCGCGCCCCGCCGCCCTGCTGGCGCGCCGGACGGCGCAGCGCCTGGGCGTCTCCGCCCAGCTGCCGAAGCCGCGCCGCGGGCCCTACGCGACGGCCCGGCGCCACCCCCTCGGCCTCACCCGGCGCGAGCTGCAGGTGCTGGGCCTGATCGTCCAGGGCATGGGCAACCGGGACATCGCGCGGCGGCTGGTGCGGTCGCCCCGGACCGTCGAACACCACGTCTCCGCCGTACTGGGCAAGCTGAACGCCAGCAGCCGGATGGATGTGGTGCTGCGCCTGCACAGCGAACCCTGGCTGCTGGGCGCCGGCGAAAACTAGGTAGGCTTTCCCGCGAAAATTGGGCGTCCGCCCCGACGCGCGCCTGGGCCCCGCTGCCTAGGCTGGAATCCACGTCTCCGCCGACCAGCGGGACGGTCCAGCATGGAGGGATAGGACCATGGCGCGCACCGATCATGCAGTGGATCTCGACTATTCCCTGATGCTGGACACTCCACCGCTCGCTGCCCTGTCGACCCGCGAGACCGTCATGGGCGCATCGCCGGACGGCGACATCGACGATGTGCTGGACTGGCTCGACCTCGGCGTCATCCTCACCGACGCGGCAGCGCGGCCGCTTCGCCTCAACCGCCGCGCCGAGGCGATCGTCGCCCGCGCCGACGGGCTGTTCGCCCGGCCGTCCGGCGTCGCGGCGGCGCTGCCGAACGAGACCCGCAGGCTGCACCATGCCATCGACATGGCTGCCCTGGCCGGAACCCGCCTGCGCATTTCGCGCCCGTCCGGGCGGCTTCCCCTGCTGCTGACCGTGATCGCGGTCCGGGACGGCGCCGCCGGCCTGCGTGCCCAGGGGCCGCTGGCGGCGATCTTCATCATGGATCCCGACCGCGGGGACACCCCCGACCCGGCCCTGCTGCAGGAGCTGTTCGGCCTGACCGCGGCGGAGGCCGCCTTCGCCGCCGAGATCAGCCGCGGCGACGGGCTGCAGGCCGTGGCCGGCCGGCTGGCGATCGCCGACACCACCGCCCGCACCCATCTCGCCCGGGTGTTCGAGAAGACCGGCACACGCCGGCAGGCCGAGCTGGTCCGCCTGCTGGCGCAGTGCGACCGGCCCCCGATGCGCGCCGACTGGCGCATGGCGGCGGCGAGCCGGCCGGCGGCACGGCCGCCGCTCGCGCTGGTCAGCCTTTGATCGGCATCCAGATCTCGACCAGGCCGATGCCGGCCCAGGGGTCGAAATCCGCGGTGTAGAGCTCGAAGCCCGGCGCATCGGCGAAGGCATGGCCCGAGCTCGGCAGCCACCGGGTCCAGATGCTGTAATGGGTGGCGCGGATCTTCGAGATGTGGTCGCGGTGCGAGAACACGGCGTAGCGTCGGGCCGGTATCCGCACCCGGGCGAGATCCGCCGGCAGGTCGTCGAAGCTGGAGACCTCGACCCCGGCGATGTAGTCGAAATTGCCGGCCTCGTCGGCGTTGCAGCAGACCCCGTAGGCGGCGCCGCCGACCTGGTTCGGCACATGGCCGATCTGCGGCGCGAAGCGCTGCCACTGCGCCGGGATGCCTTGGTTGGTCTCGAAGGTGTAGCGGCCGCCCAGCCCGGCAACCAGCAGGGTCCGGCCGGTCTCGAAGCGGGGCGCCTCGAGATCGATGATCAGGGTCTCGTCCATTCTGATCGGCTCCACCAATGCGAGGGTGTCGACACGGCGCTGGCCGCGCACCAGCTCCGGCGTCAAGCCGAACTGGTCGCGGAACGCCCGGGTGAAGGCCTCATGGGAGCCGTAGCCGGCATCGAGCGCCACGGCCAGGATGTCCGGCGCCCCGGCGGCGAGGCTGCGCGCAGCCTCGGTCAGGCGGCGGCCGCGCACGTAGCGCATCACCGAATGGCCGGTGGCCATGCCGAAGACCCGGCACAAATGGAACCGGGACACCCCGCCGGCCTCGGCGATCGCGTCGAGCGTGATCTCCGCCGAGAACTGGTGCTCGATGAACCAGAGCGCGCGTTCGACCGGGTTCATGTCCCCTCCCATCAGCCTTCCCCGGCACTGTGGCGTGGCGCCGTGCCTCGCATTTGATCGCGGTTGCGCGGCGCGGCGATCAGTCTGCGACGCGGCCGGAGCATTTGCGTTTCCGATGAATCGCAGTCGACAATCCAATTTCCCAATCGGCAACCACTCCGCCATACCGGTCCCCACCACCAGCGGAGAATCGTCGCCATGCTGTCCGGAACCCCTCGCCCGGCCTGGGTTACCTTCGACTGCTACGGCACCCTGATCCAGTGGGATGAAGGGCTGGACCAGGCGGTGCGGACCATCCTGGCCGGCAAGGCGGCGACGGTCGATCCCGCCCGGCTGATCGCGACCTACGACCGGCACGAACATGCGCTGGAGCGCGAGCAGCCGCATCGCCGCTTCCGCGACATCGCCGGCGCGGCGCTGACCCTGGCGATGCGCGACCTCGGCCTGGCCCCGGACGAGCGCGACGCCGCGGTGCTGACCGACGCGATCGGCCGGATGCCGCCCTTCCCGGAGGTGGTGCCGACCCTGGCGGCGCTGAAGGCGGCGGGCTTCCGGCTGTGCATCATCTCCAACACCGACGACGACATCATCGCCGGCAACGTCGCCCAGCTCGGCGGCCATATCGACCGGGTGGTCACGGCCGAGCAGGCCGGCGCCTACAAGCCGTCGCACCGGATCTTCGCACACGCCCACCGGGCGCTGGGCGTCACCGGCGACGAGGTGGTCCACATCTGCGCCAGCCCGCATCTCGACCTGGTGGCGACCCGGGCGCTGGGGCTGCGCGACATCTGGATCGACCGCGGCACCGGCCGCCGCCCGGCCGACGGCTACCAGCCCGATGCGGTGCTGCCGTCGCTGGACGGCGTGCCCGCGGTGTTCAAGGATGCCGGCTGGCTCTGACCCCACTCTCCGCGACGACGCAAAGGATCCCCCAATGGCCCATGAGCTGCACCCCGCCGCCGGCCCCAGGCTGTCCAACCTGGGCGAGATCGACTGGGCGGCGCTGCGCCAGGCCCGCATCGACCTGGCGGCCTGCTTCCGCATGGCGGCGCGGCTGGGGCTGGAGGAAGGCATCTGCAACCACTTCTCGGCCCTGGTGCCGGGGCGCGACGACCTGTTCCTGGTCAACCCCTATGGCCTGGCCTTCGGCGAGATCACCGCCTCCAGCCTGCTGGTCTGCGATTTCGAGGGCAATGTCATCGACGGCGACGGCAGGCCGGAGGCGACGGCCTTCTACATCCACGCCCGGCTGCACAAGCGGCTGCCGCGCGCCCGGGCGGCGTTCCACACCCACATGCCCAACGCCACCGCGCTGAGCATGGTCGAGGGCCAGCCGCTGGCCTGGGCCGGGCAGACCGCGCTGAAGTTCTACGGCCGCACCGCGGTGGACGACGCCTATAACGGCCTGGCGCTCGACACCGCCGAGGGCGACCGCATCGCGTCGACCATGGGCGACGCCGATGTGGTGTTCCTGCGCAACCACGGCGTGATGGTGGTGGGCCCGACCATCGCCGAGGCCTGGGACGACCTCTACTACCTCGAGCGGGCGGCCGAGGTGCAGGTCAAGGCGCTGAGCACCGGCCGCCCGCTGCGCCCGGTGTCGCCCGAGATCGCCCGGCTGACCTATGAGCAGATGCGGTCGGGCGACGCCGACAGCGCCCGGCTGCATCTGGAGAGCATCAAGCGCCAGCTGATGCGGCAGGATCCGGGCTTCGCGGCCTGAGAGGCGGGCCTATTGCGGCCGACGGCGCCGGCTGACGATCGGGCGTCAATCGAACGGGTGGAAGCCCTGGCGGGCGAGCGACAGGTCGTGATCGTCGACCACCCCGTTCCCGTCGACGTCCAGATTCGTCGTTTCCCATTCGCCGGTCGGCCCGACGCCGGGCTTGACCTGCTGGATCCGGTCGGCGAGCTGCGCCTCGAGCGCGTCGATCAGGGCCGGGTCCGCAGTCGGGTCGGCCTTGAGGTCGGCGATCCGCTCCTGCAGGGCGCGGATGCCCGTCTCCTGCGGCGTGCCGAAATTGGCCTGCATGGCGCCGACGCGGGCGCCATAGCCGAGCGCCTTGGACAGGCCGACCATGGTGGAGACGCGCTGGCCGTGATTGCGGAACGCGCCGTTGCCGACGGTCGGGGACCAGCCGGAGCCGATCAGGGCGTCGGTGGTGTCGTCGTCGAGCGAGATGGTGTCGGGCTTGCCGAGGCCCTGGCCCCGGCCTTTGGTCTTGCCCCCGGCATCGGGTTCGTTGCTGTTTTCTCCGGCCTTGCCGCCAGCGTTCCCGTTGCCGTTGCCGCCAGCGTTCCCATTCCCGCCGGCGTGGCCGTTGCCGCCACCATTCCCGCCCCCATTTCCGCCACCGTTGCCACCACCGTTCCCGCCACCGTTCCCGCCACCGTTTCCGCCGCCGTTGCCACCGCCATTCCCACCACCGTTCCCGCCGCCATTGTCCTTGACGGTGATGAACTGCGGCTTCGAGAGGCCGGCGAAATCCCCGAGGACGGCCGCGCTGGCGCCGGTCGCATAGAGCAGGCCGAACGCGGCCACCAAGGGCAGTGTCGCAGCGGAACGGATACGCATGAGGACCTCCGGAACCAGTGTGTAGAACCGAGCCGCAACAGCTCGTCTCACTTCCCAGACGTCCGAAGTGCCCCTGTCATTCCCGGAAATCTCGTAAAAATATTTGCATCCGCCTTGGGCCGGGCGGCCGTTTCAAGCGTTTATGCGCCGAGACCGGACGCAGGTGACGCCGGAGCCATGGGATGAGGGAATGTCCGATCCGGCAGAACGGGTGAAAGGGGCACTGCTGACGTCGCTGCCGCGGCTGCGCGCCTTCACCCGCGCGCTCGCCGGCTCGACCCCGGAGGGCGACGACCTGCTGCAGGCCACCTGCGAACGGGCGCTGGAGCGGGCGCATCAGGCCGGCGCGACCGGCACCATGCAGGGCTGGATCTTCCGCATCGCCTACCATCTCCATCTCGACCGCCTGCGGGCGGGACGCCGCCGCGGCGAGACCGCCGATCCGGTCGATCCGGACACGCTGCCGGGCGGCGACGCCGAGGCCGAGGTCGAGGCGACCCTGATGCTGGCGTCGGTGCAGCGCGCGATCGACCGGCTGCCGGAGGAGCAGCGCAGCGTGCTTCTCCTGGTCTCGGCCGGCGGCCTCAGCCACGCCGCCGCGGCGGAGGCGCTGGAGGTGCCGGTCGGCACGGTGATGAGCCGGTTGCATCGCGGCCGCCAGGCGCTGCACCATCTGCTGTCGCGGCGCCTGGTCGGCGCCACGGCCGTGGCGGCCCCTCGGGGATGGAGGCGACCTTGACGATCGACACCGACTGGATCGCGGGGTATGCGGACGGCGTGCTGGAGCCGGAGCGCCGCCGGCTGGTCGACGCGGCGCTGGCCCGCGACCCGGCCCTGGCCTTGGCGCTGCGGCGCGAGCGCGACATGACGGCGCGGCTCGCCGCCGCCTTTCCCCCGGTGGAGGAGCCGCTCCCACCCGCCCTGGCCGGGCTGCTGGCCGGGGATGCGGCCGCCCCGGCAATCATGGCCGGGCGGCGCCGCCCGGCCCGCCTGTGGCTCGGGCCGATCGCGGCCGCAGCAGTGCTGCTGGCCGTGGCCGGCGGCGGCTGGACCGCGCTGCGCGTCATCGACGGCCTCGAAGAGCGGGTCGCCCGGATCGAGACGGCGGAGCAGATCCGCCTGGCGACCCAGACGGCGATCGACGCGAGGCGGGCCGAGGTGCTGGAGCAGGCGCCGAACGGCGTCGAGACACCGTGGCGCGACGGCGCGACCGCGGGCCGGGTCCGCCCGGTCTCGACCTTCATCGACGCTTCCGGCCGCTTCTGCCGGGAGTTCACCGAGGCGGTCGAGGGGCCGGACGGCTCCCGCACCGGCGGCGGCATCGCCTGCCGGGTCGGCCAGCACGACTGGCGCCTGTGGTGGCCCGACAACGGCGGGCCGGCCGGCGGCCAGGCGCTGTAGGCCTCATCTGATCCCGGCCTTGAGGAACATCGCTGACCCGGCAGAGGCGCTGCGGCAGGCGAACGGCGCCGGCTAACGGCGCCGGCTCGCTGTCGTCACCCGCGGCGGGCCGGGTCGTGCAGGAAGTGGGTCAGCGTCAGGAAGCGCCGCAAGCCGAGGGAGTCCGCCAGCCGGATCGAAGGCGCGTTCTCATGGTGGACCTGGTAGCGCGCAACCAGGCGGCGCGAAGCGAGTTCGGCCAACGCGGTGCGGACCACGCGGGCGGCATGGCCCTGCCGCCGGAACGCCGGAGGGGTGCAGACGCCGCCGACCTCCCAGACCGGCCCATGGTTCTCGAAGGCGAAGCAGGCGGCGAGCAATTGCCCGTCCCGCTGCAGCGCCGCGACGAAGGCCCGGCCGGACCGGAGCAGGTCGCGCAACCAGCCCCGGTCGTGGCCTTGCGTCTCGAACAGGTCGAGCATCGCATCGCCGGGTGTGACCGTCAGCTCGACCTGGTCATCCCGGCGGAATGGCGCGGCGGTGGTGAAGGACAGGTAGCGCGTCGTCGGCTCGATCGGAAACCGCGCCGCGACCGCGTCACGGTCGGCATCGCTGGACAGCTTGAACACGACTCCGACATCGCGCGGAACGAGGTCCAGCAGGGCGCCGGTCAGGTCCGGATGATCGCTTGAGATCAGGGCAGCGACCTGCGCCGCGGGATAGGCCTGCCGATCGTAGGAGTTCGCCGCGGTCGCCAGCAGCACCAACGTCGCCGCCGCCGCCCTGTCCCACAGCTGATGCACCTGCACATCGTCTGGATGCGCCACGATGTGCTTCAGCAGCACGATGTGGCGCAGAGGATCACGCGCCAGGACCACGATCGCGTCGTCCGTCATTGATCTCCCCGGCTGGTGCCGGGCGGCATCCGCACCACCCGGCGTCGGCCCGCGGGCACTACTTCCCGACCGGCCAGGCGTCCGACACGAAGGGCCGGTACTGGAACAGCCAGGTCTCCGACGCCACCTGGTCGCCGGCCTTGAGGAACAGCCGCATCTCGACCGGGTCGTCGCCGTCGACCGCCAGGTCGAACTGGACGCGCCAATGGCCCGGCACGTCGTCCGGCACCGCCTCCATCAGGGTGTAGGAGGAGAAGGTGCCGCGCGAGGCCCAGAACACCGGCTCCGGCTTCACCCCGAAGGGCAGGTTGGTCAGCGGGCCGCCGAGGAACTCGACCATGAATTTGCGCACCCCGTCCGGGCGCGGCTGGCCGGGCTGGCCGCCGCGGCCGAGCCGGGTGGCGACCACCCGGGCCAGCGACGTCGGGAACGGCTCGTCCGCCAGCCAGTGCAGGCGGTAGGCGAAGCCCAGCTCGTCGCCCGCCTTGGTCGGCGCATCCGGGTGCCAGTAGGCGACGATGTTGTCGTGGATCTCGTCGTCGGTCGGCAACTCGACCAGCTGCACCGCGCCCTTGCCCCAGTCGCCCAGCGGCTCGACCCAGGCCGAGGGCCGCAGGTGATAGCGCACCCCGTCCTCGTAATGGTCGAAGACGCGGTCGCGCTGCAGCAGGCCGAAACCCTTCGGCGTCTGGTCGGCGAAGCTGGAGATCACGATCCGGGCCGGGTTGTTCAGCGGCCGCCAGATGTGCTCGCCGCTGCCGGTCCACATCGCCAGCCCGTCGCTGTCATGCACCTCGGGCCGCCAGTCGATCGCGGTCTTCTTCACCGTCTCGGAATACCAGTACATCGAGGTCAGCGGCGCGATGCCCAGGCGCTCGACCGGCTGGCGCAGGAACAGCACGCTCTCGATGTCCATCACCACGCCGGCGGTGCGGCGCATCAGGAAGCGGTAGGCGCCGGACAGGCTGGGGCCGTCGAGCAGGGCGTAGACCGTCACCGCGTCGGCGTCGGACCCGGCCGGCTCGAACCAGTAGCCGATGAAGTCCGGAAACTCCTCCGGGCCGCCCGAGCCCGGGGTGATGGTGATGCCGCGGGCCGACAGCCCGACCTGGCCGAGTTCGCCCTTGGCGCGGAAATAGGAGGCGCCGAGGAAGGCCACCCACGGCTCCTCGGTCTTCCAGTCGCCCTTGTCCTTGGCCTCCTGGATCCAGAAGCCGGCGAAGGCCGAGGGTTCCGGCGCCAGCTTGGCGGCCGGGCTGTCCGGGCCGACGGTGAAGTATTGCGGGTCGTAGGTGATCTCGCGCGCGGTGCCGGCGGCGGGGTCGACCGCATGCATCTTCACGGTCTTGGGGAAGAACCGGCCGACATGCTGGAAGGTGACGGGATAGGCGCCCGGCTGGCCGTCGCCGTACAGCGCGTATTCCGGCTTGTACTTCAGCTTGCCGTGGGCGTCGTAGTCGATCGCCTCCACGGTCGCAGGGTCCGGCCGCGGCGGCGAGGCGTAGGGTGCTGCGGCCAGCGCCCGCGCCCGGCTCTTCAGCCAGTCGAACGAGAACGGGCTGGCGTCGCCGTAGCGCAGCCCGGCCGGCGGCGCCGCCAGGGCCGAGGCCCCTCCGAACATCCCGAACATCTGGGTGGCAGCGGCAAGCTTCAGCAAGGTGCGGCGGTCGAGCATCGTTTCCCGTCTCTTCCCCGGGTTGAGACATCGGCCGAGCCGCCCCCGTCGCGGCCGGGGCCCGCGAGTGGGGCGCCGATCGCCGCGGGGGCACTATCCGGCCGCTTCGCGAGGCCGCGACCATAGCAACCCCGCGCGCCGGATGCCAACCGTCGCGGCCACGCATGCGTCATTCGGAGGATGGGACGCGACGCGTGGCCCTTTGAGCGCCCGGCCGGTCCGTCCTACTGTGCCGGCCCACACCCGCCGCTGGAGCGCGTACCCGATGGACAGCCGCCTGGACCGCATGATCGCCCGCATGACCACCCAGCGCCGGGCGCTGGAGGTGGCTGCGGCCGAGATCGGCGCCCTGCCCGGCCCGGTGCTGGAGATCGGCCTGGGCAAGGGCCGCACCTTCAGCCATCTGCGCAAGCTGTTCCCCGACCGCACCATCATCGGCTTCGACCGCGACCTGCATGCGCCGGCGGATGCCACGCCGGCGGCGCCCGATCTGGTGCTGGGCGATTTCCGCGAGACCCTGCCGGCGCTGTCCGGCCGGACCCCGTGGGTCCCCGCGGCCCTGGCCCATGCCGATTTCGGCAGCGAGGACCGCGCCCGCGACGCCGCCCAGGCCGACTGGCTGGCCGGGCTGATCGACGGGCTGATGGCGCCCGGCGGCCTGGTGGTCAGCGACCGCCCGATGCGGGCCGGGCGCTGGACCGCCCTGCCCTTCGCGGCGCCGGAGTGGCCCTATTTCCTGTGGCGGGTCGGATAGGTCCCGGCGGCCGCACCGCTTCGCGACCGCAGCAACCATTTCCGCACTGCAACACACCCATGCCGGATCGGGGGTGGTCCGGGCGCGTCAGCTTCTATCTTGTATACAGAATGCACGGGTAACCCGTAGCAAGATGCGAGTTCGTAATGGCCAAGGCACGCCGGGCTAAGCCCGACTGGTTCATGTTCGCCCTGCCCCTGGTTGCCGTGGCCGCGTGTCTCTGGCCCACACCGGGCGTCACGGGCGGCCCCCTGCACTGGGACTGGATCTCGACCTACGGCGTCTCCGTCGTCTTCTTCCTCTACGGCCTGACCCTGGCGCCGGAGAAAATGAAGGCCGGCGCGTCGCATTGGCGGCTGCACCTGCTGGCCACCGCCGGCACCTTCATCCTGTTCCCGGCCCTGGTGCTCGGCGCCGGCGCCATCGGGCACAACTGGCTCGAACCCGGGCTGCTGCTGGGCTTCTTCTTCCTGGCCGCCCTGCCCTCGACCATCTCCTCCTCGGTGGCGATGACCTCGCTGGCGCGCGGCAACCTGCCGGCCGCGATCTTCAATGCCACCTTCTCCAGCCTGATCGGCGTCCTGATCACCCCGCTGATGATGGCCTGGTACACGCACAGCCAGGGCACGCCGATGCGGCTGGGCCCGGTGCTGCTGAACGTCGTGATGCTGGTGGTGGTGCCGATCGTGCTGGGCCAGCTGGTGCGGCCGCTGCTCAGCGGTTGGGCGACGCGGCACCACGCCCGGATCAAGATGGCCGACCGCGCCATCATCCTGGCGATCGTCTACGGCTCCTTCGCCGATTCCATGGCGTCCGGCATCTGGTCGCAGCAGGAACCCATCGTGCTGGTCGAGATCGTGGTCGGCGTGGTGCTGCTGTTCGGCGTCGCCTTCTCGGTGATGTGGGGCCTGTGCCGCCTGTTCGGCTTCGACCTGCCCGACACCATCGCCGCCACCTTCTGCGGCTCGAAGAAGTCGCTGGCCACCGGCGTGCCGATGGCCCGGCTGATGTTCGGCACCACGCCGCAGCTGGGCCTGGTGCTGGCGCCGGTCATGGTGTTCCACTTCTTCCAGCTGATGGCGGTCAGCGTCATCGCCGGCCGCCTCGCCGCCCGCCCGGTGACGGATGCGGAGGCGCACGAAGCGCACAAGGCAGAGAAGCCGGCGCGCAGCCGGACGGCGCGGGCCGCCTGACACCTCGGCTTTAGGACTTGCTGCCTGTCCCCCTCCATGCGAGCCTCTCGGCATTGCATGAAACGGAGGGGAAAATTATGTCCCGGCTCAGCCGCCGCACATTTCTGGTTTCTGCCAGTGCCGCCGCCGCGAGCGCCACATGGCTGCGGCCAAGCCTCGCCGCCGCCGCGACCATCACGCCCGGCGATGCCGACGTGCTGCTGGTCATCGACGTCCAGAACTGCTTCCTGCCCGGCGGCAGCCTGGCGGTCATCGACGGCGACAAGATCGTGCCAGTGATCAACGCGCTGGCGACGCGCTTCCACAACATCGTGGTGACCCAGGACTGGCACACGCCGGGCCACATCTCCTTCGCCTCGGCCCATCCGGGCGCCAAGCCGTTCGACACGGCCAAGCTGCCCTATGGCGACCAGGTGCTGTGGCCCGACCACTGCGTCCAGGGCACGGCGGGCGCGGACCTCTCGCCCGGCCTGAAGCTGCCGACGGCGGAGTTGGTGATCCGCAAGGGCTACCACCCGACGGTCGACAGCTACTCCGCCTTCAACGAGGCCGACGGCACGGCCACCGGCCTGGCCGGATACCTGAAGGAGCGCGGCATCCACCGGGTCTTCGCGGTCGGCGTCGCCACCGATTTCTGCGTCGGCTTCAGCGCCATCGACGCCCGCAAGGCGGGGTTCGAGGCCTTCGTCATCGACGATGCCTGCCGCGGCATCGACGCCGAGGGGTCGCTGGCCAAGGCCTGGACCGCGATGACCGCGGCCGAGGTGCAGAAGATCGTCTCGGCGGATATCGCGTGAGACGACGGCCGCCCTTCCCTGTCATTGCCCGGCTTGACCGGGCAATCCAGGGGCCACCACGAGCCGCTCTGGCCGCCCCTGGATGCCACGGTCAAGCCGTGGCATGACAGCGTTGGGTGGACGCGGTCGCGCTCAAATCCCCTTCACCAGCCCGCCATCCACCAGCAGGTTCTGGCCGGTGATGTAGCCGGCGTCGTCGGACAGCAGGAAGGCGGTGGTGGCCGCGATCTCCTCGACCGTGCCGAAGCGCCGCGACGGGATCTGGGCGATCAGCTCCGGCGTTTCGGGGTAGCTGTCGATGAAGCCGGGCAGCACGCTGTTCATGCGGATGCCGGCGGCGGCGTAGCGGTCGGCGTAGAGCTTGGTGAAGGCCGACAGCCCGGCGCGCAGCACCGAGGAGATCGGATAGGCCGCGCCGGGCTGGACCGCGCCGAAGGCCGAGATGTTGACGATCGCGCCCTTCCCCGCCTGCTCCATCGCCGGCGTCACCAGCCGCGCCAGCCGCACCACATTGACCAGGACCAGGTCGAGGCCGAGATGCCAGTCGTCATCCGGGATCGCCAGGATGTCGCCCTTGGGCGGGTGGCCGGTGTTGTTGACCACCGCGTCGATCCGGCCCCAGCGCTCCAGCGTCGCGTCGACCAGGCGCTGCAGGTCCGCCGGCTCGGTCACCGAGCCGCGCACCGCGATGCCGTCCAGCTCGCCCGCCAGGGTCTCCACCGCATCGCTGGTGGCGAACAGCGCCAGCTTGTAGCCGCGCTGCGCCAGTTCGCGGGCGATCGCGGCGCCCATGCCACGGCTGGCGGCGGTGACGATGGCCACCTTTTCGGTCGTGCTCATTGCGGGTCTCCCTCTGCGTTGTCCTTGACACATGCGCCCGCAGGCGGGAGGAGACAAACGCGAAGTTCTTCATCCTGGCTGTAGGAAAACTTCATGCTGGCCGACGGGCTGCCGCCGCTCAACGCCCTGCGCGCCTTCCGCGCCGCCGCCCGCCACCGCAGCTTTCGCGGCGCGGCCGAAGCGCTGAACGTCACGCAGAGCGCGGTGGCGCAGCAGGTGCGCGGGCTGGAGCAGGCGCTGGGCGCCCGGCTGTTCGAGCGCCAGGCCCGCGGCCTGGCCCTGACCGCGGCGGGTGAAGCCCTGCTGCAGCCGGTCGATCAGGCGTTCCGGCTGATCGCCGACGCCGCGGCGCGGATCGCCCACCAGGCCGAGGTGCTGACGCTCAGCACCACGCCCAGCTTCATCTCACGCTGGCTGGTGCCGCGGCTGGATGGATTCACCCGCGGCCATCCCGGCATCGATGTCCGCCTCTCCGCCTCCAACGACCTGGTCGATTTCCAGCGCGACGGGGTCGACCTGGCGGTGCGCTACGGCACCGGCATCGCCCCCGGCCTGGCATCGCAGCTGCTGTTCCCGGCCGACCCGGTGGCGGTGTGCAGCCCGGCGCTGTGCGACGCCGCCATCGGCCTCGACGACCTCGGCGGCCGGGTGAAGCTGCTGCACGATTCCCACTTCCTGTGGGCGGAATGGTACCGCGCCGTCGGCCGCGACGAGGCCGAGGCCCGGCGCGGCGTCCGCTTCAGCCACACCCTGCACGCCATCGAGGCGGCGCTGCTGGGCCAGGGCATCGCCCTGGTGCCGCGGCCGCTGGTCGAGCGCGAACTGCGCGCCGGCCAGCTGGTGGCGCCGCTGGACATCCGCCTGCCGGAGGCCGGGGCCCGCGGCTTCTACATCGTGGCCCCGCCCGAGACCTGGGACAGCCGCAAGGTCGCGGCGATGCGGCTGTGGTTGCTGGCGGAGGCGGCGGGCGGCGCTGCGTGACCCCGCGGCGCGCCCGCCCCGTCCCGGCCGCTTCAGCCCGGCGAACCGGCCCTGCGCGGAAGCGCCGCCGGCTCACCCTCCTGCTCAACCCCCAGGACGCCCCGCGCGACCTCCAGGACGCCCGAGCCGAAGAGGAAGGCCGCCCCCGCGACGACGCCGACGGCTTTGACCTTTGGTTCGGGAAACACCACGACGACCCGGCAGACCAGGGAAAGGCCGACGGCCAGGGCGAAGCCGAGGGCCAGGCCATCGCCTTCGGTCTTGTCGCCATTCAGGAACTGAATCGCCCCGAGGACCGCCACGGCAAAGCCGGCAACCGCACCATAGATCGCGATCGCTTCGGGCAATCCCGTCTTGGCCAGTCGGGGGGCCAGGGCGATCGCCGCCACATCGGCGACCAGGACGAGCGTGGGCACCGCCCAGATGGACCAGACCAGGGGGTCCGGCTGGCCCTGGTGGAATCCGATCGCGGCCCCGAAGGCGCCGCGCACCAGGAACACCGCCGCCAGCGTCAGGCCGAGGCGCGTCCAGTCCAGCGACGTGAGCGACGTCGGGGGAGAGAATTTCTCCGTCGCCACGACGATCAGGCCCAGGACACCCGACACCACGCTCCAGACCGTCTGCGCGCACCCGGCCACGATGGTGATCCAGCCCACCGGCAGCGGCGTGCCGACGCGCGCCGGCATGATCCGTTCGGACGGCCGCAGCGGCGAGACGCCCGAGGCATAGGCCGGCTGCCGGCTGAGGAGCTTCATGGCGAAGCCGGCGGGGATGGCGACGATCAGGGCGAACACATCGAGCAGCGACGGCTTGTTGCCGGTGGCCCATTCGTAGAGGTCGGAGACGTAGGGGATCTCGATCTCGTGGGTGACGAACTCCTTCACCGCCCCGATCAGCGCCTCGAGCAGGTCGACCAGGAGGTCGGTGACCGCCTTGCCGACGCCGATGGCCGTATCCAGCAGGCCCTGCACGATGTCGATGATCGCGGACAGCCCCCGCGCGAGAAGGCCGGGGCTGGAACGGAAATCGAGATCCTCCCGCACCCGGTCGATCGTCGCCGAGAACTCGCCCCTGAGCGTGTCGCCGAGGGCGGCCAGAAACCGCTCGAAGATGCCCGCGACCTTGTCGCCCGGATCGAAATCCGGCCAGACGATGCCCGCGACCGCCGCCGGGGCGGCCTGACGACCGGGCGCGACCGGCGCGACGACATGGGACTGCAGCTTGGCCAGCAGCCAGTTGTCCTGGCCCGAGCCGACCGCCGCGTTGGGCTGCCCCGAGGCCGCCTTCTGGGCGCCGAGCGACGTCTGGTTGCCGAGGGCGATCTTGGCCGTCCGGAAGGCCGCGTCGGCCGCCGACTTCGCCGTCTTGAACCGCTCGTCCAGCGCCGCCTTGATGCCGGCATAGGACACCCCGCCGGCACCCGTGCCCAGCGAGGTCCAGGTGGCGGTCACCTCGTCGCGGATCCGGTTGTGCAGATCGACGATCTCGGTCCAGTCGAACAGGAAGCTGACCGCCTCGACCACCCGGTGGATGGCGGAGGCGATGGTGTTGAAGATGCCTTGCACCACCAGGGTGGCCTGCTCGATCGCGCCGATCACGCCCTTGATCACGTAGTTGCCCACGCCTTTCGCGAAGTGGATCACCGCCTCGGCGCCGTCGGCGACGGCCGTGATGACGGCGCTGGTGACCTTGGCCGCCCCGGTCTTGATGTCGTCCCAGAAATCGTCCCAGCCCCCGAGGATCGCCGCCGGGGCCAGCGCGGCCGCGGCGGCGCCCGCCTCCTCATGCGACAGCAGCCGGAAATGCGCGGCGCCGAGCGTCAGGTCGAAGGAGAAGGACTGGTCGCAGACCACCCGGCAGGCCGGATCGCTGGCCGGCATGCAGCAGGCGACCGCCATGTCGCAGACGGAGTCGCAGTACATGTTGCCCGCGCTGCGCTTGCGCGGATCGGCCATCGAGGTGTGGACCATGCCGGACATCTGGTTGATCGCGCCCGTGGCGCTCGCCATGGCCTTGCCGTCGTTGCGGTACGCGTCGTTGACGACGGCCTGCTCGTCATAGCCCTTGGCGCCGTGCAGCTGGTCCTGGGTGATGGTCGCCAGCTGCTGCTGCAGTTGCCCGTGCGGGCGGATCACGAACCGCATCCTGGGATCCATGAAGGGCGAGGTCAGCAGCAGCTCCGGGGCCGTCAGCCCTTGCCGGAACGTGCCGCTGCGGTCCGCCGAACCGGCCGGGACGGCGACGCGGAGCCGCCCGGCACCGTCGACCGTGACGTCGAGGAAGTCGGTCGGCGAGATCCGGGTCGCCCGCCCGTCATGGACCACCGTGGTCGGTGCGGTCGCGGAGATGCGCACGGATTGTCCGGCGCGCGGCGACCCGTCCTTGTCGAACAGCGCGACCTCGACCTGGAAGTTCGGCGCCGAGGTGGCCGCACCCACGCCCCGGGAGAAGTCGAAGTCCCGGATCAGGCTGGTCTCGGCGTAGTACTGGTGGACCAGCTCGTCCAGCCGGACGGCGGCGGCGCTGCTGCTGTCGGCATAGAACAGCGCGCCATCCTGCCAGGCCGCGAGGAAAGGCCAGGCACCGTCGCCATAGGTCCCCAGCCCGGCCGATGCGGAGGCGGTGTCGATCACGTAGATCGGGCCGATCGAGCCGTAGAACAGCACGCCGTTCTCGTTCAGGATCGGCGTGCCCTCGGGAGCGCTGTGCAGCGGGGCGAAGCGCCGGCCCGGCCGGCCCGTCGCCACCTCGACGGCCTGCACTGCGTCGCTGAAGGCGACGTAGCAGATGCCGTCGTTGAGGATCGGCTGGATCTCCGACGCGGCGCCCAGCCCGATCGGCTTTCCCTTCGGCGTGACCGGCGACCGGGCGCCCACGTCATACACGTAGAGCGACTTGTGCTCGGTGGTGAAGCACAGCCGGGAGCCGTCGCAGAACACCGGCCCCGGCCTGCCGTCCGCGCCGATCGACCACAGGTTGGCCAGGGTCGTCGCATCCAGCGCCTCGACGCTCGAGCCGAAGGTCGAGGAATGGGTCGGCACATAGAGGACGCCGTTGGCGACCGCCGGGGCCCCGGCGAGAACCTCCCGGCCGTACGGCCCGGCGATGGCGCCGTCCGGCCCCAGCCGGGTCACGCCGCCGAAGCCCGCGACGAACACCGCCCCCTCCTGCGCCGCCGTCCAGGTGGGAATCCCGACCGAAGCCTTGAAGCCGATCTGGCCAGTGTCCGGGTCGGCGAGATAGAGGTTGCCGTCGTCGCAGATGACCGCGAGCTTGCCGCCATAGGGCTGGATGGCCCGCGGGCTGGCGTTGTTGGGGAAGGGGAACAGCTTCCGCCCGCGCGCGCCGGAGATCGCGTCGAAGGAGATGACCGCGCTGCCTTGCGCCACCCAGAACCGCCCGAAGGCGACGCAGCCGCCATCGACCTTCTGCCCGGTCGCGCCCTCCCAGTTGACGATCGGCGACCGGACCTTGCCCAGGGGCTTGCCCGCATGCCAATGGCCGTCCGCGCTCTGCCAGGCGGCGAGAAAGGCCAGGTCGTCGCCGACCTCGCCGGCGCCGAGGCCGACCACCTGCAGGTTCCCCGGATGATCCTTGCCGGCCCGGTCGCCGTTGCCCAGCACCAGGGCCCGGTAGCTCAGCGCCGGGTCGCCCAGCGGGCCGTAGGTCTTGGACGACGGCGCGTGCCAGTCGCCCGACTTGTCCTGATAGGCCGGGTGGTAGAGCTTGCCGTCCGTGCCCAGGCACAGGACCTGGAGGTTGCGGTCGGCGCCCATGCCCGCGGCCAGCGCGACATAGGGCCGGCTCTCGTTGCCGAGCGGGCCGCCATAGGTGTCCGGGAGGTGCCACTTGCCCTTCCCGTCCTGCCAGGCGGCCAGGTAGACCTTCCGGTCGGTGCCCAGGGCCAGCACCTGCAGGAAGCCGCTGTTGCCGTTCGCCGCCACCACCTCGGAATAGTGCCGCCCCGGCTTCGAAAGCAGGCGGCCGTCGCGATGCCAGTCGCCCTTCTGGTCCTGCCAGGCGACAAGGTAGACCTGCTGGTCGGTGCCCAGCCCGATCACCTGCAGATAGCCGCTGTTGCCATTGGCCGCGACCATGGCGGAGTAGCTCCGATCGCCGAGCGGCCCGTTGGTGGCCGCGGATGGCGGATGCCAGTCGCCGTTCTGGTCCTGCCAGACGACCAGATAGATCTTGCCGTCCGTGCCCAGGCCGAACACCTGGAGGAAGCCGCTGTTGCCGGGGCAGGTCGTCACCGCCGCATAGGTCCGCGCCGGATCGCCGAGCGGCCCGCTGGTGACAGCGGAAGGCGGATGCCAGTCGCCCGATCCATCCTGCCATGCGACCAGGTAGATGTGCCGGTCCGCGCCCAGCGCGAGAACCTGCAGGAAGCCGCGATTGCCGGTGCCCAGGGCCAGGGCCGAGAACGTCCCGTGCTGGAATGACAGCCGGTTGGAAGGCTGGATCGTCCAGGTCCCCGATGCGTGGGATTGCCAGGCCGGCAGACACAGGCTGCCGTCGGTCCCGAGACCGATGAGCTGGAGATTCTGGCTGTTTCCCTTGTGCAGCGCCAGGCTGGCGAAGGGCGGAAATTGGGTTTGCATAATGCCTCCTCAAATCAATGCCGCAATCAATGCCGTTGCCGTCAAAGGCCGATCGGTCGCGACGCCCCCGGACTTAATGAGCCCGTGAGAGCATGGCCTTCCGCACGCTGCGATCGTTCGGGCGGACATCCCAGCCCCGCAGGGCATGAGCGTCTGCGGCGAGATCGAAGCGGCGCGGTCCGGCGCGATGTGGCGGCCGACCGCGACGAACGCACTATCGGCAAGGCGGCCGGTCAGCGCAACAAATTGAATTTTCGACGTAATTTAAGATCATATCCACAAGCCCGACGGCGCGGTCGGCGACGGAGCGCGGTCGGCGACGGAAGAGGACGAGCGGCCCCGATGGGGCCGCCCGAACCTGGCCCCTGCCCTCTACGCCGGGGCGGCCAGGGGCTCGCCGATCGCATAGAAATGGCCGCCCGAGACATGGTGCAGGCTTCGCCATTCCGGTCCCGCGGACTCGAAGAACCAGCGACCATCCCGGAACACCCGGGTGTCGGCCCAGGCGCCGACGACCTCGGCGATGAACAGGTCGTAGGCCTGCTGGATATGCGGCTCGGGAATCACCCGACAGGCCAGCCACGCCGAGCACCCCCGGACGAAAGGGGCCTCGATGTCGGCCATCCGGAACAGCTCGACGCCGATGCGCTCCAGCTTGTCGGGTTCTTCGCCCAGGCTGCGTGTGCCCACCGCGCGCGTCAGCTCGAGCTGCGCGACGGTCGGCACCTGGATGACGAAGCTGCCGCTGGCCTCGACCAGCCCGCGCGTCGCGGCGATCTTGTCCAGCACCACGGTCAGTTTGGACGGCGCGAAGTCGAGCGCGCAGGCCCAGGCCGCGGCCATCACATTGTCCACGCCGCCGGCACGGGCGGAGACCAGCACCGTGGGGCCGTGGTTGATCAGCCTGTAGGCCTTGTCGAGGCCGACAGGAGAGACGTGTGGGTCCATGCGATCATGTCCGGCAGTCATGGGGTCCTACCCGGGAGGTTGGAGTCGGTGAAGCGGCAGCCATCATCAACCCAGGCAGTCGAGCAGGTCGCCGAGCTGGCCGATGCGGCGCTGGATGGTGGCGGCGCGGCCGGCGACGTAGCGCGACGGCTTGCCGGCCGACCAGCCGCGCGGGTTCGGCAGCACCGCGGCCAGCAGCGATGCCTCGCGCGCCGAGAGCTGCGCGGCGCTCTTGCCGAAATAGGCCTGAGACGCCGCCTCGACGCCATAGATGCCGGGGCCGAGCTCGACCACGTTGAGATAGACCTCCATGATCCGGCGCTTCGGCCACAGGGCCTCGATCATCACGGTCAGATAGGCCTCGAAGCCCTTGCGGATGAAGGTGCGACCGTCCCACAGGAAGACGTTCTTGGCGGTCTGGTTCGAGATGGTGCTGCCGCCGCGCAGCCGGCCGACGCCGGAGCGGTAGCGGTCCCAGGCCGCGCGCATCGACACCCAGTCGAAGCCGTCGTGCCGGCAGAACAGGTTGTCCTCGGCCGCCACCGCCGCCTTGCCCATCACCGGCGCGATGTCGTCCCAGGCCACCCAGTCGCGATGCCAGCCCTCGCCCTCGAACAGGCGCAGCACCATCAGGGGCGTCGCCGGCACCGGCACCACGCGGTAGACGATGGTCAGCGCCAGCGGTGCCAGCACCAGCAGGGCGAACAGGCCCCACAGGATCTTCGACCACCAGCGCCGGCGGCCCCACCAGCGGCCGAGCCCGCCCGGCAGCCGAAGGCTGGGCAGCCGCAAGCTCGGCAGGCGCGGCCGCCAGCGGGACGCGGCGCGCCGGGCCATGTCAGCGCAGCCAGCGCTGCAGCCGGTCGGCCGCCTCCGCCATCTCCTCGGTCGCGCCGGCGAAGGAGAAGCGCATGGTCGCGTGGCCGCGCACCGGGTCGAAATCGACGCCCGGCGTCGCCGCCACCCCGGTTTCGGCCAGCATGCGCCGGCAGAACTCCAGGCTGTCATTGGTGAGGTGGCCGATCTCGGCATAGAGGTAGAAGGCGCCGTCGGCCGGGGCCAGCCGGTCGAAGCCGGCGCGCGGCAGCGCCTCCAGCAGCAGGCTGCGGTTGCGGCTGTATCGGACGACGTTGCGATCCAGCTCCTCGCCGCAATCGAAGGCCGCCACCGCCGCGTATTGCGACAGGGTGGGCGGCGAGATGGCGAAGTTCTGCGCCAGGCATTCGACCGGCCGCACCAGCTCTTCCGGCAGCACCAGCCAGCCCAGCCGCCAGCCGGTCATCGAATAGTATTTCGAGAAGCTGTTGACGACGATGGCGCTGCGGCTGGTCTCCAGCGCCGTCCTGGTGCCCATTCCATAGGTGATGCCGTGGTAGATCTCGTCCGACACCAGCCGGATCGCGTTGGCGTCGCAATAGGCGGTCAGTTCGGCCAGCGCTTCGGGCGACAGCATGGTGCCGGTCGGGTTGGCCGGGCTGGCCACGATCAGCCCGGCCAGCTTGCCGCCGAACCGCTCCAGCAGCTCCGGAGTCGGCTGGTAGCGCGTCTCCGGCCCGGCCGGGATCTCCACCACCTCGATGCCCAGCGCGCCCAGGATGTTGCGGTAGGCGGGATAGCCCGGCGCCGCCAGCGCCACCCGGTCGCCGACATCGAAGGCGGCCAGGAAGGCCAGCAGGAAGGCGCCGGAGGACCCGGTGGTCACCACCACCTGCTCCGGCGTGACCGTCGTGCCGTAGGCCCGGCCGTAATGGCCGGCGATGGCCTGGCGCAGCGGCGGAATGCCCAGCGCCACGGTGTAGCCGATCCTGTCGTCGCGCAGCGCCGCCTGCGCCGCCGCCAGCACCCCGGCCGGCGCCGGGGTGCTGGGCTGGCCGACCTCGAGATGCAGCACGTCGCCATGCGTCTTCTCGCGCGCTGCGGCCACGCTCATCACATCCATGACGATGAAGGGCGGCACCTGGCCGCGGCGGGAGATCTTCATGACAGGTGGGTCTCTTCGACAGAACAGGGCATGACGCCGCCGGCTCGACACATTCCGTTTCTAGCGTGATGATCCAGGGGCGCGGATCGCCGGCACGGAGGGAGCGGAGCGTTGGGACGGGTCATTCGAATCTTGGCGCTGGCGGTGGCGGCGGTCGTCGGGCCCCTTGCGGCAGCCCAGGCGCAACGCATTCCGGTGGTCCGCGACGCCGAGATCGAAACTAGCATCCACCGGATGCTGACGCCAATCTTCCGGGCGGCCGGGCTGACCCCGGAGGCGGTGAGCATCTTCCTGGTCCAGGACGACGGAGTGAACGCCTTCGTCGCCGGCGGCCAGAACATCTTCGTCAACACCGGGCTGATCATCGAGGCGCGGAACGCCGACGAGCTGATGGGCGTGCTGGCCCACGAGACCGGGCACATCGCCGGCGGCCATCTGGTGCGCGGCCAGGAGATGATGGAGCGCAGCAAGCTGATCGCCACCATCGGCTCGCTGCTGGGCGCCGCCGCCGGGGCCGCAGCCGGCCGCGGCGACGCCGCCATGGCCGGCGCCTTCACCGCCCAGGACATGGTCCGGCAGAACATGGTCAACTTCACCAGGGGGATCGAAAGCTCGGCCGACCAGGCCGGCCTGCGCTTCCTGGCCCAGGCCGGCATCCCGGCGGACGGCATGCTGAGCTTCCTGAAGCGTATGCAGGATGCCGAGCTGGCGCATCCCCGCGGCTCCGACTACAGCCGCACCCATCCGCTGACCGCCGACCGGATCGAGGCGGTGCAGGAGGCGGTCGACAAGTCGGCGCTGCGCGGCGGCCCGGTGCCGCCGGGCTATGACGACCAGTTCGCCCGGATGCGCGCCAAGCTGATCGGATTCACCCAGCCGGAGACGGTGGGCCGCGTCTACCCCGCCAGCGACACCAGCCTTCCCGCGCAATATGCCCGAGCGATCGGCGCCTATCGCCGCAACGTCTTCGCCGACGCCCTCGGCCAGACCGACGCGCTGATCAAGGCCGAGCCGCGCAACCCGTATTTCCTGGAGCTGCGCGGCCAGATCCTGCTCGAGACCGGCCGGCTGGCCGAGGCCCGGCCCTATTACGAGCGTGCCCTGGCGCTGCTGCCGGGCGAGCCGCAGCTGCTGATCCCCCTGGCGCAGACCAAGATCGACCGCGGCTCGGATGCCGAGCTGCGCAGCGCCATCCGCGACCTGGAGCGGGCCAGCGTCGACCCGGAGACGACGCTGCCGATCGTCTGGCGCCTGCTCGGCACCGCCTATGGCAAGACCGGCGACATGGGCAAGGCATCGCTCGCTTTGGCCGAGGACAACCTGGCGCGGGGCGACCTGCCCAACGCCCGGGCCCAGGTCGCGCGGGCGCTGCAGCTGCTGCCGCGCGGATCCCCGGGCTGGCGGCGGGCCCAGGACCTGCAGCGCGAGGCCGAGGACAAGCCGGGCTGACCGAGACCACCGATTGCGGAAATTCGCGGCTGAACGACGCTGCCAGCCGCGTTACCATTGATCCCGTCGCCGCGAAAGGCGAGTAGAGAGACATGCCCCACCGAAAGGACGCACGGATGTTCCGCCCCAGCCATCGCCCCTGGTTCGCCGGCCTGGGCCTCGCCGCCCTGGCCGCCGTCGCCGCCCTGGCGGTCGCGTCGCCCGCGGTGCAGGCCCAGCAGACCATCGACCCGGCGCAGAAGGATGCGATCGAGCAGATCGTGCGCGAGTACATCCGCGCGCATCCCGAGGTGGTGGTCGAGGCGCTGGACGCCTATCAGGCCAAGAAGGACGAGGATGAGCGCAAGGCCCAGGCCACGTCGCTGACCAGCCAGGCCGACCAGATCTTCCGCAGCCCGACCTCGCCGGTGATCGGCAACCCCAAGGGCGACGTCACCCTGGTCGAGTTCTTCGACTACAATTGCGGCTACTGCAAGCGCAGCCAGCCCGACCTGGAGAAGCTGCTGAAGCAGGACACCGGGCTGCGCGTGGTGCTGAAGGAGTTCCCGATCCTCGGGCCGGCCTCGGTGACCGCGGCCCGCGCCTCGCTGGCAGCGCAGAAGCAGGACAAGTACCTCGACTTCCACACCAAGCTGATGGGCTTCAAGGGCCCGCTGACCGACGAGGTGGTCTACACCGTCGCCGGGCAGGTCGGGCTGGATCTCGACAAGCTGAAGCGGGACATGAACGACCCGTCGGTGGTGTCCGAGCTGCGCGACAACATGGACCTGGCCCAGAAGCTGGGCGTGCAGGGCACGCCGGCCTTCGTGATCAACGACCAGATCATCCCCGGCGCCGTCGGCTTCGACGCGCTGAAGAGCCAGATCGACAAGGACCGGGCGGGCTGAACCGGAGTACAGGCATCGGCGGGTCTCAGGCGGAGACTCGCCGGTTCGCGTGACGGCCCGCCGGCGGCAGGGCCGCCTCGGCATCGTCGATGTGGTCGAGCCGGGATTCCAGCTCGCGGATGGCGCTGCGTTGGGTCAGCACCTGGACGCCGAGCCAGACCATGGCGGCGATCATCAACAGGAACACGATCGGGTCGATCATGAACGTCTCCATTCGCTGAGACGGTTGGGGGATGGTGCCAGTTTGCCGTCGGTGACGGCCCGGCGGTGTCAGGCGGACCGGACGCCCAGCGCCCGCAGGATCGCGGCGGTGAGGGCCGGGGCGTAGTGCGACAGGCCGTGCTCCAGCCTGCCGTAGAGGCGGAAGATCGCCGGCTGCAGCACGCAGCCGAAGACGATGGCGGTGCCCAGCTGGGCATCGGCGATGGTGACGGCGCCCTCGCGGATGCCGTCGGCGATGACGGCGCCGATGACGTCGCCGGGATTGGGCTGGGCCGGATCGAAGGCCGGCAGCGCCCGGTGCTGCACGATCAGCAGGAAGCGGAACAGCGACGGGTCCTGGTCGTGCAGCCGGCAGCAGGCCTCGACCATCGCCCCCATCCGCGCAGCGAAGCCGGCCAGCCCCTCCTGCGCCGCGAAGACCTTCTGCCCCAGCTCGAGGTAGCGGACCGCGAACAGCTCGGCGACGAATTCGTCCTTCGAGGACAGGTGGCGGTACAGCGCCGCCTCGGTGACCCCGACTGCGGCGGCGATGTCGCGGACCGAAGTGCCCTCCACGCCGCGTTCGGCGAAGAGGCGGATCGCCTCCACCTCCATCCGCGCCCGTGTGTCCCTGCCCTTGCCGGCCATCGCCTCGACTCACGATGTAAGTGATCGTTAACTAACTTATCGCCGCAGCGGAGGACCGTCAAGCCCCTTCGCCGCGATTCCATGCCCTACAGGCGGCGTTCGGTCGCGGCGTCGAACAGGTGGATCCGGGTCACGTCAGGCTGCAGACGGATGGTGTCGCCCGGCCCGAAGGATTGGCGCTGGTTGAACAGGGCGCAGATCTCCTGCCCGGCCATGCGGCCATAGACGAAGGTGTCGTCGCCGGTCGGCTCGACCACCTCGACCAGGGTCGGCAGGCCGGCGCCGTCCGCCATCACCCGCAGATGCGCCGGCCGCACGCCGTAGCGCAGCTTCTGGCCCATCGTCACCCGCGCGTCGGGCGGCAGCGGCAGCACCGTGCCGTCGGCCGCCTGCACCCCGCCCTCGCCCACCGTGCCGTCGATCACGTTCATGGCCGGCGACCCGATGAAGCCGCCGACGAAGACATTGGCCGGCTCGTCGTAGAGGTCCAGCGGCCGTCCCGACTGCTCCACCCGCCCGTCGCGCATCACCACGATCTGGTCGGCCATGGTCATGGCCTCGACCTGGTCGTGGGT
Source organism: Inquilinus ginsengisoli (assembly GCF_031453975.1). NCBI lineage: Bacteria > Pseudomonadati > Pseudomonadota > Alphaproteobacteria > Rhodospirillales > Rhodospirillaceae > Inquilinus > Inquilinus ginsengisoli. The sequence continues at coordinate 266,716 of NZ_JAVDPW010000002.1, forward strand.
GACGTAGACCGAGGTGGTCTGCAGCCGCTGGTGCAGCAGCTTGATCTCGGTGCGCATCTGCACCCGCAGCTTGGCGTCGAGGTTGGACAGCGGCTCGTCGAACAGGAACACCTGCGGGTCGCGCACGATGGCCCGGCCCATCGCCACCCGCTGGCGCTGCCCGCCCGAGAGCTGGCGCGGATAGCGGTCGAGCAGCGCGGACAGGCCGAGAATGGCGGCGGCGTCGCCGACCAGCCGGTCGATCTCGGCCTTGTCGGTCTTGGCCAGCATCAGGGCGAAGGCCATGTTGTCCCGCACCGTCATATGCGGATACAGCGCGTAGTTCTGGAACACCATGGCGATGTCCCGCTCCTTCGGCGGGACCTCGTTGATGCGGCGGCCGGAGATGGCGATCTCGCCGCCGGTGATCCGCTCCAGCCCGGCGATCATGCGCAGCAGGGTGGACTTGCCGCAGCCGGACGGGCCGACCAGGGCGACGAATTCATGGTCGCCGATCTCGATATCGACACCGTGTATGATGGGGACCGCGCCGAACGACTTGGTGACACCGCGGATCGAGACCGAAGCCATCGCACCCTCCCTGTCATGCCGGCGGTGTCGCGGCCGCCCGATCGTTGCCGGAAGGGTAACCGATGGCCGGGGCCGGTCAAACCGGTTTCGGCTAGGTGGTCTTACAAGTTCCGGCCGGCCGGGCCGAAAAACCCCGACGCCTGAGAAATCTTACTTCGTGTTCATGTAACTCGTAATTCGGTTCATCCGAATACACATGCAGCGCTCGACCTGCCATCTCGCATACATAAACACCGAGCGTCGCCTCCGGCCGGGCCGGGGCTGCAATCATCCGGAGACGAATCATGATCAACGCAGTCGACCGTCGTGAATTCCTGATGGGGCTGGCCGCCGCCGGCGGCGCGGCCATGCTGGCGACGGGCGCCATGACAGGTCCTGCCCGCGCCGCGACCCCGGCCGCGGCCCCGCGCATCCGCAACGTGGTGCTGGTCCACGGCGCCTATGCCGACGGGTCGTGCTGGCTGGACGTGATCCCCCGGCTGCAGCAGGCCGGCCTGAATGTGGCGGCGGTGCAGAACCCGCTGCAGTCCCTGGCCGAGGATTGCGCCTTCACCCAGCGCACCCTGGACCTGCAGGACGGCCCGACCGTGCTGGTGGGCCATTCCTACGCCGGCGAGATCATCACCCAGACCGGCGTCGACCCCAAGGTCGCGGCCCTGGTCTACTGCTCCGCCCGCGGGCCGGACGCCAATGAGGACTACACGGCGCTGGCCAAGACCTATCCGACCCCGCCAGCCAGCGCGGGGCTGGTCCATGCCGGCGGCTACATCCAGCTCAGCGAGGAGGCGTTCCTGCGCGATTTCGCCGGCGATGTCGACCCGGCGAGGGCCAGGGCGCTCTACGCCGTCCAGGGCCGGGTCTCCGAGACCCTGTTCAGCGCCAAGGTCACCCAGGCGGCCTGGCGGTCGAAGCCGTCCTTCTACCAGGTCTCGACCCAGGACCGGACGATCAACCCGGACCTGGAGCGGTTCATGGCCAAGCGCATGAACGCCAAGACCATCGAGCTGCCCTCGAGCCATCTCGGCATCGTCTCGCACGCCAAGGAGATCGCGGACCTGATCATCGAAGCCGCGAACACCCCGGCCTGATAGGTCTCCGGCGGATAAGCCAGCCTGCGCAAACCCATTCCCATCTGTCATTGCCCGGCTTGACCGGGCAATGACAGCAAGGGGCAGATGACAGGTCGAGCCTTCAGTGCCTGGAGGGCAGGAAGTCCTCGATGTAGTCCTCGACCACGCGGTCGATGCTCTCGTCGATCGGCAGGCCCAGCGCCTTGGCCCGGTCCCAGCTGGCGTCGGTGGCCCAGCCGTCGACGATCGCCTGGATCACCGGGTCCGGCTTGGTGGTGATGGGCCCGAGCTTGATCTGGTACTTCTCGGCCACCCGCTTCACCGAGGCCACCATGTCCTCGACCGTGTAGGCCCGGCTGGGGAGGTTGACGGCGCGGTCATCGCCCAGCGCCGATGCCGGCGCCTCGTGCAGGCCGATGAAGCTGGCGACGCAGTTGCGGTAGCCCAGCATCGGCAGCTGCGCCCGGGTCACCGGCAGCACGCACTCCACGCCGTTCAGCGGCTCGCGGAACACGCCGGAGCAGAAGCTGGAGGCGGCGGAGTTCGCCTTGCCCGGCCGCACGAAGATGGTCGGCAGCCGCGCCGACCGGCCGTCGAAGAAGCCCTTGCGGCTGTAGTCGTTGATCAGCAGCTCGGTGATGGTCTTGGTGACGCCGTAGGTGGTCTGGCTGGTCTGCTTGGTGGAATCGGTCACCGTCTTCGGCATCACCGACCCGCCGAACACCGCGATCGAGCTGGCGGCGACCAGGCGCTGCGCCCCGCCCTTGCGCGCCCGCAGCGCCTCGAACACGTTCAGGCCGCCGTCGAGATTGACCTTCAGCGCCAGGTCGAAATCCTTCTCGCCGCCGCCGGACAGGATCGAGGCGAGGTGGAACATCGAGACGTCGTCGCGGTCGACCAGGCCGAAGACGGTGGCGCGGTCGGAGATGTCGCCGGTGACGATCGACACCCGGTCATCCAGCCCGTCCGGCCGCTCGTCGGGGGCCGCCATGTCGAACAGGGTGATGGCGTCGATCGGCTCCGGCCCACCGGAGATGCCGGTCAGCGTGCCGCGCTTCAGCAGCGCCCGCGCCAGGTTCAGCCCGACGAAACCGAGACCACCGGTGATGACGACCTTCATCCTGCGTTTCCTCTGATCCCGCTGCCTCCTGTGGAGGCAAGCGTATTGTATGACTTATAAGGTTTAGAGCGCCCCCAACCCGGCGGCAAGAAAAAGGGGCGCCCCGCGGAGCGCCCCTGTCCCGAAGTTCCGGCCGATCAGGCCTTGCCGGCCTCGCCCAGCGCCTGTTCGGCGGCGGCGATCTCGGCCTGGCGGCGACGCACCGCCTCGCCGACCGGCGGCCCCTGGAAGCGCCGGTTTTCCAGCGCGACCCAAAAGATGCCGAGCACCACGATCATCGCCACGGTGATGATCAGCACCTTGTCGTTCGGCGGCTGGATGCCGATCCAGAACAGGACGAAGGTCCCGATCACGGCCAGGAGGGCGATCGGCTTGTACGCGGCGCCCAGGCTGAACGGGCCGAAGGTGGTCCAGGTCTTGCCATGGGCCAGGATGCCGGCGGAGATCGGCATGGCGTAGGAGATGTAGAGGAACACGGCGCAGGCCGTCGCCAGGGTGGCGAAGGCCGGGGTGTAAAGCGTGACCAGCACCGACAGCACCGCCGTGGTCCAGATCGCGACCGCCGGCGTCCGGAACTTCGGGCTGACCGAGCGCAGCGCGTTCGAGAACGGCAGGCCGCCGTCGCGGGCGAAGGCGTAGGTCATGCGCGAGGTCGAGGTCAGGCCGGCCAGGGCGCACAGGTAGTTCGCCAGCACGATGCCGATGAACAGCAAGGTCCGGGCCCAGCCGGGCATCACCGAATCCATCAGCCAGTAGAAGACGTTGCCGCCCTGCGCTGCGCCGGCCGTCGGGTCCGGCATGGCCAGGACGAAGGCGCAGATCATGACGTAGCCGAAGATGCCCGACCAGATCACCGACTGCAGCATGCCGCGCGGCACGTTGCGGGCGGCGTCGACCGTCTCCTCCGAGGTGTGGGCCGAGGCATCGAAGCCGGTCACCGTGTAGACCGGCAGCAGCAGGCCGAGCAGGAAGGCGACGAAGATGCTGCTGCGCACCTCCGGGATCACGCCGCCGCCGAGGTCGCCGGTGTTGTTGGTGAAGGTGAACAGCCGGCCGAATTCGAGCGGGCCCGGGGCGTAGGCCAGCATGGCGATGGTCAGCACGATGGCGACGGCGAAGATCAGGTAGCCGCTGAAATCGGTCAGCAGCGTCGTCGCCCGGATGCCGAGATGGTTGAACAGCGCCTGGGTCAGCGTGATCAGCGAGATGCCGATGACCTGGTGCGTCACCGTCAGGGTGGCCGGGTCGATGCCGAAGATCGGGCCGAGGCCGTTCACGAACAGCACATAGGTGCCGACATTGACCGAGGCCACGACGAAGAGCAGGCCCAGCAGGTTGAACCAGGCCGTCACCCAGCCCCAGAACCGCCCGCCCAGGATCGAGCCCCAATGGTAGAGGCCGCCGGCGGTCGGGTAGGCCGAGGCGATCTGCGCCATGGCCAGGGCGACGATCAGGGCGAACAGGCAGCCCACCGGCCAGCCGATGCCGATGCCGGCGCCGCCGACGCTGCTGAAGGCGAGCTGGAACGACGTGATGCCGCCGGCCAGGATGCAGATGATCGAGAAGGAGATGGCGAAGTTCGAGAAGCCGCTCATCCGCCGCAGCAATTCCTGGGCATAGCCCATGCTGTGCAGAATCTTCACGTCGTCGGAGACGTCCGGCGCGCCTCCGGCCTGACGGTGACCGTCGTGGGACATGATGAACCCCCTGTTGTCGGTTCTGATGTGCTTCTTGGGCCGCCCCCTCTCGCGGCGGAAACGGGCACGATCCCACATCGATCGGCCCATATCTGGTAGAAACTGTCTCACCGAACCACAATCTCGGCAAGAGCGTTGCGGAAATGACAGTCGTGTGACGGCCGCCGCCGCGGCCTCTCTTGCCGCCGCTTCGCCGGACGTGCTCAGAATACCGCCGCAACGACCCGGCCGGCGCGAGCGGCGGGGCGACAGGGAAACGGGAGACTTCAGCACATCATGGCGCAACCGACCGCCCGGGCCGCGGCCCCGTTCACCGCCGCCGACGCCCGCAAACTCGTGGAAGAGAGCGACTACAGCCATATCAAGGTGGCGCTGACCGATGTCGACGGCATCCTGCGCGGCAAGTACATCTCGCGGGAGAAGTTCTTCTCGGCGCTGGAGAAGGGCTTCGCCTTCTGCGATGTGATCGTCGGCTGGGACAACAACGACCAGCTCTACGACAACACCCGCTACACCGGCTGGCACACCGCCTATCCCGACGCGCCGGTGCGCATCCTGCCGGAGACGATGCGCCGGCTGCCGTTCGAGAACGACCTGCCCTTCTTCCTGTGCGAGCTGGCCGACCAGGCCGAGGCGGTGTGCCCGCGCGCCGTGCTGCGCCGCATGCTGGACAAGGCCAAGGGCATGGGCTTCAGCCTGAAGGCGGCGTTCGAATACGAGTTCTTCATGTTCGACGAGACGCCGCATTCGGTGCGCGAGAAGAACTACCGCAACCTGACCAGCCTGACGCCGGGCTTCTTCGGCTATTCCGTGCTGCGCAACTCGGTGTGGTCGGACCTGTACCACGAGCTGCTGGGCACCATGCAGGCGATGGACTGCGAGATCGAGGGGCTGCACACCGAGACCGGCCCGGGCGTGCTGGAGGCGGCGATCGCGGTCGATGACGGCCTGGCCGCCGCCGACAAGGCGACGATCTTCAAGACCTTCACCAAGGTCATCGCCCAACGCAACAACCTGATGGCCACCTTCATGTCGAAGTGGTCGAACGCTTGGCCGGGGCAGAGCGGCCACATCCACATGTCGCTGCTCGACGCCAAGGGCAAGGCGGTGTTCCACGACCCCAAGGATCCGCATGAGATGAGTGCTGTGATGCGCCATTTCGTGGCCGGCCAGGTGGCGCTGCTGCCGGAGTTCCTGGCCATGGTGGCGCAGACGGTGAACGCCTATTCCCGGCTGATCCCGGGCTATTGGGCGCCGACCTCTTCGACCTGGGGGGTGGAGAACCGCACCACCGCGCTGCGCGTGATCAAGGGCGGGCCGAAGAGCCAGCGGGTCGAGTTCCGCATCGCCGCCGCCGACGCCAACCCCTACATCATCCTGGCCGCGGCGCTGGGCGCCGGGCTGTGGGGCATCGAGCACAAGCTGGAGCCGGGGGCGCCGGTGAAGGGCAACGCCTACGACAAGACCTTCCCGCGCAAGACAGAGCTGCCGCGCACCCTGTGGGATGCGTCGCAGCGGCTGAAGACCTCGAAGACCGCGCGCAGCCTGTTCGGCGACGACTGGGTCGACCACTACGCCGCCACCCGCGAATGGGAGGAGCGCGAATTCCGCAAACACATCACCGACTGGGAACTGGCACGGTACTTCGAGATCATCTGACCCGAACCGTCATTGCGAGCGTAGCGAAGCAATCCACGGCCGCTTCCACCGGCCCGATGGATTGCTTCGTCGGCTTCGCCTCCTCGCAATGACGGTGGAGGGTCGGGTCCTGTCACAGAGGAACCACCCATGGATCTCGGCCTGAGCGGAAAGACGGTGCTGGTCACCGGCGGATCGAAGGGCATCGGCCTGGCTTGTGCCCGCGCCTTCCTGGCGGAGGGCGCGCGCGTCGCGATCACCTCGCGCGCCCAAGCCAATCTCGACCGCGCGGCGGCGGAGCTGCCCGGAATCTTCGCCATCGCCGCCGACCTGATCGACGACGCCGCCGCGCTGCGGGTGGTCGAGACCGTTGAACGCGAATTCGGCCCGATCGACGTGCTGGTCAATTCCGCCGGCGCCGCGAAGCGGACCCCGGCCGAGGAGCTGACGCCGGCGGCGTGGCGGGCCGCGCTGGACGCCAAGTTCTTCTCCTACATCAACGTCATCGACCCTGTGGTGAAGCGCATGGCCGCGCGGGGAGCCGGTGTCGTCGTCAACGTCATCGGCAATGGCGGCAAGGTGCCGTCGGCGGTCCACATCGCCGGCGGCGCCGCCAATGCGGCGCTGATGCTGGCCACGGCGGGCCTGGCCACCGCCTATGCGGCGCGGGGCGTGCGCGTGATCGGGCTGAACCCCGGCCTGACCGAGACCGAGCGGGTGGCCGAAGGGCTGCAGGCCGAGACCAGGCTGCACGGCATCTCGCTGGACGAGGCGCGGCAGCGGGCGATCTCGCGGATCCCGCTGGGCCGTGCGGCGCGGCCGGAGGAGATCGCCGACGCCGTGCTGTTCCTGGCCTCGGCCAAGGCCAGCTACATCACCGGGGTCAACATCACCATGGATGGGGCGCAGTCTCCGGTTGTGGTGTGATGAGCGATGCGGCGCAGAAGGCCGGGCCTGGGGTTTCGGTGCCGGGCCTCGGCCTGCTGCTGGTGACCAGCCTGATGTGGGGCCTGAACTGGCCCTTCGTGAAGTACCTGCTGACGGCGCTGCCGCCCTTCTCGATCCGCGCCGCCAGCGGCCTGATCGGCACCGCGCTGGTGCTGGGGATCGCCCTGGCGCGCCGCGAATCCCTGCGGCCGCCGGCCGGGCAATGGGGCCGGCTGTGCCTGGCCGCCGGCCTGAACGTCAGCGCCTGGATGGCGCTGACCACCCTGTCGCTGCTGTGGCTGCGGGCGTCGGAGACGACGATCCTGGCCTACACCCTGCCGATCTGGTCCGCGCTGTTGGCCTGGCCGCTGCTGGGCGAACGGCCGACCGCCGCCCAGGTCTTCGGCCTGCTGCTCGGGCTGGCCGGCGTCGGCCTGCTGGTGGCGCATGGCGCGCCCGGCGAGGCCGACCCCTGGGCCAAGCTGCCGGGCGTGGCCTTCGCCCTGGCCGCGGCGATGCTGTTCGCGCTGGGCACCGTGCTGGCCAAGCGCGCGCCGGTGGCAATGCCGCCGACGGCGCTCGTGGCGTGGCAGACCGGGCTGGGCCTGCTGCCGCTGCTGGTCCTGTGGATGCTGCTCGAACGGCCGGATTTCGCCGGGCTGGACACGCGCAGCTGGCTGGCCCTGATCTATGGTGGGGCGCTGGCCTTCGGACTGGCCTATGTCACCTGGTTCGCGGCGCTGCGCCGCCTGCCGGCCTCGGTCGCCACCATCGGATCGCTGCTGGCGCCGGTGGTCGGGGTGATGGCCTCGGCCATGCTGCTGGGCGAACCGCTCGGCCTGCGCGAGGTCGGCGCCCTGGCCCTGACTCTGGGCGGCGTCGCCCTCGCCGCCTTCGCCCGCTGACCGGCGACTTCACGCGCCCGCGCGCTGGTTTGCGATGACGCCGGCGGCGCGCTAGGATCTCAACCAATATTGAGGTCTGGGGATAAGTCATGGCACATCAGGATCGACCGGCCATCCGCAGGGACCTGTCGGTGGGCGAGGTCGCCGGGCGCAGCGGCGTCGCCGTCTCCGCCATCCATTTCTACGAGGCCGAGGGCCTGATCGCGGGTTGGCGCACCGGGGCGAACCACCGCCGCTATGGTCGCGACGTGCTGCGCCGCATCGCCGTGATCAAGGTGGCGCAGCGCGCCGGCATCCCGCTGCGCGAGATCGGCGAGGCGCTGGCGACGCTGCCGGACGGGCGCAATCCGACGGCGGAGGATTGGCGCCGGCTGTCGGCCGGGTGGAAGGCCAGCCTGGACGACCGCATCGACCGGCTGACCCGGCTGCGCGACCAGCTGGCCAGCTGCATCGGCTGCGGCTGCCTGTCGATCGGCGACTGCCCGCTGCGCAACCCCCAAGATCGGCTGGGCGATGAGGGCGCCGGGCCGCGGCTGCTCGACCCGGTCGAGCCGTCGCAGGACGGGCTGGACCAGCATAACGCACGGCCGGTCCGGGAGGAGAGCTAACAACGCCTCACAACGGATATCGAGCAAGATCCCGGCCGCTGGATAAAATATAGTCCCGGCCGATCGTCGCTGCAGAAAGCCCGGTGAGCCTGACGCAAGGAGACTTGTCGATGCGCGAGACCGAACGCACGGACGCCGTCAACCAGGACCGGCGCAGGCTGCTGGCCACAGCCGCGATGGGGCTCGCCACCGCAGGCGCGGCCGGTCTGTTCCCCTCGCAGTCGGCGACGGCTGCCGCGGGTCCGGCTCCGGCCGCCACGGGCGACGCCATCCGCCCGTTCCGCATCGATGTTCCTGAGGCCGACGTCGTCGACCTGCGCCGGCGCATCGCCGCGACACGCTGGCCCGACCGGGAGACGGATCCGTCGCAGGGCATCCCGCTCGCCAAGCTCCAGCCGCTCGTCGCGTATTGGGGCACCGGCTACGACTGGCGGAAGGCGGAAGCGCAGCTGAATGCCCTGCCCCAGTTCATGATCACGATCGACGGCCTCGACATTCACTTCATCCACGTCCGCTCGAAGCATCCCGGCGCCCTGCCGGTGATCATCACCCATGGCTGGCCGGGTTCGGTGTTCGAGCAGCTCAAGATCGTCGGCCCCCTCACCGATCCGACCGCCCATGGCGGAGCCGCCGCGGACGCGTTCGACGTGGTGATCCCCTCGATGCCGGGCTATGGCTTCTCCGGCCGGCCGGCGGACACAGGCTGGAATGCCGACCGGATCGCCAAGACCTGGGCGGTGCTGATGCAGCGCCTGGGCTATACCCGCTACGTCGCCCAGGGCGGCGACTGGGGCTCCCCGGTCTCCAGCGCGATGGCGCGCCTGGCGCCGGCAGGCCTGCTGGGCATCCACATCAACCTGCCGGCGACGGTGCCGCCGGAGATCATCAAGGCGCTGGCCGATGGCGGCCCCGCGCCCGCCGGCCTCTCCGACAAGGAGCGCGCGGCGTTCGACACGCTCAGCACGGCCGCCAAGCAGGGGAACCGGTCCTATGCCACGATGATGGGCACCCGGCCGCAGACGATCGGCTACGGCCTGACGGATTCCCCGGCCGGCCTGGCGGCGTTCCTGCTCGGCCATCCCGGCTTCTCGAACTGGACCTACGGCAACAGCGATCCCGAGAAGTCTCCGGACGAGGTGCTGGACGACATCACCCTGTACTGGCTGACCAACACCGCGGTCTCCGCGGCGCGGCTGTACTGGGAGGTCGGCGGCCGCAGCGTCGTCTCCGCGGCCGCGGAGCAGACCGCCGAGATCGCGCTGCCGGTGGCGATCACGGTGTTCCCGGGCGAGACCTACCAGGCCCCGGAGACATGGGCCCGGCGCGCGTACCGAAACCTGAGCTACTTCCACGAGGTCGACAAGGGCGGCCACTTCGCCGCGTGGGAGGAGCCGGAGCTGTTCTCCGCCGAGATCCGGGCCGCTTTCCGGCCCTTGCGCAGCTGATCTGCCATGAAGCGGTCGGCCGGATGTGCGCTGCCCTTCCCAAGGCAGCCAAACCAAAGGAGCAAGACATGACCAGTGCGGACAACACCCAAGGAGCCAAGCCGATCGAGCTGAAGCTCGAGGTCGTCACCATCCCGGTTTCGGACATCGATCGCGCCAAGAGCTTCTACAGCGGCCTGGGCTGGCGGGTCGACGCCGACATCTCGGGCGACAATTTCCGGGTCATCCAGGTCACGCCTCCGGGCTCGCCGGCCTCGGTCATCTTCGGCAAGGGCAACGTGGTGGCGCCCTACTTCATCGTGTCCGACATCGTGGCGACACAGGCCGCGCTCGCCGCCCGCGGCGTCGATGTCGGCGAGGTGTATCACTTCGACGAGAAGGGCGAGCGCCGCAGCGGGCCGGAGCCGACGCGGCGCAGCTACGCCTCCTGGGCCTCGTTCAAGGATCCGGACGGCAACCCCTGGCAGATCCAGGAGGTCACCAATCGCCTGCCCGGGCGCGTGGAGGCGGGCGACACGAAATTCACCTCTTCGACCGAGCTCGCGGCGGCGCTGCGCCGTGCGGCGGCGGCGCATGGCGAACACGAGAAGCGGAACGGCGGGCAGCACGATGCCAACTGGCCCGACTGGTACGCCGAGTACATCGTCCGGGAGCAGGCCGGCCAGGAGCTGCCGCTGTAGGCAACGTCGTCAGCGGCGGCGACCTGCTTCGGCTGGAGACGGGGTGATCGACATCGCGCCGACCACCCCGCCCTTGCCTGGCCTGCCTGGCCTGAGATGACCCTACGCCTTCACCCGCACCATCTTGGGGTCGTAGAGCGGATCGAGGTGCAGGGTGCAGGGCACCCGCTCGGCCGCGACCTCCAACGCGTAGGTCCCGGCCCGGACCGCGTCCGGATCCAGCCCGGCGGGGTCGCGGACATAGCCCAGGCCGATCGGCTTGCCCAGGGTGTGGCCGAAGCCGCCGCTGGACAGCCAGCCGGCCGGCTTGCCGTCGCGCAGGATGGTCTCGCGCCCCAGCAGCACCACCGAGGGATCGTCGACGGTGAAGGTGGCGAGGAGTTTCTTGAGCCGCTGGCCGCGCTGCGCCTCCAGCGCCTCCCGGCCCAGGAACGGGATGGCGGTCTTCAGCTTCACCGCCCAGCCGAGCCCGGCCTCCAGCGGCGTGTGGTCCGGCCCGATGTCGCTGCCCCAGGCGCGATAGCCCTTCTCCAGCCGCAGCGTCTCGATGGCGCGGTAGCCGGCATTGGCGATGCCGAATTCCGCCCCCGCCGCCATCACCGCCTCATAGACCCCGACGGCGAATTCGGTCGGGATGTGCAACTCCCAGCCGAGTTCGCCGACATAGGTGATGCGCAGCGCGATGACCGGGGCGCCGGCCAGCGCCAACTGCCGCACCCGGGCGAAGGGGAAGCCGGCGTTGGAGACGTCGTCGCGGGTCAGTTTCTGCAGCACGTCCCGTGCCCTGGGCCCCATCAGGCTGAGCACGGCATAGGCCGAGGTGACGTCGACCAGATGCGCGTCCGCACCCGCCGGCAGGTTGCGGTTGATCCAGTCGAAATCATGGGTGGCGAAGCCGGTGCCGGTGGTGATGTGGTAGCGGTCCGCCGCCAGCCGGGCGACGGTGAGGTCGCATTCGATGCCGCCCTTGGCGTTCAGCATCTGGGTGTAGGTCAGCGTGCCCGGCGGCCGCGACACGTCGTTGGCGCAGATCCAGGACAGCGCTGTCTCCGCGTCGCGCCCGACCAGCAGGAACTTGGCGAAGGAGGACTGGTCGAACACCGCCACCGCCTCGCGCGTCGCCCGGTGCTCGCGCCCCACCGCCTCGAACCAGTTCGGGCGGCCGAAGGTCGGGATCTCCTCCGGCGTCTCGCCGGCGGCGGCGAACCAGTTCGGCCGCTCCCAGCCCAGCTTCTCGCCGAAGCAGGCGCCTTGGGCCTTGAGGCGATCATACAGCGGCGACCGGCGCAGCGGCCGGGCGCTGGCATGCTCCTCGTTCGGCCAGGCCATGGCGTAGTGCTTGCCGTAGGATTCCAGCGTCCGCCGGCGCACCCAGTCGACATCGGCCTGGGCCCGGCCGAAGCGCCTGATGTCGACCGGCCACAGGTCGTAGGGCGGCTGGTTGCCTGCGATCCATTCCGCCAGCGCCTTGCCGGCGCCGCCGCCCGAGGCGATGCCGAAGGCGTTGAAGCCGGCGCCGACATAGAAGCCGCGCAGCTCCGGCGCCTCGCCCAGGATGAAGTTGCCGTCGGGGGTGAAGCTTTCCGGCCCGGCGATCAGTTCCTTGATCCCGGCGGTCTCCAGCGCCGGCACCCGGCCCATCGCCAGTTCGACGATCTGCTGGAAATGATCCCAGTTCGGCTGCAGCAGCTGGAAATTGAAGCCGTCCGGGATGCCGTCGACCGCCCAGGCGATCGGGTTCGGCTCATAGCCGCCCATCACCAGGCCGCCGACCTCCTCCTTCCAATAGGTCAACCGGTCGGGGTCGCGCAGCGTCGGCAGGGTGCGCGGCACGCCCGGGATCGCCTCGGTCACCATGTACTGGTGCTCGACCGACACCAGCGGCACGTTGACCCCGACCATCCGGCCGAGCTCGCGCGCCCATTGCCCGGCGCAGTTCACCGCCACCTCGCAGGCGATGCGGCCGCGGCTGGTCAGCACCGCCGTCACCCGCCCATCCCGGGTCTCGATGCCGGTGACCTCGGTGTCCTCCCGGATCGTCACGCCGCCCATGCGGGCGCCCTTGGCCAGGGACTGGGTGATGTCGGACGGGTTGGCCTGGCCGTCGGTCGGAAGGTACGCGGCACCGACCACGTCCTCGACCTGCATCAGCGGCCACAGGTCCTGCGCCTCCCTGGCCGATAGCAAATGCATTTCAAGCCCGAAGCTCTTGGCCGTGGTGGCCTGGCGCTTCAGCTCGGTCCAGCGCGCCTCGGTGCAGGCCAGGCGCAGGCCCCCGTTCATCTTCCAGCCGGTGGCCAGGCCGGTCTCGCGCTCAAGCTCAGTGTACAGCCGCACCGAATGGCCCAAGAGCTGGGTGATGTTGGCGTTGGAGCGCAGCTGGCCGACCAGGCCTGCGGCATGGAAGGTGGAGCCGGAGGTCAGCTTGTGCCGCTCGATCACCACGGTGTCGGCCCAGCCCAGCTTGGCCAGGTGGTAGGCGGTCGAGGTGCCGACGATGCCGCCGCCGATGACGACCGCGCGCGCCTGGGTGGGGAATTCGCTCATCGGCTCACAGTCCTTGGAAATCGGTCCAGGCGGCTTCGAAGCGCCGCAGGTTGGCTTCGGTGTAGGCGACGTAGTCGACCTCGAGGGTCGAATGGATCTCGGACACCATGCCCCACAGCACCTCGCGCAGCGCCGCGGCCGCCTTCATCGCGGTGTAGCGCCAGCGCAGTCCGGCCGAGGCCGGGGCGCCGAAATAGGCCTCCAGCATCACCGCTTCCTCCGCCACGGAGAAGCCGTTGTTCGAGGCCAGGCCGCCGAGGTCGAAGAGCGGGCTGTTGAAGCCGGCATAGTCCCAATCGACCAGCCACAGCCGATCACCGTCATCGATGAAGTTGGCGGCCAGCAGGTCGTTGTGGCCGAACACCAGGTCGACCGGACCCACCGCCGCCTCCAGCCGCGCCGCCTTGTCCAGCAGCGCCGCCAGCTCGGCGGCCGGCCGCCGCCCCGCCAGCCCGTGGCCGTAGTCGCGCAGCACGTGGAACACCCAGAACACCAGGGCCGGGCCGCGCAGATGGGCCGGCATTTCGCGATGCACCCGGCACACCAGGTCGAGCGCCCGCGGCAGCTCCTGCCGCACCCGCTCGGCCGTCAGGGTCTCGCCGTCGATGAAGCGGGTCACCAGGATGCCGGGCTGGGCATGCTCCACCGCCGGCGAGATGCCGGCCTCGGCTGCGGCGCGGCTGGCCGCCAGCTCGTTGAAGCGCAGGATGTGATGGTGCGGGATGTCGTCGCCCAGCCGCACGACATGGCGCCCGGCGGCATCGTCGACCCGGTAGTTGCGGTTGGTCAGGCCGCCGGCCAGTGGCGCGATGGCGATGCGCCCGCTCCAGCACCCCAGCCCGGCGATGATGTCCGACGCCTCCGGCATCCTGGTCCCCCCGCCCGGTTTCCTGGGAGTGTCGGCGGACAGGCTGCGGCCGTCAATCCAGAACCACCATAAAACCACGTATAGCCACGCGATACTGTGGCTCTGTGCTGCAAATCGCCCCTGATGTGCGACAATCAGGTCCGTTTTGGCGGCCGGATGCGATCGAAGCTGGACACCGCGGCCGGTCCCGCCGATATGCTAGGCAACCCTAGGGACCGAGGAAACGCCGCAACGCCGATGTTGTCCAACCGTTGGCAGGGCGAGATCCTGCAGGCCGTGCGCGAGACCGGCAGCTGCAGCATCACCGACCTGGCGCGTCGCTTCGACGTCTCGACCGAGACCGTGCGGCGCAGCGTCAAGCCGCTGATCGAGGCCGGCGCCGTGATCCGCTTCCATGGCGGCGTGATGCTGCCCGACGGGCTGGAGGAGCCGCCGTTCCAGCGCCGGATGCAGCGCAACCGCGAGGCCAAGCAGGCGGTGGCCGCGCTGGTCGCGGCGCGGATCGCCGACGGCGACCCCATCATCCTCGACAATGGCACCACCTCCGCCTATGTCGCCCAGGCGCTGGCGCATCATTCCCGGCTGGTGGTGGTGACCAATTCGGCGGAGATCGCCTGCCGCCTGGCGCCGCGCAACGACAACCGCGTCTTCCTGGCCGGCGGCGAGGTCAATGGCGACGACGTCGCCGCCTTCGGCCCTTCTGCCATCGCCTTCGTGCGCCAGTTCCAGGTACGCTGCGCCGTGCTGTCGGTCGGCGGCATCAACGGCCGCGGCGAGCTGGTCGATTTCCACCTGTTCGAGGCAGAGTTCTCGCATGCCGCCATGGCCCAGGCGGCGGAGACCTGGGTGATCGCCGACCACACCAAATTCGGCCGCGAGGCGCCGGTGAAGGTGTGCAACCTGGCCGATGTCGACCTGGTCGCCACCGACCGACCGCCCCCGCCCGACTTCGCCCGCCGCTGCGAGACGGCCGGGGTCAGGATCGTGCTGCCGGGGCACAGTCCCTAGCCGAAAGACCGCGCGGCGACGCCCGCGACCACATCCTCGATGATCTCCTGCAGCTCCGCCGGCGTCGCGCCGTCCCGGGCCTGGATCGAGATGCCCTGCATGACCGCCGCCAGATGCCGGGCCAGGCGGCGCCCCTCCTCCGCATCGGCGAAGGGTCGCAGGGCCTGCGCGATCCGCTCGCGCGTGGCATCGCGCCGAACGGCGAGGTCGCGGGCCAGCGCGGCGTTGTCCGGATGGCAGGCGATCATGCCGCTGGAGACCATACAGCCGCGCTCGCGATCCGGATGGGTGACGGCCGCGGCCGCCGTCTCGAGCAGCCGCCGCACCGCCTCCGCCAGCGTCGTGGCCGAACCGATCGACGTCACGTCGACCGAGCCGAGGCCATGCTCGTAGCGGTCTAGCGCCTCGCGGTAGAGGCCGGCCTTGCTGCCGAAGGCCGCGTAGAGGCTCGGCGGCGCGATGCCGATGGCCTTGGTCAGGTCGCCGACCGAGACGCCTTCATAGCCATGCCGCCAGAACAACCGCATGGCGGTCTCGACCGCGCTGTCGCGGTCGAAGCTCCACGGGCGGCCGCCGCGCGATTTTTCATCCGGTTCCATATCGACCACTAAACAACATCTTGACGGCCGGCGTCAAATAGGTTGATTAGCGATCGATAAACAACATGGATGATGTTCTCATGGTTCCCTCACGACGCAGCTTCCTGGCCGGCGCGGCCAGCCTCGCCGCCCTGGCGGTGCAGGCCAAATTCGGCATCGCGGCGACGCCGGCACGGGAGACATTCTCTGTCCGGTCATCGGACGGGACGATGCTGACAGGAGACGCGCAGGGCGACCCGCAGGCGCCGGAGATCCTGTTCATCCACGGCCTGCGCCAGAGCCGGCTGAGCTGGGACAAGCAGTTCTCCGACCCGGCCCTGTCCGGCTTCCGCCTGGTCCGCTTCGACCTGCGCGGCCACGGCGATTCGGACAAGCCGCCCTCGCCCGATGCCTATGCTGATGCCGATCGCTGGGCCGACGACGTCGCCGCCGTGATCGCCGCCGCGAAGCTGCGCCGCCCCGTCCTGGTGGGCTGGTCGCTCGGCGGCTACGTGGCCGGCGCGTATCTCAGGAAATACGGCGGCGCGGGGGTGTCGGGGATCAACCTGGTCGACGCGGTCACCAAGCTGTCGCCGGACCTGCTGACGCCGCTGGCGGGGACCTTCGCCCGCACCACCACCTCGCCCGACCTGGCGGAGCGGACGGCCGAGACCGCGCGCTTCCTCGAGGCCTGCTTCCACCAGCCGCCGACCGGCGTCGAGCTGCAGCGCATGCTTGTCGTCAACGGCATGACCGCGCGCGCCGTGGCCGAGGGCTTCGTCAAGACCACGACGCCCGATCTCGAACCGGTCTTCCAGGCCTATGCCGGCCCGATCCTGCTGACCCATGGGGCGCATGACCGGCTGGTCCGCCTAGCCATGTCGGAACGGATCCAGGCGCTCCGTCCCGGCAGCCGCCTCTCGGTCTATGCCGACAGCGGCCACAGCCCCTTCTACGAGGAGCCGGCGCGCTTCGGACGCGAGCTCGCCACCTTCGTGACGGCCTCGGCCAGGGGTTGATCGCCGGTTAACGGCCGGGTGGCGCGCCTGCGCCATCCGGCAGGGCCCTGGGGCATGAACGAGCTCCGATGGTATAGATGCCTGCCGATCGGCCGGGGGGAGGCGAACATGAAGCGCGTGCTGATCACGGGCATGTCCGGAACCGGGAAGTCCGCAGTGATCCAGGAGTTGGCCGCGCGAGGCTGTCGGGCTCTCGATCTCGACACGCCGGAATGGTCGCATTGGGTCGACGCCGCCCCCCCGGACGGGCTGACCCCGGCCGAAGGTCAGGACTGGGTGTGGCGGGAGGACCGCGTCCGCGACCTCCTCTCCACGCCGCGGGACGGGCCCCTGTTCATCAGCGGTTGCGCCGAGAACATGGGCCGGCTGTTCCCCCTGATCGAAACGGTGATCCTGCTCTCCGCCCCGGTCGACACCATCATGGCACGGCTCACGGCACGATCCGCCGACGGCTATGGCAGCACCGCGAAGGAACGGCGGAAGGTCGGCGAGCTGATCGCGATGATCGAGCCGCTGCTGAGACAGGCCGCCCATCACGAGATCGACACCACCGGGCCGGTGCCGGCGACGGTCGATGAGATCCTTCGGCTGGCGTAGCGGAAGGTCCCCCATGCTCTTCCAGTTCGCCAAGCTGCTGACGCCACTGGCCACGCCCTGGGATCTGGTGGTCGCCGGTCCGGTCCACTTCGCCGGCTACGTCCTGCCCTGGGGGCAGCTCTCGTTCTGGGCGGCCCATCTGCTGCCCGGCTCGTGACCTGGCTCAGCCGTTCAGCAGCCCCAGCGCCTCGTCCAGCAGCTCCTGCGTCGCCGCGGCGATGACGCGGGGGCCGGAGGCGATGGTCAGCGGGCGCCCCTCCCAATCCGTGATCACCCCGCCCGCACCTTCGATCACCGGCGCCAGGGCCATGAAGTCGTAGGGCTGCAGCGAGGCTTCGATCACCAGGTCGCAATGGCCGGAGGCGAGCAGCCCGTAGGGGTAGCAGTCGCCGCCGAAGCGCCGGAACGCGGCCTTGCGGCTGAGCGCGTCGTAGCGCGGCCAGGTCGCCGCATCGAAGAAGTCCGGCGAGGTGGTGTAGAGCCGCGCCTCGGCCAGGCTGCGGCAGCCGCTGGCCCGCGCCGGCGCGCCGCCGAAGCGGGTGCCGGCCGCGGTGCCCACCCAGCGCTCGCCGGTCGCCGGGGCGTCGATCACGCCCAGCACCGGGCGGCCGGCATCGGCCAGCGCGATCAGCGTGCCGAACAGCGGCAGGCCGGTGATGAAGCTCTTGGTGCCGTCGATCGGATCGATCACCCAGGTGTAGCGGCCGGAGCCTTCCTGCCCCCGCTCCTCCCCCAGGATGGCATGGTCGGGATACGCGGCGCGGATGCGGGCCCGCAACTCGTCCTCGATCGCCCGGTCGGCGATGGTGACCGGGCTTTCGTCGCCCTTGCGCTCGATGTCGAGCGGGGTGCGGAACCAGTGCAGCGCGATCGGCCGGGCGGCGTCGGCCAGCTCCGCCGCGAAGCCCGCGGCCGCGTCGAGGTCGATGGTGTCGGACATCTGCGTCTCCCGGTTTTCCCCGCGGTAGGCCCGCCGGCGCGGATCTGTCAATCCGTCTCCCGCCGGCATGAGGGATTCTGTGGCATCGCCTGTGGCTTCATCCGGCCATGCGCCGCGCGCCGTGCACGCCATGCCCGGATCGCTCTTGGGAAATCCGGGGCGATGGCCCCAAGATGCGCGCCGCGCGACCTCGTCGAGATGACCGCCCGAGAGTGACTGAATGACCATGATCCTGAAGACCATCACGCCGGTGAACGGCGGCGTCTATGTCGAACGCCCCCTGGCGACCGAAGCCGAGGCGGAAACGGCGCTGGCCCGCGCCCGCGCCGCCCAGGCCGGCTGGCGTGCCGTGCCGCTGGCCGAGCGGGCGCGCCTGCTGTCGGCCGCGGTCGACGCCTTCGTCGCCGCCGGGCCGGAGATCGCGACCGAGATCACATGGCAGATGGGCCGGCCGATCCGCTACACCCCCGGCGAGGTCCGCGGCTTCGAAGAGCGGTCGCGCTACATGATCGGCGTGGCCGAACAGGCGCTGGCCGACATCGATGTCGGGCCGAAGGAGGGCTTCCGCCGCTTCATCCGGCGCGACCCGCTGGGCACCGTCTTCGTGGTCGCGCCGTGGAACTACCCCTATCTCACCGCGGTCAACGCGGTGCTGCCGGCGCTGCTGGCCGGCAACACGGTGATCCTGAAGCATTCGCACCAGACCCCGCTCTGCGCCGAGCGCTTCGGCGAAGCTCTGGCCGGACTGCCGGCCGGCGTGTTCCAGCACATCCATGCCGACCACCAGACCACGGCCAAGATGATCGGCAGCGGCGCGGTCGACTTCGTCGCCTTCACCGGATCGGTGCCGGGCGGCCGCGCGGTCGAGGAGGCCGCGGTCGGCCGCTTCATCGGCGTCGGGCTGGAGCTCGGCGGCAAGGACCCGGGCTATGTCCGCGCCGACGCCGACCTGAGGCATGCGGTCGAGACCCTGGTCGACGGCGCCTTCTTCAACTCCGGCCAGTCCTGCTGCGGCATCGAGCGGATCTATGTCCATGAGGCGGTCTACGATGCCTTCGTCGAGGGCGCGGTCGAGCTGACCCGGCAATACGTCCTGGGCGACCCGACCGAGGAGGCGACGACGCTGGGGCCGATGGTGCGGGCCGCCGCCGCCGATTTCGTGCGCGGCCAGACCGCCGAGGCGGTGCGCCAGGGCGCCCGCGCCCTGATCGACGCCAAGGGCTTCGCCGCCGACAAGGTGGGCACACCCTACCTGGCGCCGCAGATCCTGACCGGCGTCGACCATTCGATGCGGGTGATGTCGGAGGAGAGCTTCGGCCCGGTCGTCGGCATCATGAAGGTGGCGTCGGACGACGAGGCGGTGCGGCTGATGAACGACAGCCCCTACGGCCTGACCGCGTCGGTCTTCACCCGCGACGTCGACGCCGCCATCGCCATCGGCGACCGGGTCGCCACCGGCACCTGGTTCCTGAACCGCTGCGACTATCTGGACCCGGCCCTGGCCTGGACCGGCGTCAAGGATTCCGGCCGCGGCTGCACCCTGTCGGCGCTCGGCTACGACTACCTGACCCGGCCGAAGTCGTTCCACCTGCGGCTGCCCTGAGCGGCGCCCTCCCCTCTCCTGTCATGCTCGGGCTTGACCCGAGCATCCAGGGGCGGCAAGCACCGCTCTCAATGGCCCCTGGATCACCGGGTCAAGCCCGGTGATGACGACAAAGGGGGCTTTCACAACCAAGTCCGAGCGAGTCCACCGATGCTCAAAGGCAACTGGAACTACCCGACCGCGATGAAGTTCGGCCCCGGCCGGATCAAGGAACTGCCAGATCTGTGCAAGGCCTATGGCCTGAAGAAGCCGTTGCTGGTGACCGACCCCGGCCTGGCCAAGCTGCCGATGATCATCGACGCCGTCGCCGCCAACGAGGCCGCCGGCATCCCGACAGCGGTGTTCAGCGACGTGAAGCCGAACCCGACGGGCAAGAACGTCGCCGACGGCGTCGCGGCCTACCGCGCCGGCGGGCATGACAGCGTCATCGCCTTCGGCGGCGGCAGCCCGCTGGACGCCGGCAAGGCGGTCGCCTTCCACGCCGGCCAGTCCCGCCCCCTATGGGATTTCGAAGATATCGGCGACTGGTGGACCCGCGCCGATGCGTCGAAGATCGCCCCTGTCATCGCCATCCCGACCACCGCCGGCACCGGCTCCGAGGTCGGGCGCGCCGGCGTCATCACCGATGAAGACGCGCATGTGAAGCGCATCATCTTCCACCCGAAGATGCTGCCGGTCGTGGTCATCGCCGATCCCGAGCTGACAGTCGGCCTGCCGGCCAAGGTCACCGCCGCCACCGGCATGGACGCGCTGGCGCATTGCCTGGAGGCGCTGTGCGCCCCCGGCTTCCATCCGATGGCCGACGGCATCGCGCTGGAGGGCATCCGCCTGATCCGCGACTGGCTGCCGGTGGCGGTCAAGGACGGTCGCAACATCGAGGCGCGCAGCAACATGCTGGTGGCCGCCAGCATGGGCGCCACCGCCTTTCAGAAGGGACTGGGGTCGATCCACTCCCTCGCCCACCCGCTGGGCGCGCTGTACGACGCGCATCACGGCCTGCTGAACGGCATCCTGATGCCCTATTGCATGGTGCACAACCGCGATGCCATCGAGGACAAGATGGTGCGGCTGGGCCGCTATGTCGGCATGTCCAAGCCGGGCTTCGACAGCGCCCTGATCTGGATGCTGGACCTGCGCCGCGAGATCGGCATCCCGCACACGCTGAAGGAGATCGGCATCGGCGACAACCGGGCGGAGGAGATCGGCCGCATGGCCGAGGCCGATCCGTCGACCGGCAGCAACGCCAAGCCGGTCGATGCCGAGGGCCTGCGCGCCGTGTTCGTCGACGCGGTGAACGGCCGGCTGTAAGCCCGCCCTTCACGGCGCGAACCAGCCCTCGCACCTTGTCATGCCACGGCTCGACCGTGGCATCCAGGGGCGGCCAGAACAGCTCCCCGTGGCCCCTGGATTGCCCGGTCAAGCCGGGCAATGACAGAGGGGGAACATCGGGATACGGCTGCGCCGGTATCCCTTACTCGTGCGACACTTTGCATTCCGTCGAATGTGCCGCATTGAAAATTATTAACTGCAGTGCAGTGCACAAAAGCCGTACATGTCTTGCAGGCACCGGGGTGGGACACGATCTCCTGTGGTGCGCCCGGCTGCTGGGAAACAAGCCATGAAGCGCTCGGTTGTGGGGGTCGTCGCGGTCCTCGGCATTGCCATTGCTGCCGTTGCGTGGCAGCGCTTTGGCAACGCGGACGCGATCGAGCGCAGCGGCAAGACCGCCGACGCCGGCGGCAGCGCCCAGGCCGGGTCGAAGACCGCGGCCGGCGGCCGCCCCATCCCCGTCGTCACCGTCGCCGCCGTGCAGAAGCCGGTCGCCACCAGCATCGAGGAGATCGGCACGGTCGAGCCGATCTCGACCGTCCTGGTCACCTCCCGCATCGACAGCCAGGTGATGCAGGTCCATGTCGCCGACGGCCAGACCGTCCAGTCCGGCGACCTGCTGTTCACCCTCGACGACAAGCCGGCCAAGGCGGCGGTCGCCCTGGCCCAGGCCAACCTCGCCAAGGACCAGGCTGACCGCGACCAGACCGCGGCGGATGTCGAGCGCGACCGGCCGCTGGTCAAGACCGGTGCGGTGTCGCAGCAGGCCTTCGACCTGGCCATGGCCGCGTCGAAGCGGGCCGAGGCCAGCGTCGCGGCCGACCAGGCCAATCTCGACCAGGCCCAGCTGACCCTGTCCTACACCCAGATCAAGGCGCCGATCACCGGCCGCCTGGGCGTCGTGTCGGTGACCGCGGGCAACCTGGTCAAGGCCAACACCACCAACAGCAACGCCAACAGCGGCGCGGTTACCAGCCTGGTCACCATCACCCAGATGACGCCGATCCGCATCGCCTTCACGGTGCCGGAGCGGAACCTGGACGCGGTGCGCACGGCGATCACCAGCCCGACCCCGCCCAAGGTCGATGCCTTCGACAATGACGGCAAGACCCATATCGCCAGCGGCCAGCTGACCTTCATCGACAGCACGGTCGACACCAAGTCGGGCACCATCCCGCTGAAGGGCACCTTCGCCAATGCCGGCTTCGCGCTGTGGCCGGGACAGTTCGTCCGGGTCCAGTTGCAGCTCGGCACCCAAGACGACGCCATCACCGTCCCCACCGTCGCGCTGCAGGCCGGGCAGAATGGCGCCTTCGTCTTCGTCGCCCGGGCGGACGGCACCGCCGAGGTGCGGCCGGTGACGGTGGCGCGGACGGTCGGCGACACCGCGGTGGTCGCCCAGGGGCTGAAGCCCGGCGAGAAGGTGGTGACCGAAGGCCAGCTGCGCCTGATGGAAGGCAGCCGGATCACCGAGAAGGATGCCGCGGGTGCGGCGCATCCCACCACCCCGCCCGCCAACGGCGTCGCCTCGGCTTCCAGCCCGACCTGAGCCCGGCTCCGGAGATACGGCCATGAACCTGTCCGAGCTGTGCATCCGCCGCCCGGTGATGACGACGCTGCTGACCGCGGCGATGGTGCTGGCGGGGGTGTTCGCCTTCGGCCAGCTGCCGATCGCGGCACTGCCGAACACCGACTTCCCGGTGATCAACGTCTCGGCCAGCCTGCCCGGCGCCAGCCCGGACACCATGGCGAGCTCGGTCGCCACCCCGCTGGAGAAGCAGTTCGAGACCATCTCCGGCATCCAGTCGATGAGCGCGACCTCGACCCAGGGGTCGACCACCATCACCCTGGAATTCGACCTGAACCGCGACATCGACGCGGCCGCGGCCGACGTCCAGTCGGCGATCACGGCAGTGCAGCGCAAGCTGCCGATCGAGATGACCTCGCCGCCGAGCTACCGCAAGGTCAACCCGGCCGACGCGCCGATCATGCTGCTGTCGATCAGCAGCGACACGCTGCCGCTGTCGACCCTCGACGCCTATGCCGAGCAGGTGATCTCGCCCAGCCTGTCGACCCTGACCGGCGTCGCCCAGGTGCAGATCTACGGCAGCCAGAAATACGCCGTCCGCATCCAGATCGACCCCGACGCGCTGAACCACCGCGGCATCAGCCTGGACGACATCCAGAAGGCCGTCGCCGCCGCCAACGTCAACACCCCGGTCGGCACCCTGCAGGGGCCGCATCAGCAGCTGATCCTGCAGGCCGACACCCAGATGTACGACGCCAAGGCCTTCGCCGACCTGATCGTGGCATCGCCCAACGGCATGCCGGTGCGACTGGGCGACGTCGCCAAGGTCATCGATTCCGTCGAGAACGACCAGACCGCCAGCTGGTTCGGCCAGAACCGGTCGATCGTGCTGGCGGTGCAGCGCCAGCCCGATGCGAACACCGTCGCCATCGTCGACGCGGTCAAGGACCTGCTGCCGAAGTTCACGGCCGACATGCCGCCCTCGGCCAAGATCAACGTGCTGAACGACCGGTCGACCTCGATCCGTCAGGCGGTGACCGACGTCCAGTTCACCCTCGGCCTGACCATCGCGCTGGTGGTCATGGTGATCTTCATGTTCCTGCGGCGGCTGTCGGCCACCATCATCCCAACGGTGACGGTGCCGATCTCGCTGGTGGCGACCATCGCCGGCATGTACCTGTGCGGCTTCTCGATCGACAACATCTCGCTGCTGGGCCTGACCCTGTCGGTCGGCCTTGTGGTCGACGACGCCATCGTCATGCTCGAGAACATCGTCCGCTACATCGAGGAGGGCATGAAGCCCTTCGAGGCGGCGCTGAAGGGTAGCCGCGAGATCGGCTTCACCATCCTGTCGATCACCCTGTCGCTGGTCGCCGTGTTCATCCCGGTGCTGCTGATGGGCGGCGTGGTCGGGCGCATCTTCAACGAGTTCGCCGTGGTCGTGACCATGTCGATCGCGGCGTCGGCCTTCGTCTCGCTGACGCTGACGCCGATGATGTGCTCGCGCTTCCTGCACACCCATGACGAGGAGAAGCCGGAGGGCCTGATCGGCCGGACTCTGGAGCGCGGCTTCCAGGCTATCCTCGGCGGCTATTCCCGTACCCTGCGCTGGTGCCTGGCGCACCGGCCGGTGATGCTGCTGGTGTTCTTCGGCACCATCTTCGCCACCTGGTTCCTGTTCACCAGCATCCCCAAGGGCTTCTTCCCGACCGAGGACCTCAGCCAGATCTCGGTGACCACCCAGGCGCGCCAGGACGTGTCCTTCGACGCCATGGCCGGGCTGCAGAGCCAGGTCCGCGACGTGTTCCGAAAGTCGCCCTATGTCCAGGACGTGGTATCCAGCATTGGCACCAACGGCTATGGCGGCACCATGAATTCCGGCCGGCTGTTCGTGCAGCTGAAGCCGAAGGAGCAGCGCCCGCCGCTGGATACCGTGATCTCGGACCTGCGCCGCCAGCTGGGCCAGGTCTCGGGCATCGACAGCTACATGGTGCCGGTGCAGAACCTGCGCGTCGGCGGCCGCTCTTCCTCCAGCCAGTACCAGTTCGTGATGCAGGGCCTGAACCAGCAGGAGCTGTACAACTGGGCCGGCAAGATGACGACCGAGATGCGCAAGTCCTCGGTGCTGCAGGACGTGGTCAGCGACCTGCAGCTCAGCGCCCTGCAGGCCACGCTGAACGTCGACCGCGACAAGGCGGCCCAGCTCGGCGTCACCAGCAACGCGCTGCGCTCGACCCTCTATGGCGGCTTCGGCACCGAGCAGATCTCGACCATCTTCACCGCGGTCGACAGTTATGAGGTGATCCTCGAGCTCGACCCCGCCTTCCCCTGGGCGGCCGACTCGCTCGACAAGATCTATGTCCGGTCCTCGAACGGCAGCCTGGTGCCGCTCGGCGCCTTCGCCACGGTGGCGCGCACCGCCGGGCCGCTCTCGGTCAACCAGCAGGGCCAGCTGCCGGCGGTCACCATCTCGTTCAACGTCGCCGGCGGCAAGTCGCTCAGCGACGCGACGGCGCAGATCGACCAGATCATGAGCGAGATCCGGCTGCCGGTGACCATCACCACCGCCTATGCCGGCAACGCCCAGGTGTTCCAGCAGTCGCTGCAGAACCAGGGGCTGCTGCTGCTCGGCGCGGTGCTGACGATCTACATCGTGCTCGGCATCCTGTATGAGAGCTTCACCCACCCGCTGGTGATCCTCTCCGGCCTGCCCTCGGCGGCGATGGGCGCCCTGGGCACGCTGATGCTGTTCCGCACCGACCTGTCGGTGATCGCGATCATCGGCGTGCTGATGCTGATCGGCATCGTCAAGAAGAACGCGATCATGATGATCGACTTCGCCCTGAACGCGCAGCGCACCGAGGGCATGCCCGCGCGCGACGCGATCTACCGCGCCTGCACCCTGCGCTTCCGCCCGATCATGATGACGACGATGGCGGCGCTGATGGGCGCCCTGCCGATCGCGGTCGGCCAGGGTGCCAGCGCCGAGCTGCGCCAGCCGCTGGGCCTGGCCGTGGTCGGCGGCCTGATCGTGTCGCAGATGTTGACGCTCTACATCACCCCGGTCCTGTACCTCTATGTCGAGGACCTGACCCACGGCGCCCTGTCCTTCGGCCGCTGGGTCCGCCGCGGCGGCAAGGGCAGCGCCGTCAAGGGCGGCCCGGTCCCCGGCCACGCCCCGGCGGAATAGGCCTCAGCCCCGTCGGAACACCGGCCCCAACGGCCGCAGCCGGACCCCGTCGCGCAGCCGGGTGAAGGGCTGCGCCGCCGGGTCGGCCAAGTTCGGGCCCGGTGCTTCGACCACCAGCACCGCCTCGGCGATCGGCCCGAAATCGGCGCGGAAATGGACCGAGCTCTTCAAGGCCAGGATCTTCTGCGCCGAGGGCTCCACCCCGAGATGGCGGAACATCGCCTGGTCGGCTGCCTGCTGCTTGCGGCTGGACACCACCACCCGGACGCCGTCGGGATGGCGCAGCAGCGCCATCGGGCCGAGCTGCATGCGGTTGCCGCCGTAGAACGGCCCGGTGCCGGTGAAGCGGCCGTCGCCCAGCGCCTCGACCGTCCACCGCCCCTGCAGCGGCTGCTGTCCGCCATAGGCGCTGCCGGCGCCGATGCCGCGGTCCAGCACCGCCCCGGGGCCGGCGGCATGCGCCGCGGCGGCCGTCGCGGCATCGGCCAGCACGCCCAGCACCGCCCCTTGGGCGTCGCCGCGGATCAGGGCATCCAGCAGCACCACGCCGTCGGATTCGGCGCCGCCGCCGGGATTGTCCTGGGTGTCGGCCAGCACCACCGGCCGCCTTGCGTTGGCGGCGAGCCGCCGGGCCTCCGCCACCGCCGCATCGGGCGGCAGCAGCACCGGCACGAAATCCGGCTCGGCCGCGGCGATCGCCGCCGTCAGCTCATCCGTGGCGGCAGCCAGGGCGGCGGCATCGGCGCCGTAGCCGACCAGGCTGGGCCCGCAATCCGCGAAGTCGGCGGCCGGGAAGCCCATGGAGAAGCCGAGCGAGACGCCGTGGCGGTGCTCGAGATCCGCCAGCAGCGCGTAGAGATCGCGGGCCGGCGCCGCCAGCGTGCATTGCGCCACCAGCGAGATCAGGAACTCGGCCTGGCGGAACGCCTTGCCCGGCCGCCATCCCGCCAGCATGCGGTCGAGCAGCGCCGCCGCCCGCGCCCCGGTCTCGGCCATGTCGACATGGGGATAGGTGCGGTAGGGCACCAGGATGTCGGCCAGGTCGACCATCCGCCGGGTGACGTTGGCGTGCAGGTCGAGGCTGGCCACCATCGGGAGGTCCGGCCCGACCACGGCGCGGATGCGCGCCAGGATCTCGCCCTCCCCGTCCGGGATGCTCTCGGTGACCATGGCACCGTGCAGGTCGAGATAGACCGCATCGACCGGCCCGGCGGCGCGCAGATCCGCGGCCAGCATCGTCGTGATCCGCTCGAAGGCGTCGTTGGTCACCGGGGCCGAGGGCGAGGCCGAGCACCACAGCAGCGGCGCGACGGTGTGGCCGGCGGCGATGGCCGCGTCGATGAAGCCGGCGGCCGGCAGGTTGATCCCGGCCAGCGCCGGCTCCAGCGCCGCGCCGCGCGACAGGCCGGGCCAGCCATCGGCGGTTTCGAACTGGGTGAAATCCGCCTTCACCGCGGCGAAGCTGTTGGTTTCGTGCTGGAATCCGCCGACCGCGATGCGCGCCATGATCCACCCTCCCCCGGACATGCAGCCCCCTTATAGACCGCCTCTTTACCCGGACGACAGCCGCGTGCAGGCTGCGCCGTCGATGGGACCCTCCGGCAAGGCAGTGGCAGGATGATCGAGATCGATGACGCCACCCAGATCCGCTCGGCGAAGCGGGAGATCCGGGCCGCGATCGGCGACGTTGCCGGGGTGTGGGCGCGGCTGGACGAGGCGGTGCGGCGCGAGGCCGATGCGATCCGCGAGGCCGACGCCAAGGGGCAGCCGACCATCCCCGTCGTGCGCTTTGCCGACATCGTCGAGAACCGCGTCCCGGCCGCGCAGGTGGCGGATATCCACCGCCGCGGCGCCGCGCTGATCCGCGGCACCGTCGACCGCGACCAGATCGCCCGCTGGAACGAGGCCGTCGCCAGCTACATCGACAGCAACGGCTACGCCGCCCAGAAGGACGACGGCAACCTGCAGAAATATTTCGGCGGGCTGAGCGCCAAGACACCGCAGATCTTCGCCATCTACTGGTCGCGGCCGCAGGTCGAGGCCCGGCAGCATCCGAACATGGCCGCGGCCCGGCGCTTCCTGAACCGGCTGTGGCGCTTCGCCGACACCGGCGACGAGGCGACGGCCGGCAAGCTGTTCTTCGACCCCGACCGCGAGGTCGCCTATGCCGACCGGGTGCGCCGCCGCCAGCCGGGCGACACCACGCTGGGCCTGTCGCCGCACATGGATGGCGGGTCGATCGAGCGCTGGCTCGACCCCGGCTACCGCCGCGTCTACCGCCGCATCTTCACCGGCGACTGGGAGCGGCACGACCCGTTCGACGGCGAGTTCCGGGTCGAGGCGCGCGAATTCCCGGCCCCCAACACCAGCACCTTCTTCCGGTCCTACCAGGGCTGGCTGGCGCTGACCGGCCAGGGCAAAAACGACGGCACGCTGCAGGTGGTGCCGATGATCAAGCATTCGGTCGCCTACCTGCTGCTGCGGCCGCTGCTCGACGACGTGCCGGAGGACGTGATCTGCGGTGCCGGCCGCGGCAAGGCGCAGGCGATCCTGCCGCAATGGCACCAGCCGCTGATCGACGCCCAGGTCTCGATCCCGCACGCCGAGCCGGGCGACACCGTGTGGTGGCACCCCGACTGCATCCATGCGGTCGGCGACGAGCATCGCGGCACCGACTATTCCAGCGTGATGTTCATCGGCGCCGGCCCGCTCTGCGCCAAGAACGCGGAGTATGCGGCGCGGCAGCGGGGCCGCTTCCTGGCGGGCGAGACCCCGCCCGACTTCTCGCCGGAGCATCGCGAGAAGGCCTATCGGGGCCGCGGCGGCGAGGCCGATCTGACCGATCTCGGCCGCCGCCAGCTCGGGCTGGAGCCTTGGCCGACGGATGGCGCCTCCCCCGCCCGAGCCACGCTGATCAAGGAATGCGCTGCGGCGGCGGCCGGCTGACCGCCTCGCGCCGTCCCGGACAGAAACCAGACTTGGAGGCCACGGGCCGATGGCGGATTGGGCGGAGGATCGCGATGGCGAGGAGCGGCGCCGGGCGACGATCGAGGCGGCGAAGCGGCGGGCCACGCTGATCGACCGCTGGGCGCAGGAGGATCTCGGCAAGCTCGACTCCTGGACCGAGCGGGCCCGCGCCGCCGTCGCCCATGCCCGCCCGGGCATGCGGGTGCTGGACATCGGCTGTGGCAGCATGGCCCTCGAGGCCCTGCTGCCGGAGGGCTGCGCCTACCTGCCGCTCGACTGCGTCCGCCGCGACGAGCGGACCATCGTCTGCGACATCAACAAGGAACCCTTCCCCGCCGTCGACGCCGACATGGCGTTCGGCCTCGGCGTGCTGGAGTACATCTACGACCTGCCCCGCTTCCTGCGCCGCCTGCGCCTGGCGGTGCCGCGCGCCCTGCTGACCTACCATCCGCAGGACCGCAACATCGGGCGCGACCGCTGGAAGCTGGGCTGGGTGAATTCGCTGAACTCGGTCGAGCTGGCGGCCCTGCTGCGCCATGCCGGCTTCAAGACGGTGCAGGTCATCCCCTACAAGCCCAAGCTGCTGTTCTACCTGGTCG
Organism: Inquilinus ginsengisoli; assembly: GCF_031453975.1. Lineage (NCBI taxonomy): Bacteria > Pseudomonadati > Pseudomonadota > Alphaproteobacteria > Rhodospirillales > Rhodospirillaceae > Inquilinus > Inquilinus ginsengisoli. Next base: position 296,149 of record NZ_JAVDPW010000002.1, read on the forward strand.
ACCGGGCCAAAGCGTAGAGTCACCGCTGGACGCCCTGACGGTCCGGCCTCGGGGTTGCGGTCCGCCCTCTCCGATCGTTCTTTCGGCAGCCCTGCCCGGCGTTCTCCGGACTCGACTCCGGCCGCCTTCTTGTATAGAACAAAGAGAGAACAAAAACCCAGCGAGAGCCCCGATGGTCGCGAGATACGCCGCGTCGATGCCGATGGATTCGCTGTGCCGAATCCCACCGCGAAGCAGCCCCCGTCCCGAAGCCAGAGGAGCCGTCCGCCCCATGCGTCCGATCCGGGACATCCGGTCCGAAGCCGACCTCGAAGATGCGGTGCGGCGCTGCGAGCTGCGCTGGCGGGCCCTGGAGCAGGGGCTGCGCGAGGAGGAGATCACCGCCCTGCTGTCGCTCGGCCTGGACCGGGCGGAGGCGCAGCTGTGGTCGCTGGGTCCGGATGAGTGAGGCGGGACGGGGCGCGGGATACATCGGGTTACAAAAATTCCGACTTCGGCAACGCTGAGACATACGCGAGCGTTCGATCCCGGATATAAGGGCCCGCCCACCGCCCGGCCTGCACGGGCCTTGTCACCGGATGCGGAGCGTACCCATCGTTACCGGCACCACCACGCCCCCGCCCCGCCCTCGCCGCAAACGAGGGCGGCTCGTCGCCATCGCCGTGGTCCTGGCCCTGCTCGCCGCCGGTGGCCTGGCGGGGCGGCACTGGCTGTCGCCGACGCCTGCGGCCCCCCAGATGACGGCGGTGGCCGCGATCGGCGACGTCGAGAATTCCGTGCTGGCCACCGGCACGCTGAAGCCGGCGCGGCTGGTCGCGGTCGGCGCCCAGGCATCCGGCCGCATCACCTCGGTCAAGGTCGCGCTGGGCCAGAAAGTGGCCAAGGGCGACCTGGTGGCCGAGATCGACAGCCTGACCCAGCAGAATGCGCTGCGCACGGCCCAGGCGTCGCTGGCCAACCTGCAGGCGCAGCGCACCGAGAAGGAGGCGACGCTGACGCTGAACCGGTTGACCCTGGCCCGGCAGAAGGCGATGACCGCGCAGCGCGCCGCGTCCCAGGCGGATCTGGAATCGGCGCAGGCGGGCGTGGATGTCACCGCGGCCCAGATCGCGCAGCTCGATGCCCAGATCGTCGAGGGCCAGGTGGCGATCGAGACCGCGCAGGTCGACCTCGGCTACACTCGCATCACCGCCCCGTCGGACGGCACCGTGCTGGCGATCGTCAGCCAGGAAGGGCAGACGGTGAATGCCGTCCAGTCGACCCCGACCATCGTCGTGCTCGGCGACCTCGACACCATGATCGTGCGGGCGGAGATCTCGGAGGCCGATGTCGTCGCCGTGCGGCCCGGCCAGCCGGTCTACTTCACCATCCTGGGCGACCGCGACCAGCGCTACGAGACGACGCTGACATCGATCGAGCCGGCGCCGGAATCGATCCGCAACGATTCCAGCTTCAGCACGACCACAACCTCTTCCTCCAGCAGCAGCTCGTCGTCCTCGACCTCCTCCGCGATCTACTACATCGGCACCTTCGACGTGCCGAATGCCGACGGCCACCTGCGCACCTACATGACCGCCGAGGTGCACATCGTGCTGGGCCGGGCCAAGGGCGTGGTGACCATCCCATCCGCCGCCCTGGGCGCCCGCGCCGCCGACGGCAGCCAGACCGTCCAGGTCGTCGGCGCCGACGGCACCACCCAGCCACGCCAGGTCCGGATCGGCCTGAACGACAAGACCATCGCCGAGGTGCGGTCGGGGCTGGCCGCGGGCGAGCGGGTGGTGACCGGCGGGCTGGAGCCGGCCGTCGCCGGCTCCTCCGGCCCTCCCGGCCCGCCCGGGGGTTGATCGCAATGGCCGAACCGCTGATCGTCCTCCGCGGCCTGTGGCGTGAGTTCCCGTCGGGCGACGGCACGATCGCGGCGCTGCGCGACATTGACCTGACCATCGAGGCGGGTGAGATGGTGGCGATCGTCGGCGCCTCGGGTTCCGGCAAATCCACCCTGATGAACATCCTCGGCTGCCTCGACCGGCCCACCGCCGGCAGCTACCGCGTCCGCGGGCGGGAGACCGCGGCGCTGGAGCCCGACGAGCTGGCCGCGCTGCGGCGCGAGCATTTCGGCTTCATCTTCCAGCGCTACCACCTGCTGGGCGAACTGACGGCGCTGGGCAATGTCGAGATTCCCGCGGTCTATGCCGGCTATCGCGTGGGGGAGCGCCACACCCGGGCGGCCGCGCTGCTGGGCCGGCTGGGCATGGCGGACCGCATCGGCCACCGGCCGGGCCAGCTGTCGGGCGGGCAGCAGCAGCGCGTGTCGATCGCCCGGGCGCTGATGAACGGCGCCGACGTGGTGCTGGCCGACGAGCCGACCGGCGCCCTGGACCGGCACAGCGGCGAGGAGGTGCTGCGCATCCTGGCCGAGCTGCAGGCCGAGGGGCGGACGGTGATCATCGTCACCCATGACATGGCGGTGGCCAGCCGGGCGCAGCGCATCATCGAGATCAGCGACGGCGCCATCGTTTCCGACAGCCGGACCCCGGCCGAGGGCACCGCCGCAGCAGCGCCCCGGCTGCGGGCGCAGGGCGCACCGATGCGCCCGTGGCGGGCCTTCCTGAACCGGCTGCGCGAGGCCTTCCGCATGGCGCTGCTGGCGATGAACGCCCACCGCCTGCGCACCGTGCTGACCATGCTGGGCATCATCATCGGCATCGCCTCGGTGGTCTGCATGGTGGCGCTGGGCCAGGGCACCCAACAGCGGGTGCTGGCCGAGATCTCCAACCTTGGCACCAACACGCTGGAGGTCTTCGCCGGCAAGGATTTCGGCGACGTCCGGTCGGCCAAGGTGACGACGCTGGTGGTGGCCGATGCCGACCAGCTGGCGCGCCAGCCCTATGTCGCCGGCGTCACCCCGACGGTGTCGACCAGCAGCACCGTGCGCTACGGCGCACGGGAATCCACCGCCCTGGTCAACGGCGTCGGCGCCCAGTACTTCACGGTCCGCGGCACCAAGCTGCTGCGCGGCCGGCTGTTCGATCCCGACGGCGCGCGGTCGCTGTCGCAGGACGTGGTGATCGACGAGGAGACGGCCCGGACGATGTTCCCGGACCCCGGCGAGGACCCGATCGGCCAGATCCTGCTGGTGGGCAAGGTGCCCTGCCGGGTGGTCGGCGTGGTCGAGACCCAGCAAGGCGGCTTCGGCGGCAGCCAGAACCTGTCGCTGTACCTGCCCTACACCACGGTCCAGGCCCGCTTCATGGGCAACACCTCGCTGCGCAGCATCACCGTCCGCGTCGCCGACGACGTGAGCACGGACCTGGCGGAGGCGGCGGTGACCCGGTTCCTGACCCAGCGGCACGGGTCCAAGGACTTCTTCATCCTCAACACCGACGACATCCGCCGGACCATCAGCGGCGCCACCCAGCTGCTGTCGCTGCTGATCGCCGGCATCGCGGTGATCTCGCTGATGGTCGGCGGCATCGGGGTGATGAACATCATGCTGGTGTCGGTGTCGGAGCGGGTGTCCGAGATCGGCGTGCGCATGGCGGTGGGTGCCCGGCAAGGGGACATCCTGCAGCAGTTCCTGATCGAGGCGGTTCTGGTGTGCCTGATCGGCGGCGTGCTGGGCATCGGCCTCGCGCTGGGCCTGGGGGCGCTGGTCAGTGCCGTCGTCCCGATCATCGGGCTGATCTACTCCCCCGCCTCGATCGTCGCCGCCTTCCTGTGCTCCAGCCTGATCGGCGTCGTGTTCGGCTACTGGCCGGCCCGCAACGCGTCGCGCCTCGACCCGGTGGTGGCGCTGGCGCGCGACTAGGCCTCGGCCGGTGCGCAACGCGCCCTCGGGCCCGACGATTAAGGCAGGACGGCACCGGATGGCTGGGCTAAGAACGGCCGACCCCGACCGGAGAGAGTCATGGCCGAGCCCGACCTGTTCATCGACCGTGGCGCCGTGTTCAGCGGTTGCGGCCGCTACCGGACGCTGCTGTGGCGGCGCTGGGACCCGTCGGTCGCACCGGCCAACTTCCTGCTGCTGAACCCGTCCACCGCCGACGAGATCAAGAACGACCCGACGGTCGAACGCTGCGAACGCCGGGCCCGGGCCATGGGCTATGGCGGGCTGATCGTCACCAACGCCTTCGCCCTGCGCTCGACCGACCCCAAGGCGCTCTATGCCGAGCCCGACCCGGTCGGCCCCGGCAACCCGGAGGCGATCGTGGAGGCCGCGCGGGCCGCGGCGCTGGTGGTCTGCGGTTGGGGCCGGCATTGCGAGGCCGTACGCCCCGGCTGGGGCCGGTCGCTGCTGCGGATGCTGACGGAGGCCGGGGTGGTGCCCCATGCCCTCGCCATCACCGCCGACGGGTCGCCCAAGCATCCGCTCTATGTCGGCTACGCCACCCAGCCGGCACCGGTGCCGGCTACATCCTGAACAGGCGCTTGCCGCGATCGGGACGGTCCCAGCTTTCGGCAATGGCCTGCCGGACATCGTCGAGCGGGTGGACGCCGCCGAGCGGGACCAGGAAGTCGGGCCGGCCGAAGACCTCCACCACCTCGCGCAGGATCGCCGCGTCGTCAGCGACCGGCGGCGAGAAGAAGTAGCGGTAGACGCTGGCCCTGATCGCCGCGCCCTTGAGCAGCAGGTCGAAATTGTGCAGCTCGAACCGCTCCGCACTCATGCCGCCATTGACCACCACCTGGCCGCCGAAGGCGAGGCTGCGGATCAGCGCGCCGGTCGCCGGGCCGCCGACATTGTCGATCACGCCATGCAGCCCGGCCCCGCCGGTGATCGCCCTCACCCGCGCCTCGAGATCCAGGGCCGGTTCCGACAGGTCGATCACCGCGGCCGCACCGAGGTCCCGCAGGTCCAGTTCCGGATGGATGCGCCGGACCACGGCGATGACGTTCGCGCCGCGCCGCCGGGCGAATTGCAGCGCCAGGGTCGAGATGGTCGAATAGCCGGCCGTGACCGCCAGCCAATCGCCGGGCCGGACGCCCGATTCCGTCACCAGGTCCCAGGCGGTGATCGGGTTCATCAGCTGGCTGGCCCGCTCGGCCGGATAGTCCGGCGGCAGCGGGATCAGCCATTCCGCGGGCACCGCCGCATACTCCGCCCAGACCTTCTCATGGCTGAATGCCACCAGGGTGCCGGGCGCCAGCGCCACGTCGCACCCTGCCGCCTCGATGATGCCGGCGCCGTGGTTGCCTGCGATCTGGCGCGGGAAGCGCGGCTTCTTCGGCTCGGGATAGAGGTTCTGGATGAACAGGAAGTCCCCGGGATTGATCGAGGCCGACACCATCCGCACCAGCGCCTCGCCGTCGCCGATCGCCGGCATGGGCACATCGGCCAGAAACAGCACCTGCTTCGGCGGCCCGATCTCGTCGAACACGATCGCCTTCATGGTCTTCTCCGCTGACGGGACGGGGGTGGTCATTCGCCGTCGATGAAGCCGCGCACCAGCGCGACGGTTGCGTCGGGGGCCTCCTCCATCAGCCAGTGGCCGGTGCCCGGCAGCACCACCGCCTTCACATCGCTGGCGACGCTGCGCATGAAGGCGGCGGGATAGGCGCCGAAGGCCTTCTCCCCGCCGACCGCCAGCACCGGCATGGCGAGCGTCCCCTGCCCCGCCATTGCGTTGTCGCGGGCGTCCTCGCCGAAGGCGGCAAACTGGGCGAAGGCGGCGCGCATGCCGCCCGGGGCCGCGTATTGCGCGGCGTAATGGTCGCGGGTGTCGTCGCCGATCTTCGCCGGGTCGGCTGCGAAGGCGTTCCAGAAATGGTCGAAGTAGATGCGCTCGCGGCCCGCCACCAGGCGCTCGGCGTCGGGCCCGCCGAAGTTCCAGTGCCACAGGGCCGGGATCGCCAGCACCTCGTCCCAGGGATCGACGCCGGGCACCGGCGCCTCCATGAACACCAGTCGGCTCACCGCATCCGGATACCGCACGGCATAGGCATAGGCGACGATGCCGCCGAGGTCGTGGCCGACCAGGACGGCGCGGTCGAAGCCGAGTGCCTGGACCACCGCACGGATATCCCCGGCCTGGGTCCGGGCGTCATAGCCGTCCGGCGGGCGCGAGGACCGGCCGAGGCCGCGGAGGTCGGGCACGATGACGGTGTGGTCCCGGGCCAGCACAGCGGCCAGCGGCCCCCACATGTCGCCGCTTTCGGGATGGCCGTGCAGCAGCACCACCGGATCGCCGGCCCCGCCGGACTGCACGAAGATCTCGGCGCCCGGGACGGCGATCATCCGGCTCTCGAACCCGGCCGGCAGCCCCGGCGGCTCGGCGGCGGCCGGCGCTGCGGCGGCCAGGGTCAGGGCGACGGCGGCAAGGGCGAATTTGGTCATGCGAACCTCGACAGGGGGATGGCCGGAGCCGGATGCCGAGACCCTAGGACGGCCGAAGACATCTCTGAATTGGCAGATCTGACAATCTCCATGCTAAACTTGCCACTCACGCGAAGACGGGACAGCGGGTTGGGATGCCGAAATCGATCCATGTCGTGATCTGGCTGCCTTCGACCTTCTATTCCGCGGTCGCGGCGACGCTGGTCGAGATGCTGGAGCTGGTGAACAGCATCCGGCGGGCGCCGGTGTTCTCGGTCGAATTCGTGGCCCGTGCACCAACCGCGACCGCCACCTCCGGCATCTCCTTCGCCACGGTGGCCGCCCCCTCGAAGCCGATCGACGTGCTGGTGCTGCTGGCGATGCCCGGGCTGGAGGTGCCGGCGCTGCTGCGCGCGCTGGCGGCGGAGAGCCCGGACGCCCAGCCCGTGATCGCCCAGGCGCGGCAGCAGGGCGCGATCATTGCCGCCCATTGCGGCGCCGGCTATTTCCTGGCCGATGCCGGCCTGCTGGACGGCCGGCGCGCCACCATCTCCTGGTGGCTGAAGACCGACGCGCTGCGGCGCTTCCCCAAGGTGCGCTGGGACCCGTCCCGGCTGCTGGTGCGGCAGGGCCGGGTCTACACCTGCGGCGGCGGCTTCTCGGGGCTGGAGCTGGCCAAGGCCCTGCTCAAGGACCTCGGCTTCGTCAAGGAGGAGCGGATCGTGCGCAAGCTGCTGGTGCTGCCGCCGTCACGTCAGTTCCAGAGCCCCTATGAGTTCCCGCTCGAGGACATCCCGCATACGGGCGAGCAGCCGTTCCGGGACCGGCTGGCCGCCTTGGCCGAGGGGAATTTGCCGACGCTCGACCTCGGTTTCCTCGCCGCCCGGCTCGGGCTGTCGCCCCGGACGCTGTCGCGCCGCTTCGTCGAGGAGCTGCAGACCACACCGGGGAAATGGATCCAGGACCGGCGGTTGGAGGCGGCCAAGGACCTGCTGGAGGGAACCAAGCTCGGCGTCGCCGAGATCTGCTACCGCGTCGGCTACCAGGACCCGGCGTCCTTCAGCCGCCTGTTCTCCCGCACCACCGGCCTGTCGCCCGGCGAATACCGGCGCCAGGGCGCCTGACCCCGCGACGCCGGCGGGCCAGCCCCCTCAAAACCCGAATGCGCGGACGGGCGGCGCACCTTACACTCCGACTGACGGCCGGGGGCTGTCGCTGGCCCGCCATCCCCTGCGGCGGGCCGATCGGGGGGATCGATGCTTCAAGCGTCCAAGGACCGGCGCCCGCTGACCAGCCGCGACCCCGCCGAGGTGCGCATGCCCGGCCTGGCCGTCGCCCTGCACGCCATCGGGGCCATGCTGTTCATCGCGGGGGCGCTGGTCGGCTACGTCTTCGCCGCCCGGCTGCTGGGCACGGCCGACATGCTCGGCCAGTTCGCCGCCCTGATCCCCGACCGGCCCGCCGACATGCTGGCGATGCCGGACGCCCGGATCACGGCCCTCGCCGACATGATCGGCGACGGGCCGGGGCTGCGCCGACATCTGGTGGTCCAGGCCTGGACCATCGCCGTCGCCGCGGTCCTGTCGGGCCTGATCCTGTGGCTGCTCTGCGCCACCCTGGCCTCCGCGCTGAGCCGTCTGCAGCGCATCGAGGCGGCCCTGCAGCGGCGCCCCGGCTGAACCATCAGCGGACGCCGATCCCAGACTGGGAGTCACGGAGATCTGCTTCATGCCAGCCCGATCGCGGTCCGGGCGCTGACCCTGGAGGAGATCGACCGCATCCGCGGATGCCGCTGCGGATCATCCGCGGCGGCACGAGACCCTGAAACGACGAAGGCCCCACAATCTGTGGGGCCCCGGTCATGTTCCGCAAGCTGGTGGGCGCAGTAGGGCTCGAACCTACGACCCGCTGATTAAGAGTCAGCTGCTCTACCAACTGAGCTATGCGCCCGCTTGCTTGGGACGGCCGGTGATATAGCTGCCGCCCGGCCGGGTTGCAACCCTTTCTTCACGAAAGCTCAGCCTTTGTCGTCGGCCTCGCCCGGCGTGCCCGAAACCAGCCGCCGTCCGGACTCCCGCTTCTGGCATTCCTGCAGGATGTCGCGGGCGATCGGCGCCGCGTATTCGCTGCCGCCGCCGCCATGTTCGACCAGCACCGAGCAGGCGTAGCGCGGCGCGCCCAGGGGAGCGTAGGCGACGAACCAGGCGTGGTGGCGCTGGGCCCAGGGCCAGTCGTCGCCGGTGGCGCCGGCGGCGCGCTCGGCCATGGTGATGCGGCGGACCTGGCTGGTGCCGCTCTTGCCGCCCATCTCCATGCCCTTCTGCTTGATCTGCGACCGCTTGCCGGTGCCGCGGCTCATCACCGCCACCGTGCCGTCGATCACCGTGTCGATATGGCCTTTGGCGAAGCCCATCGACGGGAAGTCCGGCGCCTCCGGCGTGGCGTTGGCGCCGATCCCCACGGTCAGCCGCGGCACCACCGCCTTGCCGCCATTCACCAGCCGGGCGGTCATGGTGGCGAGTTGCAGCGGCGTCGCCAGCACATAGCCCTGGCCGATGCCGGCGATCAGCGTTTCGCCCTGCTGCCAGGAGGTGCCCATGGCCCCTTCCTTCCACGCCTTGTCCGGCATCAGCCCGGGGCGTTCGTTCGGCAGGTCGATGCCGAGCCTCTCGCCGATGCCGAACTTGCGGGCGCCCTCGGCCAGCCGGTCGATCCCCAGCCGACGGGCCATCTCGTAGAAATAGACGTCGCAGGACTGGGCCAGCGCATCGACCACGGTCATGCCGCCGTGGCCGCCGCGCTTCCAGCAATGGAAGCGGTGGTCGCCGAGATCGACATAGCCGGGGCAGTTGACCCGCTGGTCGGGGCTGGTCACCCCGGCCTCCAGCGCCGCGGTGGCCACCGCGATCTTGAAGGTGGACCCCGGCGGGTACTGGCCGTTGACCACCTTGTTGCTGAGGATGCCGTAGGGGTCTTCGACCAGCCGCCGCCAATCGGTCGAGTTGATGCCGTTGGGGAACAGGTTGGCGTCGTAGGACGGGTGCGAGGCCATGGCCAGCACGTCGCCATTGTGCACGTCCATGATCACGGCGGCGGCGCTGAATTCGGTCTTCAGCCGTTCCAGCACATAGCGCTGGAGGTCGAGGTCGAGCGTCAGCCGCACCTCCTGGCCCGGCTTGCCCTCCTCGCGGTTCAGCTCGCGGATCACCCGGCCGACGGCGTTGACCTCGACCTGGCTCGACCCGGCGGCGCCGCGCAGGTCGCCCTCATACTGCCGCTCGATCCCCGACTTACCGACCCGGAAGCCCGGCAGGCCGAGCACCGGCTCGCCCGTCAGGTCCGCCTCGGCCACGGCGCCGACATAGCCGATGATGTGCGCGGTCTCGACCCCGTAAGTGTAGCGGCGGGACTCGCCGACCTCGATCGACAGGCCGGGCAGCTCCGGCCCGTTGACGTCGATCCAGGAGACCTGCTCCCAGCTCAGATTCTCCTTCACCGTCACCGGCACGAAGGCGCGGCGGCGCTTGACGTCGCGGGTGATGCGGACGAAGTCGGCGTCGGTCAGCGGCACGCTCTGCTTCAGCCGGCCGAGCACGGCCTGGAGGTCCTTCGCCTCCTCCGGCACCATCACGACGCGGAAATTCTGGTCATTGACGGCGAGCGGGGTGCCGAACCGGTCGGTGATCAGGCCGCGTGACGGCGCGATCAGCCGCATATTGATGCGGTTGGATTCCGCCAGCACCTTGTAGCGGTCGCTCTGGTTGACCTGCAGGTAGTACAGGCGCCCGCCGAGCACGCCCAGCAGGCCGAGCTTCAGCCCGCCGAGGGCGATGGCGCGGCGGGTGAACCCGCGGGAGCGATCGGCGTCGCGATCCATCGCCTAATCCCCTGCGCGCAGGAAGCCGCGATGCACCTGGATGAACAGCCAGGCCAGCGGCGGAAACAGCGCGATGGTCAGCACGGTCCGGACCAGCACCGGACGGGCCGGCGCCACCGCGAGGTCGTAGAGGCCGGTGCCGATCCATTCGACCAGGCTGACGCCGACGGCGACGGCGGCATAGCCCCCCCACAGCACCACGAAGGGCCGCCCCACCAGGAAGCGGCGCTGGCGCAGCAGCACCCATTGGCACAGCAGCAGGATCGCGGCATGCAGCCCGATCGGCGAATCGGTCAGCACGTCGTGCAGCAGCCCGATGGTGAAGATCAGCCACATCGGCATCAGGTCGGGCCGGTGGACGCCCCAGTAGTAGATCGAGGCCAGCGGCAGCATCGGCGCGATCGCGCTGTAATAGGGCAGATGCGTCGGCGTCACCCCGACCAGCACCAGGATCATCGTCACCGCACCGGGGGCGGCGTGGCGGGCGGCGAGGTCGAGCTTGTGGAGGAGGTCGCCGGTCATTGCGCGAACCCCGGGGCCGGCTGCATCGCCATCCCGGGATCGAGCGCGTGGAAGTCGACGATCTTGACGTAGTTGACCGCCTCGAGCGGCTCGATCGGCTGGACCCGGATGATGCTGTCCTGGGCGGCGGCGACGATGCCGATCGGCAGGCCGGCCGGGAACATGCCGCCGCTGCCCGAAGTCACGATGCGGTCGCCGACCCGGATCGAGGCGTCGGGCGGCAGGTACAAGAGCCGCGGCCGGTCGGTGTTGTCGCCGCCGATGATGGCGCGCTGCTGCGTCCGCTCCACCAGCACCGGGATGCGGGCGTTGAGGTCGGTGATCAGCAGCACCCGGGCGGAGTGCTCGCCGGTCTGCACGATGCGGCCGATCAGGCCGCGGCCGCCCAGCACCGCCTGGCCGTCGCGCACGCCGTTGTCGTAGCCGAGATTGATGGTCAGGCTGCGCACGAAGGCGCCGCCATTGTCGGCGACGACCCGGGCGCTGAGGAAGGAATGGGCCGAATCCGGGGTGTAGTTCAGCAGGTTGCGCAGGGTCAGGTTCTCGGCTTCGAGCCGGAAGGCGACGTCCTGGTACTGCTGCAGCGCCACCAGCTCCTGCTTCAGCCGGGCGTTCTCGCTGCGGATGTCGGACAGCGACTGGAACTCCGACACCAGCTGCGCCACGCTGGCCGCCGGGCGGGACATGGCGTCGAGGATCGGGGCCACGGCATCGACCACGCGGGCGCGGACGCCGTCGACCAGCACCGCGTCGATCTTGCCGACCATCAGCAGGCTGACGGCGGCGAACAGCAGCAGGCCGAAGGAGAATCGGTGCGCCACGGCCCTCAGCGCCGCGATGCGTACCGCCGGTCTGCTCCGTTGCATCACCCGCATGTCCCGTCCGTCGAAGACCGGATTCCCAGAGGGCGGAGAACCGCCCTTTTCGTTATCACCCCAATGCCGTAGCCGATCAATACATGTTGATCAGCACGTGCTTCAGAGTCTTCATCTCTTCGAGAGCGCGGCCGGTGCCGAGCGCGACGCAGGTCAGCGGGTCGTCGGCGATCGAGACCGGCAGGCCGGTGGCGTGGCGCAGCACCAGGTCGAGATTGCCGAGCAGCGAGCCGCCGCCGGTCAGGACGATGCCCTTGTCGACGATGTCGGCCGCCAGTTCCGGCGCGGTGTGCTCCAGCGCCACCTTGACCGCCTCGACGATCTGGCTGACCGGCTCGGCCAGGCTCTCGGCGATCTGGCGTTCGGAGATCAGCAGTTCCTTGGGCACGCCGTTCAGCAGGTCGCGGCCCTTGATCTCCATGTAGCGGCCCTCGCCATCCTCCGGCGGGGCGGCGGAGCCGATCTCCTTCTTGATCCGTTCGGACGAGCCTTCGCCAATCAGCAGGTTATGGTTGCGGCGGATGTACGCGATGATCGCCTCATCCATCTTGTCGCCGCCGACCCGGACCGAGCGCGAATAGACGATGCCGCCGAGCGACAGCACCGCGACCTCTGTGGTGCCGCCACCAATGTCGACCACCATGCTGCCGGTCGGCTCGGTCACCGGCAGCCCGGCACCGATCGCCGCCGCCATCGGCTCCTCGATCAGGTAGACCCGGCGGGCGCCGGCGCTCTCGGCCGATTCCTGGATGGCGCGGCGCTCGACCGCGGTCGACCCCGAGGGCACGCAGATGATCACCTCCGGCGCCGCGAAGCTGCGCCGGTTGTGCACCTTGCGGATGAAATGCTTGATCATCTCCTCCGCCACCTCGAAATCGGCGATGACGCCGTCGCGCAGCGGCCGGATGGCGGTGATGTTGCCGGGCGTGCGGCCCAGCATCTGCTTGGCCTCGTCGCCGACCGCCAAAACCTGTTTCTTGCCCCGGATATTGGCGATCGCCACGACCGACGGTTCGTTCAGGACGATGCCCCGTCCCTTGACGTAGACGAGCGTGTTCGCCGTGCCGAGGTCGATGGCCATATCGGCCGAAAGGAACCCGAAGAAATTGAACATGCGGCCGTGACTTCCTGTCAGCCAAGACTCGGCTGGGAGGCTCCAGAGCGAGAGGCGGAGACGACGGGCCGATCCCGCCGACGCGTTGCTTTAGACCAGCACGGTCCGAGTCTCAAGCGGAGAGTAGGCCGTCGGACGGGTCGCCCGATATCACATTCCGCGCTCGGCCATCGAGCCGCTGACGGTGATGTCGGCGGGCGGCGAGCACTGCCCCGGACGGCGGTAGAGGCAGATCTCGCTGGGGCAACTTTCCAGCCGGTACCCGGTGTTCGGCGGCATCTGCTCGGGACGGGCCATGACGTAGTTGAAGGTCCGGGCGGAGCGCCACAGCCGGCGGGTGTCGTCACCGAACCAGAACACCGGCACGTCGCGATGCAGGGTGGTGTAGCCGGGCAGGTCCCACCATGGCGTCAACAGGCCCAGGCCGCACAGCGCCTCGCGGTCGTGCAGCGCCGTGGTGGTGGCGATGCCGGGGGCGACCTGGAACCATTCCGGCCGCCAGCGGTCGCTGACCGACAGCAGGCCCGAGGCCAGCACCCAGGCGGCGCACAGCACCCCGAGCGCCGCCCAGCGCGGCCCCGGGAACAGTTCACCCAGGCGCCGGGCCAGCCGCTCGGTGCCCAGCGCCGCGAGGATCAGCAGGAAGGGCAGCGCCGGCAGGACGAAGCGGTATTCCTTATGGGCGACGAAGCTGTGCGACAGGATGATGGCGACCGGTACGGCGACCAGCATCGGCTGGCCGCGCACCCCCATCAGGATCAGCGCCCCCATCGGCAGCAGCCACCATGACCAGACCCGGGCGTATTCCTCGAAGTAGAAGCCCCACGGCATGACGCCGAAGCTGCGGCTCTTCTCCTCGACGATGTTGATCCAGAAGTTCTTCAGCACCGACTGGAACGGCCAGCCCAGCGTCGCCCAGTCGAGCAGCCCGTTGCACAGCAGGATCGGCGCCAGCCCTGCCAGCAGCATCGGCCGCAGCCGGCCGCGCCAGTCGCCCCGGCTGGCGACGACGGCGGCGGTCAGGATCGCCGGCAGCAGGTGGAAGCGGAAGACGAAGACCAGCCCAAACAGCAGTCCGGCGGCGATCAGGCGCCGGCGGTCGACCGTCTCGGCGGTCCAGGCCAGCCAGCAACCGATCAGCAGCAGGCTGGTGGCGATCGATTCGGTCAGCGCGGTCGGCGCGTAGTAGATCAGCTCGAACCACACCGTGGTGATGAAGGCGGCCGTCAGCCCCGCCGTCAGCCCCGAGGCGCGCCGGGCCCACAGGAAGGCGGTGACCGGGATGCTCAGCGACAGCGCCGACCACAGCGTCTTCGACACTCCGAGATAGGCGGCCGGGTCGTCGCTGACCCACGACACCGCCTTCATCAGCCCGGCAAGCATGCCCGGCAGCAGCCAGGAGCGGATGCCCTCGCGATACTCCCAGGGCACCATGCCCTGGCCGAAGGCCAGACGGTGCGCCTGCTCGTAGTATTGGAACAGCTCGTCGGCATGAGGAATGCGCGGGAAGGCCAGGCCGAGGGCGACCCGCAACAGCACGCCGAAGACGATCAGCGCGGCGAGTCCGATGGCCCAGCCGGGCCAGCGATCGAGGAGTCCCGGCCGGGACGGATAGGGCAGAGCGACCGAGGCTGCGGCGGCGCCGAGGGGGAGACCCGTGTAGCGATCGGACACAGACGGGTCGACCGATCGGCTTTGCTCCACAGTGTCGTCGGTCATGTCGATCCGAATCGCGGCGAGAAATAATGAAGTGTCGCTGCCTATAACACCGGCAGCGCGGCTTTCGTCTGAAAAAACCTGCCAAAAAGCATCATAACCACAATCTTGTTGAGACTTTGTCCTCATGCGCCGGAACGGTCACGTGCTTGTGCGGGAGGCCGTGGGATGAAAACCGGCATCGGCTGCGTATACTGATCATGAAACGCCGCAAAGACGATTTCGACGTCATCGCCGAGCTGCCGGGGCTGAAGCGCTATGCGCTGGTCCTGACGCGCGATGCCGCCGAGGCCGAGGACCTGCTGCAGGACACCCTGCTGAAGGCCTATGAGGGCCGGCGGAAATGGCAGCCGGACCGGGCGCTGCGCCCCTGGCTGTTCGCCATCATGCACAACGCCCATGTCTCGCGCCTCCGCGGCCGCCGCGCCGAGGACGCCCGCATCGTCCAGGCGACGCAGTTCGCGCCGCAGAGCGGGGCTCCGGTGCAGGATTCGCGCGTCCAGCTGGCCCAGGTGCAGCGGGCGATGCTGGGCCTGCCGGAGGAGCAGCGCGAGGCCCTGCTGCTCGTGGCGGTGGAGGAGTTCCGCTACCAGGAGGCGGCCACCATCCTGGACATCCCGATCGGCACGCTGATGTCGCGCCTGGGCCGCGCCCGGGCGGCGCTGCGCGAGGCCGCCGGAGCGGCCGCTGACGAGACCGCAACCGACCACACCGCACCCGGTCCCGGCGGCCCGGCCTCGCCGCGGCTGCGGCTGGTGGAGTGACGCCCATGACCCACCCTCCCCTCACCGAAGCCGAGATCCAGGCCTATATCGACGGCGAGCTGGACCTGCCTCGCCGGATCGAGGTCGAAGCCTATCTCGAGGCCAACCCGCCGGTGGCGGCGCAGGTGATGGCCGACCTGCGCATGCGCGACGCGCTGCGCCTGGCCTTCGCCGAGGATGGCGGCGTCCGCGTCGCCAGCTACGAGAACGCGAGGGCGCTGGGCCGCGCCGTGCGCTGGCGCCGCCTGACCGTGCGGCTGCGCCGGGTCGCGGCCGTGGTGCTGCTGGTCGGGCTGGGCTGGGGTGCCCAGTCGGTCCTGGGCGTGACCCGGATCGACCCCGCCGCGGCCACCATCCCGGCCTATGCCGACGAGGCCGGCGACGCCTACCGCACCGTGCTCTACCGCCACCTGGTCGACCCGGCGGAGCCCAAGGGCGGCATGCCCGCCGACGCCCTGGCCGAGGCGCCGATCTCGCTGCCCGACCTGCCGGCAGGCTGGTCGATCCGGTCGATCGAGGTGGTGCCCTGGGACGGCGGATCCGGCTTCGAGGCAACCATCGACACCGACCGGTTCGGGCTGGTGACGCTGTTCGCCGCCGCCAGCGACGGCTTCGACGTGCAGCAGCCGCAGGCCCAGCGGGCGAAGGACGTCACCGTCGCCTACTGGCAGGTCGGCCCGGCGGTCTACGCGCTGTGCGCCGAGGCGCCGGCCGCGGACCTGCTGGGCGCCGCCAACACCCTGGCCGAGACCCTCTACTGAGATTGCCTCCCCTCTTACTGACTTTGCTTCAAGGAGCGAGCAAGCCATGAACATGCAACAGTACCAGTGGCAAGGAACGGCGCGCGCCACAGCCGCCGAACTCGATGCCGGGCTGCGCCAGCACATGCTGCGCGTCTTCAACTACATGGGCCTCGGCCTGGTCCTGACCGGCGTCGTCGCCTATTTCGTTGGCAGCAGCCCGGCGATCTACATGCCGATCTTCACCACGCCCCTGAAATGGGTGGTGATGCTGGCGCCGCTGGCCTTCGTGTTCTTCCTGTCCTTCCGCATCCACGCCATCTCGTCTTCCACGGCGCAGGCGGTGTTCTGGGCCTTCTGCGGCGTGATGGGCCTGTCGATGGCGTCGATCTTCCTGGTCTTCACCGGGACCAGCATCGCCCGCACCTTCATGATCACCGCGGTCATGTTCGGCTCGATGAGCCTGTACGGCTACACCACCAAGGCCGACCTCTCGCGCTTCGGGTCGTTCCTGATGATGGGCCTGATCGGCATCATCATCGCCAGCGTGGTCAACATCTTCCTCGGCTCGACGGCGCTGCAGTTCATCGTCTCGGTCGCCGGCGTGCTGATCTTCACCGGCCTGACCGCCTGGGATACCCAGCGGATCAAGGAGGAATACGCCGAGCACTACGACAGCGAGAGCCTGAACAAGATGGCGGTGATGGGCGCGCTGTCGCTGTACCTGAACTTCATCAACATGTTCCAGCTGCTGCTGAACCTGACCGGCAGCCGGGAGGAGTAAGGCGTGTACGACACCGAAAAGAGCGCGATCGACGACCTGTTCGTCAAGCTGGCCCGGGCCGAGCGTGACGGCGGCCCGCGCGACGAGGGCGCCGAGGGCCTGATCCGCCGGCGCCTGGGTGAGCAGCCCGCCGCGCCCTACTACATGGCCCAGGTCATCCTGGTGCAGGAGCAGGCGCTGGAGGCGGCGCAGCAGAAGATCAACGAGCTGGAGCGGCGCGCCGCCCAGCCGGCGGCCGGCGGCTTCCTGGCCGGGCTGTTCGGCGGCGGCCAGCCGCTGCGGCCGCGGTCGGCGCCGCAGCCGGGCTGGGGCCAGGGCAACCCCGGCGGGCAGGGCTATGGCCGCCAGGGCTATGGTGGTCAAGGCGTCGGCGGCCAGGGCTTCGGCGGCCAGGGCGCCCCGCGCGGCGGCGGCTTCATGGCCGGCGCGATGCAGACCGCCATGGGCGTCGCCGGCGGCCTGGTCGTCGGCAACCTGCTGATGGACGCATTCTCGTCGGACATCGGCCAGGTGGCCACCGACGTCACCCAGGGCGCCACCGACGCCGCATCCGATCTGGCGGCCGACGCCGGGTTCGATATGGGCGACGAAATCCTGTAAACTCGGGCCGGGGGCGTTCGCGCCTCCGGCCTCCCCCATTCCGTGAGCCGATCGGACCGCACGTTGGAAACCTTCGTCGCCCAGGTCACGCAGTTCATCGCCGACAACCAGGCCTGGGCCGGGCCGATCCTGTTCCTGCTGGCCTTCGGCGAATCCATGGCCGTGGTCGGCCTGTTCGTCCCCTGCACCGCACTGATGCTGGCCACCGGCGCGCTGGTCGGCGGCGGCCTGCTGCATCCGGCGCCGGTCATCCTGTGGTCGATCGCCGGGGCCGTGCTGGGGGACGCCGTCTCCTACTGGCTGGGGCAGAAGCTGGGCCCGAACGCCCGCAATGTCTGGCCGTTCTCGCGCGACCGGGCGATGATCGCCAAGGGCCGGCTGTTCTTCCGGCGCTGGGGCACCGCCTCGATCTTCCTCGGCCGCTTCCTGGGGCCGCTGCGCGCCGTGGTGCCGCTGATCGCCGGCATCATGCGCATGCGCCCGGTCCGCTTCCAGGTCGCCAATGTGCTGTCGGCGATCGTCTGGGTGCCGGCGATGCTGGCGCCCGGCTGGCTGGTGGCGCAGGGCGTCGGCGAGCTCAGCGGCATCGGCGAGACCCAGTGGATCCTGTTGACCGGCGGCCCGCTGCTGGCCGGGGCCCTGACCCTGGCCGCCTTCGCCAAACTGGCGTCGCGCCGAACGGTTCCTGCCCGGGCGCGCCGCAACCGTGCTACGGTCGGGGATCACGGCTGACCGAGGACATCCCGCCATGGGTTTGAGCGGCATCAAGCTTCTGATCATCGCCGCGGTCGTCGGGATCCTGTTTCTGCCGATGCTGCTGCGCCAGGCGCGGGCGATTCCGGCGCTGCTGGACCAGGCGCGCACCGCCTTCGGCGGCGAGGACGATGCGGATCCGTCCGGCCAGCAATCCCGGCCGGCCCCCGCCCCACAGCCGGTGCCGCCCTCCAGCGTCGCCGAGCGGCTGGGCCGCGGCATCGGCCGGACGCTGCAGCGCCTTCGCCGCTGATCCCATCTCGATGGGGTAGCCGCGCCGACGTCCCGCCGCTCAGGCGTCCTGGGTCGCGTCGGGCTGGGAGCGGCGGTCGTAGAGGTCCAGCACCATGTCGCGGCCGGACGGTCCCAGCAGTTCGAACGCCGCCAGCGGGTGGCTGTAGGGCTGCGGCAGCTGGTCCAGGCGGTTCAGCAGCAGCGCCACCGCGCAGGCATCGCGGGGCGACAACAGGCGCAGGTTGTCCGGGTCGGATGTCGCCAGCTGGACCAGCCGGGCGAGGTGGGCCACGTCGTCGTCGCTGTAGGTCGGCATGTCATGTCCAGGAGCTGAGGTCGGCCGGCGCCGATCCTACGGCCAATGTCGACCTTGGACCAGGGAACCGCGGGATCAGGCGGTGAGCTCGGCCTTCATCCGCGGCAGCATGCGGCCGGGGATGGCGTCGGACGGCGCCTGGCCGACCGTCGTCGCGCCCATCGCCCGGTAGAACGGCTCGGCCCCGGGATCGGCGAGGATCCAGAGGGTGCCCGCCCCGCCGGCGCGCGCCATGGCGACGGCATGGCGATAAAGAGCGCGGCCGGCCCCCTGCCCCATCGCCGCCGGGTCGACGAACAGCAGTTCGAGCTCCGCCGCACCGTCCGCGATGCCGACGCTGCCGAGCCCCAGCGGCCTGTCGTCGCCGTCGACCGCGACGAAGACGCCCCCGGCGCGGATCGCCTCCGGCGTCACCTGCAGCACGTCCCGCACCTGTGCCATGAAGGCGGCGTCGTAGCCCCAATGCGCCTTGGACCGCAGCACCAGCGCGGACAGCGCCGCCGCCTCCTCCGGCCGTGCCGGCCGGATCGCCGGCGCCGTCACTTCCCGCCCCCCTGGTCGCCCGGAATGGGGTTCGGATAGCGCCGGCCGGAGCACCGCACCGCCCCGTCGCACGCCCCGTATTTGTCGACGCATTGCTTCGTCGCCTTGGCCCGGGCGACGGCGGGGTCCACGTTCATCGCGATCTCGTAGACCGGCCGCTTGTCGCTGGGCCACGCCATCCCGGCGCAGCTGCTCTCGAAGGTTCCAGCGATCTTGCAGCCCTGGCATTTCGACAGCGCGACCGTCTCGGCGGCCCTTCGGCTGGGGTGGCCGTAGCTGGTCTGGATCTGGTCGCCGTCGGAGGCCAGGGCGCCCCAGTACTCCCGGTCGTCGAGTTCGGCGGACAGCTGCTCGATCTCGTCGACGGTCGCAGTCTTGGCGCTCTCGTTGTCGGCGGCGCTGTATGACGGGCCGGAGCAGATCGGCGGCACCCAGAGGCGGCAGATCACATAGCTGTCGGCACCCGCCTTCTCGCAGGCCTCGAGGGCCTGCCGCGCCGCACCGCGCCAGGAGGTGTCGTATCCGGCGATCGTCTGCCCGTTCTGGGTGACGGCGATGGCCCCGCATTGGTTGCCGAACCAGCCGAGCGACTGGCAATCCTTTCCGGTCGCCTTGCCGCAGGCCTCGATCGCGCCGGCTTCGGCCGCCTCGTGGCTCTCGTAGAAGGTCGACCAGAACAGCTGCCGATACTCCGGATCGGTGGCGTAGGCCCCGTACTGATCCGGCGGCGGTGACGGCGGCGCATCGTCGGGGGCCGGCTCCTGATAGTCGGGCTGGGGATACCGGCTGCCCGGCATGCAGCTGGTCCTGAGCTGCAGGGTGCCGTTGGCGGGGTCGGTGAACTGCTCCTGATAGGGCATCATCCCGTCCGGGCAGCCATCCTCCGCATGCGCCGGATGGCCGGGACCGAACAGCCCGATCAGAAAGACCGCCGGAATGAGGAAACAGCCCGCCAGCGTCCGGTGACCCACCATCCCCACCTCCTGCGCCATCCCGATCGGCATGGCGCCATGCGACATCGGGGATTCCACCTCCACCTACCGCGGGATCGTGGCCGACGGAAGGCATGTTCGCCCAAAAGAAAAGGGCCCCTCACGGGGCCCTCTTCGTTTCGCCGGACCGATCCTGGCCGGGGTCTTCGCCTTATGGTCCGGCGGTGGAGACGAAGCGTCAGCCTTTCCAGAACGGCCTGGCCGATTCGTGGAAGGCGGCGCTGCGATCCAGCCCGAGATCCCGCAGCTCGTGGTCGCTCAGCGTGTCGAGCCGGCGTCGGGTTCGCGACCGCCGCAGCCACAGCGCCGCGGTTTGCATCAGGCCCTGGATCAGGCCGGGGCGAAGGACGGAACCAGGACGTTCCAGAACGCGTGTCGACATCACCAACCTCCTACAGGTCCAGCCAGTGCGCGCGCAGTTCGCGATTGAACTCCTCCGCACGCTCCTCAGGGAAAAACAGCCGCGCGCCCTTCAGCTCGACGCGCCGCCGGGTGCCGGGGATCGCCTCGGCCAGCCAGTGCGACCACTGCACGCCGAAGTAGATGTCATCCGTGCCCCAGACGATCAGCGTCGGCGCCGTCAGCGCCCGCAGCTGTGCTTCCACCGCCAGCGTGTGCCGGCTGTCGAAGGCGGCCAGGAAGCGCTGGAAGTCACGCGTGCGCTGCTCGGTGCTCACCAGCGGGCGCAGATAGGCCTCGATGGCGTCATCGGGCAGCTTTTCAGGATGCTCGTAGGCCGGACCCAGGGCCTGCGCCGAGCGGTAGAAGCCCTTGTCCACCAGCATGGCGTTGAGCGCGCCGCGCAGCCCGCCGGCCGCCGCCATCTCGAGGAAGGGTTTGAACGCCTCCGGCGGCCAATTGTCCTGCGCATCGCAATCGGTGAGGGTGAGGCTGCGCACCCGGGCGGGGTTCAGCGCCGCGAAGATCTGGGCGATGCCGCCGCCGCTGTCGTTGCCGACCAGGTCCACCTGGTCGATCTGCAGGGCGTCGAGGAACTCCCGCAGCATGGTGGCGTTGGCGGTCACCGACACGTCCTGGTCCGGCGCGATCTCGGTGTCGCCATGGGCCAGCAGGTCGACCGCGATGCAGCGGCGCAGATCGGACAGCTGCGCCAGCTGGTGGCGCCACAGATGCCCGTTGAGCAGGACGCCGTGCACGAACAGGGCGACCGGGCCGGCGCCCGCCTCGGTGTAGCTGATGCGGCCCGACGGCGTCACGATGCTGCGCCGGGTCACGGCCGCGTGATCGAAATCCATCCGCTCATTCCCCGCCCGAGGTCGAGGCGTCGGCTTCCCGCAGCGCTTGCGCGCAGTCGTCGCAGCACACCTCCACCGTCTGGCCGCCGATCTTCACCTTGATGGTCTCGGCATCCAGCTCGCAGTCGCAGGCCGCACAGGTTCTCTCGGTCATCGCGGACATCTCCTGATCTGCCCGACGTCCGGGCAGACACAGAAAGAGCATTTTCGCGATCGCGGCCGCTGTCGGATTCTTTAGTGACTTGAAGCCGTCAGCGCAGATGGACCGAGCGCTGGAACTCCGCCGGCGTACGGCCATAGGCCTGCCGGAAGGCGGAGCTGAAATGGCTGTGGCTGGAAAAGCCCAGATCCAGGCCCAGGGCGGTGAGGTCGCCGTATTCGCCCAGCAGGTCCAGCGCGCGCGCCAGCCGCAGCCGCAGCTGGTAGCGGTACAGCGGCATGGCCTCGACCTGCTGGAACACCTGCGTCAGATACACCGGCGAGACACCGACCTCCGCCGCGATCTCGGCCAGCGTCCAGCGCCGCGCCAGGTCGGACGACAGCACCAGTTTGGCCCGGTCCACCAGCTTCTGCCGGCCCTGGCTGGCCCCGGCGGCATGCGAGGTCCGTTCGCCCATGGCGCGCCGCACCAACGTCAGCGCCAGGGTTTCCGCCTCCAGGGTCTCGGCCGCCCCGCGAACCAGGCTGTGCCGCAGCAGCGCCACCAGCGCCTGGGTGCGGGCATCGACGCGCAGGCGCTGCCGGCGGAACGCCAGCACCCCGCCCTCGCGCAGCTGCACCTTGGGCGCCAGCTCCTGCAGAAAGGTCTCGCCGATCACCAGATCCAGGCTGGCGTCGCCGCCCTCGACGGGATGGCTGACGCGATAGGCTTCCCCCTGGTTGAAGAACAGCACCTGGTTGGCCTCAGCCACCGCATCGTCCTGGCCCTGGTGGCGCACATAGACGCCGCGATAGGGAAACACCAGGTGGGTGGAGTTCGGGCATTCCTCGGCGCTCTTGTGCCGGCACTCGCCACGGCAGGCGATGTCGCGGATCGCGACGGTCCCGGTGTCCAGAAGCTGCTGAACGGAGAATTCCGCCGTGGAGTCCGCGGCCATCCGATGTCTCTCGACCCATTCTCCAGTCGCAGGCGCCTGCGCTGGCGCCCCATCATACCCCGCCGGGCACCTCCTGCCGCACAAAAGAAAAGGGCCCCTCGCGGGGCCCTCCTCGTCTCGCCGGACGGATGTCCGGATCAGTTCTTGGCCTTGTCGACCAGCTTGTTCTTGGCGATCCACGGCATCATCGCGCGCAGCTTCTCGCCGACCTTCTCGATGTCGTGCTCGGCATGGCGGCGGCGGGTGGCCTTGAAGCTGGCCTGGCCGACCTTGTTCTCCAGCATCCAGTCGCGGGTGAAGCGGCCCGACTGGATGTCCTCCAGAACCCGCTTCATCTCCTTCTTGGTCTCTTCGGTGATGATGCGCGGGCCGGTCGAGTAGTCGCCGTATTCCGCGGTGTTGGAGATCGAGTAGCGCATGTTGGCGATGCCGCCCTCATACATCAGGTCGACGATCAGCTTGACCTCGTGCAGGCACTCGAAATAGGCCATTTCAGGCGCGTAGCCGGCCTCGACCAGGGTCTCGTAGCCGGCGACGATCAGGGCGGTCAGGCCGCCGCACAGCACCGCCTGCTCGCCGAACAGGTCGGTCTCGCACTCTTCCTTGAAGGTGGTCTCGATGATGCCGGCGCGGCCGCCGCCGATCGCCGAGGCGTAGGACAGGCCGATGTCGAGCGCGGCGCCGGTGGCGTTCTGGTCGACCGCGATCAGGCAGGGCACGCCGCCGCCCTTCTCGTATTCGGAGCGCACGGTGTGGCCCGGGCCCTTCGGCGCGACCATGAACACGTCGAGGTCCTTGCGCGCCTCGATCAGGTTGAAGTGCACGTTCAGGCCGTGCGCGAAGGCGATGGCGGCGCCTTCCTTCATGTTCGGCGCCAGGTCGCGGGCATAGATCTCGGCCTGCAGCTCGTCCGGCGTGCACATCATCAGCACGTCGCCCCACTTGGCGGCGTCGGCCGGCGACATCACCGTGAAGCCGGCAGCCTCGGCCTTCTTCACCGTGGCGCTGTCGGGACGCAGCGCGATGCGCACATCCTTGGCGCCGCTGTCGCGCAGGTTGGCGGCATGGGCATGGCCCTGGCTGCCGTAGCCGACGATGACGACCTTCTTCGACTTGATCAGGTTCACATCCGCGTCGCGGTCATAATAAACGCGCATAACTCTGTCCTCTCACACGATGCCGGGGCGGCCCGGCCTTTCCTACACGACGATGGGAGCGGCCGGTCAAGAGCCGGCCGCGATGGGAGTTAGTCGGCGTTCAGGAGCCCTTCGGGCCCCCGAGCGATGGCGACCACACCGGTCCGGCTGACATCGACCAGGCCGAGCGGGATCATCAGCTGAATGAAGGCGTTGATCTTCTGCGACGATCCGGTGACCTCGAACACGAAGCTCTCGGTCGTCGAATCCACGGCGCGGGCCCGGAACACGTCGGCGATGCGCAGGCTTTCGATGCGCTTGTCGCCGGCGCCGCGGACCTTAACCAGGGCGAGCTCACGCTCGACCGCCGGCCCGTCCAGGGTCAGGTCATGGACGCTGTGCACCAGCACCAGCCGGTCGAGCTGGGCCTTGATCTGCTCGATGATCATCGGCGTCCCTGATGTGACGACGGTGATGCGGGACAGGTTCCGCGCGGCCTCGACCTCGGCCACGGTCAGGCTTTCGATGTTGTAGCCGCGGCCGGAGAACAGGCCGATGACGCGGGCCAGCGCGCCGGGCTCGTTGTCGACCAGCACGGCGATGGTGTGGGTTTCGATATGGGTCTGCGGGGTCATGCGATGGGTCCGGGGGTCACGAGACGAGGGTCGAGGCCGGCCTCGGAAGCATAGTGCGAGCCGGCCTCGGCGAAGTGTGTCGTCCGCGACTTATACCAGCACCATCCCCTCCTCCGAGGTCGGCTTGGCGGCCTGGTCGGACGGCCCCAGCAGGATCTCGTTGTGCGCGGCGCCGCCCGGGATCATCGGGAAGCAGTTCTCCAGCTTCGAGACCTGCATGTCCACCACCACCGGCCCGTCGATCCGCAGCATCTCGCGGATGACGTCGTCGGCCTCGCCCATGCAGGTGGCGCGCAGCCCGGTCAGGCCGAAGGCCTCGGCCAGCTTGACGAAGTCCGGTAGCGCCTCGGAATAGCTCTCCGAGTAGCGCTCGCCGTGCAGCAGCTCCTGCCACTGCCGGACCATGCCCATCCAGAAGTTGTTGACGATGAAGATCTTCACCGGCAGCCGGTACTGGGCGATGGTCGACAGCTCCTGGATGTTCATCAGCGTGGAGGCCTCGCCGCCGACATCGATCACCAGCGCCTCGGGATGGGCGATCTGCACCCCGACCGCGGCCGGCAGGCCGTAGCCCATGGTGCCGAGGCCGCCGGAGGTCATCCAGCGGTTCGGCTTCTGGAACGGGATCAGCTGCGCCGCCCACATCTGGTGCTGGCCGACCTCGGTGGTGATGAACACGTCGTCGCGATCGGCGGTCAGCTCGGCCAGACGCTTGATCGCATATTGCGGCTTGATCACCGCGTCATGCGACTTGTCCTGGCTGAAGTGCAGGCAGTTGCGCGCCTGCCACTGCTTGATCTGGCTCCACCAATTGGCCAGCGCCTTTTCGCGCGGCTTCAGGCCGCGGCGCTTCCACGCCTCGACCATCGCCCGGATCACCTTGCCGGCGTCACCGATGATCGGCAGGTCGACATGTACGTTCTTGTTGATCGAGGACGGGTCAATGTCGACATGGATCTTGGTCGCACCCGGCGAGAAGGCGCTGATCTTGCCGGTCACCCGGTCGTCGAAGCGCGAGCCTAGCGCGACCATGAGGTCGGAACCATGCATCGCCAGGTTGGCCTCGTAGGTGCCGTGCATGCCGAGCATGCCCAGGAACCGCGGGTCCGAGGCCGGCAGGGCGCCAAGGCCCATCAGGGTCGAGGTGCAGGGGAAGCCGGTCAGTTCGACCAGCTCGCGCAGCGCCTCGGACGCCGCCGGGCCGGAGTTGATGATGCCGCCGCCGGTGTACAGGATCGGCCGCTCGGCCTTGACCATCAGGTCGATCGCCTGCTCGATCAGCGCCGGGTCGGGCTCGGTCCGCGGCCGGTAGGTGCGGTGCTCGACATGCTCCGGCGGGGTGTAGACGCCGTCGGCGAACTGCACGTCCTTCGGCAGGTCGATGACGACCGGGCCGGGCCGGCCGCTGCGGGCGACGTAGAACGCCTCATGCACCGTGCGGGCCAGGACGTTCGCGTCCTTCACCAGGTAGTTGTGCTTGGTGCAGGGCCGCGTGATGCCCGTGGTGTCGGCTTCCTGGAACGCGTCGTTGCCGATCAGATGCGTCGGCACCTGCCCGGTC
Source organism: Inquilinus ginsengisoli (assembly GCF_031453975.1). Lineage (NCBI taxonomy): Bacteria > Pseudomonadati > Pseudomonadota > Alphaproteobacteria > Rhodospirillales > Rhodospirillaceae > Inquilinus > Inquilinus ginsengisoli. The sequence goes on from NZ_JAVDPW010000002.1 coordinate 321,977, forward strand.
AGGCAGACGATCGGGATCGAATCCATCAGCGCGTCGGTCAGGCCGGTCACCGCGTTGGTCGCGCCCGGGCCGGAGGTAACGAGGACGACGCCGACCTTGCCGGTCGAGCGGGCATAGCCTTCCGCCGCGTGCACCGCCGCCTGTTCGTGCCGGACCAGGATGTGGCGGATCGCGTTCTGCTTGAAGATCGCGTCGTAGATCGGAAGGACAGCCCCGCCCGGATACCCGAAGATTACCTCTACGCCCTGGTCCCGAAGGGCGCGCAGAAGGATTTCGGCTCCGGTCAGCGTTTCTGTCGACATCGCATCCTCTGGTGCGGCCTCTGGGGCCGCGTCTCTGAATGCGGCCCCCTCCGGCCGCGGCGTTCAACGTTGGGGATCAACGAGGGTCGGCAAGCTAGACGGCGGAATCCGGGAGGTCAATCGGAAAGACGAAGAAAAGAGAAGATTTCAGCCGTAATTTTTTCCGAATATTGCGCGCCGGCGACATGGCAGCGTTGCACCCTTGCGTTCGGATCCACGGCAGACGCCACGGGCTGCTGGTTGCGGAACCAGGTGCTCTGGCGCTTGGCCAGGTTGCGCGTCGCCTGCTGCGCCCTGGTGATCGCCGTCTCCAGGTCGGTCTCCCCGCGCAGATGGGCCGCCAGCTCGGGCACCCCGACCGCCTTCATCGCCGGCAGCGCCGGGTCGAGGCCCAGCGCCAGCAGCGCCCGCGCCTCCTCCACCGCCCCGGCCGCGACCATGACCCGGAAGCGGCCGTCGCAGGCGGCATAGAGCGCGTCGCGCGGCGGCGCCAGCACCACCATGTCGAACACCATGCCCGGCGGCGGGCCGGACGCGGCGTCCAGCTGCCAGTCGGCCAGCGAGCGGTTGGTCGCCACCATCACCTCCCAGGCCCGGATCAGCCGTTGGGTGTCGCCCGGGGCCAGGCGCTGGGCGATCTTGGGGTCCCAGCGCATCAGCTCGGCATGGAAGCCCTCGCCGCCCAGGGTTTCGTGCAGCTCGACCGTGGCGCGGCGGATCTCCTCCGGCACCGGTGGGATCGGGCTCAGCCCCTCGGTCAGGGCGCGGAGATAGAGGCCGGTGCCGCCGACCACGATCGGCCGCTTGCCGGCCTTCTGCGCCAGCCCGATCTCGGCCAGCGCCATGTCGCACCAGGCGGCGGCGGAGCAGCGCGTCGCCGCCGGCAGCACGCCGTACAGCCGGTGCGGCGCCCGGGCCAGCTCCGCCGGGCCGGGCCGGGCGGTGAGGATCGCAAGCTCGGCATAGACCTGCATGCTGTCGGCATTGATCACCACGCCGTCCAGCGCCGCGGCCAGATCGGTCGCCAGCGCCGATTTGCCGCTGGCCGTCGGGCCGCCGATCACGATGACGCTGGCGGTCATGGGCGCCACCCGCCCCCGTTCGCGCGTAGACAGAGGCTGCCGCACTGCGGCATAGACGGTCGCTGGGCCTCGGAGCTGCGCCGCATCATGGATCTCGTCCTCACCCTCACCACCGCCCCGGATCAGCCGATCCTCGACGATTCGCTGACCCGCCACCTGCGCAACGCGCTGGCGATCGCGGGCGGGTCGCCCGGGGCGGTCGACTGGCTGGCCCCCGGCATCGCCTGCGATATCGCATTCGCGGGCGCCGATGCCAAGGCGGCGCAGGCCGCGGCGCGGCTGGCGCTGGCCGGACAGCCGGTCGACGTCAATGTCGGGCCGGCCCTGGGCCGCCGCAAGCGGCTGCTGGTGGCGGACATGGACGCCACCATCGTCGAGGCCGAGACGCTGGACGAGCTGGCGGCGCTGGCCGGCGTCGCCGACCGGGTGGTGCCGATCACCGAGCGGGCGATGCGCGGCGAGCTGAACTTCCGCGAGGCGGCGATCGAGCGGGTGGCGCTGCTGGAGGGCCAGCCGGCCTCGATCATCGACCGTGCCCTGGCGGGGCTGCGCTACACCCCCGGCGGCAGGATCCTGGTGGCGACGATGCGGGCCAATGGCGCCTATTGCGCCCTGGTCTCCGGCGGTTTCGACGCCTTCACCGGCCCGGTGCGCGACGCGGTCGGGTTCGACCGGTCCGAGGGCAACCACCTGATCCTGGCCGACGGCAGGCTGACCGGCCGGATCCGCGAGCCGATCCTGGGCAAGGACGCCAAGCGCACCCTGCTGGAAGAGATGGCGGCCGCGCGCGGCATCGGCCTCGACGCCGCGGTCACGGTCGGGGACGGCGCCAACGACATCCCAATGCTGCAGGCCGCCGGCCTGGGCGTCGGCTTCCATCCCAAGCCGCTGGTGCGGCAGTCGGTGCCGGTGTCGGTCGACCATGGCGACCTGACCGCCCTGCTCTACCTCCAGGGCTACCGCGCCACGGAGTTCGTGACGGCCTAGGCATGTACAGAAAGATCGCCTCCGTCGGCGGGCTGACGCTCGCCAGCCGTGTGCTCGGCCTGGTGCGCGACCAGATGATCGCGGCCGTGCTCGGCGCCGGCCCGGTCGCCGACGCCTTCTTCCTGGCCAACCGGCTGCCGAACCACTTCCGGTCGCTGTTCGCCGAGGGCGCGTTCAACATCGCCTTCCTGCCCACCTTCACCACCCTGCTGCAGCGCGAGGGCAAGGCCAAGGCGCTGCGGCTGGCGGAGCAGGTGCAGTCGATCCTGATCGCCAGCCAGATCGTGGTGCTGGTCGCGGCGCTGGCGGCCATGCCCTGGCTGATCGACCTGATGGAGCCGGGCGGCACCTCGGCGGCGCAGACCGCGCTGAAGGTCGAGCTGACCCGGATCACCTTCCCCTATCTGCTGTTCATGTCGCTGGTGTCGCTGCAGGGCGGCGTGCTGAACGGGCTGGGCCGGTTCGGCGCGGCGGCGGCGGCGCCGATCCTCTTGAACCTGTTCATGATCGGCGCGCTGCTGGGCCTGACGCCGTTCCTGCCCACCGCCGGCCATGCCCTGGCCTGGGGCGTGTTCCTGTCGGGCATCGCCCAGTTCCTGTACCTCGCCTGGGACATGCGGCGGGCCGAGGCCCCGCTGCGGCTGGTGTGGCCGACCCTGTCGCCCGGCGTGCGCCGCTTCTTCCGCGCCCTGGGGCCGGCAACGCTGGGCGCCGGCATGGCCCAGATCAGCGTCTTCGCCGACACCATCATCGCCCAGGCGCTGCCGACCGGCGCGCAATCCTACCTGAACTACGCCGACCGGCTGAACCAGCTGCCGCTCGGCGTCATCGGCATCGCCGTCGGCACCGTGCTGCTGCCGGAGCTGACGCGCCGCCTGGCCGCCGACGACGCCGCCGGCGCCCAGGCCAGCCAGAACCGGGCGATCGAGCTGACCCTCGCCCTGACCCTGCCCTTCGCCGTCGCCTTCCTCGTCGCGGCCGAGCCGTTGCTGGCCGCGATGTTCGAACGCGGCCGCTTCACCGCGCTGGATTCCCACCAGTCGGCCCTGACCCTGACCGCCTACGCCTTCGGCCTGCCGGCCTTCGTGCTGGTGCGCTGCCTGCTGCCCGGCTTCTACGCCCGCGGCGACACGGCGACGCCGGTCAAGATCGCGGTGGCGACCGTGGCGCTGAACGTCGGGCTGAAGATCGCGCTGATGGACCAGCTGTCGCAGGTCGGCCTGGCCATCGGCACGTCGGCCGGGGTGTGGCTGAACATCGCCCTGCTGACCTGGGTGCTGCACCGCCGCGGCCAGTTCCGGCTCGACGCCGCGGCCCGGCGGCGGCTGCCGCGCATGGTGCTGGCCGGGGCGGTGATGGCGGCGGCGCTGTGGGGGCTGCTGGTGCTGGCCGCCCCGGCCCTGGCCGGCCGGTCGGACCTGCTGGCGGTGGTCACGATCCTGGCCGTTCTGGCGCTGGCCGGCCTGCTGTACCTCGCCGCGCTGTTCGGCCTCGGCGCCATCCGGCGCGAGGATTTGCGGCGGCTGCACCGGCGGGGATGAGGGGCGGAGTGTAGGTTGGGTTCGCGAACCCGACCTAGGCACCACTTCCATTGTCATGCCACGGTCAAGCCGTGGCATGACAATGAAGAGGGCTGCGTGGGACGTAGGTTGGGCTCGCGATCCGTGAACCCCGCATCGGGCTCAAAGAAAAGGGGCGTCACCTCCAGGTGACGCCCCGACGCCCTTTACGATGATGCCTAGCGGCCTCAGCCCTGCCCGACCGGCAGCGCGACGAAGCGCAGGTCGGCACCGCTCTGGACCAGCAGCAGCACCGATTTGCGGCCGCCGTCGCGGGCCTCCTTCACCTTCTTGGCGACATCCGCCGGGTTGGCGACCTCGGCCTGGCCGACCTCGACGATGACGTCGCCGGCCTTCAGCCCCTTCTCGCCCGCCGGCGACCCGCCGGTGACGGCGGTGACGACCACGCCCTTCTGGTCGTCGGCCAGCGAGTACTGCTTCTTCAGCGCGTCGGTGATCGCCGACAAGGTCACGCCGAGCGCGTCGAGCGATTCCGGCTTGGTGGCCTCGCCCGGGCCGTCCGGCGTGTTCGACGCCAGCAGCCCGGATTCCTCGGCCGCCTCGAGATCGCCCAGCGTCACCGGCAGCTCCTTGCGCTGGCCCTTGCGCCAGACCACGACCGGGACCTGCTTGTCGACCGGGGTGTCGGCCACCACGCGCGGCAGGCGCCGGCTCTCGCCGATCGGCTTGCCGTCGAAGGTCAGGATGACGTCGCCGGTCTCGATGCCCGACTTCGCGGCCGGGCCGCCATCGGTGATGCCGGCGACCAGCGCGCCCTCGGCCTTCTCCAGGCCCAGGCTCTCGGCGATCTCCGGCGTCACCGACTGGATCCGCACGCCGAGCCAGCCGCGCTTGGTGCGGCCGAACTGGATGATCTGGTCGACCACGCCGCTGGCCAGCGCCGAGGGGATGGCGAAGCCGATGCCGACCGATCCGCCCGAGGGCGAGTAGATCGCGGTGTTGATGCCGATGACCTGGCCGTCCATGTTGAACATGGGGCCGCCGGAATTGCCGCGGTTGATGGCGGCGTCGGTCTGCAGGAAGTCGTCATAGGGCCCGGCGTTGATCTCACGCGACCGGGCCGAGATGATGCCGGCCGTGACCGTGCCGCCGAGGCCGAACGGGTTGCCGATCGCCAGCACCCAGTCGCCGACCCGCATCTTGTCGCTGTCGCCGAAATCGACGAAGGGCAGCGGCTTCGCGCTCTCGACCTTGAGCACGGCGAGATCGGTCTTCTCGTCGCGGCCGATCAGCTTGGCGTCCAGGCTGGTGTTGTCGTGCAGGACGACGGTGATCTGCTCGGCCCCCTCGATGACGTGGTAGTTGGTCACGATGAAGCCGTTGGCCCGGACGATGAAGCCGGAGCCGAGCGCGGTGGCGTTGTGCGGCGTCGGGCGCTCGCCCTGGCCCTGGCCGCCCTGGCCACGCCGGTTGAAGAAGTCGCGAAAGAACTCCTCGAACGGCGATCCCGGCGGGAACTGCGGCATTTCCGGCAGGTCGGCGCCGTCCTCGACCTTCTGCGTGGTCGAGATGTTGACCACGGTCGGCAGCAGCTTTTCGGCAAGGTCGGCGAAGCTGTCCGGCGCCGGCGCGGCGCGGGCGGCGGCGGCGAGGCCCAGCAGCATCGCCGCGGCGATCAGCACCGTCGCGGCCCAGCGCAACAGGGCGGTCTCATCCCTGGCACGGGCCAGGGCGATCGGGCCGGAAGGACGGCGGGCCATCGGTCTGCTCACGAAAGCTCTCCTCGCTCAAAGCAGGACGCCGGCCCCGTGCGGGGGCCGGCGTCCGTCATCATACACGCGATCGCGGCGGCATTGTGGGCCGCATCAGCCCGGGCTGCCCGGCGCGGGCACGGGGGCCGGTGCGGGTGCCGGCGCCGGTTCCACCGGTGCGGGCGCGGGGGCCGCCGGAATCTCCGGCACCGCGCCTTGCGGCGTCGCCTGGGTCACCGCCGGCACCAGGCCGCGACCGGTGGCGTCGTTGAAGTACTTGAAGAAATCGCCCTTGGGCGACAGCACCAGAGTGGTGCCGGTCGACCCCAGCGCGTTCTGGTAGGCCTGCAGGCTGCGGTAGAAGGAGAAGAACTGCGGGTCGGCGCCATAGGCGGCGGCCTGCACCTTGATCGCCTCGGCGTCGCCCTGGCCGCGCAACTCCTGCGCCTTGCGCTCCGCCTCGGCCAGCAGCACGGTCACGTCGCGATCGGCGCGCGACCGGATCTGCAGCGAGTATTCCTGGCCCTGGGCGCGGTACTGCGCCGCCTCGCGCTCACGCTCCGAGGTCATGCGGTTGTAGACCGACTGCACCGTGCCTTCCGGCACGTCGGCCCGCACGATGCGGACATCGACGATTTCGATGCCGAGCGGCTTGGCGTTGGCTTCGACGCTGTCGCGGATCGCCCGCATGATCGGCCCGCGCTGTTCCGACAGCACGTCGAGCTGGGTGTAGTTGCCCAGCACGTTGCGCAGTGCGTTGTTGACGAAGCTGTTGATTCGCGTGCCGGCGATGGTTTCGTTCCGCACCGACTGGAAGAACAGCAGCGGGTCGGCGATGCGGTAGCGGGCATAGCTGCCGACATCGAGGCGGCGCTGGTCGGACAGGATGACCTGCTCGACCGGCGGATCGACGTCGAGCACGCGCTTCTCGTAGAGCTGGACGTTCTGGACCAGCGGCAGCTTGAACTTCAGTCCCGGCCCGGACTCGATCTTCACCACCTCGCCGAACTGCAGGACCAGGGCCTGCTCGTTCTGGTTGACGGTGTAAAGGGAGTCGGCCAGCACCAGGCCGATGACGACGATCGCGGCGCCGAGGGCTGCGAGCTTGGCATTCATGTCACTGGCCCCCCTTCGCCGCGGCGGCCGGGGCCGGCCGGTTCATCAGCTCGTTCAGCGGCAGGTAGGGCAGAACCCCCTGCCCGCCGATGGCGTCGTCGATCAGGATCTTGTTCGAGCCCTTCAGCACGCTCTCCAGAGTCTCGAGGTAGAAGCGCTCGGCCGTGATCTCGGGCGCCAGCCGGTAGGATTGCAGCACCGAGGTGAAGCGCGCCGCGTCACCCTGCGCCTTCGCCACCACCTGCTCGCGATAGGCTTCCGCCTGCTGCGAGATCTGCTCCGCATGACCACGGGCGGTCGGAACCACGCCGTTGCGATAGGTCTCGGCGTCGTTGCGCAGCTGGTCCTGGTTCTGGCGCGCGCTCTGCACGTCGTCGAACGCGGCGATGACCTGCTGCGGCGGCGCCACCTTCTGCAGCTGCACCTGGTCGATCACCACGCCGGCGCCGGGCTGGCCGGTCGTGCCGTAGCTGTCGAGGGTGGCCTGCAGCAGCACGCGGGCTTCCTGCTCGATCTTGCCGCGGGCCTCGTTCAGCGCCGGCTGGATCTCGGTCCGCCCGATCACCTCACGCATCGCGCTCTCGGCCGCGACCTTCACGGTGGCGTCCGGGTTCTTGATGTTGAAGAGGTAGGCGACCGGGTCGGAGATGCGCCACAGCACGACGAAATCGATGTCGATGATGTTTTCGTCGTTGGTCAGCATCTGGCTCTCGTCCGGGATGTCCCGGGGGACAGCCCGTCCCTCGCCGCTGGAGAAGCCGATCTCGATGCGGTTCTGCGTCGTCACCGACGGCTTGGTCACCGTCTCGATCGGCGCCGGCAGGTGATAGCGCAGGCCGGGCTGCTCAGTGCGGACATAGGCGCCGAATCGCTGGACCACGCCGAGCTCGTCCGGCTGGACCCGGTAGATGCCGGTCAGCAGCCACCCGATGATGATCACGACGATCGCGATCAAAATGCCCCGGCCGCCGCCGAAGCCCTTGGGCATGACCTGCCGGAAGCGGTCCTGGCCGCGCCGGATCATGTCTTCGATATCGGCTTGGCTTGGCCCCCCGCCGCGTCCCCAGGGGTTCTGCCCGCCGCCTTGCGGTGGACCGCCCCACGGGCCACCGCCGCCGCCGCCACCCCCTTGATTACTCCACGGCATCCAGATCCCTTCCCCATCGACCGCCCTGTCATCCTGGGCGCCGGATGCTATATCTCGGCGCGTCAGGCGACAAATGGAGCCTGTCATATTGGACAAAGGTCAGGAAGTTCAACCATGGCGACTGGGCGCATCACAGTGACCGAGGCCGCGGTGCTCGACGCGCTGCGCGGGGTTCGGGACGAGGAGCGCGGCGGCGACCTCGTCGCCCTCGGCATGATCACCGGCGTGACGCTGCGCGACGGCCACGTTCTGTTCTCGGTCGAGGTCGACCCCAAGCGCGGCCCGACGCTGGAGCCGCTGCGCCAGGCCGCGGAACGGGCCGTGGCGGCGCTGCCGGGCGTCCTGTCCGTCACCGCCGTGCTGACGGCGCATCGCGGCATGGGCCAGGGTGCGGCCCCGGCTGCGGCGCCTGCCTCTGGGCACGCCGGGCATGCCCATCCGCCGGCCGCGCCCGGCGGGGCGCAGAGCCGCAAGCTGCCGGTCACCGGCGTCGGCGCCATCATCGCCGTCGCCTCGGGCAAGGGCGGCGTCGGCAAGTCGACCACTGCCGTCAACCTCGCCCTCGGCCTGTCCGCCAACGGGCTGAAGGTCGGGCTGCTGGACGCCGACATCTACGGCCCGTCGGTGCCGCGGATGACCGGCATCACAGGCAAGCCGGCCTCGCCCGACGGCAAGACCATGGACCCGAAAGAGAATTTCGGGCTGAAGGTGATGTCGATCGGCTTCCTGATCGACGAGGAGACGCCGATGATCTGGCGCGGCCCGATGGTGCAGTCGGCGCTGTCGCAGATGCTGCGCGACGTCAACTGGGGCACGCTCGACGTGCTGGTGGTCGACATGCCGCCCGGCACCGGCGACGCCCAGCTGACCATGGCGCAGCAGGTGCCGCTGGCCGGCGCCGTGATCGTCTCGACGCCGCAGGACATTGCCCTGCTGGACGCCCGCAAGGGCCTGAACATGTTCCGCAAGGTCGACGTCCCGGTGCTCGGGATCATCGAGAACATGAGCTATTTCTGCTGCCCGAACTGCGGCCACCGCTCCGACATCTTCGGCCATGGCGGCGCCCGCGCCGAGGCGGAGCGGCTGGGTTGCGACTTCCTGGGCGAGATCCCGCTCGACATCGCCATCCGCGAGACTTCGGACACCGGGCACCCTATCGTGGTCTCGGCGCCGGACGGCGCCCATGCCGAGGCCTATCGCGCCATCGCCGCCCGGGTCTGGGACAAGGTCCAGGCCGGCTCCGGCCACGCCGCGCCGCGCATCGTCATCGAGTGACCGGCCACTGCGTCACCTCGTCGCCACAAATCGATCCGATAAGAAGGAAAATTGAGTGGCGCCCGGGCATGACCGGGCGCCATCCGACGGAGTCACAGATTGATGGCGCGTACCTGCCGGATCGCTGTCCTCGCCGCCCTCGCCGCGAGTTTTGCGGCCGGGGCCGCGGCGCAGGCATTGCCGGATTCGGTCCAGGTCCAGAACCGGCGGGCCAGCGCGATCGAGGATCTTCGCCTCTCGCCCGATTTCGAAAGCTCCTGGGGCTACAACCGGCTGCGGTCGACGCCGCTGCCGCCCGGCGAAACCGCCCGGATCCCGACCGACGACCTGCGCGGCGGCTGCTATTTCGACGTGAAGGTGCGTGCGCATGACGGCGCCGAGGCGGAGTATTGGAGCCTCAACCTGTGCAGCCAGCCGGTGATCGACCTGGATTGATCGGTGGCCTGGTCGCCCGCCGAATCTGCTCGACCTGACCGCAGAACAGCCTCAATTTTCCTGGTCACTAGAGGCTGCTCATTTCAGATCGGGATATTTCATCATGGCCGCACCGACCGATCCGCTCTACGCCCAGCAATGGCACCTCACCGGCCCCTGGGGGATCAATCTCGGAAATATCTGGGACGAGTTCACCGGCGACGGGGTGGTGGTGGCGGTCCATGACCAGGGCATCGATTTCAGCCATCCCGACCTGAACGACAACATCGACACCGCGCACAGCTTCAACGCCTATACCGGCGGCGCGGGCGGTGCGCCGCAGACCAGTGACGACAACCACGGCACCTCGGTCGCCGGCATCATCGCGGCCGAGCGCAACGGCGTCGGCGTGGTCGGCATCGCCTATGACGCGACGCTGCTCTCTTATTACGATCCGCTGTTCTTCGACACACTGCGGACGGCGGTGGTCGCAGCACGGAACCATGCCGCCGCGGACGCCGACGTCCTCAGCAACAGCTGGGGCTACGGCAACGCCTTCTACGACGACCCGAACTCGGCCTTCCTCGACAATTTCGCGGATGCCGGATTCGCCGCCGCCGGGACCGCGACTCTGAACGCCGCGGCCAACGGCCGCGACGGGCTGGGCACGGTCATCGTCCAGTCCGCCGGCAACACCCGGGACTACGGCGACGACACCAACCTGCACAGCTTCAGTGCCAACCGCTGGACCATCGCCGTCGGGGCGACCAACCAGGATGGCACCCTGTCCTCCTACTCCACGCCGGGCGCCAGCATCCTGGTCGGGGCACCGGGCAGCCCGATCTCGGGCACCATCGTCACCACCGACCGGGTCGGCAGCGCCGGCTACGCCGCCGGGGACTACACCACCAGCTTCAACGGCACCTCGGCCGCCGCGCCGATGATCTCGGGTGTTGCCGCCCTGATGCTGCAGGCCAATCCGCATCTCGGCTGGCGTGATGTGCAGGAGATCCTGGCCTATTCCGCCCGCACCGCCCCGGCCGCCGCCGGCGACCAGACCAACGGCGCGACCAACTGGAACGGCGGCGGCCTGACGGTCAACCACGACATCGGTTTCGGCCTGGTCGATGCCCATGCCGCGGTGCGCCTGGCCGAGAGCTGGACCGGCACCGCCCACACCAGCGCCAACGAGGTCCACGTCTCCGCCTCGGCGTCGCCAAGCCTCGCCATTCCCGACGGCAATGCGACCGGCGTGACCACCACCCTGGCGATCGGCACCGGCATCGAGATCGACCATGTCGAGGTGACGCTGAACCTCAGCCACACCTGGATCGGCGACCTGCAGATCGTGCTGACCTCGCCGGACGGGACGCACAGCACCCTGCTGAACCGTCCCGGCCTGAGCAACCAGACCGGCGCCACCGACGGGTCGAACCAGGACGACATCGCCTTCACCTTCGGCACCATCCAGGATTGGGGCGAGAGCGGCCAGGGCACCTGGTCGCTGACCATCCGCGACCTCACGGCCGGCGACACCGGTACCCTGAATTCCTGGAGCCTCCACCTGTATGGCGACGCCGCCAGCCCGAACGACACCTATGTCTACACCGATGAGTTCGCCACTATCGGGACCGCGGCCGGGCGCCAGACCCTGGCCGATTCCGGCGGCACCGACACGATCAACGGTGCCGCCCTGACCGGCATCGCCCTGTTCGACCTGTATCACAGCTTCGCCACCGTCGCCGGCCGGCAGGTGACCTTCACGGCTGGAACCGTCATCGAGCACGCCATCGGCGGCGACGCCAACGACAAGATCCTGGGCACCAACGGCGACAACCACCTCAGCGGTGGGCGCGGCGCCGACATCCTGATGGGCCGCGGCGGGGCGGACGTGCTCGATGGCGGCGCCGGGATCGACGTCGCCTACTACAACGAATCATCGGTCGGCGTGACCGTCGACCTTGGCCGGGGCACCGGGTCGGGCGGCAACGCCCAGGGTGACGTGCTGATCGCCATCGAGGCCGTCGTCGGCTCGCTGGGCAATGATTCCCTGATCGGCACGACCGGCGCCAACGCGCTGTGGGGCCAGGCCGGGAACGACCTGCTCAGCGCCGGCGCCGGCAACGATGTCGTCTCGGGCGAGGACGGCAACGACCAGGTGCGGGGCGATCCCGGCAGCGACCAGCTGTCCGGGGGCAACGGCAACGATTCCGTGCTCTATTCCAACAGCACCGTGGGCGTCTCGGTCAATCTCGCCACCAACACTGCCAGCGGCGGCGACGCCCAGGGCGACCGGCTGTCCGGCTTCGAGAACGCGGTCGGCTCCGCCTTCGCGGACACGCTGACCGGCGACGGCCAGACCAACATCTTCTATGGCGGCCAGGGGAACGACGCGCTCACGGGCGGCGGCGGGCGGGACCATCTGCAGGGTGATGCCGGGGCTGACCGCTTCGTCTATCTCGCCACGGCCGACAGCACGGTGGGTGCCGGCGCCGACAAGATCCTGGACTTCAGCCACGCCCAGGGCGACCGGATCGACGTCGCAGCCATCGACGCCAATGCCGCCGTCGCCGGTGACCAGGCCTTCGCCTTCATCGGCGCGGCCCTGTTCAGCGCCGCCGGGCAACTGCATTTCGTGGTGGCGGGGGTGCAGACCCTGGTCGAGGCGGATGTGAATGGCGACGGCCAGGCCGATCTGCAGATCGCGCTGGTCGGCGCCATCGCCCTGGTCGCCGCCGATTTCGTGCTGTGATGGGGTTCAACCCTTCCATCCGGGGCGGCTTGCCACTACATTAGAAGGGTCGGGCAACCGACTATGATGATAAACGCCTTTTGGAATAGACGCAGCGGACCCGGGGGCGGTACCCGGCGCCTCCACCAAATCTCCGGTGTTGGACGGAGCATGGGGGCGAAATAGGATCGACGCGTGTAGTAAAGGAAAGGTTTTCGTCCGGCATGGTTCCGCCGTTATCGGGCCATCGCAATAGTTGCCAACGACAACTTTGCTGAGGTTCGCGCGGCCGCGTAAGCGGCTTAGCGTCCTCTACTAAATCCCTCGGCGGTTAGCCCCGTCGAGGTGGGGCTTGGGGCACCCAGCAACAGAACGCCCCACTTTCCCTCCCCAAACGCGCCTCCTTCCGCCGAAGAATGTCGGATCGGACGGGGTTCCCGCATTCGTCTCCCTTTTCAACCCGCCGGGCCCGGTCTAGTGTGGCCGGATGGACGACGAACTTCGATACGACCGCATGGTCGAATCCGCCCTGCGGGGCGTGGTCAGGGAAGCTTTGACCCAGGCGGGCGAAACAGGCCTGCCGGGCGAGCACCATTTCTACCTGACCTTCATGACAAATCATCGCGGGGTCGCGATCCCCGAGTATCTCAGGCAGAAGTACCCGCAGGAGATGACCATCGTCCTGCAGCACCAGTTCTTCGGGCTGGAGGTGTGCGAGGACCGGTTCTCGGTCTCGCTCAGCTTCTCCAGCAAGACCGAACGGCTGGTGATTCCGCTGGCGGCGATCACCACCTTCGCCGACCCGTCGGTCAACTTCGCCCTGCAGTTCCAATCCGCCAAGGAGGATGGGGCCGAGGACGAGGCGGAGGATGGCGAGGCTGCGGCCGAGGACGGCGCCGAGACGCCGCGGGCCGAGACTCCCCGCAACGACGCCGGCGGCAACGTGGTCCAGGGCCCGACCGGCCGCGGCCAGACCGAGAGCACGCCGGCCGAGGGCGGCAAGGTCGTGACGCTGGACGCCTTCCGCAAGAAGTAGCGGTCGCTCTCACAATAGGGTCCAGCTTGCCGTAGGTTGGGTTCGCAGCTGCGAACCCAACAAAAGCATTGGCATGATGTTGGGTTCGCGACCGCGAACCCAACCTACGAAGCTAGCCGGCGGCCGTCCCCCGCCCTTCACGCAACCGGGCGGCCAGGCGGAACGGCGCTTCGGCGAGGTCGCCCAGCCGCTTCAGCCCCGAGATCTGGCGGCCGATGGCCAGGACCTCGCCGATCCGGCGCTCGAGGAAGGCCTGTGTCGTCTCCTGCCCGTCCGACCGGTCGTCCAGCCAGACCAGCAGGGTCGAGGCGTAGACCCCGGCCAGCAGCCCGCGCTTGCTGTAGAAATTGAGGTCGGTCGACCGGTCGCCCGCCGCCCGCCACATCGCGTCGACCGTGCCGTAGAGCTGGCGCAGACCCCGCCGCGACAGCGGCCGCGCCGCCCGCCGCGCCAGGTCGCGGCGGACCGCGTCGCGATAGGGCAGCAGCAGGTCGAGCCGGGTCAGCACGGCCTGCGCGATCTTCTCGCGCACCCGCAGCCCGGTGAAGGCCTCGCCCTCCGCCGCCAGCCGCTCGACCATCGCCCGGTCGGCCCAGTCGTGCAGCAGGTCCGCCAGTTCGGCGACGCCGCCCGGCAGCAGCACCGCGACCTCGTCGGCGCCGAAGCCGGCCTCCTCGGCGCCGAGGCGCAGCGCCTGGCGCGTCCAGCCGTCGAACGCCACATGCGGCAGGGTGGCGAGCAGCAGGGCGTCGCGCTCGGCGGCCCTGCCGGTTCCGGACATGTCGGTCAAGCCGCGGTCGGTCATCGGTGCTCCCTAGACTCGGTCGGTGAGATAGCGGGCCTCGCTGTCGGAGGCCAAATCGTTCAGGTCGCGCAGCCGGTCGAGATAGAGCACGCCGTCGAGATGGTCGACCTCATGCTGCACCACCCGGCCGTGCAGCCCCTCGGCCTCACGCTCGATCACCTTGCCGTCCAGCCCGAGCGCACGATAGCCGATCCGCCGCCAGCGCGGCACCAGGCCGCGGAAGCCCGGGATCGACAGGCAGCCCTCGAGCCCGACCACCGTCTCCTCGTCCAGCGGCACGATCTCCGGGTTGACCAGAACGGTCGGCCCGTCGGGCGCCGGCGGCTCGCCCTCCTCCTGCCGCGCTGCCGGCACCTCGAACACGATCAGGCGCAGCGGCCGGTAGATCTGCGGCGCGGCCAGGCCGATGCCCGGCGCGTCCCGCATCGTCTCGATCATGTCGGCGGCGAGCCGCGCGATCTCCGGATCCGTGGGATCGGCGACCGGATCCGCCAGGCGGCGCAGCACCGGATGCCCCATGCTGACGATCTTCAACAGCGTCACGTTTCCGTCTCCCGATGAATCCCTCAACCCGGCTGAAGAAGATGCAGCGCCAAGACATCTTCCGGGAGATGAAGCTTCGTCGCAACCACGAGCCCCCGGAGAAGCGGGTCCGTCAGCAGGTGAAGGCCGGACGATTCCGCAACGAGCCGATTTGCAGCCTCACCGAGGGCATGGCCCACCTGCGGTGTTCTCGCTGTGCCGGAAGCAGGACGGACCCGGCGCCGAGAGGTGGTGTCATTCCACGCGGGCTTGCGGTAGGAATCAGGGACAGGCTTCGCCCGCAGGGCGGACGCCAAGAATGAAAACCCGGGGGAACCATGCTCATCGGCGTGCCGAAGGAAATCAAAACCCACGAGTATCGCGTCGGCCTGACCCCGAGCTCGGTCCGCGAACTGGTGCATCACGGGCATAGCGTCATCGTCGAGACCCTGGCCGGCGCCGGCATCGATTTCGGCGACGACCGCTACCGCGCCGCCGGCGCCGAGATCGTCGGATCGGCCAAGGAGGTCTTCGACCGGGCCGAGATGGTGGTGAAGGTCAAGGAGCCGCAGCCCGACGAATGCCGCATGCTGCGCCGCGGCCAGGTGCTGTTCACCTATCTGCATCTGGCGCCCGACCCGCGCCAGACCGAGCTGCTGATGAAATCCGGCGCGGTCGCCATCGCCTACGAGACCGTCACCGACGCCCGCGGCGGCCTGCCGCTGCTGGCGCCGATGAGCGAGGTCGCCGGGCGGATGTCGATCCAGTGCGGCGCCCATTGCCTGGAGAAGATCCAGGGCGGGCGCGGCATGCTGCTGGGCGGCGTGCCGGGCGTGCCGGCGGCGAAGGTGGTGGTGCTGGGCGGCGGCGTGGTGGGCACCAACGCGGCGCGCATGGCGATGGGGCTGGAAGCCCATGTCACCGTGATCGACAAGTCGCTGCAGCGGCTGAAGGAGCTGGACCTGCAGTTCGGCGCCGAGCTGAACACGATCTATTCGACCGTCGACGCGATCGAGGAATACGTCACCGGGGCCGACCTGGTGATCGGCGCGGTGCTGGTCCCTGGCGCCGCGGCGCCGCGGCTGGTGACTCGGGCCATGATCGCGAAGATGAAGCCGGGTTCGGTGGTGGTGGACGTTGCCATCGACCAGGGCGGCTGCTTCGAGACCTCGAAGGCCACCACCCATGACGACCCGACCTATGTCGTCGACGGCGTGGTGCATTACTGCGTCGCCAACATGCCGGGCGGTGTGGCGCGGACCTCGACCGTGGCGCTGAACAACGCCACCCTGCCCTTCGCCCTGGCGCTGGCCGACAAGGGCTATCGCCGCGCCTGCCTCGACGACGCGCATCTGCGCGAAGGCCTGAACATCCATTCCGGCCAGGTCACCAACAAGCCGGTGGCCGATGCGCTGGGCCTCAACTACGTCCCGGCCGAAGTGGTGCTGCGCGCCGCGTAGGCGGGCCCGGACGCGCGTGTCCCTCTCCCGCCACGCGGGAGAGGGACATATTCGAAAGTCTCTACCGCGGAAACCGCAGCAACGACTCCAGCCCCTTCTGCGCTCGGGCCGCCAGCCGGGCGCGGGCGTCGCCCTTGGGCGGATCGCCGGCCGCGCCGCGCAGCACCGCCAGCAGCCGGTCCAGCACCACCTGCGCCTCGCCGTCATGCAGGTTGCACGGGTCGAGATAGATGAAGCCGTGCTCGGCCTCATGGTCGCGGATGATCACCGGCGGGTCGCCGGCGGCCAGGCGGTCGGCGACGTCCCAGGCGGCCAGGCCGCATTTGGCCGGATCGAAGGTCACCCGCAGCCGGTCGAGCGGGTTGTCGGTCGGGTCCGGCTCGATCACCGCCGTCACCCCCGGCAGGCCGGCCAAGCCCTCGTGCCACAGTTTCAGATGGCCGTCCTCGCGGGCCCGCGCCGCGGCGTGGTCGCGCCGCTCCCAGGCGTCGAGCGCGGCGATGGCGCCGACCACGCCCTCCTTGCCCACCTTCATGCCGCGGCCGATGCCCCGGTTCTGCAGATAGGCGGCCCGCACCAGGTCCTCGCGCCCGGCGACGATGCCGGCGGTCGGGCCGCCCAGGAACTTGTGGGCGCTGTAGATCACGATATCGCCGCCGCGGGCCAGGAAGCCGATCAGGTCATATTCCGACGCGGCGTCGACGATCACCGGCACGCCCTTGGCATGGCAGATCGCGGCGAACTCCTCGAGCGGGATCTGGCCGTACTGCACGACGTGATGGGAGACGACATAGAGCGCCGCCGCCGTGCGTTCGGTGATCGCGCCGCCCAGCTGATAGCCCGACGCCTGGGTGGCGGTGCCGACCGGCACCACCGTGGCGCCGGCCAGGCGCACCGCCTGGTCGACCGGGGCGCCGTAGCTGACCATGTGGCCGACCTGCAGCAGCACCTCGGTCTTCGCCATGCCAGGCGTGTCCGGCAGCCGTTCGATCGCCAGCAGGTCGGTGCCGGTCATGGCGCCGGCCACGGCCAGGCTGATCCCGGCCGAGGCCGAGGCGGTGACGAAGCCGGCTTCGGTGCCGCAGGACTTCGCGATGCGGGCGCTGGCCTTGCGCTGCAGGTCGTTGATCTCGACGAATTGCGGCAGGATCTCGGACACGGCCTGCACCGCCTCGGGCACCACGATCGAGGCGCCCAGCGAGGTCATGGTGCCGGACACGTTGATCACCGGGCGCAGGCCCAGGCGGCGGCGGATATCCTCGTTCGACTTCATCTCACAATCCTCTCAGCGCGCGAATTCGACGACGGCTTCGATCTCGACCGTGATCTGGCCGGGCAGCGACCCCATGCCGACGGCCGAGCGGGCGTGGCGCCCGATCTCCGGCCCGAACAGGTCGACGAACAGGTCGGAGCAGCCGTTGATGACAGCGGGATGATGCTCGAACTCCGGCACCGCGTTGACCATGCCCAGCAGCTTGACGATGGCGGTGACGCGGTTGAGGTCGCCCAGCGCCTCATGCATCACCGCGATCAGGTTGATCCCGGTCAACCGGGCATGGCGATAGGCGGCCTGCTGGTCGACGGCGGCGCCGACCTTGCCGCGGTGCTGGAAGCCATCCGGCTCGGACGGGCCCTGGCCGGACAGGAACAGCAGCTGGCCGGACACGCGGTGCGTCTCGAAATTCGCGACCGGCGACGGCGCCTTGGGCAGGGTGATGCCGAGCGCGGCAAGGCGGTCGTAGACGTTGGGCATGGTCAATCCGGCTTCGGTTGGTCGTTCAGTTCGGCATCGCGGATGCAGGCGACGAAGCGCCCGGGCTCGCGTTCGGTCAGCGGCGGCACCGCCTGGGCGCAGGCGTCGATCGCCAGCGGGCAGCGGGTGCGGAAGACGCAGCCCGAGGGCGGGTTGATCGGGCTGGGGATGTCGCCCTTCAAGAGGATGCGGTCGCGCTTCGCCCGCGGGTCGGGCACCGGCGCGGCCGACAGCAGGGCCTTGGTGTAGGGGTGGCGCGGCCGGTCATAGACCAGGCGGGTCGGCCCCTTCTCCATGATCCGGCCGAGATACATCACCACGATCTCGTCGCAGAGATAGTCGACCACGGCGAGGTCGTGGGCGACGAACAGCAGGGTCAGGCCGAGGTCGCGCTGGATGTCCTGGATCAGGTTCAGCACCTGGGCCTGGACCGAGACGTCGAGGGCCGAGACCGGCTCGTCCGCCACGATGAAGTCGGGCTCCACCGCCAGGGCCCGGGCGATGCCGATGCGCTGGCGCTGGCCGCCGGAGAATTCATGCGGGAAGCGACGGCGATGGTCGGCGCTGAGGCCCACGCGCTCCAGTAACTCGCCGATGCGCTCGGTGCGGCGGCCCTTGGCCAGGCCGTGAGTGTCCAGCGCCTCGCCCAGGATCTCGGCCACGCTCATGCGCGGGTTGAGGCTGGCATAGGGGTCCTGGAACACGATCTGCATCCGCCGGCGCCAGGCGCGGAACGCCTTTTCCGGCAGGGCGGTGACGTCGGTGCCGTCGAACATCACCCGGCCGCCGGTCGGCTCGATCAGCCGCAGGATGGCGCGGCCGGTGGTGGTCTTGCCGGACCCCGACTCGCCGACCAGCCCGACGATGCTGTTGCGCCGGATCGACAGGCTGACATTCTCGACCGCGCGGACCACGCGGCCATGGCCGATCGGGAAATGCACCGACAGGTTCTGCACATCCAGCAGCGGCGCGGCGGGATCGATGTCCGGGCGGAGGGCGGCGGCGGTCATAGCTGGTCCGTCCTGCGGCAACGGGAGCGATGGCCGGCCTGCACCGCGGCGAGGTCCGGCACCGCCGCCTCGCAGGGGCCCTCGGTCAGCGGGCAGCGCGGCGCGAAGGCGCAGCCGGGCGGCAGGGCCATGACGCTGGGCACCGTGCCGGGGATCGGCTGCAGCCGGGCGTCGTCGTGCCGGCCACCGGTGCGGGCGTTGGGGATGCAGGACAAGAGGCCACGGGTGTAGGGGTGGCGCGGCCGGTCGAACAGGTCGAGCACCGGCGCCTCCTCCACCACCCGGCCGGCATACATTACGGCGACGCGCTGCGCGATCTCGGCCACCACGCCCATGTTGTGGGTGACGAACAGGATCGACATGCCGATCTCGGCCTGCAGCCGGCGCAGCAGGTCCAGGATCTGGGCCTGGATGGTGACGTCGAGCGCCGTGGTCGGCTCGTCCGCGATCAGCACCGACGGGTTGCAGGACAGGGCCAGCGCGATCATCACCCGCTGGCGCATGCCGCCCGACATCTGGTGGGGGTAGTCGTTCAGCCGCGACGCCGCAGCCGGGATCTCGACCAGTTCCAGCATGCGCTGGGCGCGCTTCATCGCCTCGCCCCGGCCGACATGCTCGTGCAGCTGCACCGACTCGGCGATCTGGTCGCCGACGGTGAACAGCGGGTTCAGGCTGGTCATCGGCTCCTGGAAGATCATTGCGATCTCCCGCCCGCGCAGCTGGCGCAGCAGCGTGGGCTTGGCATGGGCCAGGTCGTGGGTGGTGCCGGCGCGGTCGCGGAAGCGGATGGTGCCGCCCATGATCCGCCCGGCCGGCTTGGGCAGCAGCCCCATGATCGACAGGCTGGTGACCGATTTGCCCGAGCCGGATTCGCCGACGATCGCCAGCGTCTCGCCCCGCGCCAGGTCGAAGGACACGCCGTCGACCGATTTGGCGATGCCGTCCCGGCTGTGGAACCAGGTCTGCAGATCCTCGACCGCGAGGACGATGTCGCGGCTGCTGGCGCTCATCCGTGGACCGTCGGGTCGAACAGGCGGGCCGCCTTGACCGACCTGGTGCCGAGGATCGCGTGGCGCGGCGCGAACAGCCGGTCGAGGGTGGCGCTGTCGCCGGAGGAATCCGGCAGCGTCACCGACGCATCCTCCAGCTCGAAGATGGTGAAGTCGGCCTCGGCCCCCGCCGCCAGCCTGCCTTCGGACGGCAGCCCGATCACCGAGCGCGGCCGGGTGCTGGCGGCGGCCACCACCTCGGCGAAGGGCATGCCGACGGCGAGCAGCTTCGACATCGTCGTCGCCATGTCCCAGACCGGGCCGTCGATCGAGCGCAGATGCAGGTCGGTCGAGATCGAGAACGGGAACAGCCCGCGTTCGATCCCGGCCCGCGCCACCTTGAAGGAGAAGGACGCGCCGCCATGGCCGACATCCAGCCGCACCCCGGCCGCCGCGACCTGCCTGGCGATGCCGAACAGCTCCTCATCCTCCAGGATGTTGCCGCCCGGCTTGCCGTGGAAGCAATGGGTCAGCACGTCGCCCGGGGTCAGGATCTCCAGCACCTCTTCCAGCAGCGGCGGCGGTTCGCCGACATGGACCATCAGCGGCAGCTTGGCGATCTTCGCCACCTTCTTGGCGATCTTGACCGGGGTGATGCCCCAGGCGCCGGTCACGGTGCTGCAGGCCCGGCACTTGATGCCGCGGATGATGTCGCGGTTGGCCTCGATCACCGCCAGCGTCCGGGTGATGTCGATCGAGCGCTGGTCGATCAGCTCGCTGACCCGGTTGCAGGCGACCAGGCCGATCGAGCCGATGTTGAGGAAGGCGACCACCCGCTCCGCCGCCGGTTCGGCGATGAACTCGCGGAAGCCGACGAAGTTGCCTTCGCCCGAGGAGCCGGCGTCGACGATGGTGGTGACGCCATGCGCCAGCCCGCCCTGGGACGGGCGGATCGAGATGTCGGTGCCGCCGTGATAGACATGGGCGTGCAGGTCGGCCCAGCCGGGCGAGATCCAGGCACCCCTGGCGTCGATCACCTCGGCGCCGGTGGGCGCGTCGATCCCCTGCCCTGCGGCCGTGACGCGGCCGTCTTCGATGCGGAGGTCGATCGGCCGGTCGTCGGCGTGATCGGGGAAGCCGACCGGGCGGGCGGCGCGGATGAGCAGCGATTGGGCCATTACAGCTCCTTGCGCAGGCGGGGGTCGAGGATGTCGCGCAGGCCGTCGCCGACCATCTGCAGCGACACCACGGACAGGACGATGGCGAGGCCGGGGAACACCATCATCCAGTCGGCCGAGCCCATGTATTGCTGGCCGGCGCTGATCATGGTGCCCCAGGTGGGGATTTCGGGCGAGACGCCGACGCCGAGGAAGGACAGCCCGGCCTCGGCCAGGATGGCGTAGGCGAAGATGAAGGTGCCCTGCACCAGGATCGGCGACCACAGGTTGCGCAGCACATGCGCGGTGACGATCCGCCAGGTCGACACGCCCAGCGCCCGCGCCGCCTCGACGAAGGGCAGCTCGCGGATCACCAGGGTCGAGGCGCGGACGATGCGGGCCAAGCGCGGGGTGTAGACGATGCCCAGCGCCAGGATGACGTTGACCAGCGAGGGTCCCAGTGCCGCGACCAGCGAGATCGCCAGCAGGATGTCGGGGAAGGCCATCATCGCGTCGATCAGCCGGGCCACCACCCGGTCGGCCGGCTTGAAGAAGCCGGCGACCAGCCCGAGGATGATGCCCAGCACCGAGGACAGGATCACCACGGAAAAGCCGACGAACAGCGACAGCCGGCCGCCATAGACGGCGCGGGTGAAGACGTCGCGGCCGAATTCGTCGGTGCCGAACCAATGGGCGCCGCTGGGCGGCTTCAGCCGGTTGACGATCGACAGCTTCTGCGGGGCGTAGCCGGTGATGTAGGGCGCGAAGGCGGCGGCCAGCACCAGCACCACCAGCACGATCAGCCCGATCAGCGCGGTCTTGCGGCGGACCAGCAGCCGGGCGAGCTTCATGCGCTCGCCGGCCACCGAGACGGAAGCGGTGGCGGCCATCAGTAGCGCACCCTCGGGTCGACGACGAGATACAGGAGATCGATGGCGAGGTTGACCAGGACGTAGAGCGCGGCGATCACCAGCAGCGCCCCCTGGATCACCGGATAGTCGCGCCGCAGCACGCCGTTGACGACCAGGTTGCCGACGCCGGGCAGGCCGAACACCGTCTCGGTCACCACCGCGCCGGAGATCAGCAGGGCCGTGGTCAGGCCGATCACGGTCAGGATCGGGATCAGCGCGTTCTTCAGCGCGTGCTTCAGCACCACCCGCCGCTCCGGCAGCCCCTTGGCGCGGGCGGTGCGGACATAGTCGTCGCCCAGCACGTCGAGCATGCTGGCCCGGGTGAAGCGGGTGATCAGGGCCGAGTTGACGATGCCGAGCACGCAGGCCGGCAGCACCAGATGGGTCATGCGGTCGAGGAAGCTGGCCCCCGGCCCGCCATAGCCCGCCACCGGGAACCAGCCGAGCTTGACCGCGAACAGCTGCATCACCAGCAGGCCCAGCCAGAAGCTGGGGATGCTGGCGGTGAACATCGAGGCGGTCAGCGTCGCCTGGTCGAGCAGCGATCCCCGCCACACCGCCGAGGCGATGCCGATCGGCAGCGCGATGGCCACCGCGATCAGCATCGACATCACGGTCAGCATCAGCGTCGGCTCGGCCCGGTCGCCGATCGCGCTCAGCACCGGCTGGTTCAGGAAGATCGACTGGCCGAGGTCGCCGATCGCGATCTGGCCCAGCCAGGTGACATATTGCACCGGCAGCGGCTGATCGAGCCCGAGCTTGGAGCGCAGCTCGACGATATCAGACGGCTGGGCGTCCGGCCCCAGCATCACCGCGGCCGGGTCGCCCGGCGTCACCCGGATGATGACGAACACGACCGTCGCCACGATGAACATCACCGCGACCATGCCGATCAGGCGATTGACGATGTAGGAGAGCATGGGCGGCCGGTCAGTAGGTTGGGTTCGCGACAGCGAACCCAACGCAGTGCGGGGCGGCGAGATGTTGGGTTCGCGAATGCGAACCCAACCTACGGGTCGCCTTTGTCACTTCTCGACGTAGGCGTTCCAGAAATACGGCCACGGGGCCGGCGTCACGCCCTGCAGCGTCTTCGACTTCGCCGACAGGGCGTTGAAGTCGCCGACCTTGATCAGCGGCACCTCGTCGGCCATCACCTGCTGCACCCCGGCCCACAGCTTCACCCGCTCGTCCTGGGTCAGCGCCTGGTTGAAGGCGCCGACCGCCTTGTCCTTGGCCGGCGTGTCCCACCAGCCGGGCGAGCCCTTGGCCAGGGCGCCGATCAGCGCCGGCTCGGGCAGGAACGGGCTGTGGCTGATGTAGATGTCCCACAGCGCGGGGTCGGCGCGGCGCTGGGTCAGCGTCGCCCAGTCGGTGACGTCGAGGGTGACCTGGAAGCCGGCGGCCTTGAGGTACTCCGCCGCCACCAGCGCCATCTTGTAGTGGAACTCGTACTGCCGGCTGGTCAGGATCCGGATCGGCTTCTGCCCGTCATAGCCGGCCTCGGTCAGCAGCTTCTGGGCGCCTTCGGCATCGCCCTTGTTGTAGACCTCGGTGCCGACATCGGAGCGCCAGGGATAGCCCTCCGGGTACATCGCGCCGTCGAGGGCGTAGAAGTCGGTGCTGCCGAAGGCGGCAGCCAGCATGTCCTCCTCGTTCAGCGCCAGTTGCACGGCCTTGCGCAGCTTGAGGTCGCTGAGCAGGCCTTCCTTGGTGTTCATGACGAAGACCGGCCAGCCGAACGGCTTCAGGATGATCGGCTCCGACGCCCCGGCCTTGACCTTGTCGAAGGCTTCGACCGGCAGGGAATCGGTGTAGTCGAACTGGCCGGCGACGGCGCCTTCGACCCGGGTGTTGGCGTTCGGGATCGGCACGAAGCGGATCTCGTCGAGATACTGCTTGCGGGCGCCGCCATAGCCGTTGGGGTCGCCCTCGCGCGGCTTGTAGCCCTCGAAGCGGACCAGCTGGATGTACTGGTCGGGCACGCGGGCCTTCAGCATGTAGGGGCCGCTGCCGACGATGTCCTTCAGCTCCGGCGCGATCTTTTCCGACGGCAGGATCACGGCGGCGCTGTTGTTGAAGGCCAGCAGCGCCAGCAGCGGCGCGAAGGGCTGCTTCAACGAGATCCGGATGGTGAAGCCGTCGACCTTCTCGATCTTGTCGATATTGGCGGCGGCGAGCTTGCCGCGCGACGCCACCTCGGTCCAGCGCTTGAGCGAGGCCACCACGTCGTCGGCGTCCAGCGCCGAGCCGTCGTGGAAGGTCAGGCCCTGGCGGATCTTGATGGTGTAGACGCGGCCGTCGGCGCTGACATCGGGCATGGCGTCGGCGACCAGCGGGGTGACGGCCCAGTTGGCATCGAAGGTGTAGAGCGTCTCGAAAATGTGCTGGGTGATGATGCCGACCAGGTCGGCGGTGCTGACCATCGGGTCCAGCGTCGGGGGCTCGCCCACCGTCGCCACCGAGATCGATCCCCCCTTGGCCGGCGCGGCCACGGCCCCGGTCGCGCCCATCACTGTCGCCAGCGCGATCAGGCACAATGTCTTCAGCATTCCCCTCTCTCCCTGTCTTGAGGTCGCCGATATTCCATTATAAGGAAGCAACGTCTTCCGTTATGGAATACGCTAGTGCGATCGTCGCGGCGGCGTCAACCCATTCGATCGACCGCGACGGCTGGAATCGGCAGAGATTGACCGGAATGTCCGGGGGAGCTTAGCTTGGCTGGAATACGGGCTATACCACTCGGCCGGAACAAGGGCCGGGCAGATCGGGACCAGGACATGACGGCAGAAGCGGCAGCGGCCAAGGCCGGACCGGCGGGCGAGCGCAGCCGGGTCAGCGGCATCGAGCGCGCGGTGCAGATCTGCGACCACCTGCTGGCGGCCGGGCGCCCCCTCACCGCCTATGACGTGTCCAAGGCGCTGGGCGCGCCGATGTCGACGATCTACGGCGTGGTCGATTCGCTGCTGCGCCAGGACCTGCTGTCGCGCGACCGCGACGGGCTGCTGTGGTTCGGGCCCCGGCTCTACCATTACGGCTTGGCCTATGGCCGCACCCTGAACCTCTTGGAGACCGCGTCGCAGGAGATGCGGGAGCTGAGCCGGCTGCTGGGCGAGACGGTGCAGGTCTGCGGCCGCGACGACGGCCACATGGTGGTGCTGGCGATGGCCGAGCCATCGGGGCATTTCCGGGTGTCGTCCAAGGTCGGCACCCGGGTGCCGCTGAACTGGACCGCCTCGGGCCGGCTGCTGATCGGCCACCTGCCCTGGGCCGAGCGCACCGAACTGATGCGCCGGGTGGCCCAGCCCTCGCCCACCGGCATGGCCGAGACCGATCCGGAGGTGCTGTGCCGGGCCGGCGAGGCGGCGCTGGCCGAGAAGCTGGCGATCCAGCTGAGCGAATCCGATTTCGCCGTGGCCTGCATCGCCGCGCCGATCTGCACCCCCAACGGCGACTGCGAGGCGACGATCAGCGTGGTGCTGCCCGAGCAGAAAGCGCGGGACCGGGAGCGGACCTACAGCGTCGCGGTGCAGGAAGCCGCCAGCCGGATCGAGCGGCTGCTGGGCTGGACGGCCTGATCAGAGCGGTCAGCGGCGCCGCGCGGCCAGGTCGCGGGCGACCGGATCGACCGCATGAGGGAAGGCTGACGCCTCCGCCACCGCGGCCTTGAGGCTGCGCCGGCGCCCCACGACATAGGTCGCGCCGGCCGTAGGCAGATGGCCCGCTTCCGCCGCGCCGTCACGGCGAATGGCTCGTTGCACCAGGCTGGCCGCCTTCGCGGCGCCCCTCGCCCGCGCCATTTGGCGCCCGAAATCCCGATCCATGGTGATCACTCCCTAGGCATTCGGGACCGGCCGACGCGACGGCCCGGTCCCTGTCTTTTTTGAACGAAGCTGGTGGACCGAACAACGTCCGCACCATGCCTGCGGTTCCCGGCCAGCCCGAAATCGGCACCGCTGCGGCGGCACCGGCCCGCTTCTGTCGTGACAGTTCCGTCGCGTTTTAGGAAAATTTACATAGGCAAATAAGCTCAGAAATGTACAATAAAATGCGCAATAACAGATAGTTAATTTTGAAAGGTGGAATCAATCTCAGACAGGACCTAAGCCGCCTTTCGGCTACCCGAAAAACATATCGATAGTATTTTATTTTTCCAGCAAATTTATCAGAATATAGTCTTTTATCGGATGATAAATGTAGGAAAATAATCTATTTATTTCCATAAATCTGCGATTACTCGACGTAAGATCTGGATATGCCTATTTTTGTTGGACATCTTCTCAGGAACTGCCCAACTATGAAGCTCTCATTCTGGGGAGGATATTGATGGCTACTTTTACTGGTACCAACGGCGCAGAAATCCTGCCGAATCTCATCATTGGCCCTGTCCAGGGCATCGGAAACGACTTCATCGATGCCCTCGGCGGCGACGACATCGCGATCGGCTGGTCCGGCGATGACGTGATCCGGGGCGGCGCCGGCGCAGACGTGATCATCGGCGGCCTGCTGAATGCCGCCGGTGTCATCACCCTGTCGGGCACCGACGCGGCGGACTACACCACCTCGGTCGACGGCGTGACCATCGATCTTTCTGTGATCCTCAGCCTCACCCTGCCGATCCTGGGCATCAACGTCCAGTTGACCGGCGCGTCCCAGGGTTTCGGCGGCGATGCTCAGGGCGACTTTCTGGTTGGTATCGTCAACCTGCTGGGCTCCGATACCGGCGCCGACAACCTCTCCGGCAGCGCCGCCGCCAACACGCTGAACGGCCAGGGTGGCGACGACCGCCTCGATGGCCAGGGCGGCAATGACATCCTCCTCGGCGGTGCCGGAGACGACACTCTGATCGGCGGCGGCGGGGCCGATTCGCTGCAGGGCGGTGCCGGCACCAACGACACCGCGGATTATTCCGGCTCTGCCGCGCCGGTCACCGTCAACCTGACCACAGGCACCGGCACCGGCGGCGACGCCCAGGGCGACACCCTGACCGGGATCGAACGCGTGATCGGGTCGACCGGTGACGATTCTCTTACAGGATCGGCCGGCAACGACACCCTCGTCGGCGGTGCCGGGGCCGACGCCCTCACGGGCGCCGGCGGCATCGACACGGCCGACTATTCCGGCTCCGGCGCCGGCGTGACCGTCGACCTGATCGCCGGCACCGGCACCGGCGGTGACGCCGAAGGCGACACGCTGACCGGCATCACCAACCTCACCGGCACGGCCTTCATCGACCACCTGTTCGGGGACGCATCGGACAACACCATCCTCGGCCTCGACGGCAACGACACGCTTCGCGGCGGTGCCGGCGCCGACATCATCGACGGCGGCAACGGCTCCGACATCGCCAACTACCAGGGCTCGGCGGCCGGCGTGAATGTCGACCTGCTGGCCCACACCGCCTCCGGCGGCGACGCCACGGGCGACGTGCTGACCAACATCGAGAACCTGTACGGATCGAGCAACAACGACGTCCTGACCGGCGACAACAACGCCAACGTCCTGGGCGGCGAACTCGGCGACGACACGCTCAACGGGAATGGCGGCAACGATGCCCTGAATGGTGAGGCCGGCAACGACATCATCGACGGCGGCGACGGCGACGACCGTCTCGTCGGTGCCGCCGGCACCGACACCATCACCGGCGGCGCCGGCAACGACTCCATCGACGGCGGTGACGACAACGACACGGTCAACGGCGGCGACGGCAACGACGTCGTCTATGGCGGTGCCGGCGACGACACCCTGAACGGCAACAACTTCAACGACGTCCTGACCGGCGGCGTCGGCGCCGACCATCTCGACGGCGGCGCCGGCATCGACACCGCGGCCTATTCCAGCAGTTCCGCGGCGGTCAACGTCAACCTGCTGACCGGCGCCGTGTCCGGCGGCGATGCCGTCGGCGACACGCTGACCGGCATCGAACAGCTCAGCGGCTCGGCCTTCAACGACGTCCTGACCGGGGACGACGGTGCGAACCGGCTGTTGGGCCGCGGCGGTGACGACGTCCTCACCGGCGGTGGCGGGGCCGACACCTTCCAGGGCGGCGCCGGCAACGACACCTTCGTCTTCAACGCCGTCAGCGACAGCACCGTGGCGGGATCCGGCCGCGATGTGATCGAGGACTTCTCCACCGGCGACAAGATCGACCTGTCGCCGATCGACGCCAACGGCGCCGGGGCCGGCGACGGCGCCTTCACCCTCGGCACCGGCGCCTTCACCGGCGTCGCCGGCGAACTCCGCGTGCTCGCGCTGCCGAACGGCTACCAGGGCGTCTTCGGCGACACCAATGGCGACAAGGTCGCCGATTTCGCCATCACCGTCCTGTCCGACCACACCCTGACCGCCAGCGACTTCGTTCTCTAACTCTCTGATACGCCAACCCCACCCTGCGATCCGCAGGGTGGGGTCTTTTTTTGCTCATCCGCAGCCGCGGCGATATGCGCCCCTTGGCCTGGGCCGGAGCGGCGTCGATACTGGCGGGCGAGAGCGGCATGGCCCGGTCTCCGGGACAGGCGGACACAGGATGCGGCTCACATCAGCCCTGGTCGCGGGCATGCTCCTCGCCGCTGCCGCGGCGCCGGCCGCTCCGCCGCCATTGCCCGGCCTCGGGCTTGCAGACCGGCGCGTTCCGGTCGACGGTACGGAGGCGCCCTGGCGCAGCCTGGCCAAGGTGCAGACCAATATCGGCACCCGCTGCACCGGCGCCCTGATCGCGCCCCGCCGGGTCCTGACCGCCGCCCATTGCCTGTTCAACCCGCGAACCCGGCATTTCCTGCAGGCATCGTCGCTGCATGTGCTGTTCGGCTATGAGCGCGGGCAATATCTTGAGCACACCCTGGTCACGGATGTGATCCGGTCCGACGCCTACGACCCGCTGCGCCCGCGGGAGGAGTTCGCGGCCGACTGGGCGGTTCTGGTGCTGGCCGAGGATGCCCCGCCCCAGGCGCCGCCGCTGGCGGTCACC
The DNA here is from genome assembly GCF_031453975.1 of Inquilinus ginsengisoli. Classification (NCBI taxonomy): domain Bacteria; kingdom Pseudomonadati; phylum Pseudomonadota; class Alphaproteobacteria; order Rhodospirillales; family Rhodospirillaceae; genus Inquilinus; species Inquilinus ginsengisoli. Next base: position 350,909 of record NZ_JAVDPW010000002.1, read on the forward strand.
GATTCGGTGCCGCCCCCCGGCACCGCGCTGGTCCTCGGCGGCTACAGCCAGGACAAGGCCCAGATCATCACCGCCGACACCGACTGCACGGTGCTGGGCACCGACCGGGTGGCGAACGGGCTGGTGCTGGTGCATGACTGCAACGGCACGCGCGGCACCAGCGGCAGCCCGCTGCTGACATTGCGGGACGGACAATGGCAGGTGGTGGGGATCGCCGTGGCCGGCTCGATCGACCGCCTGGCGCTGAACCTCGCGGTACCGGCCACGGCTTTCGCGGACGCCCTGCGTTGAGAGCCGCCACTCCACGGGCAGAAGCGCGGGCGGCACAGGCTCAGGGCAGGCGTGCCTGACTTTGGGCGCGCTGCCGGTCGATGCACAGGACCTTGAGATAGCGGCCTTCGCCCAGTTCCGGGCCGAGCGCGGTGCTCGCGAGCATCGCCTGGCCGCCGAAGCCGCAGCCGAGAGGCGAGCTTGCCGCCGGGCCGGCGACGACATCGACGGCGGTGTCCCTGTTGCAGTCCCGCTGCGGCAGCGCCGCGGCGCAGACCAGAATGACGGTGGCAAACATGTCCATCTTCCGCTCCCTGGTTGCGCACAGTCCAGGGGCCCCTCCCGCAGGCCCGGCCGGACCGGCATGGCCGGCCCGAACGAGCAGAGGCTTTTTGCGATGCACAAATTCCGGAGTGCTGGCGGCATGCCGTGGAGCCAGACCTCCTGTGCGCACCAAGACTTTGTTCTATATTGAAAAATTTAGAACGCCAAGGACCGCCTCGGATGGCAGTATAGCGCGGAATTCTGTGCAGGCATCAAAAAATTGTGCGCCGCAACATGACGCTGCGGCGCGTGGCCCCAGATCGGCCTGCCGGCCGCGCCCTACCCCGGCTGCTGGCCGCGCCAGCTGTGGCGGGGCTCGTAGCCGAGCACCCGGCGCGCCTTGTCGATCGACAGCAGGGTCTCGTTCGGGCCAAAGCCGTGCTTGCGCGGCACGCCGGGGAAGACGGCATCGAGCAGCGCGTCGTTCGGTGTCGTCATCACCGTGTCGGCATTGGCGATGACGAAGACGTCGGCCCCGGTCAGCTTGGATTCGAGCGCCAGCCGGATCGCCTGGGCCGCGTCGCGCGCGTCGATGTAGCCCCACAGGTTCCACTTCCGCTTGCGCGGGTCGTCGTCGAAGCCGGGGAATTCGGCGTAGCGCTCCGGGTCCATCACGTTGGACAGGCGCAGGCCCAGGATCTTCGCCTGCGGGTCCCAGCGGCAGAACTGCTTCGCCATCTCCTCGCCCATCAGCTTGGACAGGGAATAGGCGCTCTCCGGCCGGCCGGGATAGTCCTCGTCGACCGGGACATAGGGCGGCGGCGAGTCGAAGGGCAGGCCCAGGACGGTCTCGCTCGACGCCCAGACCACGTTGCGGATCCGCAGCTGCCGCGCCGCCTCGAACACGTTGTAGGTGCTGACCGTGTTGGTGGCGAAGGTGACGTGGTTCGGCGCCAGGCCGGGGGCGCGGATCGCCGCGAGATGGACGATGCCGGTGACCTGCGACACCCGCTCGTCGATGCCGGAGAAGGCGGCCATGGTCTGGCCGAAATCGGTCAGGTCGACCCGGCTGTGCCGCACCGCCGGGTCGGCCGGCGGCGCCAGGTCGACCGAGGTCACGTCATAGCCATGCGCGATCAGGTCCTTCAGGCAGGCGCGCCCCGCCTGCCCGCTGCCGCCCGTGACGACGATCATGTGCTGTCCCTCCCGCGATCGATCCTATTGTCCGACAATATACGTCAGGGATCGAGCTCGGGATAGCGGCGGAAGATGCCGTCCTGGTTGAACGGGATGCGCCGGGGCGAGGCGAGATAGGCCTTGATCCGCGGCAGTGCCGCCACCCGGTCGTGCAGGGCCACCAGGCCCGGATGCTGCGGCTCGATCCGTGCCATCGCCTTGGGGAAGGCATAGCGCAGCCCGGCGATCATCTGGAACATCGAGAGGTCGGCGGTGGTCACGTCCTTTCCGACCAGAAGCCCGGTCCCGGCGGGGTTGCGCGCCAGCACCCGCTCGAAATAGCCGAGGAATTTCGGCACGCGATGGGCCAGGAAATCCGCGGCCCGGCGCTGCGCTTCCGGCTTCTGGTCCTCGTAGTACAGGCCGCTGCCGATCGGGTGGTGGGTGTCGTGCGCCTCGACCAGGAAGTCGGCGACGGTCAGGTCCAGCTGGTGGGTCCACAGCCGCCCACCCTCCTCCGCCGGCGCCAGCCCGTGGCGACCGCCCAGGAACAGCAGGATGTTTGCGGTCTGGCCGATCAGCAGGTCGCCGGCCTTGAGATAGGGCGGCGCGAAGGGCGGCTCCGGGACCGACTTGTCCTTCATGAAATGCATCAGCCCGGGCAGATCCTCGCCTTCGCCGCGGGCGACGTCGACGTAGTCGGCACCGGCCTGCTCGAGCGCCAGGCGGATGAATTCGCCGCGGCCCTGGATTTCCGGCCAATAGTAGAGCTCATAGGTCATCGGTCTGCCCTCTGATGTCTGGTGCAACCGGCCGCGATCGGGCCGTCCTTCAGGCAACGGGACCATTTCACGCTGGGTTCACGTCGCCCCCATACGGTGCGGTCGCCATCCTGCCCGGGATGGTGCGACCATCGAGCCCCCGCTTCGGCCCATAGCATGATTTGCCGGACTCCATCATCTTGCATTGTCGAACAGGGATTTCCGGTCTCGGCCAAAGCCGTCGGGCCGATGGGCAATCGTCGTATTCCGGGCGCGCGGTCGGGGCATGAAGCGGTGACAAGAAGGGTCGGATAATGGCGCAACATGGGGGGTTGGACTGCCCGTTCTTCTCGGGGCAGGACCGGAAGCGGCCCGGCTCGGGCGGGATGACCGGCGTGACGATGCAGGCGGCCACGACCGAGGGCTTCCGCAATTTCGGGTCGGTCACGCCGCCATCGGCGGACGAGATCCACAGCCGGGCGGAGGAGCCGCTGGCGGCGCAGATGCTGATCGGCAAGCTGATCCGGCGGATGAACGAGCCGCACCGCTACGACGACGCCAAGGCGCATGACGAGTCGCCAGACAATCCCAGGATTCCGGCCGGCTACACCTATTTCGCCCAGCTTGCCGGCCATGACATCGTCTATGGCGCCATGACCGCCATCAACCTGGCGAACGGCAACCTGCCGCGCGTCAACCTGCGGGCCCGCCCCCTGGTGCTGGACACGGTCTATGGCCGTGGCCCGACCGACGATCCGATCAGCTACGAGATCCCGGCGGCGCCTGGTGAATGCCGCGAGAAGCTGCGCCTCGGCCATATTAGGATCACCCAGACCCACCGCCCCAACCCGGCCTGCCCGGTGCACACCGCGCGCGACATCCCGCGCGCCCGGATCGAGGGGCTGAGCGATGCGGTGAACGAAGGCGCCGCCGACACGCTGCTGACCGATCCGCGCAACGACGACAACGTGAACCTGTCCCAGGTCACCACGCTGTTCCTGATGTTCCACAACGCCGTCATCGACATCCTGCGCGACCGCAACCCGTTCCCGGCCGAGGTCAGCGCCGCGACCGAGCTGCTGAGCTTCTCGCGCTTCGGCCTGGCGCGGCAGATCACGGCGGCGGTGTTTCGCGGCATCGTGGTGCACGACCTGCTGCCGCGGCTGATCCGGCCGCAGGTCTGGGCGCTGTACAACCAGGACCGGCCGCGGCCGCTGGCTGACACCCCCGACGGCCGGCTGCCGATCGAGTTCTGCGACGCCGCCTACCGCCTGGGCCATGCCATGGTGCGCATGAGCTACCGGATGAGCCGGCAGACCGACCTCGAAGGCGTCGCCGACGTGATCGCGACCTCGTCTGCCCGCCGCCCGCGCGAGACGCCGATCCGCGACATCTGGGTCGCCGAATGGTCACGCTTCTTCTCGATCGACGGATCCCGGCCGCAGCTCAGCCGCCGCATCGGCCCGTCCTTCAACCCGATCATGCAGAAGGACACCCTGTTCCGGAACGTCTATGTGCCGGGCACCCAGGACGGCAGCTGGGACACCAACCTGTCGGGACTGCTGTACCGCGACCTCGTCCGCGGCTCGCTGAGCGGCCTGCGCACCGTCAACTCCCTGGCCGAGCTGCTGCCGGCCGCGGTGCTGGACCAGTCGCCGCTGCTGGCCGACCGCGAGCACCGCACCGCCACGCTGCGCGCCTGGCTGGACGCCGGCACCACGGTCGCGTTCACCGCCGATGAGCGCGACGCCATCGCCCAGGACCCGCCGCTGCTGTTCTACCTGCTGTTCGAGGCGGCGCACGAGACCGACGGCAAGAGCTTCGGCACGCTGGGCTCGATCATCGTTGCCGACGCCTTCGCCGGGTCGCTGGAGCAGTCGCGCGACCTGATCGAGGACGGCATCGACCCGGTGGCCGGCATCACCACCGACCAGGCGGTGAGGCACGTGTTCGGCAGCACCGTGCCGGGGACGATGAGCGGGCTGATCACCTTCATCGCCAAGGCGCTCAAGCTCGAATCCGTCGAGCCGCCTTTCATCTGATCCACCCGATCGCCGCGCCCCCGCCGGGGGCGTCCGATGACCACCAGGAGGGGACGTTCATGCCGACTAAAGACGAACTGAAGCCGATGAAGATTCTGGACTACGAAGCGGCCGGCCGGAAGGTCGTGCTGTGGGCCCAGAAGCCGGAGACGCGGCCGGCCGACATGGCGGAGTTCCGCCAGCAGCTGAAGGGGCTGGTCGACATTCCCGAGCGCTACGAGACGCTGGAGATCTGCCAGGGCGACGACCACCACTTCATCCTGCGCCTGCCGCCCAACCGCCAGGTCTCGGAATCGGAAGCGCGGGCCAAGAAGCAGGCCAAGGAAAACCCGGGCGTCGCGTCCTACGACCCGCCGCATTTCTATCTCGACATGCTGACCGGCGAGAAGCCGTTCGACAATATCGAGTTCTACTACTCACGCATCTCGGATTACACGATTCGAGGCTGCCGCTGACCGCAGCGCCGGTGTGAACGGGGCGTCCATCGCCTGCCTGGCAACCAGGCCGGCGATGGCGAGCCCGCTTCGCAAAGCCTCCCAGACCTTGCGGTCGGCGATCGGAAAGCAATGCAGCAGCCAGTTCGCGATCACCGTCTCGTCCGGCTCGGGTTCGCCGAACCAGGAGCCTTGGACCATCTCGACGAAGCGCGCGCCTTCGGTCCGGGCTGCTTCGCGGTCGCCGGCAAGCGCATGGGCGGCCGCCTTCCAGCCGCCGAGATAGTAGAGAACATCGCCGGCATTCTCCGCGGCGGCGATCGCCCCGTCATAGTCGCCGAGGATGAAGCGCACGCCGGCCTGATAGCCCCAATGCAACCGCGAGATGCCCAGGCCGAGGTCCAGCGCCATGTCGGCGGTCGCCGCAGCCTGGGCCACGTCGCCGCAATAGGCGAAGCCGAGGGACGAGGACGCCAGGGTCAGGGGGTCGTTGGGATTGAGATCCAGGGCGAGCTGGTAGCTGAGCGGCGCCTTGTCGAAATGCGAGCTCATCGCGTAGGCCCAGGCCAGGCAGAGATGCGAGCGCGTGTCGAGCGGGTCGAGCTGGACCGCCATCTTGGCGAATTGCAGCGCCTCCTGGTGCCAGGCCGCCGTCCGGAGCGTCCCGGGGAAGATCAGATGGCGCGAGTTGAGGATCTGCGACAGGCTCGTATAGGCCGGCGCGAAGCTCGGCGCCTCCTCGACCAACGACCGGAAGATCGATTCGGCGCGCGCCTCGTCCTGGGGCCGCCACTGCAGCATCATCGCGTGTCCGCGCAGCCAGCGGTCATGGTGCGCCAGCGACAGCTCCGGGCTGCCGGAAATCTGCGTCAGCCGCTCGGTCGACAGGTTGATGTCGAGGGCGCCGGCGATACGGCGGATGATGCGCTGCTGCGCCGGCCGCCAGCCATGCTCGACGATGGTGAAGCGCTCGCTCCAGATGAAGCGCCCATCCGCGGCATCCTTGAGTGTCAGGATGAAGCGGGTTCCGGACTCGTCCTCCAGGGCGGTGCCATCGATACGAAAGGCGTTCGGCACCTGGGCCAGGGCCACGGATTCGCTGCCGTCGATGATGCTCCAGCCGCGGAACCGGACTAGCGAGGCGATGAGTTCGTGCCGGAACGCCCGAGCCATGCCCTGGTGGTCCTGGGCGATGTCCGTGGTGTCGAAATCGGTGACCACGATGGCCTGGCCGCGGCTGGCCAGGGCCGCCGGCAGGGACATCGACGAGACGGGCGCAGGGACCGGCGCCGAGGTTTCGCCCGGGACGCTGACCGCCTGCGCCGCGCCCTTCGCGTCGCCGAACTCCCCGCCCTTGACCCGCAGGATCAGGTCCAGGGTCTCCTGCGACGGCTCCATGCCGAATTCCTGGTCCAGCAGGTCCCACAGCTCGCGATAGGCGCGCAGAGCCCCGCCCATGTCGCCGAGGCGGGCGCAGGCCTCGATCACGGCGCGGCAGCCGACCTCATGGGTCGGGTCCAGGTTGACGATGGCGGTGCCGATGCGCTTGACCACGCGCGGGTCGGACGTGGTCGGCAGCCGGTCTTCGAGCTCGCGCAGAAACCGCTCCTGCAGGATCTGGCGCTGCACCAGCAACCAAGCGCGGAAGGCCGGGTCGATGTCGTCGAGCCCGGCCAGGAAGCTGTCCGGCAAGCGCTTCTCCGACAGCAGCACCGCGGGAATGTTGCCGGCCTCGAGATCCCTCAGGATGGCGAGGCAGTCGACATGCAGCTGGCTGAGGTCGACATTGATGGTCAGGCGGTCAGCCGAGAAGAAGGACGAGCCGTGGGTGGCGACGGCGCGACGCAGGTCGGCGATGGTCTGGCGCAGCGAGGCGCGGGCCTTCTCCTCCTCATACTCGCTCCACAGCAGCCCCGCCGTGCGCTCACGGCTTTCGCGGCCGTGCAGGGTGGTCGCCAGATAGGCCAGGAGCGCCTGGGACTTGCGGTTCGCGATGGTGATCGGCGCGCCGTCGGCACGAAGCGAGACCTGGCCCAGCGTGGTCAGGCTCACCCGGGCGTCGCTCAAGGGTCCTATCGGCTGTATTTCCATCACCCGCCCACGGACACGCGCCAATGCGCGACTTCATGTCTCAAAATGGCACTAAACCGCAACAAACTTGATGCAGATCGATACCACGATCCTGCCGCGGATGCCGCCTGTTGTTTTCCTGTCCTTGGGCCTCCCAAGGGCGGGCAAACAGCCGCAGGCCCGATGACCGCCGCCATCGGGCCACAGGCGGTTGCCGTCTTGCTATGGTGCGGACACTCGCAGCCGCCGGACCGGGGTCCGGCGGGGCCACGCCAGCACCGCCGGCCTCCCGGATCTGCGCCACTTCCCGAATGCTCTGTAGGCGCCGCTGGCCGCGATGAGGCCGGCCCCGACCAGCCCGGCGACGGAGAGGGTCTCCTGGAAGACCAGGACGCTGAAGGCCGCGGCCCAAGCGAAGATCGTGTAGTCGATCACCGCGACCTCCGAGACCCGGCTCATCCGCAAGCCCGCGATATACAGGATGTTGGCGACGCCCCCGGCCAGCCCCATGCCCAGGATCGGCCACCAGTCGCCCGCCGTCGGCCACACCCACCCGGTCGGAATCACCAGGGCGGCCGCGACCACCAGCATGGTGGTGTTGCCCCACAGCGCGGTCACGATCGCGGGATCCGACTGTCCCAGCCTCCGCGTGGCGACGGCGGCGAGCGCATAGAATACCGCCGACGCCAGCGCCGCCACGGCATAGAGGCTCAGGCTGTCGGCATAGGGGCGGACGATCAGCAGGCCCCCGACCAGGGCGATGGCGATCGCCACATACATCTCCCTGCTCGACGGCTCGCGCAGGACGTAGACGCCGAACAGCACCATCAGAAGCGGCGCGATCAGGGAGATCGCCGTCGCATCGGCCAGCGACAGCTGCGACAGGCTGAGGAAGAAGGTCGCGGAGGCGGCCAGCATCAACCCGCCGCGCAGCAGCTGCAGCCCCGGCGCCTGCGACCGGACCGCGCGCCGGCCCCTGGTCGCGCCCAGCTGGTACTGAACCAGGATCGGCAGGTAGCCGAGCACGGCACGCAGCAGGACGATCTCGACGATCGGATAGCCCCGGCTCAGATGCCGGGCGAAGGCGTCCATGGTGGCGAAGGCGCCGACGCCGAGCGCGTAGAACAGCACGCCTCGGATCTGGCGGCGAGAGGTCGACATGGGATGACACCTCCACAGAGGCCGGAAGACCTCGCAACCACCGGCACGGGAACCCTTTTGAGGTAGCGTCCGATTGCGGTTTAATCGCGCCCGGCCGCGGACCGTCCGTGGCGAATTGCGGCATCGGCGTGGTGGTTTCGAGGGAGTGCCTGCGTGCGGAACGGATGGAACGGCCCGCCCTATCTGGAGGCAGCCGAGGCCCTGGCCGGCGGCGATGCCGGGTCGTCGCCGGAGGCTGCGCAGTTCCTGGCCTCGCTGGGCTATGCCCGGGACCAGCTTTCGCCCGCGGAGATCGACAACCGGGCCGGGCTGCTGCGTTTCGCGGCGCGGATGGGCACGCTGCTGCCCTATCGCGGCCCCGATGCGCCCGGGCTGCTGTTCTTCCTGGGGATGTTCGATGCCCGCGCCATCGACGGCCGGGATGGCGAGGCGGCCCCGGTCAGCACCATCGGGGCGGCGCTGGAACCCGGCCGCGCCTTCGAGGCCAGCGTCGGAGAGGCCGTGGAATACGCCTCGCAACTCGAGCGCGGCGACGAGGCCCTCGCCCGCCCCGACCCGGCCATGCTCGAAGGCTTCACCCCAGCCGAACGATCGGCGCTGGCGGCCTCGCTGTGCCTGGACGACGCCTCATCGCTGGCAACGCTGCCCTGGCTGCCCGCCCGCCGGCTGGGCGACGGGGCCGCGACCATCCTGCCGGCCGATCTGTGCCTGCGCCGCCCGTCCTCGCCCGATGCCGCCCGCGCCGCCGCGCCGCTCAGCATCGGCTGCGCCGCCGCCCCGACGCTGGAGGAGGCGGTGCTGCGCGGCCTGCTGGAGCTGGTCGAGCGCGACGCGGCGGCACTGTGGTGGCATGGCGGGCAACCCGCCGCCGTCCTGCCGCTGGACGGCATCGCGTCGCTGCAGGCGTCGGAGCTGCTGCGCGAGATCCGGCGCGGCTCGGACCGCCGTGCGACCTGGCTGCTCGACGTCACCACCGAGATCGGCATCCCTTGCGTCGCCGCGCTGTCGGTCAACCGCGACGGCCGGCGGATCGCCTGCGGCCTGGCCGCAGCCCTGTCGCCGGACCGGGCCGCCGGCTCCGCCATCCGGGAGATGTGCCAGTACGAGCTGGGCTATCACCTGATCGACGTGAAGCGGCACGCCAACCCGGACCATGAGCTGAGCGAGCAGGAGATCGAGCAGTTGCGGCGCGGGGCCGAGATCCTGCCGGACACGCAGCCGCTGCTGCATTCGGCCCTGGGCCCGCGGCGGCATCCCGCGACAGATGAACTCGATCCCGCCGAGGCCGTCGACTGGGTCGTGAGCCGCCTTCAGGCCGCCGGCTTCCAGGCCCGCTTCGCCGATCTGACCCGCGCCGAGTTCGGGATCCCGGTCGCCAAGGTCGTGGTCCCCGGGCTGCAGCTGGACCCGTCCGACGCGATCACGCCGCGCCTGCGGGCGGCCATGCGCCGCAGCGGCGTGGCGGAGGGCGTGCCCCGGCTGTCACTGCATTGAGTGCATCGTAGGTTGGGTTCGCCCTTGCGAACCCAACATACGCCTAGAACAGGGTCAACTGCCGGTCGGGCGCGCGTCGTGGCGCCGGATCGGTGCGGCGATGGGCCAGCAGCTCGGCCTCGATCTCGCCGAGGAAGGGCGACGGCTCGAACCGGACCATGCCGCCACGCCAGCGCCGCTCGCGGGCCCGGCACAGGAACAGCCGGTCCATCGCCCGGGTCATGCCGACATAGAACAGCCGCCGCTCCTCGGCCACCGCCGCCGGGTCGGATTCGCCGAAGCGCAGCGGCAGCACCCCGTCCTCCAGCCCCAGCACGAACACCACCGGGAATTCCAGCCCCTTGGCAGCGTGCAGGGTCAGCAGCGAGATCCGGTCGGCGCGCGGGTCCCAGAAATCCGCCTCGGTCGCCAACGCCACTGCGGCCAGGAAGCCGGCGCGGTCGGCCTCCCGCTCATCCAGCCGCGCCGCGATCAGCGCCAGCCGCTGCAGCGCGGCGGTGGCCGAGGCCGGGTCGGCGCCCTCGTGCCGCAGCCGCTCCGCCGCCCGCTGCAGCTGCTGCGGCAGGTCCGCCTCCTCCGCCTCCTGCTCCAGCGCCGCGAGCAGCGCCCGCACCGCCGGGTCCTCGGCCAGCGGGGCCAGCGAGCTGCGCTTGAACGGCATGCCGGCACGGGCCAGCGCTTCGGCCACGACATCGGCCTGGGCATCGGTGCGGTACAGCACCGCGATATCGGCGAAGCCGATCTCGCCGCGGGCCGTGCCGTCCGACCGGCCGCTGTCGATCGAGAAGAAGCTGTGGCCGCCCAGCAGCGCCTCGACCTCCGCCACCACGAACTCGGCCTCGGCCTTGTCGCTGGGCGCGGCATGGGCGGAGATGCGGTCCTGCATGGCGCGGACGATCTCGGCGGCCGGCTCGACGCGCCCGTCGGCGCCGATGAAGCGGGAGGCGGCGGTGACGATGGTGCCGGTCGACCGGTAGTTGCGCTTCAGCCGGGCCACCGCGGCTCCGGGATGGTCGTGGTGGAAGCGGTCGAAACAGGAGGCGTCGGCGCCGCGGAAGCCGTAGATCGCCTGGTCCGGATCGCCGATGACGCAGAGATTACCGCCCGGCGGCACCAGCAGCGACAGCAGCCGCACCTGGCTGTCGTCGACATCCTGGAACTCGTCGACCGAGACGTGGCGGAAGCGGTCGCGATACAGCGCGACCAGGCCGGGATCGGCCTCTAGCGCCGCGATCGGCTTGCCGATCAGGTCGTCGAAATCGATCCAGTTGCGCAGGCCCAGCGCCTCATCGTAGCGCGCCAGGGCCTCGGCGGCATCGAGATCGGTGGCCGCGCCGGTCCGCTTGGTCCGCGAGATCGCGCGCAGCAGCCGCTCTGCCTTGCGCTGCGAGAGATCCAGCACTTCGACCAGCAGCGCGGTCCGCTCGGCCTCGCCCGCCACCTTGAAGTCGCGGTGCAGCCCCGCCGCCTCGCCATGCTCGCGCAGGATGGCGAGGCCGAGCGAATGGAAGGTGTGGATCGGCATCCGCCCGGCCCGCCCGGGCAGCAGCGCCTCCAGCCGCTCCCGCATCTCCGCCGCCGCCCGGCGGGTGAAGGTGATGGCGAGGCAGGCTGCGGGCGCCACACCGTGGTCGGCGACGAGATGGGCGATGCGATGGGTCAGGGTGCGGGTCTTGCCCGAGCCCGGCCCCGCGACGATCAGCAGCGGCCCATCCACCATCGCCGCAGCGGCGCGCTGGTTGGGGTCGAGGCGGTCGAGAAGGCCGGGGGCCAAGGTCGTTGCGCTGGGGACGCTTGGAACCTCTGCTCCCTTCCCTTCATCGTCATTCCCGCGAAAGCGGGAATCTTCCTCCGATTCAGCCGCCAGGAGATCCCCGCTTTCGCGGGGATAACGGGGTATGGGTTGGGACGAGGGCGTCGCCCGCAACTGCGGCAGGTCGAACAGCAACCCTCCCGCGGTGCGGCTCTTCAGCTCCTGCGGCTCGAACAGGCGGATCACGCCGTATTCGCCGTCATAGCCGGCGTCGCGGATCACCTGGCCGCGGCGCAGCCGGGTCACCGCCTCGGCCAGCAGCTCGGACTCCGCGCGGGCGATGTCCTCGACCGGCATCTCGCCCAGGATCGACAGCTCCGACCCCAGCGTGCCGATCACGCGGTCGTAGCTGCGCTCCACCGCCTTGGTGGCCGGGCCGCTCGACAGCAGCTCGGACAGGATTTCCGGTAGCGGCACCAGGCTGGTGACCTCGCCCGCCGTGGCTGGCGGCAACGCCTCCGCTTCGGTGCGGTCGGCCAGGCGGTCGATCCGGTGCGACACGCCGATGGTCAAGGGCTGGCCGCAGACCGGGCAGCGACCGCCCAGCGCCAGCGTCTCCTGCGGGCTCAGCCGCACCTCGCATTTGCGGTGGCCGTCGGCGTGGTACTTGCCCTCCTCCGGGAAGAACTCGACCGTGCCGACATAGCCGTCGCCGGTCTCCAGCGCCCGGCGGATGGCGTGGTAGTCCGGGTCGCAGTCGAAGGCCGTCGCCTCGCGCCCCAGCTTGCCCGGCGAATGCGCGTCGGAGTTCGAGGTCAGGCGGTAGCGGTCGAGGAACGACACCCGCCAGTTCATCGCCGGGTCGGAGGACAGGCCGGTCTCGACCGCAAAGATGTGGTCGGACAGGTCGCCGTAGCAGTCGGCGATGGAATCGAAGCCGGATTGCGACCCCAGCGCCGCGAACCACGGCGTCCAGATATGGGCCGGCACCAGATAGGCATCCGGGCCGGAGGCCAGCGTGACCTCCAGCAGGTCTCGGGAATCGAGGCCCAGGATCGGCCGCCCGTCCGAGGCGATGTTGCCGATCCGCGCCAGGCTGGCCTGCAGCCGGTCGATCGTCGCGAAATCCGGCCCGTAGATCAGGTGGTGGATCTTCCGGGTGCGGTCGCCCTTCTTGTAGATGGTCGAGATCTCGGTCGACAGCATGAACCGAACCGGGGTGCGGCACGGCGCCGGCAGCGTCGCCATCACCGCGGCTTCGAGATCCGGTCGCAGGCGGAACAGGCCGGGCGTGTCCGGCACCAGCTTGTCCTTCAGCTCGGCCAGCCAGACCGGGTGGACGCAGTCGCCGGTGCCGACCACGCCAATGCCCTTGCGCGCCGCCCAATGGGCCAGGTGCTCGAGGTCGAGGTCGCGGCTGGTCGCCCGCGAATGCTTGGAATGGACGTGCAGATCGGCGTGAAAGCGCATCGGGACCCCGTCTCTCCCGCGCCCGCCGAGGCGAGACTCGGGCGCCGCTCCGACGATCATAGGACGGAGGCCGATGACCGCAAACGCCGGTGGGCGGAGGTTCGGTCTAGAGACGCGACAGGACCATGCCCTCGGTCGCATAGGCCGCATGGCGGAAGTCGCGGATCGTCGCGATCCGCCCATCGGCCCAGCCGAGCAGGATCACATAGCGGACGGCGCCCGCTGGATCGGCCGGATCGCCGACCAGCAGCGCCGGACGGCCTTCCGCCAGGCCGGGCGAGAGATGCCAGTCGGAGACCGCGGCGTAGCGGCCGAAATAGGTCGAGACCTCCCGACCAGCCAGGCGGGTTCGATTGACCAGCTCGAGCCGCACATCCTCGGCCAGCAGGTCGCGCAGGGCTTCGAAGTCGCGGGCGTTGAACCGGTCGGCGTAAGCGCGCAGCCGGGCCCGATCCGCCACCGCCAGCACAGGTGCCGGCGCCTCGGGGGCGTCGGCGAGCCCCTTCAGCCGGACACGGGCACGGTGCAGCGCCGCCTTCACCGCAGGGACGCTGAGGCCGAGGATGTCGGCCGTCTCAACCAGGGAATGGCCGAGCACGTCGATCAGCACCAAGCTCGACCGCTGCGCCACGGGCAGGTGCAGCAGGGTCGCCAGGCTGGCGGTCGCCGCCACCTGGGCATCGGCGCCGGCACCGGCTTCCGCCAGCCCGGCCAGAGCGACATCGGACCCGATCTCCGCCCGCCGTCGGCGGCGCCGCAGGGCGTCGAGCGCCGCGTTGTGGGCGATGCGGAACAGCCAGCTGTCCGGCCGTTCGATCGGCCCGGCGGCCGGGAACGCCTCCGCCGCCTTGGCCAGCGCCTCCTGCACCACATCCTCGCCGTCGATCGCCGATCCGACCATGCGGGCGCAGTAGCGATGCAGGCGCGGCCGCAGCTCCGCCATCAGCCGGCCGAAGGCCTCCGAGCTTCCATCGGGCATGCCCGCCCCTTCCCGTTCGGCTCCGCCGGGTGACGGAGCCCCGGCCCTGAGACGCCGGACATCGGCCGAAGGATGCGCCGCCGCGAAAATAGTTCCGGCGGGAATCCTTCCGGCCCGCCCGGGCGTCCTGGACCCGATGGCGCGCATCCTGCGCGCCGCCCGACGGAAGGACCAGACCATGCAGAGGCTGACTTTGGTGCGCTACACGACCAGGCCGGAGCACGCCGCCGAGAACGAGGCCCTGGCCCGGGCGGTGTTCGCCGAGCTGCGGGCCGTGCGGCCGGACGGCATCGCCTACCTGCTGTTCCGCGACGGGGACGAATGGATGCACCTGTTCGTCAACACCCGGGCCGACGACGCCGCCGCCCTGACCGAGCTGCCCAGCTTCAAGGCCTATGGCCGGGATGTGAGCGCGCGCTGCGTGGCGCCGCCGGAGCCGCAGCGGCTCGGCCTGCAGCTACTCGAATCCTATGGCCTGATCTCGGACTAGACAGCCCTCAGTCGCCCACGATCGGCAGGAACCGCGCGAACGGCTCCTCCACCGTGCGCCGGAGATAGTCGCGGTAGCGCGGATGGCAGGCGTGGCCGGCGGAGATGCGGCCGAATTCCGCCGCGCCCGCCGCTGCCATCGGCACGAACACGATCGGCGCCGCCACCGGCGTCAGCTGCGATCCCGGCCCGGCCTGCAGCGTGGTCAGGATGCCGTGCATCTCGCCGGCGATGGTCGGGCGGCCGACGATCGCCAGCCGGTACTGCCCATGGGTGTTGGTGACCAGGTAGATGTGGCCGGACTGGTTCGGGATCGAGATCGCGCCGTGCTGGGTGAAGGCGGCGTCGACCCGCTCGGATTCCCGGAACGACAGGTGCGAGGCCGCATCGTCCCAGAACACCTCGGTGCGGTAGGCGTAGATCGCGCTGCGGTCGCCGAAGGACGGCCGCAGCGTCAGGTACACGCCTTCGATCCAGGACACCGCCGGCCGCACATAATAGCCGAGATCCGCCGGCGCCACCCCGACCGGCGGGGGCGGCGGCACGGCGGCGACGGGGGCGGCCGGGCGCGGCTCGGCGTGCCGCAGCTTGACGCCCAGCGCCTCCTCCAGCCGGATCAGCGTGGCCAGGGTGAAGGGCCGGCGTCCGGACAGCGCCTTCTCCAGCGTCGAGATGCTGATCTTCGCCTGGTCGGCCAGGAACTGGCGCGAGATGCGGCGGCGCGCCAGCTCCTCCCGCACCAGGGCGGCGACGGCGTGGCTCTGCTCCTCCGACAGCTCGTGGTCCGCCGCGTGCGTCGACAAGCCGACCAAACCGCCCTCCTCCGGACAAATCCGCACCGATCCGCACAGCACGGTGCGGAGCAAGACCTATCCCGACCACGCCCTGCCGAACAAGCCGGATCATCACCGTGGCCGGACAAAGCCCGCCGGACCGACAAAAGACCACGGCCTCCGGGGAGGAGGACAGGGGTTCAGGAGGGTTTCATGGCACCAACGACGCAAGCGACGACCACAGGTCTGTGGCCGTCTTTCCAGGCCCTGTTCGGCCACGCCGCACCGCTGCTGCTGCTGTCTGTCCTGCTGGCGGTGGCGACGCTGCTGGTCGCAGGGCACCCGGCGCGGGCCGAGATCGGGCCCAGCCTGGTGACACCGGGTGAGATGCAATCCGGCTCGCTGCTGTTCCGCGCCACCGAGAAGGGCCGCTATGTCGAGGCGCCGCGCCTGGGCACCGATGTCGACCTGACGGTCAGCGGCCCGACGGCGCGGGCCCGCGTCACCCAGCTGTTCCAGAACCCGACCGATGGCTGGGTCGAGGCCGTCTACGTCTATCCGCTGCCGGAGGACGGGGCGGTCGACACGCTGAAGATGGTGGTCGGCGATCGCGTCATCACCGGCGACATCGCCGCCCGCGAGGAGGCGCGCCGGACCTATGAGGCGGCGAAGCAGGCCGGCCAGACCGCCGGCCTGGTCGAGGAGGAGCGGCCGAACCTGTTCACCACCTCGGTCGCCAATGTCGGCCCGGGCGAGACCGTGATGATCCAGATCGAGTACCAGGAGAGCGTGCACCAGTCGGGCAGCGCGTTCTCGCTGCGCGTGCCGCTGGTGGTGGCGCCGCGCTACAGCCCGGCGCCGGTGGCGCAGACGGTCGACCTTGCGCCCGGCGGCAACGGCTGGGGCCGGACCGCCGACCCGGTGCCGGACCGCGACCGCATCACCCCGCCGGTGGCGGATCCGCGCCGCAGCGCTCCGCTGAACCCGGTGACGCTGACGGTGCGGTTGCAGGCCGGCTTCCCGCTGGGCGAGGTGGTCAGCGCCAACCATGCCGTCGACATCGATGCGCCAGGCCCGGACAGCCGCGTCATCCGGATGAAGGGCCCGGTGCCCGCCAACCGCGATTTCGAGCTGAGCTGGACGCCGGCCGCCGGCACCGCGCCCTCGGTCGGGCTGTTCCGTGAGACCGTGGCCGGCGACGACTACCTGCTGGCCTTCGTCACCCCGCCGGCCCTGGCCCAGGCGGAGGACAAGCGGCCGCGCGACGTCGTCTTCGTCATCGACAATTCCGGCTCGATGGGCGGCACCTCGATGGCCCAGGCCAAGGCCAGCCTGCTCTACGCCCTCGGCCGGCTGTCCCCCGCCGACCGCTTCAACGTGGTGCGCTTCGACGACACGCTGGACGTGCTGTTCCCGGACGCGGTGCCGGCCGACGCCGAGCATATCGGCACCGCCCGCGGCTTCGTCTCGGGCCTGCAGGCGTCGGGCGGCACCGAGATGGTGCCGGCGATGCGGGCGGCCCTGGCCGATCGCAGCACCGATGGGGCGGCCCGGCTGCGCCAGGTGGTGTTCCTGACCGATGGCGCGATCGGCGACGAGCAGCAGCTGTTCGACACCATCAGCGCTCTGCGCGGCCGGTCGCGCGTGTTCATGGTCGGCATCGGCTCGGCCCCCAACTCCTACCTGATGAACCGCGCCGCCGAGCTGGGCCGCGGCACCTTCACCCAGATCGGGTCGACCGAGCAGGTCGAGGAGCGGATGCGCAGCCTGTTCGAGAAGCTGGAGAGCCCCGTCGTCACCAACCTGTCGGCCCGGGTCTCGGCCGGCGACGCGGATGTGACGCCGGAGAGCCTGCCCGACCTGTATCGCGGCGAGCCGGTGGTGCTGGCGGCGAAGCTTGCCACGCTGTCCGGCACCATCGAGATCAAGGGCATGATCGGCGACCGGCCCTGGACCGTCACCCTGCCGGTGGCGCAGGCGGCCGAAGGCGCCGGGCTGTCGAAGCTGTGGGCCCGGCGCAAGATCGCCGACGCCGAGGTGGCGCAGACCCTGCGCCAGATCACGCCGGAGCAGGCCGACGAACGCATCCTGGCCCTGGCGCTGCAGCACCGCCTGGTGACCCGGCTGACCAGCCTGGTCGCGGTCGACAAGACCCCGCGCCGGCCGGACGGGGCACCGCTGAGCCGCAGCGACATCCCGCTGAACCTGCCCTCGGGCTGGGATTTCGAAAAGGTGTTCGGCGCGGACAAGGCTTCGCCGCCCGCCGAGTTCCGCGAGGCCGCGCTGCTGCTGCCCGCCGCGGCCCGGTCCACCGAACCCGCGGCGGCCCACAAGCCGACGCCGGTCGAGGAGGTCGTGCTGCCGGTGACCGCGACCGATGCCGAACTGCGGATCCTGGCCGGCGCCCTGCTGCTGCTCGCCGGCCTGGCCGTCTTCCGGTTCAGCCGCCGGTCGACGGGAGGCCGGGCATGAGCGCGACCCTGCCGCTGTCCCACCCCCTGGCCGGGCAGCGCCAGGCCCGGCCGCAGCGCCAGCCGCGCCCGCGGGGCCGGCCCCGGCTGCGGGTCATCGCCCTGCTGCTGATCCTGGCCGGGCTGGGCCTGGCCGGCCAGGGCGTCTGGATCCACGCCAAGGCGACGCTGGCCCAGTTCCTGCTCGACCGCGCCTTCGCCGAGACCCTGGCGACCGGCGAGGCGGCCAAGCCCTGGCCCTGGGCCGACACCTGGCCGGTGGCGCGGATCGACCTACCGCGGCTGGAGAAGAGCGCCATCGCCCTGGCCGGCAGCAGCGGCCAGGCCCTGGCCTTCGGCCCCGGCCATGTCGAGGACACGCCGGAGGCCGGCGAACCCGGCACCGCCGTCTATGCCGCCCATCGCGACACCCATTTCCGCTTCCTGGCGGATGTGAAGGTCGGCGACGAGATCGATGTCACCCGCCGCGACGGCCGCCGCGTGGCCTTCCGGGTGACCGGCACGCGGGTGGCGACCTGGGACGTCTCGGGCATCGATCCCCAGGCCCCCGGCCGCAACCTGGTGCTGGCCACCTGCTGGCCGTTCAACGCCACCACCCCGGGCCCCTACCGCTACCTGGTGGAGGCGGAGGCGGTGAATCCGGCCCCGAACGCGGTAGCGGAGGCGGCTACCGGCCCGCGACCGTGAGCGCGTTGCCCAGCGCGGCGAAGGCCGCGGTGTTGTCGAAAATGCACCAGGCGGGGATGCCCGCTTGGCGATGCCCGGCCAGCCGCCGCCGCATCGTGGCAAGCAAGGTGTCGTCGTAGTCCGAGACGTAGATTTGCGGCGATCCGTGCAGCCGATAATAGACCAGCCCGCCCCAGCCGCCCGGTTGGTCCGCCCCTGCGGCACGGGGCGGGTCGGCGGCGACCCGGGCGACCTCCAACGCCGCAAGCCGCGCCTCCGCTTCCGGCACGAACCAGCTGGGGTGGCGCGGCTCGCAGGCCGTCGGCGCATCGATTCGGCGACGCAGGGCGGTGAAGAAGGCCCCGACCGCATCGGCCTTGAACGGCAGGCTGGGCGGCAGCTGGACCAGCAGGCCCCCGAGCTTCGCGCCCAGCCCTCCGACCTCGGCCGCGAAACGGTCGATCAGGTCCTCGCCATCCACCAGCCGGCGCTCATGGGTGAGGGTCCGCGGCAGCTTCACCGCGAAGCGGAAATCCTCGGGCACGCTGGCCGCCCAGCGCTCATAGGTGGTCCGGCGATGCGGGCGGTAGAAGGAGGTGTTGATCTCGACCGCGTTCAGCCGCTGCGCATAGCGCTCGAGATGCGAGCCCTCGGCCGGAAACCGGTCGGCGTAGCGCGACGGCACGCTCCACCCCGCCGTGCCGATGAAGGTTGGTGCTTCTGTCATCTCAAGGGTAACGCGCCTGGACGGATTCCGGCCCGCCCTCAGATCTGATGCTGGCGGATGTTGAGCAGAACCTTGCGCAGGGTAGCGATGAAACCCTGGTACTCGGCCTCGCCGACGCCTTCGAACATCTGGCCGAACATGTCGTGCATCGTTGGCCACAGCAGGTCGAACAGGCGCCGCCCCTCCTCGGTGATCGAGATCTCGCGCACCCGGAGGTCGCCGGCCCGCTGCTCGCGTCGGATCAGCCCCTGCCCCTCCATGGCGTCGAGGGTGCGGCTCATGGTCGAGGGCTCGGTGACCGCGAACACCGACAGCTCGTTGATGGTCAACCCGCCGGTGACGCTGAGCACCGCCAGCACCCGCATCTTTGCCGTGCTGACGTCGTGGCCCTTCAGCGCCTCGGCCAGGTTGGCGTTCCAGCGCGCGATCACCCGGTTCATCAGATAGGGCGCGAAGTGGTTCAGCCCGATCTCGCCCATGGTCGGGCGCGCCGCGCCCTTGTCCGGACCGGGATCGGGGCGGTGCAGGACGCCGGTGCTGTCGCGCGGCCCGGTCAAGCCGCCCTCCCCCCGGCGTCGCCGGCGAAGCCGGCAGGAGCCGCCTCGCCGGCGAAGCTGGCGATGGTCTTCAGCGCGCCGTCCAGGGCGGTACCCTCCTCGTCCAGCAGCGCCGCCTGCTTCAGCCGCCCCAGCCACGCCGCCGCGTCTGCCCGGCCCTGCAGCATGGGCAGGGCCGCCAGCACCCGGTCGAATTTCGAGGCGCCGCGGGCATGGGTGTCGGAATAGCCCTTCACCAGCCGTCGGCAGCCGACGATCTCGACCGCCAGCTCGTAGTCCCGGGCCAGCGCCGCCTCGGCCGTGGCCAGCCAGGCCTGGAGATGCGCCATCTCGCGGGCGTGGCGCAGGGTGGAGCGGCGGATGCGGCGCAGGCCGCCCAGCAGGTACAGCGCCAGGAACCAGCCGATCGTGCCGGTGCGCACCCGCCGGCCGCGGTCGAGCCGGGGCCCGAAGGTGCGGAACACGCCGGGATGGCGTTCGAGCCAGAGGCCGAGCCGCCGCGGCAGGGTGCCGGCCACCTCCTCGAAGCGCGGATGCATGAATTCGGTGGTGGTGACGACCTGGCCGGGCTTGAAGCCGACTTCGGCCTTCACCCGGTCGAAGCGGCTGCCGCGGGTCTTCAGGTCGGCGACGCGGATGACATCGTCATAGGCCAGGGCCACGGCGAGATACTTGGCGCAGGCCTGCAGGAAGGCGAAGTCGCGGGCCGCGCCGCCGGCAGTCTCATCAGCCGCCCGCAAGCGGCGGAGCTCGTCCAGATAGGCGGCGGCATAGGCCGGGTCCTGGAAGTCGACCAGCTGGCGGATGCCGGCGAAGGCCATGGCATGGGCCGCCGGCGGCAGCTCGTCCCGGATCCGCCCGACCAGCCGGTCGAGCTCGGCATGGCCGGTCGGCCCGGGCAGGCCCGGCAGGCGCTTCGCCGGGGCCTTGGCCACCGGTTCGTGCGGGGCCTCGACGGCGCGGGCGAAGCCGGCGGCGAAGGCACGCAGGCTGGGCTCGACGCCCTTGCCGCCGGCCCTCACCGCGGCCTCGAAGGCGGCACGGTCGAAGGGCAGCGCCTCGGCCGCCGCCAGGGCGCCGAACAGCACGGCCGAGACCACGCTGCCGGCCTTCTCGGCCACCGCCTGCATGTCGAAGGCGATGGTGCGGCGGGCGGCGAATTCGGTGGCGTCGATCACCGTGACGGGATCGCCGATGCCGTCGCCCGGGGCCTGCTTCTCCACCACCGCATAGGACCGATGGGTCGAGGCCACCAGGACCGTCTTATCCGGCGTCACCAGCCCGCGCAGCACCGACCGGCCGGCCTCCATCAGCTCGGCGGCGATGACGATGTCGACGTCGCCGGGGGTCGGCATCAGCGACAGGACGGGCGCCTGCCCGTCCTTCGCCGGCAGCAGCTCGAGATAGTAGATGGTGGCGCCGGTGCGCTGGGCCACGCCGGGGACGGAGCTGGACTGCGCCACCCAGCCCTGCTGTTCGGCGAGTGCTACGATCCAGTCGGCCAGCACGCCGCCGCCCTGCCCGCCCATCGCCAGGATCGCCACCGACAGCGGCTTGTCGGTCGACAGCCGGGCCTTGGTCTCGGCGCCGCTCATACGTCGAACGCCAGGCGATGCCGCGCCCGGCGCCGCTGCAGCGCGCCGATCACGGCGCCGCGGATTTTGGCCAGGGTGCGGTCGAACCAGGTCGGGTTCTGGATGATGTCGGCGCGGTAGAAGGACGGGCACAGCACCGCTGCCTCTGACACCTCGCCGCAATTGCCGCAGCCGACGCAGCTGTCGTCGATCGCCGCGACCGGGTCGTCCTTCAGCGGGTCGTCGGTCTGCTTGACCGACAGCGAGGGGCAGCCGGACAGGCGGATGCAGGCATGGTCGCCGGTGCAGACATCCTCGTCGACGCCGAAGCGCTGCTTCACCACCCGCTTGCCTTCCTGCACCGCCTTGGCCAGGGCCGGCTTCACCCGGCGCTGCTTGTTCAGCATGCATTCCGAGGAGGCGACGATGATCTTCGGCCCCTTGGCCGCGGTGGTCAGCGCTTCGCGCAGCGTGTCGCGCATGCGGGCGACGTCGTAGGTGCGGTCGATGTGCCGGACCCATCTGGCGCCGACGCCCTTCACCGCGTCGACGATCGAGTTCTGGGTGGCCCGGCCGGGGTTGTCGGCGCGCGAGGACAGGATGTCCTGCCCGCCGGTGGCGGCGGAGTAGTAGTTGTCGACCACCAGGATGACGCCGTCCTGCTTGTTGAACACGGCGTTGCCGACCGAGCTGGCCAGGCCGTTGTGCCAGAAGCCGCCATCGCCCATCACCGAGATCGACCGCTTGTCGGATTCGACGTTGAAGGCCGAGGCGGAGGCCGGACCCAGGCCATAGCCCATGGTGGTGGCGCCGATGTTGAACGGCGGCAGGATCGAGAACAGGTGGCAGCCGATATCGGCCGAGACGTGGTGCGGCCCCAGTTCCTTCTCCACCAGCTTCATCGCGGCGAAGATCGGCCGTTCCGGGCAGCCGGTGCAGAAGCCGGGCGGCCGCGCCGGCACCACCTCGGCCAGCGCCTTGACCTTCGGGTGGTTCAGCACCGGTGACGGGTCGGGCAGCGGCGGCCGGTTGCCCAGCAGCACCGGGTCATGCAGCTCCAGGAAGCCGGCGATGCCCTTGACCAGGACCGGCGCGGTGTATTCGCCGCCCATCGGCAGCATGTCCTTGCCGGCGATCCGGGTCTGGATGTCGCGGCGGCGCAGCAGGGTGTTCAGCGCCTGCTCGATGAACTCCGGCGCCCCCTCCTCCACCATCAGCACCGCCTTCTTGCCTTCGCAGAACTCCGCCACCTCCTCGTCGATCAGGGGATAGGTGACGTTGAGCACGTAGAGCGGCACCGCCGAGTTGCCGTAGACATCGGCCAGGCCCAGCAGTTGCAGCGCGCGCAGCACGTTGTTGAACATGCCGCCCTGCAGGATGATGCCGACATCGCCCTGCGCCGGGCCGAAGACCTCGTTCAGCTTGTGCGCCTTGATGTATTCGACCGCGGCCGGCCAGCGCCGCTCCAGCTTCTCCTTCTCATGCAGGAACGAGGCGGGCGGCAGCACGATCCGGCTGGTGTCGCGCTTCGGGTTCTCCAGCGCCTGGCGCAGCGTGGTGGCGGGCCGTCGGTTGTCCTTGGCCGCGAACTGGCCGTGGACATGGCAGGTGCGGATGCGCACCTCCAGCATCACGGGCGTGTTCGACGCCTCGGACAGCTCGAAACCCTGTTCGACCGCCCGCACGATCGACTCCAGGTTCGGCCGCGGGTCGAGCAGCCAGATCTGCGACTTCATCGCGAAGGCGTGGCTGCGCTCCTGCATGATCGAGGAGCCTTCGCCGTAATCCTCGCCGATCACGATCAGCGCGCCGCCGGTGACGCCGCCCGAGGCCAGGTTGGACAGGGCGTCCGAGGCGACATTGGTGCCGGCGGTCGACTTCCAGGTCACGGCGCCGCGCACCGGATACATCACCGAGGCCGACAGCATGGCCGCGGCCGCCGCCTCCGACGCCGAGGATTCGAAATGGACGCCGAGGTCGTCGAGCACGTCCTTGGCGTCGGCCAGCACATCCATCAGATGCGAGATCGGCGCGCCCTGGTAGCCGCCGACATAGGACACGCCGGACTGCAGCAGTGCCTTGGTGATGGCGAGGATGCCCTCGCCGCGGAACACCTGGCCCTGGCCGAGCTTGAGATCCTCGACCTCCCGCGCAAATGACCGTTCGGCCATAGTTTAGCCCCCCAGAGGACCGGCGCCGGCCGCCCCGGCTCTCCGGCCGGGTGCGGCGCGCCGTCCGCATCGAAATCAATATATCTGCAAATGCATGTTTCTCCTGAAGCGAGGCGCCGTCAAGCCCGCTGCAGGTGATGCGAGTCATGTGCAACTGCATTCATTGATCGAAGAGCATGAGCCCCTGCCCCTTTTTGTCATGCCACGGCTTGCTCCCGGATCAAGTCCGAGGGGTGGCATCCAGGGGCGGCCAGAGCGGCTCTTGGTGGCCCTGGATTGCCCGGTCAAGCCGGGCAATGACAGGTTAAGGGACTCGTCCGCTACCGAGCGTGCCGCCGCGGCCGGGCCTTCACCTGCAACTCGGCCTGCTTCTCGGCCGCCTTCGACACTTCCCGGAAGGCTTGGTCGCGGCCGGGCCAATAAGGCTTCGGCCAAGCCTGGGTCTTGGTGCCGTACCAGGCCTCGGCCTGGCGCGTGAAGGCCGGGTTCCACAGATGCGGCCGGCCGAGGGCCACCAGATCGGCGCGACGCGTGTGCAGGATGGTGTTGATCTGGCCGGCCTCGGTGATGGCGCCCACCGCCATGGTCGCGATCTTCGGCACGTTGCGGATGGCCTCGGCGAACTGGACCTGGAACATGCGGCCATAGACCGGCTCCTGGTCGGCCACGGTCTGGCCGGCCGAGACGTTGATCAGGTCGCAGCCGGCATCGCGGAAGGCCTCGGTGACGGCGAAGACGTCGGCCTCGGTGATGCCGCCCTCCTTCCAGTCGGTGGCGGAGATGCGGACCGACATCGGCCGGTCTTCCGGCCAGACCGCCCGCATCGCCCGGAACACCTCCAAGGGATAGCGCAGCCGGTTCTCGACCGACCCGCCATAGCCGTCCGTCCGCGTGTTGGTCAGCGGCGACAGGAAAGAGGCGAACAGGTAGCCATGGGCGCAGTGAAGCTCGAGATGGTCGAAGCCGGCCCGCGCCGCCCGCTGCGTCGCCCGCACGAACTCGGCGGTGATCCGGTCCATGTCGGCGCGGTCGATCTCCTTCGGCACCGGGCTGATGCCGTCGAGCCAGGGCAGCGGCGAGGCCGAGACCACCGGCCAGCCGGCCCCGGCATCCACGATCGGATGGTCGGCCTTCTCCCAGCCCAGCTGGGTCGCCCCCTTGCGCCCGGAATGGCCGAGCTGCATCGCGATCTTCGCCTCGGTGCTGCCGTGGACGAAATCGACCAGCCGGGTCCACTGCGCCTCCTGCGCGTCGGTCCACAGGCCGGGGCAGCCCAGGCTGATCCGCGCGTCGGGCGACGGGCAGGTCATCTCGACGAACATCAGCCCCATGCCGCCGACGGCGTGCGAGGCGTAGTGCACGAAATGCCAATCGGTCAGGTTGCCCTCGGCATCGGCCGAATACTGCGCCATCGGCGCCATTACCACCCGGTTGTTCAGCTCCATGCCGCGCAGGCGGAAGCGGGTGAACATCGGCGTCGGCCGGCTGCGGCGGTAATCGTCGCCGGTCTCGCGCAGCAGCCGGTCGTAGAAGGCGTCGTCGGCCCGGCGCACGAACTCCGGATCGCGGATGCGGAGGTTGTCATAGGTGATCGACTTGGCCCGGCACATCACCACCATGGCGAACTGCATCGGGTCCATGTCGAAGGACCGGTTCATGTGCTCGAACCAGGCCAGCGACACGTCGGCATTGTGCTGGGTGACCTGGCACGGGGTGCGACGGGCGCGGTCATAGGCGGCGAAGGCGTCCGGCACGCTGGTCTCGGCCTGGGCCACCACCGCATCCGACAAAGCGATGGCGCATTCCATCGCCAGCTTGGTGCCGGAGCCGATCGAGAAATGCGCCGAGGCCTTGGCGTCGCCCAGCAGCACGATGTTCCCATGCGACCAGCGCTCACAGAAGATCCGGGGGAAGCGCCGCCACATCGATCGGTTCAGCAGCAGCGGGTGGCCCTCCAGCTCTTCGGCGAAGATCGCGGCCAGCCGGTCGCGCGATCCCTCCTCGTCGGCCTCGGTGAAGCCATGGCCCTGCCAGCAGGCCTCGTCCATCTCGAACACCCAGGTCGACCGGCCGGCCCCGTCGCCGCTTTCGTACTGATAGGTGTGGGCGCAGATCACGCCGTGCTCGGTCTGGCGGAAGAAGTAGTTGAACTCGCCCATCGGCCGGGTCGAGCCCATCCAGCAGAAGCGATTGGCCTTGAGCGAGACCTCGGGCTGGAAGGCGTCGCGGAAATGCTCGCGGATCGGCGAGTTGATGCCGTCGGCGGCGACGATGACGTCGGAATCGGCGAAGCGCTCCGCCAGCGTCGCCGGGTCGATCCGCTCGGCGAAGGACAGCTCGACCCCGACCTCGCGGCAACGGCCCTGCAGGATCTGCAGCAGCGTCATCCGCGAGGTGCCGCAGAAGCCGTTGCCGCCGCAGCGGATGGTCTCGCCCCGGTAGTGGATGGCGACATCGTCCCAATAGGCAAAGCGGTCGCGGATGCGCTCGTAGGATTCGGGGTCGCGCGACAGGAACTCGTCCAGCGTGTCGTCGGAGAACACGACGCCGAAGCCGAAGGTGTCGTCGGCGCGGTTCTGCTCATGCACCGCGACCTGCCAGTCCGGCCGCGCCTTCTTGGTCAGAAGGGCGAAGTACAGACCGC
Source organism: Inquilinus ginsengisoli (assembly GCF_031453975.1). Classification (NCBI taxonomy): domain Bacteria; kingdom Pseudomonadati; phylum Pseudomonadota; class Alphaproteobacteria; order Rhodospirillales; family Rhodospirillaceae; genus Inquilinus; species Inquilinus ginsengisoli. The sequence goes on from NZ_JAVDPW010000002.1 coordinate 376,855, forward strand.
CGGGGCCGCCGCCGACAACCGTGATCCGCATCAGTCCGTCTCCCTGCGAAGGCCGGAGGTCGCGGTCCCGGCCCCATGGCAGGGAGCTTAAGCCGAATTGTTTTATACTTAAAGCATTTTGTGACGAAGGAGCCGCCACGGGGAACCGCGGCGGCCCCTTATGCTGGCGGGATGAAGGGCTGCTGGATCGCCTGGAAGGCCGGCAGCAGCTCCAGCCGCGCGGCATGGGCGGCCAGGGCCGGGAAGCCCGCCATCGGCACCAGGCCGGGATGGGCCTCGGCCAGGAAGCGCAGCATCGTGGCCACGGCGATGTCGGCATGGCCGATGCGGTCGCCGAACCAGTGGTCGCCGGCCCTGCCGGCGCGATCGGCCTCGAGCACCGCCAGGGCCTCGGCGATCTGGGCGCCGCAGCGCGAGACCCAGACATCGGACACCTCGCGATGCAACCGCAGCTCATAGAACAGGCTGACCGCCTTTTCCGCCGCCCCGGTCGCCAGGGCCGCGACCTTCAGCGCCTGGCGCCGGGCCGGCTCGCCACGCGGGAACAGCGCGCGTTCGGCGGGCACCAGGCTGTCGAGATGGTCAATGATGCTGTGGCTCTCGATCAGCACTTCGCCGCCGTCCAGCACCAGCGTCGGCACCCGCAGCAGCGGGTTGTAGGGCCGGATCTTCTCCGGGTCGCCGAACACCGACCACGGCCGGTGCTCGAACGGCAGGCCGTACAGCGTCAGGGCGATGCCGACGCGGCGGACGAAGGGCGAATCATATTGGCCGATCAGGATCATGGCGAACGCCTCCGGTCAGGACGAAGCCGGCGCTCTCCGCGGGCTTGGATCTGCTCATACAACACCACCTGCCTCTGCCGATCTGGCCGAACTCGCGGCAAGCAACACGAGATCGCTGCGGGCGCAGCCCGGCGGTGAGGCGCTCATCACCGACGGGCCACACCTGGGGTCCAAGGAATACATGGGCGGTTTTCAGGCGCTGGAAGCCGCTGACCTGGACACCGCGGCGGCCCGCCGCAACGCCACCCTCCATGTCCCCGATCCCAGGCCGATCCGCGATGGCCTCATCGCCGCCACCGCGCTCGTCCACGGCCTGACCGTGGTCACCCGGAACACGGCGGATTTCGACCCCACCGGCGTCCGCACGCTCAATCCCTGGCTGCCGTGACGCGGATGGGTGGCCGGCCGACACCGGCCCCAAAAGCAAAAGCCGCTACGCGGCGGTAGCGGCTTCCCGGGGGAGACTTGCAGAGAATGGCGCGCCCGAAGAGATTCGAACTCCTAGCCTTCTGATCCGTAGTCAAAACCAAGTGGCTGAATCTCTCGGGAAGAATCCTGAAAATCGAACGCAACCAATTGTTTTTACGCCGTTTGTCATGACTCCGATTGCCAAGGATGGACACCCCTTGCCATCGGCGCGCGTTACCCCCATGTTACCCGAACGCGCTTTCTGATTTTGGGGGTAACAGGAAATGCCTAGTTTGAGATTGTCCGACAAATACCTTAAAGCCATTAAGCCGGCACCGACTGGGAAGCGCATTGAGATCCGCGACACGCACACGAATGGTCTCAGTTTGAGGGTGGGCGACGGAGACGAAGGTTCCGGAACGTGGACGGTTGTCTACCGTCATCAGGGCAAGCAGCGGCGGCTCACTCTTGGTCGCTATCCGGCAGTGTCTTTGGATGGCGCCCGTAAGGCCGCTAGTAAGGCTCTGGACGCCGTCACGTTGGGCAGCGACCCTGCGGCCGATAAGATCGTTGCCCGCACCTCCCTGCCCGTCCAGCAGCGCACGATGCGCAAGGCCGTGGAGGACTGGCTGAAGAGAGATCAGTCCGAGAATCGCCGATCGACTGAGGTCGAACGGATCTTCAACAAGGACGTGCTGCCGAAGCTAGGTGACCGCGCCCTAGCCGACATCACGCGTCCGGACATTGTGGCTGTGATCGATGCAATCTCGGATCGGGGCGCCAAGATCGCCGCGAACCGCACACAGGCCCATATGCGGCGGTTCTTTCGGTGGTGCGTAGGGGTGCGCGGGATCCTCGCCGCCGACCCGATGAACCTTATGGAGTTTCAGAACGCCGAGAAGGAACGCACCCGTGCGTTGTCGGACTCCGAGTTGGCAGAAGTTTGGCGCGCAGCCAGCGTCGAACCTGGCCCCTTCGGTTCGGCCGTCAAATTGCTGATGGTGACGGCTGCTAGGCGCGACGAAATCATTTCGGCGACCAAAGTGGAGGTTCAGGGCGACAACCTCGTCTTGTCTGCCGAAAGGACGAAGACCGACACGCCGCGCAATATCCCCCTCACTCCTCTCGCGCAGCAGATCCTCGCCGACCTCCCGAAGCATAAGGGGCCGTATCTGTTCTCGACGACGAATGGGCACAAACCCTTCTCAGGCGTCTCAGTCGCCATGACGCGGCTTCGGACAAACATCATGGGGCTTCGTGCGCGCGATGCCCAGGCGGCGGGACGCGACCTGTCAACGGTGGCGGAGATGCCGCATTTCACGCTACATGACCTTCGCAGATCGGCGGCAAGCGGGTGTCAGCCGTTCGGTGTCATGCCAGTAGTGATCGAGCAATGGCTAGGCCATGAGTCCGGATCGCGGTCCGGTATCGTTCGCATATATCAGACATATAAATATGAAAAGGAAGTCCGGGCACTGGCTGAACAGTGGTCGCGACATGTGGAGTCCATCACTGGCACGAAAGTGATTGACACGGAGTCAACTTCTAAGAATATGGAAGAGTCCTCTGAGTGATTTCGATGAGGATATCCCCGTTATGCAGATTCTAAAAATTGATGATACGGCGGCTCTAACGAGCCTGTCGCAGAGACACATTCATCGCCTCTCCAAGGACGGCAAGTTCCCTAAGCCGATCCGGTTGTCACCCGCCCGCATCGGTTGGCGACAGGCCGATGTCGTGGCGTGGCTCGAGACGCGGGGTGAGGCATGAACGCGGACGTCGCCCCCTCCCCGCCACCCGACCCGACTGCGCATCTATTCGAATAGAACAGAATTGATGACAAGCGCCGGCCTTTGCGGGCCGTTCGCCGCTTTCACCTATCCAGTCACGGCAAAGTTATCCACATTTTCGGTATTTCAAAAATGTCGATAATGTTGCTACTTGCTAGAATTTGTGCTAAGGTGCTTTGGTAATCTGAAATTTCTATATCTGAACCACCGCAAGACAATCGTCTGAGCGGCGGATTTCCTATGCCCGTGAGGGGAGTATTTCATGATCGATAAGATCGATATTTCGGCCTATCGGCTGATGACCCCCCAGATGGTCGCAAAGATTCTGGTGCTAGACGTTCGAAGTCTTCCCAAGTTGGCGCGTCGAGAAAAGACATTCCCGAGGCCGGTTACATCCGGACTGAGACCAAGCGGCGCCCCGAGGCTCATGTTTATTGAGCGGGAATTTCTCCAGTGGTGGGCGCGAAACGAACAAAATAGACAATGGATATTCAACGATGAACCAACCGAACCGTAACGGTGAACAGCGACTCCTTGATCGCGACCGACCTAACCGTCGCCGACCCCATCCCGCCATCGCAGCACGATCTATCTTCGCCGCGGTGATCACACGGCAGGACACATCCAAGTCGGTGCCGGACGCCGCCTTCGCGGAGATCGCCGGCATCGCCAAGAAGATCGCCGAAGAGGTGAACGAGTCCATCGCCGGATCCCAGGCCAATCAGGCTGCCGCCATCCTCTCTAATGCCGACCTCGAGCAAGCTCTGATCGACTTCTCTTTCGACGTCGATGCCGCTGCCGGCGAGGACATCGTGACCGGGTCGGCGACTCTGAACGCTGCCCGGACGGAATACCTCGCAACCTGGCTGGAATGGGCTGGCCGCATCGATCGCCGGAGGATGGTGGCATGACGACATTCGCCAATATCGGAGAGGCTGTCTTTGCGTACGCCAATGCCGTCGCGATTTTGCAGCAGCACGTCGCCACGGCCGACCTCTGCGCTACCGGCCGCCGTGTCGCTGCGGAGGGTTTGCGGCTAGCGGAGAAGCGGTTGGCCCATGCCCGGCTACGGCGAGAGGACGGCGCCCGGAGATTGCGCATCGAGGATGAGCCTCGGCGGAGGGCGGCATGACGCTCCGAAGCCTGACAATCGAACAACTCCACGCCGAACGCGCCGCCGTAGAGGACCAGCTGAACAAAGCGGAATTTGAGATCTGGGATTATCGGAACAAGCTGGACGACAGTTGTTTCAGCTTGAAATGGGCCGTTAGACGTTTTCGCAACGAGCTCGACAATATCGAACAGGAAATGGAAAAGAGAAAATGACACCACAGGAATATGAAATCATCGAAAACCGCGCGGACGAACAGCGCTGCATGAGCGCCTTGCTCGACCAGATTGTTGCCAGCAAGAAGGCGGCTCGACGGGCTATTAGCGGCTATTTCGATGCGTTGCTCCTAGCGCTGATTGAGGCGTCGGACAAGCACGGAACGAAGATCCCGGAGAACGCACAATGATCCCCGTTTCAAATCCCGGTCAGGCCGAAGTCTACTACAAAGGCGCCGTCGAACAGGCCGCACGATACGAGCATGCCGGCGACCTGGAAAGGCGCGCTGAAGTTCTGGGCTGGATTGCAGACTTCAAGGTGCGGTGGAGTGCGGCGGGGTATGGGCCGCTCGACGGCACCAGCGGATGGCCGATCACGCCGCAGCAGTTTGCAGCGAAGAAGCGCGATCTGGAGAGCGAAGTTACGAAGGCCCGCATGCGCGGCGGAGAATTCTGGCATGCGCCGCAGGCCGACTTGGATGCGCACGTCGAGCTCGGTACCGGCCTCGGCTACTCGGCTTAACACAAAAGAAAAACCGCCGAGTGTCGGGCTCGGCGGCTTCAATTTTAAACCCGCTTGGCGGCGGGATATGGAGTCTGTCTATAGAATGGATAATAGCAAATATTCGGATCCGGCGCAAGCCAGAAATCCGCACCTTGACGGATCCGTCAAGCAGAATGTCGCATCAACTACAGCATCGGCACCGAATTCCCGCATAGAGTCTAGAATTCCTGCGGATTTCAGCCGTCAACCTGCTGTCAACCTGGCTGGCGACGCCACCAAGCTTAGTCGTGACAAATCCTTACATTCTGCCCGTGCGGCGAGCGCCAAAACGGGCAATCAGGTTGATCTCAACCCCCCGCTTGATTCCGTCAACTCAGCCTTGGTCTGCCACTACGATCTGGAATTCATCCGCGGATGGACGTGCTCACAGCTTCGCGCCATCGCCGATTCAGTTGAGGCGCAGGATCCCGCGTATAAGGCCCCGGCCGCCGTCGAGGACATCCTCGACATTGCCAGCCGGTTGATTGCGTGGAACCTGACTAGGACCCGGCAAGGCGCTGCCGTCGACCGGTTCTCGGAAACCCAGGACACGGCGCGCAGGCATCTCGGCGAGGCCGCCTATCGTTGGATCGATGGCGGCCATTTGGATTTCCGGACGAGGTCCGCAGCATGACGCCCGATCACGATGACTCCAACGTCCGCACCAACATCAGCTCATCCGTGTCGCCTGGCCCGCTACCGTTCGTCCCCTGGGCCGAGATGGAGATCGGCAACGTCTTCAGCATCCAGTCCGGGAAGCCGATCGATCTGCCGGCCGGCAAACAGCCTCGCTCCCTGCCGGTGATCGACTGGCCGGATATCGTTCCCCAGGGCGAGGTTCTGACTCTCGTCCGCGGCCTTCTCGCGCCCAACTCCCTGGCGATGATTTACGGCCCATCCAACGTCGGCAAATCCTTCGCCGCGCTCGACCTCGCCACGTCCGTAGCCGCATCGACACCGTGGCGCGGCCTGGACGTGGACGGCGGGACCGTCATCTATGTCGGGGCCGAGGGCGCTCACGGCCTCCGGAGGCGCGTGGAGGCCATCCGCCGGCATCGGGGCATCACCGGCGCCCTACCCTTCAGCCTCGTTCCCGTGGCCCTGAATCTAACGGCAGAGGATCGGGCGGACGCCACGGCGCTGATCGGCATGACGAAGGCTGCCGTCGAGCGCTTTGGACAACCGGCCAAGCTGATCATTGTCGATACCGTCCACCGGTGTTTCGCTGGTGCGGAAGAGAACTCGGCCAGCGACATGGGCCGCTTCCTGGCCAACGTCGACTACGTCCGCGAGAAGACAGGTGCCGCCGTCCTGCTGATCCACCACAGCGGCAAAGACGAAACCCGCGGCGCCCGTGGCTCGTCCGCTCTGCGCGCCGCCGTCGATACCGAGCTCGCCGTCAGCGCTGACGAAGATGGCACAATCCGCATGACCCTCAGCAAGCAAAAGGACGGGGCATCAGAAGGCGAGTTTGCGATGACGCTGCATGACGTCGAGATCGGCGAGGATGACGACGGCGAGCAGATGTTGGCCCCGGTGGTGCAGCACGTCGACGTCCCGCCAGCGAAGAAAAAGACCGGGAAGCTGAATGATCGGCAGGCGCTGGGCCTTCGCGCCCTGCACAACCACTTCGCCGGAACCGATCGCGATACGGTCGATTTCGGCACGTTCAAGACGATCCTCGTTCAACGCGGCGTGTTGGAGGAAGGATCCAATCCGGCCCTCTTCACCCGCCTTCGTCAGCAATTGGAACGGCTCGGGAAAATCTACTACAACAGCGGACAAATCGGCCTCACGAAATCCGGCCAGAAGCTATAGCGCTTACACCCCTTACACCCCTTACACCCCCCCCTGTGGGAGGTGTAAGTGTAAGTGGGCAATTACAGGTACTTACACCCTGAGAAATGGCTGAATTGAACCATTTTTACACTCCTTACACCTTAGGCAATTACAGGTGTAAGTGACCAAATCGCTTACACCCTGCTTACACCCCTCGCAAGCCCGTCAGAACCGGGTGCCGGCCGCGCCATCAACTCTATTCCTCATAGGCCAGATCCCGGTCGCGCCGCCGGGACAGGGGCCTGAGAAGAGGGACAGGTATCGACGCCCGCACCCTATTCCAACCACTCAGAAAAACGAGAGACCCATGGAACTCCTAACAGCCACCGGCGTGCCGCTGCTGCTTTGCGACGACGGCGTGATCGTCCCCGCCGCACTCGAGCCGGACGACGTGCCGGCCGCCCCCATCGCCACCACCCCAATCAAAGAATAGGAACGCAAAATGTCCGAGAAAATTACTATCCGCGACGACGCACACCTTTCCGAAATCGGCGCCGTTGGTACCGCCCCATGGTTCAGCGTTCCCCCCTCCGGACTGGTCTCAGAACCGATGCATCAGGCGAAGGAGATGCACAGCGCGCTCACGGCCATCTACAACGAAGCAGCCGAAAAAGCTGCAAAGATCCGGGCGGATGATCTTATCAGCGAAAAGCGCCGTGCCACGCTGCTAATTGAGCACGGCGAGGCCCTACGCGACAAGGTTGAGGCCCTGCGTCCGAAGCTCGGCGTTGTCGCCTCCGGCCGCGATCGGATGGCCGCGGATCTGGAGCGGGCCGGTGTGTCGACGCCAGGCCCAATTGGTCCGCTCGGACTGATGATCTGGCAGAAATACGGTGATCTTGACGCTATGCAACTCGAGATCGTGTATCAGGACTTTTGCGAACAAATCGGCCGCCATCCGAACGCTCAAGCAATCGTCGAGGCGCTTGAGACGATGCCGAACTTTCACAGGCCGAATGCAGATGGAAATATCGCCATCAGCCTCCAGATCAACCGCCCGTGGCGTCGCCTGTCTGATGACATCGTGGCAAAGCAGCAGAAGCTCAGAGGAGAGCGCGCTAACCCCGAACTCGCCGATGTGCTGGGCCGCGTCAGGGACGCTCACAGCGATCTGACGCGGACGCACAAGCAGGTTCTCGATCATGTGGTCGAGTCGTTCGATCTGGCGCGCAACGACTTCATCGAGGTCACTGCGCGCGGGGATTAACTGATCGTCCCGACATCCCAGCCGCCCGACACGGCTGGGAATTAACATACGATAATGTGGTGCATAAAGAAATATTGCATCTCCCTGGCGTAATATAATGTACGATTATTATGTCGGATGATTGCCCGATTGTCCGGCATCCCGCGGCCCGCCGGGTTCGTCCCCCAACGGATTCGGCGGGTCGCACCACATCTCACCGCCGCGCCCGACAACGCGGCGGGAAACCTTCCTAGACGTGATCCGGACGGGCTCTGGTAGCCTTGCCGGGCGCCGGTAGCCTCCATCTCCCGGCGCAGCGGTCTCGGCGACCGTCCAGAAGCCTCCCGGTCGCCGGGCCGCACCTAAACCCCTCTCGATCCCGTCCGGCGCGTATCCAGCGCGGCCTCGCTCGCAATCGTCAACCGGACCACACTACACTCGCGCAGTGGTATCCTGGCATCGCTCTCGCCCCTGCCCTGGCCCCGCCGATGCCAAGTCGCGACGCTATTACCCCGGCGTTACCCGACAATGCGGCACCGCCAAGAAATTCCTTTTCTTTCAATGCTTTGAACGCTCACACCCTCTGCTACCTAATCAGAGATCGCGATTTCGACCATCCCATCGACGTCCGCTGATCGCGCTGGCGTGGCGCGTGGCGGCCGATCCGTCCGGCATAGCGCCTGGTGACCGACCACCGGCGCGAGGCCCTCCGTGGGCCGCGGGACCCACGGCGGCTAGCCCTCCCCGGCCCTAAGTGCTCGGTGGGGGTGTGTAGGTACCCACTTCGAATTCCCCGACAACCGTAAATAGCCGATTTCTACCCGACAGATTTCCGGCCAGACAATCCGAAATTTCTCATCAACCCAGCCCGCACGGTTCGCCGTTGCGGGCTTTTTTATTGGAAAAAATTCATGGCCGGCATCTTCGAAACTGATCTTCCTAGCGTTTCTACTATCGACAAGATCCGCGGCACTAAAGCCCGGTCGAGCTCGAATATCACCCCCACGAATCTCGCCAATCAGATGGCGCCGCTCATGTCCGTCATCGACGGCGACGGCATCGTCAAGCTGTTGCCGGACTGGATCATCGCCCTTCAGAACGCATCTGCCGGTGGCGTGCTCGGCTACAGCACGAAGGCCCAGATGGTCGCGGCGACCCCGACCGTGCCCGCCACTGGCGTGATGCGGACCGTCACGAACGACCCCGCGGATTCGGCCGGTTCGATTAACGGCACGTGGAGATACGACCCGGCCGTCGGTGGCGATCATTGGGTGAAGTCTGCGGACCAGGTGAGTGGGTTGCGGGCGGATGTCGCCACGATGCAGCCCAAAGTCGCTCAGGCGGCGGCGGCCAATGACGGGGTCTATCTGGCTACCGGGGCGCCGAGACCGATCGCATTCGCTGACACCACGAGTTACGCGCAGACCTGGGTAAATATCAGCACGCCGGCGACGCGTTTCACGATTACGGCGAGTACAGCGGGATATCAGGTTGTGGGTTTGGCTGGTCTTAGCAGCCCGTGGCCGGTCGGCATCAAGCTTCCTTATGATTTGGTGCCCGGTGACAGCTACTACATTGAGGGCAAGTATACCGCCGGGACGATGACGTCGAATTCCGGGTTCTTTATCGGAACGGATCCGACGACGACTGGAGACATCTCCACCAACGCTCGTCTCCTAGTGCGCCGCGGCACCATCCTGAATCCGTCTCTCGCGAACGGGACGAGCTCGGACGGCGCGCGCACCGTGGCCCCGGCCTTCTCTGCCCCGGCCTTCGTCAATGACACCGTTGTCGGTTTTCAGGTCGACGTCCAGTCCGACCGAAGTCTAGCAGTCAAGATTTTCCAAGACGGAGGTCAGGTATCTAGTGATGTCGCCGTTACGCCAGCCACCTCGGCTGGAGCCGTCGTCATCGGCATGATGATCGCAAACGGCCAGACAGCGATCATTACTAAGATCACCCGGAGAGCGACGTCTGGAACTACTCTGTTTGTTCACTCTGGTGTCGCTTCGTCTGGGGACGGTACCCGCAGAGCTCCGCTGAAGTCTTTGACCGACGTCAACGGAACTATTGTAAGTCAGGGTCTCGTCGGCCAGCCAATCACGATTACCAACCTGACTGACAACGTCTACGGCTACCTCGAGATGAAGGACACCCTGTCGCCGCGCTGGACCCTCAACGGCCTGCCGGGCGGCAACACGGCGCTAAATGGCTTTAATTTTGCCGAGACGCCGACCTGGACAGTTGTTGGCAGCACGGGCGGGACGGTTTGGACTACTCCGACGAAACATGGTTTGGACGTTGTATCGCATCCTAATCAAGTATTCGTCACAAACCTATCTTGGAATCCGCGGCCTTGGTACGTCTTCCCCCATAAGGCATTGGTCACGCGCAGCACCGCCAACGGCGGCGTGGACATGGCGGGCGATACGGCCGGGTCCACAGCTAGCCAGGGCGGCCAGATCTACCTCCGCCTGCCAGATGGCCTGCCCAGCGCCGATCCGAACGCCTATCCGACTGGCGGCTACGGCCTGGTGGTTTCGCGGGCGGTTAGCCTCATTAAGGTCATCGGTGCCCCTGAGGTCCACCTAAACAACCTCACCCTACGCTGGTCATCCGGGGCACTGTTCACGGGCGGCGCCGGGTTCGGCACCATCAACAACTGTGTGTTTGAGTGGAGCGGATACAATAATCCTAACATCCAGGTCGAAAACGGACAGTACACGATTGACGGCGGCCATTCCTTCTATAGTGACGGCGACGGGATCGGGCGGACTCCCCGCATCGATATGCCGTTTCAGGCCGGTTCGGTCCTGACCACCAAAGTGCGCAACTTCGAAATTGCGTATACCGGATCTCAGGCCGGGGCCAGCGGCGGCGATGGGATTTCCGATCACGTTCTCGATATTGTGTTCGATGCCTCAAACCGGTCCAATCGACTCTATCTGGAGAATGTCTACATCCATGATTGCTGGAAGTGCGGCTACGTCGGGTCGGACGACTACCTGAAGGCGCACGGCATCCGCATCGAGCGGTGCGGAACCGAGCAGTTTGCTGTCTTGGGTGTCGCGACTGCCAATGCGGTGGGGCGGACGCAGCGCGCGATTGTGAGTGATTTTAGATTCGATCCTCAGGGTCTCGGCACGACAGGTGTACGGACTCTGTACACGGACGGCATGGCGCTGTGCGAGCTCGACCTGACCAATGGTTGGATTGGCACACCAGCGGCAGGCGGTAGAGAGCTTGAAGCCCTGGCTACGACGCTGACGGTCGCGGGTGTCCCACAGACTCGAGACATTACGGACAACATCATCCGGTTCACCAACGTCCGAACCGAACGGGACGCGGGCTCCGTCGTGAAGAACGGCGACGGCCTGGCGACTGGCCTGCTGACCTTCTCCAGCAACCCGGCCAACGGCGACACGGTGACGATCGGCGCCGTGACTTACACGTTCAACACGACGCTGGGTGGGGGCAATTCGATCAAGATCGGCGGCAGCGCGCTGAAGACCCGCAACAACCTGGTCGCGGCCGTCATGGCGGACCCGCTGCAGATCGGGGACAACTTCGGCGCCAGCACGGTAGTGCATCCAACCGTCACCGCGCTCGCTGCGGCCGGGAACGTTGCGCTGAAGGCAAAAACCGCAGGAACGGGCGGCAACTCAATCGTCACCACCAAGGTGTCGACGGCTCTGTCGTTCGGTGCGAGCACGCTCACGGGTGGCGTGGCGGCGTCTGGTACGTTCGTTCCGGTCATCGGCTACGCGCTGGCCTGATCGCCTCCCCTCACCCGCCCAATCCATAGCCCGCCTCGAGCGGGCTTTTTCATTCCTGGAGCTCACATGATCACAATCGATGTCACCGGCCTTGACGCCGAATTTGCCGATTTCGAAAAACAGATGATTGCCGCCGTCGCCGATGAGGTCGAGTCCGTGGTCACCGACGTCCATGAACGAATCCTCGATCGCAGTCCCGTCGACACCGGCGAGTTTGTCGCGAGCTGGCGAGTAAGCCGCGACACGCCAGAGCTCGTTTCCAACGGCCCTGTGGGGCCTGAGACGCCAGGCGCGGCTCAGATGGCTCTCGGCACCGAACCGAACCGTGCGGCCGCGGAAGCGATCTCCAGGGCCAGCCGCGACGCGACGGACTTCTCGGATCCGTTCCGACAGTTTTGGATTTCGAACGCATCCCCCCAGGCTATCCCCATTGAATACGGCGACGCGTCGAAGCGTGCGCCGGCGGGTGTGGCGCGGCTGGCCGTGGAAGAGGTTGCGGCGGGGGTGCGCTGATGGAGTGTGTCGCGGATCGCGCCTGGGTTGACCGTGGAACCCACTGCGGTTTGGTTGCGCCCATGGAGGAAGTTGTGGTGACAGAGAAGATGGTTGACGCTGGTATATCTGAAATCAGAGAACATCAATATCTGGGGGACGCAAGATACATGGTGGAATGCTTATACCGAGCTATGTTCTACCTAAGCATAGACGCCGACTCAACCAATTCGGATAAATAACTAAGTGCAATCTTTGCTATATTTGAAGGAGAAATGTCCGTCAATATTTTTCCTTTATGATATTTTGGTGGGTCATAGAGATCCTTTCCTCGTCCGCGTACCGTAATTAGGGCAATGTGAGGGAAGGTTTGTTCGATTAGAATCGGTTTGCCATCGAGGCTGCGCATTTCTATTTTACCGACGCCTCTCTCAAGATTTGCGTTAAAAATTATAGAATCGCTATAACCTTCTTTTCTTACTCCGACCGAGAGACGTCCCGGCACTTCTTTAGATATTGGTTCAATGCCGTGTTCGTCATCGTTTCTCGCTTGATATACGTATTGAAGCAGTTCGTCATTTCGTCTTTCGGCCGACTTGGCGCCAAACCATTGACGTGATTGCGGTGATATCTTTGCGCCTTGTTCTAGAACTGTGTAGATACCTTTGGCTGATGTTAGAAACGTGAACCAGATATCGCAAAACGATTCAAAATTATTACATTCCTCTAATTCCTTTATAGCTTTTTCGGCTATCCGGAGACGGCCGCGAGCCTTTGTGATAGCTTTCTGGTCCATTTTCTAAGATTCCAAACCATAAGTTAGAACCGGAAACCCAGTGCTCCCAAGAGCATCATCACCACGAGGAAAATCGCTGCCCAATTCAAACCACGGTTAACAAATTCCATCAATAACTTTGCCACACTATACCTCGATACAATACATCCCTCAGCCGATCTTACCTATGACGGCGCGCGGACTGCATCCACATCGCTTGGCGATTGGGCGTTCCTTAACGTTATCGCGCGCCTGATTGCATCGTTTTGTTCGATGATATGCGCCAAAGCGAACCACAGAACCGATGCTACCGCCCCGGCTACTGCATACCCTACCGACCACCCGATGAGTGTGCTGCGCAATGCACCAGAGCCGCCGTACGATGAGAGACTAGAACTGTCCGGCCAAGTGGCTACGCATAGCACCACAGCCCCTACGATCTGGACGACGCCAATCATACGCAGGATGTCTGAGAAAGATTTCTCGTCGCGCGCCCTATCCGCTGTTGCAGTCACTTAACCCTCCTTCAGAACAATTTAATGACAAAAAGGGGAGCGGTGAGCTCCCCTTTCCCTATTTGCGTTATTTTGGATTGTGATCTGCGTATACAATTAATCTCCAGCGAATTGTTCCTTGCGTCCCGTTGTGTTGATGATGATTCTGCGGCGGAAATGGATCGCCCTTATTTGAAGTTACCTCTCGATTACAACCCATACAGCGGTAGATTCCAGAATTGGGAACACTTGTTCCGGGGGAATGATCCGAATCATAGGCATCACCAGAGCTCTTCTGAAGATATTTGTCATATTTATACCAAGCCACAGCGTCCTCCCAATTTACGTTTGAATATTTAGCAAAAACTACGCATAAATGCAGTTGAATGTCACGCCAGACCAAACCGTGTGCGCGACGACTAGCATCCTAGACCTCGGGCGTGAGAAGGACATCCAGCCCAATTGAGTTAAAACGCCGATAGCATTTATATAAAATTGGTTGTGCTGAAGCCACTGCCCGACTTTGAGTCCGTCCTGGCCGCCTGATCCGCCTTCCTGCCAGGCCCCTCATTCGGCCTATCCGCCGCGCCGCCGTCTGAAATCGCGCACAGGGCGCGCAGGACGACCGACGCGGCTGAGGGTCACACCGATACGGAAATCCCCGCCGTGGCCATCCACGGGCCACCGGGCGCAGTCAAATCCATCGAAATTCGCCACAGCCAAACCCGCCGATCTGAGCGTCGGCGGCGGACCAGGACGCTTGTCTTGCGTCCGCCCATACGGCGGCGCTAATCATCATTCTATCATCTGTAGTAATGTACGGAATTCGTATCTCCGTCCTCTAAGTCGATGTACGAAATTCGTACAACTCGTTGGCGGTATCGGATCAACTCTCAGAACAATGCAAGAATATATCGCTTGACTCCTTCGCGGAATCCGCAGCCAATATCCCTGTCGCCGCCGAATGGGGCGGCTGGATACAGGGAACAGGTTCATGTGCACGATAGAGGCCGAACGGCCACTCGATATTGCCAAGAAGCAAATTGCCGCGATGGAGCCCGCCCTATGCGACGCCCTTCCCGCTTACATTCCGGTCGGGAAGTTCATCCGGACGGTACAGACGGTGGTGACGCAAAACCCAAAACTGCTGGATTGTGACCGGACCAGTTTGTTTGCCGCCTGCGAGGAAGCCGCGCGGCTGGGGCTGATGACGGATGGCATTCTCGGCGAGTCCTGCCTCGTGCCGCGCCCGGATGGCACGGTCGGACTCAGGATCATGTACAAGGGCCTCTTGAAGCTGGCCCGCCATCCGGGCGAGTTGAGCACGATTTTCGCCGACATCGTCTATTCCAACGACTCGTTCACGGCCGATCCGCTCCACCACGAAGAAGCTGAAGGCGACCGGGGCCATCCTGTCGCCTACTACGCCCGCGCAAAGTGGCGTGAAAGCGGCGAGTGGGAAACGGTCGTGATGACTCATCAGGATGTCGAGCGCATTTGTGACAGCACTGATGGTTGGAAGGCGTTCAAGACCGGCAAGATCAAGGACACGCCGTGGGAGACGCACTTTGACGCGATGGCCCTGAAGGCGGTTCTGATCAAGCTGTGTAAGACGCTGCCGCAGACGGTGGCGCTGCGCCGCGCGCTGGAGATCGAGGCGGCGGGAGGACGCGCAGCATGATCACCGAAGTCATCGATTTCGCATAGAACACCATGCTGAGCGCGTCGGCGGCGGTGCCCCGCATCAATTGACCCTAAACGTGAGACAGGGCCGCCCTCTTGAGCGGCCCTTTCTCTATTTTTTGAGCCTAATGATTCCCTGTCTGTCCAACTTTTTCGGTAAGGGGACGGGCGTAGGCAAATCGCGTGGCTTGTCACCGCCTGATAGGCGACCAAGCTGCTCGGCTACAAAGCCATATACCTCTGCAGAGTAGTTGCTGCCCACGTAACAAAGCTGCTGAAGCCACTCGACATCCGCTTCAGTTATTCTCTTCCTATAATCCGTTATTCTTGGTTGTGCATCTGCAACATAGAGCTCCATGGTTCCGTTAGTAACGAGACCACTTAAATGGTTTACGTAAAAATCACGATATTCTTTTACGGAGAAAAATAAATCGCAGCAGTGAATCAGCGACCGTTGTTTATCCCCATCGCAAAACTCTATTGCGTAGGTTCTTATAGAATCGACAATGGACCTTATATCCATATTCAGGTTGATCGCGTAGTGTTTTTGATCGTTTTGGTCCTCCGACAAAATACACCACAAAATCGTTCTCATGTGCTGTTCAAACACATTGAAGTTGAAGACTATTCTTCCGAAGTCCGCCAAAACCGGGTCATATTCCGGAGGCGGCCATTTCGTAACTTTTCTAGCCATAATGTTATCCTTAAATCTGCGATGCCATCGGATCTATGTTGCGGAGCGATTATGGCGCCACGCGTGATATGCCTCCGTCATAGCCATATGCGCGACCCGGACCCGATCGGCCATCCCCGATATCTCAGTTGGTGACCAATTCGAAAATTCTGCAAACGGATCTTTTGCCTTCTGACTCACGTACCTGAAGGAGATCCGAGGCAGGTGCGCAAACTGTGGGGCCGCGTCGACTAGGGTGTTTTCCCATATCGCGCCGTGGCCAAGCACGTTCCGCATTTGCTGGGCGTCATCAAACGTCTGCAGCGCGTCGGCCGCAGCCTGTCGATCTCGCTCCGGTAGGGCCTGATTCGCGAAGAAGTCCGCGTACAGCTTCCGAAGATCCTCGGCCCTCAACTTGGCTGCCGCCTTCTCCGTGGCTGTCAGGCCCAGGCCGCGAGCTCGCCGCACCAATGACGCATGGAACTTGGCTTGGCCGACGATCAGCCGGCCGATGGGCTTGTAGTATTCCTCGAACGGGTCGACTTCAGGGTTGCTCTGGGACATGGCCTGTCCAATCGCATGTCAGGGTTACCCCAAACGCTACCCCCAAAAGACTAAGGCCGCTACCTGGGGTAACGGCCTTTCAACAACTTGTTGATTTGCTTGAGAGAAATGGCGCGCCCGAAGAGATTCGAACTCCTAGCCTTCTGATCCGTAGTCAGATGCTCTATCCAATTGAGCTACGGGCGCGTTCTGCGGGGCGTTTGCGGCGCCCCGTCTGCAAGCGGGCGGAACCTAGTCGATGCCCGCCCCCGATTGCAAGCCCCATTTTCATCGATCCGACATGTAGCGAGTCATGCGCCCCGCACATGCGCAGGGCCAGGCCGCCTGCGCCGGCTTGCCGCCACATCCGCCGGGGCCATCTCTCTCGTAGAACCGGGTACACGGCTGGGGAGGTTGTCATGCGGCTGGTGCTCGGCGCCCTCGGGCGCGTCCTTATCCTGCTTCTCCTGTTCGCCCCGCCGGCGCTGGCGCAGGCCATGCCCGGCGACGCCGACAAGCAGGCCATCGTCGGCACCATCCGGAAACAGCTGGACGCCTTCCAGGGCGACCGCGCCGCCGAGGCCTTCGGCTACGCCAGCACGAACATCCAGCACATGTTCGGCACGGCGGACAACTTCCTGGGCATGGTCCGGACCGGCTATCCCGCGGTCTACCGGCCGCGGTCGGTGGATTTCCGCGAGCTGGTGACCACCGGGGGCCGGATCGTGCAGAAGGTGCTGTTCGTCGGGCCGGACGGGGTGCCCGTCATCGCCGAATACTTCATGGAGCGGCAGCCCGACGGCAGCTGGCGAATCGACGGCTGCCGGCTGGACCGCAGCGGCGACACATCGGCATGATACCTAGTCTGAGGGCGACGTTGACAAGGCCGACGGGGGCGCCCCATCGTGCGGTCCCCGCCATGTAAGACTGCCGAACCCTTGTCATGACCGACATCGCGCTGAAGACCACCATCGAGCAGGCCTGGGCCGGCCGCGACAGCCTGACCCCCGCCACCCGGGGCCCGATCCGCGACGCCGTCGAGGCGGTGTTGGAAGGCCTCGATTCCGGCACGCTGCGCGTCGCCGAGAAGGTCGACGGCGCATGGCACGCCCATCAATGGCTGAAGATGGCGGTGCTGATGTCGTTCCGCCTGTCCGACAGCCAGATCGTCGAGGGCGGCCCGGGCGGCGCCGTGTGGTACGACAAGGTGGCGCCGAAGACCCTGGGCTGGGGCGAGAACCGCTTCCGCGAGGCCGGCTTCCGCAGCGTGCCGGGCGCGGTCGTCCGCCGCAGCGCCTACATCGCGCCGGGCGTCGTCCTGATGCCGAGCTTCGTCAATGTCGGCGCCCGGGTGGACAGCGGCACCATGGTCGACACCTGGGCCACCGTCGGATCCTGCGCCCAGATCGGCAAGAACTGCCACCTCTCGGGCGGCGTCGGCATCGGCGGCGTGCTGGAGCCGCTGCAGGCCAACCCCGTGATCATCGAGGACGACTGCTTCATCGGCGCCCGGTCCGAGGTGGTCGAGGGCGTGATCGTCGAGCGCGGCGCGGTGCTGTCGATGGGCGTGTTCCTGAGCGCCACCACCAAGATCGTCGACCGCGAGACCGGCACCGTCAGCTATGGCCGGGTGCCGTCCTATTCCGTGGTGGTACCGGGCGCCCTGCCGGGCAAGCCGCTGGCCGACGGGTTGCCGGGCCCGTCGCTGTCCTGCGCCGTCATCGTCAAGCGGGTGGACGAGCGCACCCGGGCCAAGACCTCGATCAACGAGCTGCTGCGCGACTGACGGTGGTCGAGGGAATGCAAAATTTTCAATGTCATTGCCCGGCTTGACCGGGCAATCCAGGGGCCACCAAGGCCCGCTCTGGCCGCCCCTGGATGCCACGGTCAAGCCGTGGCATGACATTGAAAATTGAGACCTGTGGGCCAAGCCCGGGCATGACAGACCGGGGGGAGCCTTTCGAGCTTCGACAGAGACGTCCAGAGCCATGCCCGTCCCCGATCCCGTCGCCCTGACCCAGGCCCTGATCCGCTGCCGCAGCGTTACCCCTGCCGATGACGGGGCGCTGGCGGCGCTGGAGGCGGCGCTGGCGCCGCTGGGCTTCCGCTGCGAGCGGATGCGGTTCGAGGCGCCGGGGACGGCGCCGATCGACAATCTCTACGCCCGGATCGGCACCGGGGGCCCGCATCTCTGCTTCGCCGGCCACACCGACGTGGTGCCGCCGGGCGACGAATCCCGCTGGCGCTTCCCGCCCTTCGAGGGCCGCATCGAAGAAGGCCGGATCTGGGGCCGCGGCGCCTGCGACATGAAGAGCGCGGTCGCTGCCTTCGCCGCCGCCGCCGGACGCTTCATCGCCGAACGCGGGTCCGCGTTCGGCGGATCGATCAGCCTGCTGATCACCGGCGACGAGGAAGCCGAGGCGATCAACGGCACGGTGAAGGTGCTGCAGGCCCTGGCGTCGCGTGGCGAGACCATCGACGCCTGCATCGTGGGCGAGCCGAGCAGCAGCGAGACGGTCGGCGACACCATGAAGATCGGCCGGCGCGGCAGCCTGACCGGCCGGCTGACCGTGCGCGGCGCCCAGGGCCATGTCGCCTATCCCCACAAGGCCGACAACCCCCTGCCCCGGCTGGTGCGGATGCTGGCGGCGTTGAGCCCGGGAGGGCCTGAGGCCCCGGGGCCGGAGATCGACGGCGGCAGCACACATTTCGACCCGTCGACCCTGGCCGTCACCACCATCGATGTCGGCAACCCCGCCACCAATGTGATCCCGGCCGAGGGCCGCGCCGTGTTCAACATCCGGTTCAACGACACCTGGACGGCGGACAGCCTGGGCGCCTGGCTGCGCGACCGCTTCGACGCGGTCGGCGGCGATTACACCCTCGACCTGCGCCACGGGGCCGACAGCTTCCTGACCGCGCCGGGCGAGCTGACCGGTCGCGTCGCCGGCGCGGTCGAGCGGGTGACCGGGCGGCGCCCGGCCTTCAGCACCTCGGGCGGCACCTCCGATGCCCGCTTCGTCAAGGATCATGCCCCGGTGGTCGAACTCGGCCTGGTCAACGCCACCATCCACAAGACCGACGAGAACGTGCCGGTCGAGGAGATCGAGACGCTGACCCGGATCTACCGGGCGGTGATCGAGGACAGCTTCCCGGAGAGGGGCTGAGCCATGGCCGTCTCTTCCGGCGACATCATCCGCGGCGTCTGGGGCGCCTGGCGCCTGGCCCGGCGCGACACCAGCGGCATGGCGATGTTCGACGTCTCGCCGGACGGCGCGGCGAAGAGCTTCGTCGCCGCGGTGCTGGCCTTCCCGCCTTACATGGTCATCCAGGCCTTCCTGCTGAGCGAGAAATGGCCGCTGCTGCTGCAGCCCGGCCCGCTGCTGATCGAAACCCTGGGCTTCATCGCCGGCTGGGCGCTGATGCCGGCCGCCATGACCTGGATCCTGCCGCAGCTCAACCGGGGCCCACGCCTGTCCCAGGCGATCGTGGCCTACAACTGGGCGCTGCTGCTGATCACCCTGGTCCAGCTCTTGCTGACGCTGCTCACCGTCGCAGGCCTGTTCCCCAGCGTGCTCGGCCTCATCGCCAGCGTCGCAGTGGCGGTCGCCTGCTATCTCTACGAGGGCTTCGTGCTGCGCACCGCGGTCGAGGTCGATGTCCCGATCGCCGCGGGACTGGTGGTGTTCGACGCGGTGCTGTCCTACCTGCTGGGCACCTGGGTCGACGTGATCGCTCAGGCCGCGATGTAGCGCACCCACAGGAAGCACAGCCCGTCGGGCGGCGCGGTGGGGCCGGCGGCGGCGCGGTCGCGCGCGGCCAGCGCCTCGGCCACCCAGCCGGGCGGGCGCTTGCCCTCGCCCACCAGCTTCAGCGTGCCGGCGATGTTGCGGATCTGGTGATGCAGGAAGGACCGCGCCTCGGCCTCGATCTCGACCGCGTCGCCGCGGCGGATCACGTCCAGCCGGTCGATCGTCTTCACCGGCGATTTGGCCTGGCATTCGGCGGCGCGGAAGCTGGTGAAGTCGTGGTGCCCGACCAGGTGCTGCGCCGCCGCGTGCATCGCCGCGGCGTCGAGCGGCCGCATCACCTGCCAGGCCCGCCCGGCCTCCAGCGCCAGGGGCGCGCGGCGGTTGACGATGCGGTAGCGATAGGCGCGCTGCACCGCCGACATCCGGGCGTTGAAGCCGTCGTCGACCAGCTCCGCCTCCAGGATCGCGATCGGCAGCGGCTTGAGGTGCTGGTTGACCGCGTCGCGCACTGTGTCGGGCAGGGTCGGCCTGGCGATGTCGACATGCGCCACCTGCCCCGCCGCATGCACCCCGGCATCGGTGCGGCCGGCAGCGGTGGTGCGGACATCCTCGCCGCAGAACTTGAAGATCGCCTCCTCCAGCGCCTGCTGCACCGACAGGCCGTTGGCTTGGCGCTGCCAGCCGACGAAGGGGCGCCCGTCATATTCGATGGTGAGCTTGAACCGCGCCATGCGCCGCCTCAGACCATCCCGAACCGGGTGCCCGGCGGGATCGGGAAGCCGTTCAGCAGGTCGCGCGCCGCGACCGGCGCCTTGCCCGGGCGCTGCAGCCGGACCAGGCGGATGGCGCCCTGGCCGCAGGCGACGGTAAGCTGGTCGTCCAGCACCGTGCCGGGCTCTCCCCGGCCCGCCACCGGCGCCGCCGCCAGCACCTTGATGCGCTCGCCCGCATGCTCGAACCAGGCGCCCGGCTTCGGCGTCAGCGCCCGCACCTGGCGGTCGACCACGGCCGCGTCGGCCCAGGCGATGCGGCCATCCTCCGGCCCGATCTTGGCGGCGTAGGTGACGCCCTGCTCCGGCTGCGGCGTCTCGACCGCCCGGCCCCCGGCCACATCGGCGATCGCCGGCACGATCAGCCGGGCCCCGAGGGCGGCGAGCGCGTCGTGCAGCTCCGGCGTCGCGGTCTGCGGCCCGATCGCCACGCGCTCGGCCAGCAGCATCGGGCCGGTGTCCAGCCCGGCCTCCATCCGCATGATGGTGACGCCGGTCTCGGCATCGCCCTCCAGGATGGCGCGGTGGATCGGCGCGGCGCCGCGCCAGCGCGGCAGCAGCGAGGCGTGGATGTTGAAGCAGCCGAGCCGCGGCGCGTCCAGCACCGGGCGGGGCAGGATCAGCCCGTAGGCGGCGACCACCGCGGCGTCGAGGCCCAGCGCCGCGAACTCCGCCTGGGTCTCCGGCGTGCGCAGGGTGACGGGATGGCGGACCGGCAGGCCCCGCTCCTCCGCCGCGCGCTGCACCGGCGAGGGCTGCAGCTTGTGGCCACGGCCGGCGGGGCGCGGCGGCTGGCTGTAGACGGCCGCGATCTCATGCCCGGCATCGATCAGGGCGAGCAGCGCGGGCACCGCGAAATCCGGCGTGCCCATATAGGCGAGGCGAAGGGGCATCAGAGCTTGGAGTGTCTTCTCAAACTGTCATTGCCCGGCTTGACCGGGCAATCCAGGGGCCACCAAGAGCTGCTCCGGCCGCCCCTGGATGCCACGGTCAAGCCGTGGCATGACGGAAAGGAAAAGCGGGCGGAACCGCTCAGAACGGCAGCTTCATCCCCGGCGGCAGCTTCAGGCCGCCCATCAGCTTCGAGGTCTCTTCCTGCACCGCGGCCTCGACCTTGCCCTTGGCGTCGCTGAAGGCGGCGACGATCAGATCCTCCAGCACCTCGACCTCGGCCGGGTCGACCAGCGCGGGATCGATCTTGAGCGAGCGCAGCTCGCCCTTGCCGTTCAGCACCACCGAAATCATCCCGGCGCCGGCCTGGCCCGGGACCTCGATCTCGCCCAGGCGCCCCTGCATCTCGGCCATCTTGGCCTGCATTTCCTGCGCCTGCTTCATCATCTGTCCGAGATTCTTCATGCCTCTCGCGGCTCCTCTTCATCGGGGGCGGAAATCGGTTCGGACCCCGGGATCGTCCCGTCATCCTGTTCCAGCGGGTTGCGCAGGTCGCGGATCACGGCGCCGGGGAAGGCCGACAGCACCGCCTTGACCATCGGGTGCTCGGCCGCCTGGGCCAGGGCGTTCTCGCGATCGGTGCGCGCCTGCTGGGTCATGGTCGGCGCGCCGTCGGAGCCCGAGATGTCGACCACCCAGCGCTCGCCGGTCCAGTCGCGCAGCGCGGTGCCGAGCCGGCTGGCGAGATCGGGCGGCGCCGATTCATGCGGCCGGAACTCCAGCCGTCCCGGCTCGAAATGCACCAGATGCACCGCGCTCATCAGCTGGCCGTGCAGCACCACGTCGCGGGCGGCGGCGATCTGCACCAGCTCGTCGAAGCTCTTCGGCGCCGCGCGCAGCACCGGCTTGGGCGCGGCCGGAACCACGACCAGGGCGGGGGCCTGGACCGGCACCGGATTCGACGCCGCCATGACCACCGGGGCCGGCTCGCTCGCCACCAGGGTCAGTCCGCCCCCCGCCGCCATCCGCGCCCCGCCGCCGGGACCGGGCGCCGGCGCCGGCGTCACGGCGCCTTGGGCCTGCAGATCGCCGAACCTGCGGATCAGCTCGCTTGGGCTGGGCAGGTCGCTCATATAGAGCAGGCGGATCAGAACCATCTCCAGCGCCGCCTGCGCATTCGGCGCGGCCTGCACCTCCCCCGCCCCCTTCAGCAGGGTCTGCCAGGCCCGGGTCAGGGCCGGCAGCGACAGCTTCTCGGCCAGGGCGCCGCCGCGCAGGCGCTCGACCTCCGGCACCGCCGGATCCTCCAGCACCGCCGGCACCATCCGGGCCCGGGTGACGAAATGGACGAAGTCGAGCAGGTCGCCCAGCACCGCCTGGGGGTCGGCCCCGGCCCGGCGCGCCGCCTCCAGCCCGTCGAGCATGCGCGGGCCGTCGCCGGCGAAGGCGGCATCCAGGATGTCGACCACGCTGGAGCGGTCGGCCAGGCCCAGCATCTCGCGCACCCGCGCCGCGGCGATGAACGGCTTGTCGCCGACCGGAGTGCCCTGGGCGATGGCCTGGTCCAGCAGCGACAGCCCGTCGCGCGCCGACCCGTCGGCGGCCCGCGCGATCATGCCCACCGCCTCCGGCTCCGCCGCCACGCCTTCCTTGTCCAGGATCTCGCCGAAATAGGCCTGCAGCTGGTCGGCGCCGATGCGGCGCAGGTCGAAGCGCTGGCAGCGCGACAGCACCGTCACCGGCACCTTGCGGATCTCGGTGGTGGCGAACACGAACTTCACATGCGGCGGCGGCTCTTCCAGCGTCTTCAACAGCGCGTTGAAGGCGTTCTTGGAGAGCATGTGCACTTCGTCGATGATGTACACCTTGTACCGCGACGACACCGGGCCGTAGCGCACGCCGTCGATGATTTCACGGATGTCGTCGACGCCGGTGCGGCTGGCGGCGTCCATCTCCATCACATCGACATTGCGGTCGGCCAGGATGGTGCGGCACGGCTCGCACACGCCGCAGGGATCCGCGGTCGGCCCGCCCTTGCCGTCCGGCCCGACGCAGTTCAGCGCCCGCGCCAGGATCCGCGCCGTGGTGGTCTTGCCCACCCCGCGCACCCCGGTCAGCACGAAGGCATGGGCCAGCCGTCCCGAAGCGATGGCGTTGGTCAGGGTGCGCACCAGCGCGTCCTGGCCGATCATGTCGGCGAAGGTGGTCGGGCGGTACTTGCGGGCGAGCACGCGATAGGCCGCCGGCTTGGCCGGCTGCGGCGTGTCGATCAGGGGCAGGGCTGCGTCATCGCTCATGGCGCGCGATCATAGGGAATGGAGCCGGCGGTCGAAAGGCCGAAGCATCGCCATGAGGCGATGAATGATCGTGGAGCGCGGGGAAGGTGGGAGACCGGCAAGCGACCCGCATCGAAACTCGTTACGGCTGCTTCCTTCCGGATCTGACCGGGTTGGCGAGGGACACGTCCACCGCCGATCTCCCGCGCCCTATATCGGAGTTCCGGGCGCAGGAGGCAAGACCAGATTTACACGCCGCGTGCATCCGCCTCAGCGTACCCCGTCCGCCACCAGGGCGGCGATGCGGCGGCAGCAGGCCAGCAGCGGCCCGGTGTAGCGGTCGGGATCGTCGGTGGCGGCACGGTATTTCGGGATGCTGACGCTGACGCAGCCGATCGCCCCGCCCCCCGGCGCCGCGATCGCCGCGCCGTAGCACCAGATGTCGGTCTCGTTCTCCTCGGCGTCGGTGGCGTAGCCGCGGGCCCGGATGCGGTCGATCTCGGCCTGCAGCGCCGGCAGCGTCGTCAGGGTGTGCGGCGTCATCGCCACCAGGTCGAGCCGCGGCAGCAGCGCCGCCGCCTCGGCGGGAGCCAGGGCGGCCATCCAGGCCTTGCCGACCGAGCTGGAATGCAGCGGCATGCGGGTGCCGATGCGCGAGGCCATGCGCACCGCCTGCGGGCTTTCCAGCTTGTCGACGACGATCATCTCGGCGCCGCTGCGGACGGCGAGATGCACGGTCTCGCCGGTGGCGTCGCGCAGCCCTGCCAGTTCGGCCGCCGCCAAGTGGCGCAGCTCGAACCGGTCCCAGGCGCGGCCGGCCAGCGCCATCAGCCGCGGGCCGAGGCCGAAGGCGCCGCCGCGCGGGGTCTCGAACACCATGCCCTCGGCCGCCAGCGCGGCGACGATGCGGTGCGCGGTCGGGCGCGGCAGGCCGGTGGCGCGGGCGATCTCCGCGACCGAGACCGGGTCGGGCGCATCGGCCACCGCCTGCAGCACCGCCATTGCCTTGCCGAAGGCGGCCGCGCCCTGCACCGATGTCGAATCGCCCTGCCCCATCGCGCCTTGCCTGCCCTGCCCGTTCAGACCGTGAGATAGCCGCCGTCGACCGGCAGCGCCACGCCGGTGATGAAGCCGGCGGCCGGGCTGCACAGGAAGGCGACCGCCCGGGCCACATCCTCCGGCTGGCCCCAGCGGCCCAGCGGGGTGCGGCCGAGAATGGCGCCGGAGCGCGCCGGGTCGTCCTGCAGCGCCTGGGTCAGCGGCGTGGCGATCCAGCCCGGGGCCACCGCGTTGACGCGGATGCCGTCCTCGGCATAGGCGATCGCCAGCGACTTGGTCAGTTGCACCACGCCGCCCTTGCTGGCGCTGTAGCCCGGCACCAGCCCGCCGCCGAAGAAGCTGAGCATCGAGGCGGTGTTGACGATGCAGCCGGCGGTCTGGCGCAGCAGCGGCCGCGCCGCGCTGCACAGCCGCATGGTGCCGGTGAGGTTGACCGCCAGCACCTGCGCGAACACCGCCGGGTCATGCTCCTCGACCCGCCGGATCACCCCGGCGCAGTTGACCAGGATGTCGAGCCGGCCGAGGCCGCCCACCAGCCGGTCGACCGAGGCCTGGTCGGTGACGTCGAGTTCGGCGACGTGGGCGCCCTGCGGCGCCTCGGCCCCCGCGGCCGGGGCCAGCCCGGCGGCGATCACGGTGGCGCCCAGCCGCGCCAGCTCGGTCGCCACCCCGGCGCCGATGCCCTGGGTGCCGCCGGAGACCAGCGCGGTGCGGCCGGCGAAGAGATCGGTCTGGAAGGTCATGCGTACTGCCTTTCACGGACCGTGGCGCCGCGGTCCGCGACCGGCTTGCGCACCAGGACGACAAGGGCCAGCGCCCCGACGCAGGCCACCGCCGCGCTGATCAGCAGCGCGTTGACGAAGGACCCGGTCTGGTCGAGCACGAAGCCGGTGATGATCGGGGCGAAGGATCCGGCGAAGTAGCCGCCGAAATTCTGGATGCTGCCCAGCGATGCCACCTGGCGCGACGGTGCCGCGACGCTGACCAGCATCCAGGCGGTGGAGCTGGCGTAGTTGATGCAGAACATCGCCAGCGAGATGTAGGTGACCGCCAGGGTCAGGTCGGGGGTGTAGGCGGCCGGCAGGGTGAAGATGGCGCCACCCACCAGGCCTGCGGCCATCGGCCATTTGCGGCTGGCGATGGCGCCGACGCCGTGGGCCAGCAGGAAATCCGCCACCCGGCCGGAGCACAGCATGCCCAGCGCGCCGAAGATGTAGGGGATGATGACGACCCAGCCCGTCTTGGCGATGCTGAGATGCCGCTCATGCTCGAGATAGCCGGGCAGCCAGGTCAGATACAGCCAGACCATGTAGACCACGCCCATGAAGCCCAGCACCATGCCCCAGGTGGTGCGGTTGCCGAACAGGCCGATCCAGTCGGCGAAGCTCTGCCGCGGCACGGTCTGGGCCGGGCGGCCTTCGTCGAGATAGGAGCGTTCGGGCTCGGTCAGCGCCACCTCGCTGCGGTTGCGGTACAGCAGGTACCAGCCGATGGCGACGATGATGCCCAGCGCGCCCATGATCAGGAACATCGGCCGCCAGCCGAAGGCCAGCATGACCACGGTCAGGATCGGCGGCGCGATCGCCGGCCCGATGCAGGAGGAGGCGACGAAGATGCCGGTCGGCAGACCGCGTTCCCGCGGGGTGAACCATTCGCTGATCACCTTGGCGCCGGCCGGGAACTGCGGCGCCTCGCCGACGCCGAGCACCGCCCGGGTGGTGACGAGCTGGGTCAGGGACTGGGCCAGGCCGCCGGCGAACTGGGCCAGCGACCAGAAGAACATGCCGGCGCCGAGCATGACCCGGGCGCCGAAGCGGTCCAGCAGCGCCCCGACCGGCAGCTGCGAGAAGGCATAGGTCCAGGAGAAGGCGGAGAGCAGCAGCCCCATCTGCAGGCCCGACAGGCCGAGCTCGCCGGCGATGTCGTGATTGGCGATCGAGAGGGTGCTGCGGTCGAGGTAGTTGACGATGCCGGCCGTGGTCAGGAAGGCGACGGCGGTCCACTGGATCCAGCGGATCCGCGGCGGCTTGCCGGATGACATGAGAAATCTTCCTCAGAACGCTGTATTTGCTATCTTTTCTGCGAAGACGTCAGCGGATGAACTGCTTGACGTAATCCTCGCCCAGCCCGACCGCGGCATAGTGCTTGCGGCACATGTCGAGCTTGGTGAAGACGTCCTCATAGCCGGTGTGCTTGCCCCAGGGGTCGACGTAGTACATGACGCCGTTGACCTGGAAATAGGTGATCATCTCCTGGACATCCTCGTCGACCACCAGGGTGTGGGTCTCGCCCGGCGGCTCGAACACGTAGCTGCCTTCGGTGGCGACCCAGTCATGCTCGAGATAGCGCCAACGCCCCTTCAGCACGAAGCCGTGGACCGGGCCGGGATGGCGGTGGCGGCTGAGCACGCCGGACTTCCGAACCCGCAGGAGGTTCATCCAGTAACCACTTGAGATGTTGAGGCAAAGTGGCCGGAACCAGACGTTCTCGGCCTGCGGCACCCAGACCCGCTCATCCACCGGGATGGCGTCGGGCACGACGATGTCCGCCAGCGCTTCGGGCGGGTTCGGATACTGGTAGGGCATCCGGGACGTATCGGCATCGGCTGGCATGGCGTCCTCTCCATTTGTCCACATTATAGACATTTATTCCATATTGTGGATAGAGTTGAACCTCTCCGCGCCGCCTGTCAATGGCCGGACAAATCAGCGCGATCTCGAAAGCGGACGCTCGCTGGGCTGACCGCACGCGGCTGAGGCCGGGCGCGGAGACCTTCCAAGCCTCCCGGGCATTTCGCCTATGCCATCGACCTTGACTCCAAGTAGCGTTTATAAAATCCTATAAATATATTTGTAAGATCCTATGAGGATGCGATGACCCTGCCGCCGGCCCGACGGATGAGCGATGTGGCCTATGAGAAGCTGCGCCAGGCGATCATCCGTGCCGAATTCGAGCCGGGTGTGCCGATCGAGGAGAAGAGGGTGATGGAGCGGCTGGAGGTCGGCCGCACCCCCTTGCGCGAGGCGCTGCAGCGCCTGTCGCAGGAGGATCTGGTCAAGAATGTGCCGCAGCGCGGCTATTTCGTCTCCACCACCTCGGCCACCGACCTGTTCCAACTGATCGAGTTCCGCCAGCACGCCGAGGTGCTGGCGGCCCGGCTGGCGGCGGCGCGGGCCAGTGCCGGCCATCTCACGGATTTCGGCCTGATCCTGGCCGAGGCGCGGGCTGGCGCCGCCGCCGGCAACCAGGACCTCGCCTGGAACATCGAGATCGACGAGCGGATGCACCGGCTGGTCGCCAAGGCCAGCGGCAACGGCTACCTCGCCCAGGCGCTCAATCGCCTCTATGCGCTCTCGGTCCGCAGCCTCTACCTGTCGCATGTGCCGATCACCCTGATCCGGGACGAGCTGGAGACGATGCAGGCGCTGCACGACGCGCTGGCGTCGCGCGACGCGGACGGCGCCGAGGCGGCGATGCGCAGGCATCTCGACTTCAACGTCGTCAATCTCGTGGCCTCGGGCACCCGCCCGGCGCCGCATCCGGTCCCGGCGGCGGTGCCCGGCGACGGCCAGGGGCCGGGACGCTGATGGACGCGATCCGGCGCCGGCCGTTCCTGGTCACGTTGCTGCTGCTGTCGCCGGCGACGGTCCTGATGGTCGCCTTCCTGATCGCGCCGATGCTGATCGTGATCGCCGACAGCCTGTCCGGCCGCGACGCCTATGGCGGCATCGTGCCCGGCTTCAGCCTGGCCAGCTATGCCGAGCTGCTGCAGCCGATCTACATCCCGATCTTCTGGAACTCGCTGCAGCTCGCCGCGGTCAACACGCTCCTCTGTCTCGCCATCGCCTATCCGGTCGCCTGTTTCATCAGCTTCCGCGCCGGCCGGTGGGCGCCGATCCTGCTGGTGCTGATGCTGGTGCCGTTCTGGATCGACTTCCTGATCCGGATCTCGGCCTGGGTGGTGCTGCTCGGCCGCAACGGGCTGATCAATGCCGGGCTGTCCTGGCTCGGGATCATCGACGAACCGCTGCGCATGCTCGGCAGCTACGGCGCCGTCCTGGTCGGCATGCTCTACGCCTTCCTGCCCGCGGCCGTGTTCCCGATCTATGCCGCGCTCAACCCGATCGACCGGACCTGGCTCGAGGCGGCACGCGATCTCGGCGCCAGCCCGACCGAGAGCTTCTGGCGCATCACCTTCCCGCTGTCGCTGCCGGGCGTGATGGCGGCGGTGCTGTTCGTCTTCGTCCCGTCGATGGGCGTCTTCGCTATCCCGGTGCTGCTCGGCGGCGGCAAGAGCATCATCATCGGCAATCTGATCGTCCAGCTGTTCCTCGACTTCCGGAACGTGCCACTGGGCTCGGCGGTCGCGGTGGTGCTGCTGGTCTTCTCCTCGATCGCGATCCTGCTCTACATGCGCTTGCTGCGCCGGGTCGAGGCGCAGCGGGCATGACCGATGCCCTGCCCTTCCCAGCGGCCCGGTCCGCCGGCCCGGTCCGCCGCGCCGCCGACGCCGCCCTGTCCCGCTTCACGCCGACGGTCACGATCGCCGCCTACCTCTTCCTGTTCGTGCCGATCGCGGTGCTGATCGTCTATTCCTTCAACGCCTCGCGCTCGACCGTTGTCTGGACCGGCTTCACCCTCGACTGGTACCGCGAGGTGCTGGCCGACCGGTCGCTGCAGCGCGCGCTGTGGGTCAGCGCGGTGGTGGCCGGGGCCTCGGCCCTGCTCAGCACCGTCATCGGCACACTCACCGCCCTCGTCCTCGCCCGCCGGACCTTCCGGGGCCGGGACGGCTTCTCGACCCTGGTGCTGGCGCCGCTGGTGCTGCCGGAGATCGTGCTGGCGGTCGGCTTCCTGGTGCTGATGGCGGCGGCCGGCATCCCGCTCGGCTACTTCACGCTGATCGCCGGGCACACGCTGATCGCGGTGCCCTTCACCACCCTGATCGTCCGCGCCGCCGCCGCCGCCCTCGACCGCAGGCTGGAGGAGGCGGCGGCCGATCTCGGCGCCGACGGCCGCCAGACCTTCTTCCGGGTCACGCTGCCGCTCCTGCTGCCCGCCATCGTCACCGCCTTCCTTCTAGCGGCGACCCTGTCCTTCGACAATTTCGTGATGTCGACCTTCACCTCGGGCGTCGGCACCACGACGCTCCCCTTGCGGATCTATTCGATGCTGAAGACGGGCATCACGCCCGAGATCAACGCGCTCGGGACGCTGCTCGTCGCCGCCAACATCCTCGTCGTCGTCGCGGTGGCCGGCCGGCATCTGAAGCTGCTGCTCAAGAGATAAGCGCCGTCCAAGGCGTGTCCGATCCAATCAACCCAAGCATTCAGGAGGCTTCATGCAACAGGATCTTCGCCGCTGCGCCCTCGCCGGATTGTCGGCGGTCGCCCTGTCCCTCTCCCTGGCCGCCCCCGCCATGGCGGAGGAGCTGCACATCTACGCCTGGTCGTCCGAGCTGCCGGACGAGGTGGTGCAGGACTTCGCCAAGGCGACCGGGATCGACGCGACGGTCGACACCTTCGACAGCAACGAATCCCTGATCGCCAAGCTGGAGGCCGGCGCGTCGGGCTACGACATCATCAACCCGTCGCAATATGCGGTGCAGATCCTGGTCAAGAAGGGGCTGGTCGAGCCGCTCGACCACACCCGGCTGCCCGGCCTCGCCAACCTGTCGGAGGTGTTCCGCACCCTCTCCTACGACAGCGGCAACCAGTACAGCCTGCCCTACATCTGGGGCACCACCGGCTTCGCCTACAACAGCGACTGCGTGACCGAGCCGGTCACCAGCTGGAAGGCGCTGTGGGATCCGAAATACAAGGACCGGATCTACATGCTGGACAACATGCTCGCGGCCTACATCGCCGCGCTGCAGATCAACGGCTACAGCGCGACGTCGGCCAACCCCGACGAGATCGCCAAGGCGACCAGGTCCCTGATCGAGCAGAAGCCGATCCTGGGCGGCTACAACAGCACCAATTTCGCCGACCTCGTCTCCTCCGGCGAGGCCTGCCTGGTCGAGGCCTGGAGCGGCAACGTGATCCAGGCGATGGCCGACAATCCGAAGGTGCACTACGTGCTGCCGGACGAAGGCGGGACGATGTGGATCGACGGTTACTCCGTGGCCAGGAACGCGCCGAACCGCGACGCCGCCTACAAGTTCCTGGACTATCTGCTGCAGCCCGAGGTCGCGGCCAAGGTCACGCGGCTGGTCAAGGTGGCCAACACCAACGCGAAGGCCAAGGCGCTGCTGCCGCCTGACATCACCGGCAACCCGGCGATCTATCCGCCGGAGGAGCGGCTGAAGAAGGCCGAATTCATCCTCGACCACGGCGAGGCGATGAAGTTCTACCAGGATGGCTGGACCCAGGTGAAGGCGGCGCAGTGACCATGGAGTTCGCGGTCGAGCTGCGCGGCATCGCCAAGCGCTTCGCCAAGGTCGGCACGGTCGAGATCAACGCGGTGCGCGACATCGACCTGTCGATCGGGTGCGGCGAGTTCTTCACCCTGCTCGGCCCGTCGGGCTGCGGTAAGACCACGACGCTGCGCCTGGTCGCCGGGTTCGAGCAGCCGACCGCGGGCGAACTGCGGATCCAGGGCCGGTCGATGGTCGCGGTGCCGGCCCATCTGCGCCCGGTCAACACCGTGTTCCAGAGCTACGCCCTGTTCCCCCATCTGACCGTCGAGGACAATGTCGGCTTCGGCCTCGCGGTCAAGCGCGTGCCGCGACGCGAACGGGCCGAGCGGGTGCGCGAGGCGCTGGCGCTGGTGCGGATGGACGGCCGGGCCGGGCGCAAGCCGTCGGAGCTGTCCGGCGGGCAGCAGCAGCGCGTGGCCCTGGCCCGGGCCCTGGTCAATCGGCCCGCCGTCCTGCTGCTCGACGAGCCGTTCGGTGCGCTCGACCTCAAGCTGCGCCGCGAGATGCAGATCGAGCTGAAGCAGATGCAGCGGCGCCTCGGCATCACCTTCGTCTTCGTCACCCATGATCAGGAGGAGGCCCTGACCATGTCCGACCGAATCGCGGTGATGCATGACGGCCGCGTGCTGCAGGTCGACGGTCCCGTCGGGATCTACGAGCGCCCGACCAGCCGCTTCAGCGCCGGCTTCATCGGCGAGATGAACTTCCTCGCCGCCACCGTGGCCGAGGCCGGACCGGACGGGGTGGCGCTGAAGGCGGCACACACGACCATCCGGCTGCCGCGGGGCGACCATGCCCTCGCCCCCGGCCAGGCGGTGACCCTGGCGATCCGGCCCGAAGCCCTGGCCTTCGCCGACGCCACGGAGGACGGCCCGGCGGAAGAGCGGGTCCGGATCGAGGGCCGGGTCCGCGACGCGATCTATATCGGTACCGACCGCCGCTACGCCGTCGACCTCGCCTCCGGCGAAACCATGCATGTGCGCCAGCAGAACTCGGCCGCCCGCCACCGGAGGGCGCCGGTCGTCGGCGATGCGGCCACCCTCTTCACCTGCGCCGGCGCGGTCCGGGTCCTTCTGGATTGACCGCGCCGGTGCCGACTTTTCAACGCAGGAGCCTTTGAATGGCCGTCCGCTCGTATCGCCTCGAGGCGATGCCGCCGCAGATCCCGGCGCCGATCCTGGATCGCTTCCGCGGCGTGGAGACCGCGACCGTCGGGCACTATCTCCATGACCGTTTCGTCGCCCCGGCGCTGCGCCCGCTGATCGACGGGCCGCGCATCGCCGGCACCGCCGTGACCGTGTCGATCCCCGGGCCGGATTCGACTCTGCTGTACCATGCGATGGACCGCGTGCGGCCGGGCGACGTCGTGGTGATCGACCGGGCCGGCGACCGGCAGCATGCCTGCTGGGGCGGCTTCATGGCCGCGGTGGCCAAACTGCGCGGCGTCGCCGGCGTGATCGTCGACGGCGCCGTGACCGACCCGGCCGCGATCCGCGAGGCTGGCGTCCCGACCTGGGCCCGCAGCATCTCGCCGATCACGACCAAGCTGCTCAATCTCGGCGGCGGCTTCAACATCCCGATCGCCTGCGGCGGCATCGCGGTCGCGCCGGGCGATGCCGTGCTGGCCGATGATTGCGGCATCCTGGTGCTGCCGCGCGACCAGGTCGAAGGGGTCAGCGACACCGCCCTCGCCGACCAGGCCGAGGAAGGGGAATGGCTGGCCAAGCTCCGCGGCGGGATGGCGCTGCAGGACATGGTCGACGTCGCCGCGATGCTGGCCGAGCGCGACCGCAAGGACGGAGGCGTCCATGGCTGAGCTGGATTTCAGCCGGCTGGCCGTGTGGCTGTCGACGCCGCACCAGGCGATGCTGGAGATCGCGCATGACGTCGGCTATCGCCGCGTGGTGCTGGATGTCGAGCACGGGCTGTTCGATCTCGACGCCACCGACAAGCTCGTGGCCCTCGCCCGGGCCCTGGGTATGGCCATCTTCGTCAAGGTGCTGGGCCCCGAGACGATCCCGATCCAGCAGGCGCTCGACATGGGCTGCGACGGCGTGATCATCCCGCATATCGAGGATGTGGCGCAGGCCGCGCGGGTGACCGCGGCGGCGAAGTACCCGCCGCTGGGCGGCCGCAGCTTCAGCGGCACCCGCCCGGCGCGTTATGGCGGGGCACCGCAGAGCTACTACGATGGCGAGAACCGCCGCACCCGCTGCTTTCCGATGATCGAATCCGCCGCGGCGCTCGCCGATGTCGAGGCGATCCTGGCCCTGCCGACGGTCGACGGCGTGTTCATGGGACCGAGCGACCTCTCGCTCAGCCGCGGCCGCGGCGCCTACCGCAATGGCCCGGAGGACCAGGCCGACCTGCGCCGCGTCGCGGCCGCCGCGACCCGCGCGGGCAAGCCGTGGATCATGCCGGCCTGGAGCGATGCGGAGCGCCGGCTGTCCGAACAGCTGGGCGTCGATTTCATGGTCGTGATCGACGAATTCGGCGCCCTCAGATGGGCGCTGACCGAAGCCGCCAAACCCGTCTGACCCGAGGCACCGCCATGACCATTGTTCCGTCCTGCGGCACCCAGCTGATGCACCTGCTGCGCGCCTATGGGGTCGACACCGTTTTCGGCATGCCGGGGGTGCACACGCTCGAGGCCTATCGCGGCATCGAGGCGGCGGGCATCCGCCACGTCGGCGTCCGGCACGAGCAGGGCGCCGGCTTCATGGCCGATGGCTATGCCCGCATCTCCGGCAAGCCCGGCGTGTGCCTGCTGATCTCCGGCCCTGGCGTGACCAATGCCGCGACGCCGATCGGCCAGGCCTATTCCGATTCCCAGCCGATGCTGGTGCTGTCGAGCGTCGCCGCGACCGAAGACCTGGGGATGGGGCGCGGCCGGCTGCACGAGATCACCGACCAGGCTCGGGTGACCGAGCCGCTGACCGCCTTCTCCGCCGTCGCCCACAGCCCGGCGCAGCTGCGCGAGCTGGTGGCCCGCGCCTTCGCCGTCTTCGCCTCGCAGCGCCCCCGCCCGGTCCACATCTCGATCCCGCTCGACGTCCTGAAGATGCCCGATCCGGCCGCTCCCCGCCGCCGGCAGGTCCCGGCCGCGGCGCGGCCCGATCCGGCGGCGGTCGAAGCGGCGGCCGGGCTTCTGCGCGATGCCCGGCGGCCCCTGATCATCGCCGGCGGCGGCAGCATCGGCGCGGCGGCGGAGATCGTCGCCCTGGCCGAGGCCATCGGCGCCGCCGTCATCCCGACCATCGCCGCCAAGGGCGTCATTCCCGACGCGCATCCTCTGGCCCTCGAGGCGACGCTGGAGCGGCCCCTGACCCAGGCCTTCGTCGAGGCCGCCGATGTCGTCCTGGCCATCGGCACCGAGCTGGCCGAGCCGGATCTGTGGCGCGACGGGCCACTCGCCCTCGGCGGCCGGCTGATCCGGATCGACCTCGACCCGGCCGCGCTGACCCGCGACTACGATGTGGACGTGCCGATCCTCGGCAATGCCCAGTCGGCGGTTGCGATGATCCGCGCCGCCCTGGGGCCGACGGGGGCCGGGCACGGCTTCCACGGCACCGCCGAGATCGCCGCCCAGCGGGCGCGCGAACGAGCGACCCTGACGCCGCTGGAGCGCAAGCACCTTGCGGTGCTGGACGCGCTGCGCCGGGCCTTGCCGCCCGAAGGCGTGGTCTTTGCCGACATGACCCAGATCACGTACACCGGGTACTGCTACTACCCCTGCCCGGCCCCCAAGCGGTGGATCTTCCCGGCCGGCTACGGCACGCTCGGCTTCGCCCTGCCGGCCGCGATCGGCGGCCAGCTCGCGGCGCCGGAGCGGCCGACAGTGGCCCTGGTCGGGGATGGCGGCTTCCTGTTCACGCTGCAGGAGCTCGGCACCGCGGTCGAACTGAAGCTGCCGCTCGCGATCGTGCTGTGGAACAACGACAGCCTGGCCCAGATCCGGGACGGCATGACGGCCCGCGGCATCCCGACGATCGGCGTCAACCAGCGCAACCCCGACTACCTCAAGCTGGCCGAGGCTTTCGGCTGCCGCACCGCGCGACCCGACGGGCTGGCCGCATTCGAACACAGCCTGGCCGAGGCCTTCGCGGCCGAAGGGCCGACGGTGATCGAGCTGCGGGAGGACGCGTCGTTCCTGCCCTGACGATCCGGCGGTCGGGGCCGCGGTCGGACTGATGGACGTTCGCCGCGTCGGGCGGCGACCGTCTTGAGCCCTCTGTCGATCAGGGCTGGAGCAGGATGAATTTAGCTGGGATCATCTTCGGGCCGGGGTGAAGAAGTTTCGGCATCGCTGCGGGGTAGCGAAGCGGCGGGCGGCCTTGCAGATGGGAAGCGGCAGAATGGATGCTGTGGCCACCGAAATTGGCTTGCGTCGGGTCGTGCGCCGGGTCGCGGCGTTCAACCTCGGCTATTTCGGCATCGAGTTTGCCGTCGCTGTGGCCATCGGCTCGGTCTCGCTCTTCGCCGACAGCATCGACTTCCTCGAAGACGCATCGGTCAACCTGCTCATCATGCTGGGGCTGGGTTGGAGCATGAGACAGCGGGCCAAACTCGGCATGGCGCTCGCCCTGATCCTGCTGATTCCGGGAATCGCCACGCTTTGGGCGGCTTGGGAGAAGTTCATGGTACCCGTGCCGCCCGCGCCAGCGGCACTGACCCTTACCGGGACGGGTGCCATGATCGTCAACTTCACCTGCGCCCTGATGCTGGCACGTTTTCGCGAACATGGCGGCAGCCTGACCCGGGCCGCCTTCCTGTCCGCACGCAATGACGTCCTGGCCAACATCGCAATCATTCTCGCCGGAGTCGTCACCGCCTATCTCTGGTCGACCGCCTGGCCTGATCTCATCGTCGGGCTTGGTATCGCCGCGATGAACGCAGATGCAGCCCGCGAGGTGTGGCAGGCCGCCCGCGAAGAACATCGCTCGGCTTCTGCCTGAGGCCGCCGCGTCGAAACCGGTGGCATCCATTCCGATGGGCGTCGTCGCAGTCGCAGCTCGCCGGCAGGCCGGCGTGCCGTCCTGATCCTGTCGGTGCGTCTGTCACTCGGCGCCGGCCGGCGCGGGGATTGCCTCACGGTGTCCGTGACCCAAGCCGGTCCTGGCTTCAGGCGAGACGGCATCCGCCGGCTTCACGCGGAACCAGGCGGCGTAGAGCGCCGGCAGGAAAAGCAGGATGAGCACGGTGCCGATGGCCGTCCCGCCGATCAGCGTGTAGGCCATGGACCCCCAGAACACCGAATGGGTGAGCGGGACGAAGGCCAGCACGGCGGCGAGCGCCGTCAGGATCACGGGACGGGCGCGCTGCACGGTCGCCTCGACCACGGCGTGGTAATCGTCGAGCCCGGCATCCTTGTTCTCCTTGATCTGCCCGATCAGGATCAGGGTGTTGCGCATCAGGATGCCGGCGAGCCCGATCAGCCCCAGAATGGCGTTGAAGCCGAAGGGCTGGTTGAAGGCGAGCAGGATCGGCACGGCGCCGACGAGGCCGAGCGGGGCGGTCAGCATCACCATGGCGGTCGCCGAGAAGGAGCGGACCTGCAGCATGATGAAGACCAGCATCAGGGCGACCATGATCGGGAACACGGCGGCGAGCGCGGCATTCGCCTTGCCCGCCTCCTCGATCGAGCCGCCCATCTCGATGCGGTAGCCCGCGGGCAGCGAGGCGATCAGCGGCTGCAGGGCCTGCATGACATGCTTCGAGACTTCGGGCGGCTGGGTGGCCTCGCCGATGTCGGAGCGGACGGCGATCGTCGGGATCCGGTCGCGCCGCTTCATGATCGGGTCTTCCATGCGCACCTCGGCATGGCCGATCTGGTCGAGCGGGATCAGCCGCCCGTCGCGGCTGGTGAGCGAAAAGTCGGTGAGGCGGGCGGGGTCGAGCCGCTCTCCACCGGCGCTGCGGGCCACCACGTCGACGGTGCGGATATTCTCGCGGACCTGGGTGACGGTGACGCCGGTGAGCAGGAACTGCAGCTGCTGCGCCGCCTCCGCCGGCGACAGGCCGATCAGGCGCAGCCGGTCCTGGTCGAGGACATAGCGCAGGGTCGGCACGCGGTTGCCCCAGTCGCGATTGGCCTGCTGCACGTCGGGCACGCCCCGCATGATGGCAAGGGCCTGCTCGGAGATCCGGCGCAGCTCGCCGGCATCCGGCCCCATGATCCGGAACTCGACCGGGAACGGCGTGTAGGGGCCGAACACCAGCTGGGTGATGCGCAGATAGGCCTCGGGCGCCAGCCCTTCGGCCACGGCCATGCGCAGCCGGTGCTTCAGGGCCTCGCGGGCCTCCGCGTCCGGCGTCAGGATGACGATCTTGGCGAAGGCAGGGTCGGGCAGTTCCGGGGACATGGCCAGGAAGAAGCGCGGCGCGCCCTGGCCGACATAGCTGGTGACGATCTGCGCCTCCGGCTGGTCCGCCAGCCAGCGCTCGACCGTCTCCACCGTCCGCTCCGTCGCCTCGATGCTCGTGCCTTCCGGCATGCGCACCTCGACCAGGACCTCGGGACGATCGGAGGTCGGGAAGAATTGCTGCTTCACCGCGCCCATGCCGATGACGGAGAGCATGAAGACAATCGCCACCGCGCCGCAGGTCAGGAATTTGTGGCGCACGGCGAAGGCGATGACCCGGCGCAGGCGCCGGTAGTTCGGCGTGTCGTAGATGGCGTGGTGCCCGCCTTCGACCGGCTTGATCTCGGGCAGCAGCTTCACGCCGAGATAGGGCGTGACGGCGACCGCCACGACCCAGGAGGCGATCAGGGCGAAGCCCACGATCCAGAAGATGTTGCCGGCATATTCGCCGGCGGTGGAGCGCGCGAAGCCGACCGGCATCAGCCCGACCACCGTCACCAGCGTGCCCGACAGCATCGGCGCCGCCGTATGGCTCCAGGCATAGGCCGCGGCCGCGATCCGGTCCATGCCTTCCTCCATCTTCACCACCATCACCTCGATGGCGATGATGGCATCGTCGACCAGCAGCCCGAGCGCGAGGATCAGGGCGCCGAGCGTGATGCGGTCGAAGAAGCGGCCGGTCTCCAGCATGACCAGGAAGACGACCGCGAGGGTGAGGGGAACCGCGGCCGCGACGACGATGCCGACCCGCCAGCCGAGGCTGAGCAGGCTGACCAGCAGCACGACCCCGAGCGCCATGAAGAACTTCAGCATGAACTCGTCGACCGACTCCGTGATGTTCACGGCCTGGTCGGTCACCTTGGTCAGGCTGAGCCCGAGCGGCAGGGCGCCGGCAACCTTCGCCGTTTCCGCCTCCAGCGCGCGGCCGAGGTCGAGGCCGTTCCAGCCGCCCTGCATCACCACGGACAGCATCAGCGCCGGCTCGCCCTGATGGCGGATGATGAAGGTCGCCGGGTCCTCGTATCCGCGCCGGACATCGGCGATGTCGGAGAGCTTGAGCGTGCGGCCGCCGGCGGCGATCGGCGTGTCGGCGATCTTCTGAAGGTCGTCGTAGGCGCCGTCGAGGCGGATGAAGACCTGCGGTCCCTCGGTGTCGATCGAGCCCGCCGGGGTCACCGCGTTCTGCCGCTGCAGGGCGACGAAGATGTCCTGCGCCGAGACGCCGAGCGTGACCAGCTTGGCATAGGAGAACTCGACAAAGATGCGTTCCGGCCGTTCGCCGAGAATGTCGATCTTCTTGATCCCGGGCACCTGGAGCAGCTGCTGGCGGATCGCTTCGCCCTGCCTGACCAGCGCGCGCATCGGCATGCCCTTGGCCTTCAGCGCGTAGAGCGCGAAGCTGACATCCGAATATTCGTCGTTGACGAACGGGCCCATGGCCCCGGCGGGCAGGTTCCGGGCCTCGTCGCCCAGCTTCTTGCGGGCCTGGTAGAACTGCTCCTGCACCTCGGCCGGCGGGGTGCTGTCCTTCAGGGTGAGCGTCATGAAGGCCAGCCCGGGCCGCACCATGGTCTCGACCCGGTCGTACCAGGCCAGCTCCTGGAGTCGCTTCTCGAGCGGCTCCGCGACGAGGTCCTGCATCTCCTGCGCCGTCGCGCCCGGCCAGGCGGTGGTAACGGTCAGCGTCTTCACGGTGAAGGCGGGATCCTCGGCGCGGCCGAGCTCGAGGAAGGCGAAGGCGCCGGCGATCGCGATCGCGATCGCGATGATGAAGAACAGCGTCACCGCGCGCTCGCGGACGGCGAGCGCCGAAAGATTGAAGCTCATGGCGATTCCGCCTTTGCCACCACAATGCGGACGGTCTCGCCGTCATGGAGAAGATGGGCGCCCAGCGCTGCGATCCGCTCGCCGGGTTCGACGCCCGACACGATCGCCGTCTCCTCGCCCAGCCGGCGTATCGTCACCGATCTGAAGCCAACCGTGGATTTGTCCTGGTCGATCACCCAGACGCCGGTCTTGCCGCCGTCGTCCAGAATGGCGCCGATCGGGACCTCGACGTCCTGGGCGGCATCGGCATCCGCGATCCACAGCGTCACCGTCGCACCCAGCGGTGCCGATGCCGCATCGCCATCCAACACGTAGCGCGCCTCATAGGTCCTGGTCTGCGGGTCGGCTGAATCCGACAATTGCCGCAGGCGCGCGGGCCAGCGCCGCTTATCGAGGCCATAGACGGTCGCCTCGGCCTGCGAGCCCAGGATCGGCCTGACCGTCTCGGGAAGTGCCACGATGGCCTCGCGCGGCCCGGCATGGGCGAGCCTCACCACCACCTGTCCGGCCGAGACGACCTGGCCGGGCTCGCCGAGCGTCTCCACGACGACGCCGTCCGCGTCGGCCTCGAGGGTGGAATAGCCGGCCTCGTTCGCGGCGACCCTGGCCTCGGCTTCGGCGGCGGCGAGCTGCGCCTCGGCGGAATCCAGCGCCGCCTTTGCCTGCTCGTGGCGCTGCTTCGTCGCCCATCCCTTGGCAACGAGATCGGCGTATCTCTTGTCGTCCGCGCGGGCCTGCACGGTGACCGCGCGGGCGGCGGCGGCCGCGTTCTGCCTGGCGGTCAGGGCCAGGCGCAGGTCGCTTTCGTCGATGCGCATGAGCGGCTGGCCGGCGGCGACCCGCTCGCCGATGTCGACCATGCGTTCGACGATCTTGCCGGGCACGCGGAAGCCGAGATTGCTCTGCACCCGCGCCGATATCGAGCCGGTGAATGCGCGCTCAACATGCCCGACCCTCTTGGCTTCGGCGATCGCGATGATCGGCGGAGCGCTGCGCGGATCGCCATCGTCCTGCGCCCTCCGCTCTTCGGCCGCTCCGGAGACCACGAGGAGGCTCACCCCGCCTGCAGCCAGCAACGGGAAAGCCACGAAGAGCAGAAGGTGCATCTTTTTCATGAGCGGATTTCCGATGGCAGGAACCGGCATTGCGGGAGGCTGGATCGGCCGCGTGCCGGCATTTCAGTGCATATGCACCTATATGCCGGACCTTCGAGGTTCGCGCCCATCGTTCAGCCCCTGCCCACAACCTGGAAGCGCTCCAGCGAGGAGGTCAGTTGCGCGAATTCTTCCGGCGGGAAGCCCGCAGTAACCGCCCGCTGAGCCTGATGCCAACCTTCTTCGGCACCAGCGAGAATCTCCTCGCCGGCCTCCGTCAGGGTGATGCGCCGCGCCCGCGCATCGTGCTCGTCGGTGTATACGCGCAGAAGCTCGCGCCGGGACAACGGCTTCAGGTTCTTGGTCAAGGTTGTGCGGTCCATCCCGAGCGCCTCCGCCAATTCGCCGATGGTCGGGGACCGGAGATGCTTGAGCGTGATGAGGACGGAGAACTGCCAGTTGTTGATCCCGAGCGACCGGAACGCTTCGTCGAAACGACGACCGATGATCCGCCCTGCCCGCTGGATGCGCCGGCACAGGCAGGTGCGGGCGATCAGGTCGGCGGTTTCGTCGTCGAGAGCTTGCGAAGGTGACATGCCGCCCAAAATAGGTGCATATGAACCTATCGTCAAGAGCGCGATCCGGCCGGCCGTACTGTCCAACCGGCCTGGCTTGGATGCAGGCCAACATGGCATGAATTGTCCGCCAGCGGTTTTGCCCCCGTGGCGTTGAAGCGGGCTACAGAGACTTGGGCACTTGACCCACACGCGGCCGCCGCGCGGCAGGAGAGCCGAG
Organism: Inquilinus ginsengisoli; assembly: GCF_031453975.1. Lineage (NCBI taxonomy): Bacteria > Pseudomonadati > Pseudomonadota > Alphaproteobacteria > Rhodospirillales > Rhodospirillaceae > Inquilinus > Inquilinus ginsengisoli. The sequence continues at coordinate 418,413 of NZ_JAVDPW010000002.1, forward strand.
TGTCGGGAACCGGAGCGGAGGCTCGCATCTAGCTGGCGACGACGCTGTAGATCCCGCGCCGATATGCCACTCCGATTGCCTCACTTCGAGTTCCATCGACACCAGCCGGGCCAGCAGGATGGTCGGGAACAGCTGGCCATACAGCCCCCCCGGATTGGCGCGCGCTCCCGCGCATCTCGGCTGGCAGCGCTTCCCAGACGCGAACGAGTTCGGCGACGGACCTCAGCTGCATCTTGCGCATGGCGTTGCCGCGGTGGAGCTTGACGGTGACCTCGCTGATCCCGAGGTCATAGGCGGTCTGTTTGTTGACACGGCCTTGCGCCACGGCGCACATCACCTGCCGCTCGCGCAGCGTCAAGGTCTTGTAGCGGTCGACATGCAACCGGACGATCCGGGCCTTGGCGCGCTGCGCAGCATCCATCGCAACGCCCGCGATCACGGCGTCCAGCAGCGCCTGGTCCCGCACCGGCTTGGTGAGAAAATCGACGGCGCCGGCCTTCATCGCCTGAACCGTCATGGGGATGTCGCCATGGCCGGTGAGAAAGATGATCGGCTTGGCGTTGCCGTTCTGGGCGAGATGTCGCTGCAGATCGAGGCCGCTCGTCCCCGGCATCCGCACTTCCAGGATCATGCAGCCGGGGGCGTCCAGCAGATCTGCGTCGAGGAATTCACGGGCCGATGCGAAGCAGACCGGTCGGAAGCCCGCCGACAGGATCAACTCCGACAGCGCCTCTCGAACCGACGCTTGGCCATCGACGATGATGACGAGCGCTTGGTCCGCTTCGCTCCTCCGCTGGGGCGACAACGGTGCCGATCTCGCCAGGAGCAGCTGGCCGACGTGCATGATCACCTCCATGTCTCGGTTTGCTTGAAGCGTCGTCGACATCGGGGCCGGGTCCTGATCCGCAATTTCCGATCAGCGGCACGGGCGATTCCGGACGCGCCTTGCGGCGCTGAACCGGGCCGGCGGCTCCCGGACGGTGAAATGGCCGCCCTTCTCGCGCCTGTCGCCGTGGATCAGCTTCAGATGCCCTGCTCCGACGAGCTCTTGTTTGCTGTCTCGACTTTGACGCCGATCCGCAGAATTCTCCCAGTTAGAATTCGTTAAGCCAGGTTAATCGGCGTCGTCGAAGTGGCCGCCTCGCGCGAATTCGTCCGTCCCTCGGCATAACCGGCGCTGTAATGCACACCGATACCAACATATTATTTATGGACATCGAGGCATGGACTATTGTCGGTTTCGCCGCGATTTCTCCCCCCAAACGCGGCATGTGGCCTAGCCTTCATTCCCCCCCATGAAGCAGCCACAAACTCGACGCGCTGTCTTTCCCCCCAGCAGCGCTGGCGGCCCGGCCACGCGAGTTGAAGCCTCGCCCGCGGCCGGGCCGCATTTGTCTCGGGCTTGCAGCACCGCTCGCCGCTTCTCGAGGTGACAAGCGGTACAAAAACGGCCCGGGGTCATGTGGAGCCCGAGCCGCAGCGCCGATCTCCGGCGCCTGTCTCCGGCTCACCGCCAGTCCGTAGCAACCGACCGCTCGTCCGTCGGGTTGCCGCACTGCTCAGAACCCGGATTTACCAGTCTTAACTCGAACCGACGTTCGAACAGGCGCAGCATTTCTTCAGTCAGGCGCCTTCGGGAGCCCGCCGCCGATGCGCGATCCGGTCTGTCCATATCCGACACCGCGCGAGCCGAGGTTACAGAATGAATGACGCCAGTTGGATTCTCGAGCCGATAACGCAGGACTTTCTCGATACGATCGGCGGGAACCCCGACCTGTGCCGCCTGTCGCCTGAGGAAGCACGCCGCGCGCTGGTCCGGATTCAGGCCGGCGCCGTCGGACGGCCCTCCGCTCGGATCGAGGACATGTCATTTCCAGTCGGGCCGACCGGATCGGTGGCCGTCAGGATCGTCCGGCCCAGTGATACGCAAAAGATCTTGCCGGTCATCGTCTACATCCACGGTGGCGGCTGGTGTCTCGGAGACGCCGACACTCACGACCGGGTCGTGCGGGAGTTGGCCGTCGCCGCGGGCGCGGCGCTGTTCTTTGTGGACTACGACCGCTCACCCGAGGCGCGGTATCCGGTTGCCCTAGAGCAGATCTATGCGGTCACCGCTTATGTCGCCGCTCACGGGGAGAGCCTTGGTGTGGACCCCACCAGGCTTGCAGTCGTCGGGGACGGCGCGGGCGGCAACATGGCCGCCGCGGTCACGCTCCTCGCGATGCAACGCCGCGGTCCGAAGATCGATCTGCAGATCCTGTTCTATCCGATCACGGATGCCGATTTCGCGACATCCTCGTACCAGACCTTCGCAAACGGACCGTGGCTGACGAAGGCCGCCATGGAACGGTTCTGGGATGCCTATCTTCCCGACGCCGCGTTGCGAAACGAGATCACCGCGGCACCCCTGCGGGCCTCCGTCGACCAATTGCGTGGATTGCCCGATGCACTGATCATCGTCGCGGAGAACGATGTTCTTCGCGACGACGGCGAAGGCTACGCCCGCCTGCTCATCAGGGCCGGCGTGAGGGCGACCTCGGTCCGCTACAGCGGCACCATTCACGGGTTCGTCGTGCTGAATGCGTTGGCGGACACGCCGGCAACGCGAAGCGCCATTGCTCAGGCGGTCGCCGCTCTGCGCTCCGTCCTGGATTGAGGCCCGGTCCACCAGCAACAGCGACATCCGAGACGCTCCGCGCAACAAACAGTGGAGGAACAAATGATATCACATTCATATCACGTAAGATCCGCACAAATCCGTTGCAGCCCTCTCCCGGAGATCGGTCTTGCACGGAGCAGATCCACTGAGCCAGCTCGCATCGACTTCCCGGAACGCCGCAGTTTGCTTAACCCGGGCTTGGATCGCGACGCGCCGTCGAACCCTGTCGTCGCGAACGCTCCGTCGTCATCGGATGCCGGCTGCGCGCCGACCGTCTTCATCGTCGACGACGACATATCCGTCCGCGAGTCTCTCGCGGAACTCGTCCGGATTTCGGGCTGGCGCGCAGAGGCCTTCGGATCCGCATTCGAGTTCCTCGAGCGTCCCCATGCGTCGGTCCCGAGTTGCGTTGTCCTGGACCTTCGGCTTCCCGACTTGAGCGGTCTCGAGCTTCAGAGACGCATCGCGGCGGAGCGCAGCGAAATGCCGGTCATCTTCCTGACCGGCCACAGCGACGTTCCGGTCGCGGTCCAGGCCATGAAGGCCGGAGCGATCGAGTTCTTCATGAAGCCGTTTGACGACGAGGAACTCCTGACAGCGATCGATCGCGCATTGGAGGTCAGCAGGACCAGGCTGGAACATGAGGCGGGAGTGCTTGCCCTCCGCAGGCGCCACGAAACGCTCAGCGGTCGCGAGCGCGAGGTCATGGCGTTGGTCGCCACCGGGCTCCTCAACAAGCAGGTCGGCTTCGAGCTGGGCATCAGCGAAATCACCGTGAAGGCCCATCGCGGCAGGGTCATGCGGAAGATGAAGGCGTGTTCCCTGGCTGACCTGATCGCGATGGCGGCAAGGCTTAGCTTGCCAACACCGCTGGGACGCGATCGCGCCTTCATCTGAGAGCCGCCACGGCGACATCCGGCGAGGTCGGGAAGCCTGGGGGTCTGCCCCGGGCGGTAGGATCCCGCCTTCCTTTGTCGGCAACCCCGCTACAGCTTCGTCACGCCTTCAGCCAGACCCTTGAAGAACAGTTTCTGGGCGAAGGCGAAGGCGACGATGCCGGGCGTGGTCACAATGATGTACACCGCCGCGAGATTGGGCCAGGACCAATGGCCCTGCCCGCCTTGAGCCACGGCCAGGACAACTGGCATCGTGCGCCGTGCCTCGTCGTCGATCAGCGTCACGCACAGCAGATACTCACCCCACGCCGCGACGAAGTTGACGATGAAGATGACCACGAGACCGTTGCGCACCATGGGCAGGCCCACCATCCAGAGCGTCCGCCAGGGACCGGCGCCGTCCACTCGCGCGGCGTCGATGACCTCACGCGGAACGAGCTGGAACATGCTGCGCATGATCAGCACGCTGATCGCCAGCTGAAGGGTGACATAGGGCAGGATAAGGCCGGCGGTGCTGTTGATCAGCCCGAGCCAGCGCTGGGTCTCGTAGATGCTGATCAGCGACACGACGCGAACCGGGAAATAGAGCGAGACCAGCAGAATGGTGATCACCAGCCCGGTGCCGCGCGGCCTCAGATGCACGAGCGCGTATCCGGCCATGACGGAGCAGCACATGGTGATCAGCACCGTGCTGAAAGTGACGTACACGCTGTTGAACAGGTTGATCGGCAGCGTGGTGATACGCTCGAACACGTAGGAATAATGAGTGAAGTCAAGCTGCCTCGGGAAGAGATCGCCGCGCATCGCGTCCGGCAGCGTCTTCACCGACATGAACAGCACCCAGACCAGCGGCAGCAGGATGATCAGCAGAAAGAGATTGATCACCAGATGGCGGGCGACCGCGGCCCGCTTGCGCCTGGACCAGCCCGGCCTGGCTTGCCCGCCGATCGCCCGCTTTGCCGCGACCCGGCTGCGATGAATGGCTTCAAGGCTCATTGGCAGCTCGATCCCACCGTCAGTCCTTGGCCCGGAACAGCCGAAGCAGCAGCACCATGACGAGCATCATGGCGAGTGCCCCGATCATCCCGATCGCCGCGGCGTAGCCTTGCCTCCACAGGCCGAGCTTGAAGGCCTGGTCATACATGAAGATCGTCCAGGTGTAGGTCGGCGAGGCCCGGTTGAAGCCGCCGAAGATCAGATACTCGTCGATCACCGCCATCGCGGTTCCGAAGCGCAGGACGACCAGCACCATCATAATCGGCGCAAGCCGAGGCCGGGTGACATACCAGAAGATCTGCCACTCATTCGCCCCGTCGATGCGCGCGGCTTCCGGCAGATCCTTGGGGATCGCGGCGAGGCCGGCGAGAAAGAAGATGGTGTGGTAGCCCAGCCCCCACCACACTTCCATGATGGCGATCGAGGGCAGCGTCAGCGGCGTCCCGCCCAGCCACTGCGGCGCGTTCTGCAAGGTGAACAGGCCGACCGTCTCGACCAGAAAATGATTAATCGGACCCGCCTGGTAGTTATACATCCACTTCCACAGCACGAAGATGAGCGTGCTCGGGATAACCGCCGGAATCAGCAGGACGACGCGGTAGAAGGTCGCCACGCGCGCGTTCGTCACCCGATCCACGAGGATTGCCAGGAGCAGCGGCAGAATGATCGTCCCGGGCAGGAACATGATGGTGAACAGCGCGGCACGCCCGAGGCCGGCCCACAGCAGGGGATCCTGCAGGGCATCGGCATAGTTCCCGAGCCAGATCCATTTGGCGGGCTGATTGGACAGGAATTGATAGTCGGTGAAGCTGATCCAGAGGACGCGCAGGATCGGGTAGATCTGATACAGGGCGAAGAACACCAAGGCCGGCAGCAGGAACAGCCACGGACCGGCGGCCCGGCGCAGCTGGACCGCCTGGCGGCGCAAGGGAACCGCCGCTGCGGGCCGGTATAGGGTCATATCGTCCTTGCCTGAAGAATCCGCTCGAAACTCGGCGCGCATCATCCGCAAGGCCCAAGGACCCCGCGGCTTCTAACCCTTACTGACGGCCAGGCGCTACTCCGGCGGCAGGCCGCATCCGGCAAGCCTGTCCGCCGGCCGTGCGTCAGCCTTTCTTGACCTCGGCATTGACCGCTTCGGCGACCTTCTGCATGGCGACCTTCGGGTCGGCCTCCTCACCCTTCAGGTAGGCCTCCCAGATCGGCTTGCCGATGACGAACTGCTGCAATCCGAACAGGTGGTTGCTGATCGCCTTGGCCCTGTCGAGCTGGTCGCGAACCAGGGTCACGAAGTCCGGCATCCAGTCGGGCTTGTTGGCGCGCCATTCGGCATAGATGGATTTGTAGGGCGGCAGCTGCCCCGGATGGCCGCTCGGGGTCCCCACGATCGAGTCTTTCCAGATCTGCCTGTCGTAGGTCAGGGCCTTGACGTATTCCGCTGCCTTTTCCTTGTTCTGGCCGTGCTTGAACAACGCGCAGCCGGTGGTCCAGAACACGGTCGAGCCTTCGCCGTTGGCGAATTTGGGCAATGGCCCGAGGTGCAGGGCGTTGGGATCGTCCCAATTCGTTGCCATGCGCAGCGGCGCGTTGAAGTACTTGAAGTAGAGGCCGACGCGTTGAGCGGCGAAGGCGACCTCGTCCGGGGTTCCATTGACACCGGCATCCGATGCGCCTTCGAGCAGAACATCGGGATTGGCGACCGCCATGATCTGCTTCATCAGCTTCAGCGCTTCGATCGCCGGCTCGCTGGTGAAGTCGAACAGGCCCTCCGGCGTATAGACATGGGAGCTCATGCTGTGCGCGATCGGCGCCAGCGAGCGCCAGCCGTGGCTGTCGAAGGTGGCCCCCCATGGCGCCGCCTGCTTGTCCACGATCGTCTTGGCCGCGGCCAGGACATCGTCCCAGGTCGCCGGCGCGGCATCGGCCACCCCTGCCTTGCTCGTCAGGCCCGAATGCCATCCCGTGCCGATGACATCCAGAAGAAACGGCCAGCTGTAGAGCTTCCCGTCGATCGTGCATTCCTCGCGGATCGATGGAAGGAGATCATCGATCACGTCCTTCGGGATGTACTTGTCCCACGGCTCAATCACGCCGGCCTTGACCAGGGCCGACATCTCCACGAAGGGAGTCTGGCCGACATAGACGTCCCAGGTGCTTTCGTTGTTTTTCGCTTCGGCGACAAAGCGTTCGATGCCGAACCCCTCGACCGGCGCAACCTGGCTATTGATGCCGGGAAACTTGGCGTTCACCTCCGAGATCGCAGGGTGGAAGTTCTGGATCCACTGGTAGACGGTGGGTGTCAGCGGACGGTCTGCCGCATAGGCTGCGCCAATACCCATCTTCGCGACGGCTCCGACCCCGGCCAAGCTCAGCCCCGCCGTGATGCTTCGCGTCATGAGATCGCGTCTGTTAATACTTCCAAAATAAAGAGGAGTACATTCCGCTGTCTGGAGGAATTTTTGCCTCTGCCGGACGGTCATTGGACGTCTCCGGATTATGCTCTTTAATCGAACAGCAAAGTTTTCCATGATTCCGGGGGCAGAGCAATACGGACCTCGCCCCTTTGTTTGTCAGTACCGGGCGTTGACCGTGCCCGTCGATCGCGGGACGATATGCGAGGCCAGCGAGGACAGCGCCCGCATGGCTTGGATGGGGCTTCTAGCAGGCGCCATCAGATTCACGAGCCGAAGGGGCGAAGAGTGACCGGGTACGAGGCTGAGAAGCCGAGCGAGATCTCCTTTGGCGCTTTCCGACTGCTGCCCGCGCAACAGCTGCTGCTCGAAGGCGACAAGCCGGTTCACCTCGGCAGTCGTGCCCGCGACATCCTCGTCGCCCTTCTCGAGCGGCCGGGCCAGGTCCTGAGCAAGCAGGAGCTGCTCGACCGCGTATGGCCCAACACCTTCGTGGAAGAGGGCAATCTGAAGGTCCATGTCGCCGCCCTGCGCCGCGCCCTCGGCGACGGACAAGCCGGCAGGCGCTTCATCGCGAACATCCCGGGACGCGGCTACAGCTTCGTAGCACCCGTCGATCGCGGTCTCGTGCTCGGCGATGTCGACCGGCAGATCGAGGCGATTGAGGCGCGGCAGGATCTGCCGATGCCGCTCACGCGCATGGTCGGCCGTTCCGACACGGTGGCCGCCCTGTCCGCGCAAGTCACCCGGCAGCGCTTCGTCACCATCGTCGGCGCCGGCGGCATCGGCAAGACGACGGTCGCGGTTGCCGTCGCCGACACCCTGGCCGGCAGCTTCAAGGACGGTGTCCGCTTCGTCGACCTCGCCCCTCTCTCCGATCCGCTGCTGGCGCCGGGCGCGCTGGCGACCGTCCTCGGGGTCGGCGTGGGGTCGGAAAGGCCGCTGCCGAACGTGATCACCTTCCTGCGGGAAAAGCACCTGCTGATCGTGCTCGACAACTGCGAACACGTCGTCGAAGCCGCAGCAAGGATGGCGGAGGACGTGCTGAAGGGAGCCCCGCGGGTCCATATCCTGGCGACAAGCAGGGAAGCCCTCCGTTCCGAGGGCGAGCGCGTGCACCGGCTTGCGCCGCTGGCCTTTCCGCAGAGCGGCACCGAGCTTACGGCCGCCGAGGCCCTGGCGTTTCCCTCGGTTCAGCTGTTCGTCGAACGGGCCGCCGCATGCCTCGACGCCTTTGAGCTCGGCGATGCCGAGGCGCCGCTCGTCGCCGAGATATGCCGGCGCCTCGACGGAATCGCGCTGGCCATCGAGATCGTCGCGGGGCGTGTCGACACGTTCGGCATCGCCGGGCTCGCGGCGCGGCTGAACGAGCGCTTCAGCTTGCTGTTGCGTGGTCGCCGCACCGCCCTGCCCCGCCATCAGACACTGCACACGACGCTCGACTGGAGCTACGACCTGCTGCCGGAGCTGCAGCAGGTCGTGCTCCGCCGCCTGGCCGTATTTGCCGGCATGTTCACGATGGAATCGGCGAGCGCCGTTCTGGCCGACGGCGATACGCCTCCGTCCGAGATCGTCGATGCGATCGCCGATCTGATCGCCAAATCCCTGGTCACGGCCAGCCTGGATGCGGCCGTGGCGCTCTACCGCCTGCTCGACACCACCCGTGCCTATGCGCTGGTCAAGCTCGACGAATGCACCGAACACGACCGGTTCGCGCGGCGCCACGCCGAGCACTATCGGGCTTTGCTCGAACAGGCCTATGGGAAATGGGAGCGCGAGCCCGCAACCGATTGGCTCCCACGTTACCGGCACAACATCGACAATGTCAGAGCCGCGCTCGACTGGACCTTTTCGCCCATCGGCGATGTGGCCACGGGCGTCGCATTGACGGTCCTCGCCATCCCGCTCTGGTTTCATCTTTCGCTCACCAGGGAGTGCGAGGAACGGGTCGACCGCGCTCTGGCCGCGCCCGAGACCAGCCGGACTCTGGACCAGGAGATGCGCCTGCACGCGGCGCGCGCCTGGTCCTTGATGCAGACGAAGGGCCTGGGGTCGGAGACTATGGCTGCATGGCACCGGGCTCTCGAAACCTCCGAGCGGCAGGAAAATCGCGACTACCAGTTGCGGGCCCTGTGGGGCCTGTGGGCTGGCTTGCTGAACAAGGGCGAGTTCCGCGAGGCGCTGGCGCTCGCGAGGAGGTTTTCCGAGCTTGCCGCCAGCGCAGGCGACAAGCTCGGCATCCTGGTCGGAGACCGGATGGTCGGCTACATCCTGCATCTCCTGGGCGACCAGGCCGAGGCGCGCCACACCATCGAACGCATGCTGGGCAGATACGAGGTTCCGGTCATCGGCGCCCAGCTGAACCGCTTTGTCTTCGACCAACGCGCCATGGCCCGGTGCTTTCTTGCGCGGATCCTTTGGCTGCAGGGCCGGCCGAAGCAGGCCGTGCTCCTGGTCAAGAGCATTGTCGACGGCGCCGCCTCTGGGAACGATACCCTAACCCTTTGTCAGGTCCTGGTTCACGCCGCGTGCCCCGTTGCCCTGTTCGTCGGCGATCTGCCGCTGGTCGAGCACTACGTCTCGATGCTGATCGACAATGCGGCCGAAGGGCTCGGTTTCTGGCAAGGCTGGGGCCGGTGCTTCCGAGGCGTCCTGCTCATCAAACGCGGTGACCTCGATGGCGGGCTGGCCGAACTCGAGGCCGCCCTGGCGGAGTTCCGCGAGATCCAGTACGGCGTCTATTACATCGTCTTCCAGAGCGAGTTCGCCTCCGCCCTCGGGCGTGCCGGAAACATCGCCGAGGGATTGGCGGCGATCGACGAAGCCCTGGTGCGATCCGAGCAGAATGACGAGCGATGGTACTTCGCCGAGATCCTCCGGATCAAAGGCGAGCTGATCCTGTCCTACAGTGCGCCCGATGGGTCGCGTGAGGCCGAGTTGTACTATCACCGATCGCTCGAATGGGCCCGCCGGCAGCAGACGATCGCGTGGGAATTGCGAACGGCGGCGAGCCTCGCGCGGCTGTGGAAGGATCAAAATCGAGCCGGCGAGGCGCTCGCGCTCCTCGCGCCTATCTACGATCGCTTCGCCGAAGGGCAGGACACGCACGATCTCATGGTCGCGCAGGAGCTGCTGCAGGAGCTCCGGGCAAGCAGCTGACACCGCCGATGCCGGTCTCGGGACTACCATCTGTCGACGGGCGCACAATCGACGTGCAGCACCTTCCCGGTGATCTGCGGCGCCTCGGTCAGGAAAACGACAGCATCGATGATCTCCCTCGCGATCGAGGTGCTGCGCATCGCCGGCAGTGCCTCGAGCAAAGCTTCCGGGCTGGCCGTCTGAAACGACATGGCGTCGATGCCGGGCGCCACGATGTTGACGCGAATTCCATCCCGCTCATATTCCATCGCGATGGTCTTGGATGCCGCCTCGACACCGCCTGAGGTGATGATGGCGACCGAGGCGGCGACCCCGGGGGTTGCCCGGTCGGTCGGCGGCCAGGTGACGGTGACGATGCTGCCGCCGGTCCCTTGCGCCAGCATTTGCCGGACGACCAGCTGCGTGAGGTGCAGAAACCCGTCGAGGTTCGTCGACACAAGATTGCGATAGTCTTCGACGGTATAGTCGACAAACGGCTTCGTGACGAAGATCCCGGCACTGTTGATCAAGGCGTCGATCCTTCCGAAGCGCGCCATCGCGGTCTTGGTGACGATCTTGGCCGTGTCCGGATCCGCGATGTCTCCGGCCACACAGGCCAGCCGGTCCGAATGCAGGTTTCCCGAAGATCGGCCGATCTCCGAAGACGTCGCGACGACATTGTAGCCGCGATCGAGGAAGGTGCCGACGAGGCTCGCGCCGATCTCCTCCGAGGCGCCGGTGATGACGATCGTTCTATCGAGATCCATTTTACCCTCCGGTTGCGGTGTGTCGGACCGCGTTCACGACCTCGCTGGTGAATCGCGCGTCGCCCAGTTCGACATCTCCGGACAATCGCGCGGTCACTTCCTGGAAGACCCAGCCATTGCCGTCGGGATCGCTGAACGAGGCGTAGGAGGCGTAGCTTCTTCGTTGCGGATTCGGGCCGATGGCCACGCCCTTTCCGTCGGCATGGTGGAACACGCCTCCGGTGTCATGGAACGGCTCGCTGATCTCGACGCCACGACGGAGCAGGTCCTCGCGAGCGGCCTCGATGTCGGAGACGATCAGGTGCAGCCCCTGCATCGAGCCGGGTGCGGCGGCGGTGACGTTCTTGCCGAAGATGACAGAGCATGCGGAGCCAGGCGGCGTGAACTGGATCACGCGGTAGTCGTCCCTGGCCGCATGGTCGATATCGAGCCTCCAACCCAAATCGCCATAAAATCGCTTGGCGCGGTCCACGTCCGAGACAGGAATGATCACGATCTCGAGCCGCATGTCGACTTTGCCCGCCCACGAACTCTCGACCGCGGGTCTGATCCCAACTTCTGCACTTCCCATGTCTCTTTCCTTTGAAATCTTGTGGAGCGCGATCTTCGCATTCAAAAATTACTGCGGTCTTCCCAAGCCCTTGCTGCGGCGCGATAGGCAATCCGCACCGTGCCTGATCCTCTTCGCGAACCAGGAAAGCGTGTGCTGTATCTTGGCGGCGTTTCGGCCAATCGCGTCAGCCGGCAGCAGCGAAGCGCTGCGCCTCCATTCTTCCGCCGAGGCCGGGGTCCAGCTTGCGGGCGCGGGCAGATGCCCACCGCCCGGGGGCTTCGCGAGATGCCGCACTCGATCGACAACCGGGTCCTCGCCGGCCACCGGCACCAGGTCGACCGAGAATCCCCGCGTGGCCGGCACGACGTCCAGTAAGCCTGTCCTCGGCCAACAGGCGACCCGATCGCCTCGAAGGCCGGCCGACCGAAATTCGACATAGGGGTCCGATAGCCGCCGCGGTGACAGAACCGCCGGGTTGCGCGGAACGATGGCGTCGTGGAAGCCGCTGTCTTCGCCGATGCTGAATTTCATGGCTGCCACCCAAGAGCACACGCGGGAATCGAACGCCGCGTGAAAGAAATTGTCTGCCGCTGGCGCCTGACGGGACGGAACATCCTGACATGGCCGACCGAGGAGGCTGTCAGCGGCCGAGCTGCCCGACATGGTGTCCGAGGCGCGTTTCGACGTCGCCCGGCTTGTGGAAGCCGCGCTCCATCAGCGCCTTGATCCGCATCTGGGCGGCGGGGCGGGCCAGCGCCGCCATGAACGCCTCCCATTCCGGCGCGATTTCAGCGTCGGGCGGCAGGCTCGCCACGTCGACCAGGCGCTTCGTCTCCGCGATGGCCTGCTTGTCGAACGACGCAATCCTCCTTGCCAGCGCGTCGACGAAGGCGTCGAGCTCCGCATCCGGCAGTGCGCGGTTGACATAACCGTAGCGCTCCGCGAGATCGCCCGGAATGTCGTCCGCCCCGAGCAGCACCTCCAGCGCGCGGCCACGGCCCATGAGGCGGGGCAGCCTTGCCATCGGCCCGCCACCGGGCACCAGGCCGGCGCCGACCTCCCACTGCGAGAGGATCGCCTTCTCGCGGCTGGCGAAGCGCATGTCGCTGGCGAGGGCGAGTTCGCTTCCCACGCCGGTCGCGCGCCCCCGGATCGATGCGATCGATACGACGGGGGCGCGGCTCAAACGCACCAGCATGTCCGGCAGCTGCTGCAGACCGGTCGGGCCTGGCGGCAGCCCAAGCGTGTCCTCCGGGTTTGCCAGAAAGTCGTAATGGGTCAGGAAGAAGCCCTCGATGGCGCTGTCGAAGACGACGACCTTGACCTGCTCGTCACCCTCGAGCGCCGCGACGACGGCGTTCAGCTGCGACATGTTCGCCGGCCCGAAGATGTTCAGAGGCGGCAGGTCGAAGGTGACGCGCCAATAGGCCGGTGAGCGGCGATCGACGCGGATCCGGCCGACGTTTGCGATGGCGTCCATATCAATCTCCGATGGTCGCGGGGACAGTCCCGGTGTCATCGAAATGCCAGAGCTCAACGCCCCCATCTATCAAACAAAGGTATCGGCGATACCTTGGTATCGTCCGGAATTGAAAATATTCGAGCAATCAAAGCGGCGTAATCTTGTCTCGATCCCGCGGTTCGGCCGAGCTTCCGCATTCCGATACCAAGGTGTCGGCGATACCAACGTGCAATCGCGCGGCCCCAGGCCTCGTCGCAGTCTGTCGTGGCGCTTCGCTGCCACTGAGACCACCCGAGAGGATTTCGCCATGCTGGAAGGTTTTTCACCCACGCGCCGTGACCTCCTCATAACGTCAGCCCTGACGAGCGTCGCCATGATGATGCCGATGCCGCTGGGTGCGGCCACGGGCGACGCCATCCGCCCCTTCAGCATGACCTTCCCGCAGGAGCAGCTCGACGACCTGCGACGCCGCGTGGCCACCACCCGCTGGCCGGACAAGGAGACCGTCGCGGACGACACGCAGGGCGTGCAGCTCGCGACGATCCAGAAGCTCGCGAAGCATTGGGCGACGGACTACGACTGGAGCAAGATGGCGGCGCGGCTCCAGGCCCTACCGCAATTCGTCACCGAGATCGACGGGCTGGACATCCACTTCATCCACGTCCGCTCGCAACACGACAACGCCCTGCCGGTGATCGTCACCCATGGCTGGCCCGGCTCGATCATCGAGCAGCTCAAGATCATCGGGCCGCTGACCGATCCCACGGCGCATGGCGGGACCGCGTCGGATGCGTTCCATGTGGTGATCCCCTCGCTGCCGGGCTACGGCTTCTCCGGCAAGCCCACGGCGCCCGGCTGGACCCCGGTCCGGATCGCGCAGGCCTGGGCGGTGCTGATGCAGCGGCTCGGCTACACCAGATACGTCGCGCAGGGCGGTGACTGGGGCAATGCCGTGTCCGAGCAGATGGCGCTGCAGCAGCCGCCGGGACTGCTCGGCATCCACACCAACATGGCGGCCACCGTCCCGGCGGATGTCGCGAAAGCGCTGGCGGCCGGCGGCCCGCCGCCCGCCGGCCTCTCGCCGGACGAGAAGCGCGCCTGGGACCAGCTCGACGACTTCTATAAGAACGGGCTGGGCTACGCGATCGAGATGAACAACCGGCCGCAGACGCTATACGGGATCGTCGACTCTCCGGTCGGCCTCGCGGCGTGGATGCTCGACCACGACATCCGCAGCTACAGGCTCATCGCCCGCGTCTTCGACGGCGAGACCGAGGGCCTGACGCGCGACGACATCCTCGACAACGTCACGCTGTACTGGCTGACCAACACGGCGATCTCCTCGGCGCGCCTCTACTGGGACAATGCGCACTTCCCGTCGGGTGGCTTCTTCGACCCCCGGGGCATCAAGATCCCGGTCGCCGTGAGTGCCTTCCCGGACGAGATCTACCAGGCGCCCAAGAGCTGGGCGGAGCAGGCCTATCCGAAGCTGATCCACTACAACAGGCCCGACAAGGGCGGGCACTTCGCCGCCTGGGAGCAGCCGGCCCTGTTCAGCGCCGAGTTGCGCGCCGCCTTCCGGCCCCTGCGCCAGACGACCTGATCGCGTCGTCGGCTTCGCATCACAGTTCGGAGATGATCATGCACGCTGAGAAGACAGTGATCGTCACCGGTGCCTCCCAGGGCATCGGTGCAGGAATTGCCAATGCCTTCCTCGACCGCGGCTACAACGTCGTCGCGACATCCCGGCAGGTCAGCCGGTCGAGGGAGATCCCCGATTCCGATCGCGTCGCCCGCGTGGACGGCGACATCGCGAACCCGGCGACGGCCAGGAACGTCACCGAGATCGCCCTGGCACGGTTCGGCGCGATCAACGCCCTGGTCAACAATGCCGGGATTTTCTTCGCCAAGCCGTTCATAGACTACACGGTCGACGACTACCGCAAGCTCGCAGCGACGAACACCGAGGGCTTCCTTCACCTCACGCAGTTCGTGGTCCGGCAGATGCTGGCGCAGAAGTCCGGCGGCAGCATCGTCAGCATCACCACCCCGCTGGTCGGTCATCCGATCGCGGGCGTCGACGTCTCGGTCGCGATGATGACCAAAGGCGGCATCGAGGCCGCCTCGAAGAACATCGCGATGGAGTATGCTAAGGCAGGGATTCGAGTGAACACCGTGGCTCCCGGCATCGTCGACACGCCGCTCCACAAGGACGATCCGAAGGATTTCCTCAAGACGCTGTCGCCGATGGGTGTCATCTCCACCGTCCAGGATATCGTCGACGCCGTCGTCTTCCTGACCGAGGCCCCGCACATCACCGGGGAGGTGCTGCACGTCGATGGCGGCGCCCATCTGGGCAGATGGTAGCTCTCGACACAGTGCCGGCCGCCGGCGCGGAACGGCGGCTGAAGACCCTGGGCATCGAACTGCCGCCGGCGCCCATACCGCTCGGCGCCTATGTCGAAGCGGTGGAGATCGGCAACCTGCTCTTCCTCAGCGGGATGCTTCCTGTCATCGCCCGAACCCCGCAATTCATCGGGCGGCTCGGCGCGGAACTGTCGGTCGAGGAGGGGCAGGAGGCGGCACGGATCGCCTGCCTCAACGCGCTGTCCGCGGCCAAGGTGCACCTCGGCACGCTCGACAAGGTGACCGGCGTCGCAAAACTCGCCGTCTACATCGCGACCGCAGGCGATTTTCGGGACCATCCCCGGGTTGCCGACGGCGCGTCCGAGATCCTGGTCAAGGCCTTCGGGACCGGGATGCTTTCGCCGCGCATTGTCCTGGGCGTCGCCAGCCTGCCCCTTGGCATGCCGGTCGAAATCGAGATCATCCTGCAGGTCGGAGATTGAGTCCCACAGGCATACGGGAGCCCCGCATGAAACACCCGGTCCGCTACCGCACCATCGACCTGGACGGCCTGTCGATCTTCTACCGGGACGCCGGCCCGGCGGATGCGCCGGCGATCCTTCTGCTGCATGGGCTGCCGTCGTCGTCGCGGATGTTCGAGCCGCTGCTGCAGCGGCTCTCGGACCGCTACCGTCTCATCGCCCCGGACTATCCCGGCTTCGGCCACAGCGACGCGCCGAAGCCGAAGGACTTCTCGTACACCTTCGACCGTCTCGCCGACGTCGTCGCCCGCTTCACGCAGAAACTGGTGCTCTCCCGCTACAGCCTCTACATGCAGGATTACGGCGGCCCGGTCGGCTTCCGGCTCGCGCTGGCCCATCCGGACCGCGTCGAGAGCCTCATCATCCAGAACGCCGTGGCGCACAATGAAGGCCTCGGCAAACCCTGGGCGGCCAGGCGGGCCTTCTGGGCGGACCGCGCGACGCACGAAGCGGCCTTGCGGATCAACCTGCTGTCGTTCGAGACCACGCGCACCCGCCATCTCGGCAGCGACCCGAGAATCGACCGCTACGATCCGGACCTCTGGACCGATGAATTCGCCTTCCTCAACCGGGAAGGCCAAGCCGACATCCAGACCGAATTGTTCTTCGACTACCGCAACAATGTCGCCTCCTACCCTGCCTGGCAGGCATGGATGCGTGAGAACCAGCCGCCGATGCTGGTGCTGTGGGGAAAGTACGACCCGTCCTTCGACCTCTCGGAGCCGGATGCCTACAAGCGCGATGTGCCCGAAGCGGAAGTCCATATCCTGGACGGCGGCCATTTCGCGCTCGACACGTCGGCAGACGAAATCGCCGACCTGACGGATGCCTTCCTGAAGAAGAACCGCAGCTCCCGAACGCTCAAATCCGCCCTGCGCCATCTCCCGTGACGAAAAAGGGCCACGGCACACATCCCGGGCAGCTTCCTTCCGATCTCGCGGCACCCGATCCGCGCTGCGGGTCATCTCCACGCCGGCGGAAGGATCGACGGCCGGCTGCACACGATGATCGCGAGCAGATTCGAAGCGACGACCTGGAGCCGGGCTGGCCGTTCAAGAGGTCCTGAGCCAAGGTGCGGACCTATCATGGTGGGCGGGACCTTCCCGCCGGGGCTGTCGGGGGATTGCTCAAATGACCGTTCGACTGATCGTGCCGGTGATCCCGGCCTCCTTCTTCGGCATCGTGCTGGGGCTGGCCGGGCTCGGCGGCGCCTGGCGCTCGGCCCACCGGCTGTGGCAGCTGCCGGCCGTCATCGGCGAGGCCGTGATTGCCCTGGCGGTCGTGGTCTGGGCCGTTCTGGTCCTGCTCTATGGCCTGAAATGGCTGGTGGCCCGCGATGAGGCACTGGGCGAGGTGGCCCATCCGGTGGCGTGCTGCTTCATCGGGCTAGCCGGGGTCGCGACGCTGCTGGTCGCCGGCGGCGTGCTGCCTTATTCGCAGCCGATCGCGACGGTGCTGTTCGCCATCGGCGCCGCCGCCACGCTGCTGTTCGCGATTTGGCGCACCGGCGGCCTGTGGCAGGGCGGACGCGACCACGGAACCACCACGCCCGTCCTCTACCTGCCGACCGTCGCCGGCAGCTTCGTCACCGCCGCCGTGGCGGCTGCGCTGGGCCATCCCGACTGGGGGCAGATGGCCTTCGGCGCCGGGCTGTTCTCCTGGCTGGCGATCGAATCGGTGCTGATCCACCGGCTGCTGACCGCCGCCACGCTGCCGCCGGGACTGCGGCCGACGCTGGGCGTCCAGCTGGCGCCGCCGGTGGTTGGCGGGGTCGCCTATCTCGGCATCACCCAGGGGCCGCCCGACCTGGTCGCCCATGCTCTGCTCGGCTACGGCGTCCTGCAGGCGCTGGTGCTGCTGCGGCTGCTGCCCTGGATCCGGGAGGAGCCGTTCAGCCCATCCTACTGGGCCTTCACCTTCGGCGTGACCGCGCTGGCGGTGGCCCCGATGCGCATGGTCGAACGCGGCGACGCCGGTATCGTGGCGGTGCTGGCGGTGATCCTGTTCGTCGCCGCCAATGTCGTCGTCGGCCTCATCGCGGCCGGGACGGTCTGGCTTGCAGCGCGACGGCGGCTGATCGCCAAATCCGTCACCATCCCGCTCGGCCGGACAAAGCCGACAGGGGCGGCGTAGGCCCCTTGGACGAGGCAAATGCCCGGTCAGACCCGCCGTCTCTCCGCCACCAGCAGCGCCGCCAGGACACAGCACAGCAGGCCGAGGGACGATGGCAGCCCTTGATGTCCGATCAGTTGCATCGCCAGCCCTGTCGCGGGCGAGCCGACGATGCCGCCGATGCCCCAGGCGAACGCGAAGGCCGCGTTGCCGGCGATCAGGGCCTGGCCGTCGAATCGCTCGCCGAGCTGGATCAGCGACATGGTGTAGATCCCGAACGAGACGCCGCCCCAGAGGAGGACAAGCGGCCAGATGAGCCAGGAGTCGAAGATCGCCGGCAGCAGCAGGCAGCCGGCCAGCGACGCCAGGGCACAGAACAGCAGGGTCCGCGCCGAGCCGAACCGTTCGGCCAGGCGCCCGAGCAGGATCTGCAGCACGGCATTGCCCGCGATGAAGCAGGTGATGAGCGAAGCGATGCGCTCCTCGCCGCTGCCGAGCGCTGTGCCATAGACCGCGAACAAGGACAGCAGGATCTGCTCGAAGGCGGCTGCTGCGAAAACCCCGAACAGCAGGAGCGGCGCCAGAGCGAAGAAGCCGGCGACCGATGTCGCCTCGCCCTCTTGCGGCATCTTCGGCAGGCGCGGCACCACCGCGACCACGATCAGGCCGCAGATCAGGAAGGCCGCGATGCCGATCATGAAGGGCGGCCAGCCCTGCGTGCCGACCAGGCCGAGCGACAGCGGGCCGATGGCGAACCCACCCGAAACGATCGATGTATAGAGGCCCATGATGCGGCCGCGGCGTGGCGCGGGGGTGATCGTGATCAGCCAGGTTTCGCTGATCACGTAGAGCGGATTGGCAAAGAAGCCGAGGAGGAAGCGCAGCGGCATCCAGGCCATGACGTCCTGCGTCCAGGCGATCGCGATCAGGGCGAGCGCGGCCAGGATCGAACACAGGATCGCCAGCCGGGCCCCACCCAGACGCCGCACCAGCCCGGGAATGAAGGGCGCGGAGACGATGAAGCCCAGCGGCGTCATTGCCGCCGACAAGCCGATCAGGCCGGGCGTCGTCCCCTGCCGATCGAGGATGAAGCTGAGCAGCGGGTAGGTCAGTCCCTGGGCCACGGCGAACACCGTGACGGTCGCGATGATGCCCGCCATCGCGGCCCACGGGATCCGATCCACTCGCGGTGACGTCGTACATTCGGCAGTCATGCGGACCTCGAAGCAGGACCTGCAAATTCCGGCAGGTACTGAGGAAACACGACGGCACGCGGAAACGGTCGATCCGTCATGGCAGCCTTCGCCCTAATCCTGCCAGAACGGCTTGGCGATCTCCGCCTCGACCTGCCGTCTTGTCAGGCCGATATCGTCGATCAGGTAGGGATTGGCCTTCGACATCTGTGCGAGGGCCCGGCGAACGCGTATCCGCTCGCGCCAGGCCGCGATCATGGTCGGCAGGGCCGCCAGGCCGTGGGGCCGACACGACACTTCCGCCTGGCGCAGGGCCGTCCCAAGGGTGCGAGTATTGGTCATGACAGCCTCCATCGGAGCCGAGGGGCCAGAGGGCCCCTCGACCTGAAAGAGGCTGAAGTCTGCAGGATGCCGGCGGCGCCGTACTTAAGCCCTCCCAAATAGTTCTCAAAAACTTCCAAACGGACTATGGATGCCGCATGCAGGGATCGCGCTTCGCCTTTGGTCCGTTCGTGCTGGATCCCGATGCGGGAACGCTGCTTCGGGATGATGTCCCCGTCGCCGTCGGCCATCGCGGGCTGAAGCTGCTGGCGGCGCTGGTCGGACGGCCCGGCGACATCCTTGACAAGGCCGAGCTGATGGACGCGGCGTGGCCGGGCATGGCCGTCGAGGAGGGCAATCTCACCGTTCAGATCGCGTCGCTGCGGAAGCTGCTGGGGCCGGCCGCCGACGGAGGCCAGTGGATCGCCACGGTTCCGCGGGTCGGCTACCGCTTCACGGCCGCCGTCGAACCGCTCGGCGGCGCGAAGCGAGCCCCTCTGCCGCTGCCCGACAAGCCGTCGATCGCCGTGCTGCCCTTCGTCAATGTCAGCAACGATCCCGACCAGGACTCCTTCACGGACGGGCTGACCGAGGACCTGATCACCGACCTGTCCAGGATTCCGGGCCTGTTCGTCATCGCCCGCAACTCGGCCTTTGCCTACAAGGGCAAGGCGATGGACGTGCGCGGGATCGCACAGGACCTTGGCGTGCGCTACCTGCTGGAGGGCAGCGCCAGACGCGCCGCGGGGCGGGTGCGCATCAACGCCCAGCTGGTCGACGCGGTGAGCGGCGATCACCTCTGGGCGGAACGCTTCGATCGCGGCCTGGACGACATCTTTGCCGTCCAGGACGAGGTCACCGGCAAGATCATGGAGGCGCTGCTCGGCCGGCTACGCGCACCGCCGCCGCGCCATCGGCCCCAGAATTTCGAGGCCTACGATCTCTGCGTGCGGGCGCGCCGGCTGATGGATGATTCCCCGCAGGCGGCCAGGGAAGCGCATCTGATGCTCACGCGCGCGGTCTCGCTCGATCCGGGATACGCCGAACCCTATCGCTGGCTGGCCATGAACCACTGGATGGGATCGGTGCATTCCGGCGGACCGACGGACTCGTCCCGCAGCGTTGCCCTGGACCTGGCGCGCAAAGCGGTGGCGCTCGATCCCAACGATGCCGGCTGCCGCTGGGTCCTGGCCTACCTGCTGGCCTATGAGCGCAGCTTCGCCGAGGCGGATGCGGAATTCGCCAGGGCGATCGAGCTCGACCCCAACGAGGCCGATGCCTGGGCGGCCTTGTCCGACATCGCGGTCCTGGCCGGGCGGGTCGAGGACGGCCTCGAGCACGTCCGCAAGGCGTTCCGGCTGAACCCGTTTCCGGCAAGCTGGTACTATCTCACGCTCGGCCAGGCGCAATACGCGGCCGGCGACTACGAAGCCGCCGTCGAGACGCTGCGCCGGGACGAGACCTATCGCACCAGCTCACGCCGTTTCCTGGCGGCAAGCCTGGCCCAGCTGGGCCGGCTCGACGAGGCGCGCGCGGAGGTCGAGCTGTTCCTCGTCGGCAACCCGGATTTCACGACCCGCCACTGGGTGGCCAGGGAGCCGTTCCGCGACGCGGCGACGCTCCAGCACTTCGTCGATGGCTACCGCAAGGCCGGCCTTCCGGAGTGACAGGCCCTTCCTGCGTCAGAGCACAGGCCAGGGCCGTTGCGGGCCGCGGCGGTCCTCATAGGCCTGGGCCAGGCGCAGCACGCCGAGGTCGTCGAAGCGGCGGCCGACGATCTGCAGGCCGATCGGCAGCCCGGCGGCGGTGAAGCCGCAATTGATCGACACTGCCGGCTGCTCCGACATGTTCCACGGCACGGTGTAGCCGATGTGCTCGAACGGCTTCTCCGGGTCGTTCAGCGGCGACGCCCAGTCCGCCGGGAAGCCGGCGACCGGCGCCGTCGGCGACAGCACGAAATCCAGCGATGCGAACAGCGCCGCCGCCGCCTTGCGGATCTCCATGGTGCGGTTGAAACCGCGCATCACCGCCAGGCCCGACCGCTCCGCCCCCGATTCCGCCCAGGCCCGGATATAGGGCAGGATCTTCGCCCGGTCCGCCGCGGGCAGCTTCGACACGTCGTCCCAGGACCGCACCCGCCAGAAATCGTCCAGCCCATCCAGCATCTCGCGGGTCAGGATCGCCGGCACCGGCTCGACGATGCCGCCGGCTGCCTCGAGCAGCCGGGCCGCGGCCGTCACCGCGTCGCCCACCTCGGGGTCCAGCGCCATGCCGGCGCCGATGTCCATCATCAGGCCGATGCGCAGGCCCTTGGGATCGATGGCGAGGTC
The DNA here is from genome assembly GCF_031453975.1 of Inquilinus ginsengisoli. Lineage (NCBI taxonomy): Bacteria > Pseudomonadati > Pseudomonadota > Alphaproteobacteria > Rhodospirillales > Rhodospirillaceae > Inquilinus > Inquilinus ginsengisoli. Next base: position 440,139 of record NZ_JAVDPW010000002.1, read on the forward strand.
GGCCCAATCGATCTCGGCCGGAGGCAGGTTCATGCCGTCGCGCCCGTCGGGCCGCGACAGCACCGCCATGGCCAGGGCGGCATCGGCCACTGTCCGGGTCATCGGCCCGGCGACGCGGCCGACATAGGACGGGTCGATCGGGATCCGCCCCAGGCTGGGCTTCAGCCCGACGATGCCGCACCAGGCGGCCGGCAGGCGGACCGAACCGCCGATGTCGGTGCCGACATGGATGGGACCGTAGCCGGCGGCAGCGGCCGCCCCTGCCCCGGCGCTGGAGCCGCCCGGGTTCTTCGACAGGTCCCATGGATTGCGCGCCAGCTTGTGGAAGCTGGAGAGGCCGGAGGACAGCATGCCGTAATCCGGCATGGTGGTCTTGGCCAGGATCACGGCGCCGGATTCGCGCAGCCGCGCCGCGGGCGGGGCGTCCTCGGCGGCCGGCACCAGCGGCGTCGCCGCGGTGCCCACCGGCACCGGCACGCCCCTGGTGGCGATGTTGTCCTTGACCGTCACCGGCACGCCGTCGACCGGCCCCAGCGGCCGCCCCTCGGCCCAGCGCGCGGCCGAGGCCGCGGCGGCGGCGCGGGCGCCGGCGGCATCGAGCGCCCAGAGGGCCTGCAGCTTCGGCTCCCACGCCTCGATCCGGGCCAGCACCGCCTCGGTCACCTCGACCGGCGACAGGCTGCGGTCGCGGTAGCGGGACACCAGGTCGACGGCCGAGAGGTCAGGGAGCGAGGTCATGCGTCACCGGCTGTGTTCGGGCAAGACAACGGATGTCCTGCCGCGGCAGGACAATGGACGTCCTGCCAGGGCAGGACACGTCCTGCCGGGATAGCCGGAATTATCGGCCGCACCAAGGCGAATTGCCCGACCTTTCTGCGGATCCGCCGGGCGCCGTCGCTAGAGCAGGAAATCCGCCGCGACGAAGGCGATGGCGCCGGTGCAGCGGATCTGGAGATCGGCCACGCCGTCGCCGTCGACGTCGCCATAGAGGCTGGTGACGCCCCCCACAGTCTCGGCCCGCAGCTGGCCCGCGACATGGCCGAAGGCGGCGGCGCCGATGAAGGCGAAGGCCTGGTCGCCGGCCACGGTGGTGTTGGCGTCGATCAAGGCCAGTTCGATCCGGTCGGCCTCGGCGTGCTTGAAATCCGCGATCAGGTCGGCCCCGGCGCCGGCCGGGCTCTGGCCGATGCTGCCGTAGAGGAAGCGGTCCGACCCGGCACCACCGGCAAGCGCGTCCCTGCCACCATACCCCACCAGGACGTCATTGCCGGCATTGCCGACCAGGATGTCGTCGAGGGACGACCCCACCAGCACATCGTTGCCAGAGCCGCCATAGACGCCTTCGACCGACGTCAGGGTGTCGCCCTGCGCCGTGCCGCCGACCCCGGTGCCGGAGTCGAGCCTCACCGTCACCCCGGCGGCGCTCTCGGAGTACATCGCGATGTCGATGCCGGCGCCGCCGTCGAGATGGTCGGCCCCACTGCCGCCGCGGAGCACGTCGTTGCCGTCGCCACCCCTGAGCGTGTCGCTGCCGTCGCCGAGCAGGGACGTGATGAGGGCGCCGGCGCCGCCGCCGTTCAGGCTGTCGGCCCCGGCACCGCCATCCAGCACGTCATCGCCCTGGTAGCCTTGCAGGGTGTTGGCACCGCCATCGCCGGTCAGCGTATCCGCGAGGCGACTGCCATCGACGTTCTCGACCCCGGAATAGGTGTCGCCGAGGGCAAAGCCGCCGCCGAGTCCGGTCGCCAGGTTCACGGTGACCGCGAACTGCCGGGTGGCATAGGAGACGGTGTCCACCCCGGCGCCGCCGATCACGATGTCGCCGTGCTCGGAATCCCCGCCGATCTGAGTCGAATAGACGCCCGGCTGGAGGATGTCGTTGCCGTCGCCGCCATCCAGCGTGTCGCTGCCGGTGCCGCCATCCAGCGTGTCATTTCCACCGAGGCCGTGCAGGACATCGGCACCCGCCTGGCCCGTGAGCACATTGTCCGCGAACGAGCCGGTCAGGACATCAGCGCCGCGCCCGCCCTGGATGTTCTCAAAATCCGATCCGATGATGTCGTTCTGAGCATCGCCGCCGACGCCGACCTCGGCATCGAGCCCCACGGTCACGCCGCCGATCGACCCGGTATAGGCAAGGGTGTCGATACCGGCGCCGCCATAGAGGATGTCGCCCCCGACACCGCCCTCGACGACGTCGTTGCCGGCACCGCCGCTGAGGAAGTCGCCGCCCGCACCCCCGGTCAGCCGGTCATTGCCGTCGCCACCTTCCAGCGAATCGTTGCCGTCGCCGGCATCCAGCATGTCGTTGCCGCCCAGGCCGGCGAGGGCATCGTCACCCGCCGCGCCCACGAGGGCGTTGTCCGCGGCCGATCCGGTCAGCGTGTCGTCGCCGGCCGACCCCAGGAGGTTCTCCACATCGGCGGCGATGCTGTCGCCCTGGGCGTCGCCACCCGATCCGGAGCCGCCGATCACGGCGGTCACGCCGGCCGCGCTGGTGCTGTAGTCGGCCGTGTCGACCCCGGTGCCGCCCTGCAGGGAATCGGCCCCGGCACCGCCCCTGAGGGTGTCGTTGCCGTCGCCGCCATCCAGCGAATCGTTGCCGATGTCGCCCAGAAGAAAGTCGGTGCCGGCGCCCCCTTGCAGCACGTCGTTACCGGCCTCGCCCAAGAGCGTGTCGTCGCCGGCGCCGCCCTGCAGGGTATCGCCGCCCGAGCCGCCGTAGATGTCGTCGCGGCCGGCGCTGCCGACGACGAAATCGTTCCCCGAACCGGCGAGGAACCGAATCTCCTCGACATTCAGCACCTGCGACCCGTCGGCCGCGATACGGCCGTCAAGGTAGTAGACGAGCCCCAGCGTGGTGGTGTGGCGGTCGACGGTCATGCTGTCGTTGCCGATGCCGCCATCGACCCGGATCTGGCCGTCGCCGGGGTCGAGGACATCGTCGCCGTTGCCGCCATACAGCGCATCGTCCCCGCTGCCGCCTTCGAGGATGTCGTTCCCGTCGCCGCCGTTCAGCGTATCGGCGCCGGAATCGCCGATGAGACGATCGTTGCCGGCGAGTCCCGTGAGCACGTCGTCGCCGACAAAGCCCGAGAGCTGGTTGTCCGCCGACGACCCGGTCAGGTGGTCGGCATAGGCCGAGCCCCAGAGGTTCTCGACATCGTCGGCGATGTAGTCGCCCTGCGCGTCGCCGCCCGAGGCGTAGTCGCCGATCACGGCGGTCACCCCGGCCGTGCTGGCGAGATAATGCACCGTGTCGATGTCGGCGCCGCCGAACATGAAATCCGCACCCGCCCCGCCTTCGAGGAGGTCGTAGCCGGCATCGCCATAGAGCACATCGTTTCCTCCCTGGCCGTGCAGGCTGTCGTCGCCCTCGAGGCCTGACAGGATGTCGCTGCCGGCTCCGCCCTGCAGGTAGTCGTTGGCGGAGGTGCCGTAGATGGTCGTCATGATCGGCCTACCGGTGAAAGGGTGAAGATCTACAGCACGAGATCCGCTGCGACGAAGGCGATGGCACCAGTGCAGCGGATCTGGAAGTCGGCCGCGCCGTCGCCGTTGACGTCGCCATAGAGGCTGGTGACGCCGCCGGCGGTCACCTCTCGCAGTTGCCCCGCCACATGGCCGAAGGCGGCGGTGCCGATGAAGGCGAAGGCCTGGTTGCCCGCCAGGACGGTGTTGGCATCGATCCCGGCCACGTCGACCCGGTCGCCCTGAGCATGACTGAAATCCGTGATCAGGTCGGACGCGGCGCCGACCAGGCTCTGGCCGACGCTGCCATAGGTGAAGCGGTCCGCCCCGGCGCCGCCGGCCAGCGCGTCCTTGCCGGCCAGGCCGGCGAGGACATCGTTGCCGCCATTGCCGACCAAGGTGTTGTCGCCATTCGACCCCTGCAGCGAATCATTGCCGGCCCCGCCATACGCGCCTTCGATCGAAAGCAGCGTGTCGCCCTGTGCCGTCCCGCCGACCCCGGTGCCGGCGGCCAGGTTGATCGCCACCCCCGCCGCGCTCTCGGAATACATCGCGATGTCGAAGCCGTTGCCGCCGTCGAGGTTGTCGCCCTCGCCGCCGCCGCGGAGAACATCGTTGCCGTCGCCGCCGTGCAGATCGTCGCCGACGCCGCTGCTGTCCCCACCCGTCAGCCGGTCATTGCCGGCATTGCCCTCAAGGGAATTGTAGCCGGCGGCGCCGGTGATGGCATCGTCGCCGGAGCCGGCGTGGTAGAACATCTGGTCGAAGTTGACCGCCCGGGTGCCGTCGCTGCCCGCGGCACCGTTCACGGTGAAGGTGATGCCCAGCGTGGCGGCGGTGCGGTCGATCTCGACCATGTCCATCTCGCCGGTGCCGCCGTCCATCGTGTCCACCCCGGCGCCGGAGACGAGGTAGTCGTCGCCGACCCCACCGCGCAGCGTATCGTTGCCGGCGCCGCCCAGGAGGGCATCGTTGCCGGTGCCCCCGGTGAGCGCGTCGTTGCCCGAGCCGGCGTAGTAGCTGAGCTGCTCGATGTTGCTGACGCTGGACCCGTCGCTGCCGGTCCCGGAGGTTCCGGTCATGGTGAATGTGACCGCCGCGGTCGTGGCCGTGTGGTCGATGAACACCTGGTCGAAGGTGCCAGCACCGCCGTCGACGGTGTCGATCCCGGTGCCGGTGGCGATGTAGTCGTCGCCGCCGCCACCCTTCAGCGTGTCGCTGCCGGTGCCGCCATAAAGGATGTCGTAGGCGTCGCCGCCGGTGATCACGTCGTTGCCGGAACCGGCGAGATACTGCAACGACTCGACATTGACCGCTGTGGTCCCGTCGCTGCCGGTCCCGGTGGTGCCGCTGAGGGTGAAGGTGGCCCCGGCCGTGGCCGTGCGGTGGTCGATAATGAGTGAATCGGCGCCGGCGCCGCCGTCGACCGTGTCGGCCCCAAAGCCGGTGAACAGAAAGTCGGTGCCGTCTTCGCCGCGGAGCGTGTCGTCGCCGTCGCCGCCCTTCAGAGTGTCGTTGCTGGCGCCGCCTTCCAGCACGTCGGCGCCGGCGTCGCCGTTCAACGTGTCGCCACCGTCGCCGCCGCGGAGGGTGTCGTTGCCGTCGCCACCGAACAGCGTGTCGATGCCGATGCCGCCCTCCGCCGTGTCGTCGCCGTTGCCGCCATAGAGCTTGTCGTTGCCGTCCAGCCCGAACAGCGAGTCGTTGCCGGCGGCGCCGCTGAGCTCGTTGTCCGCCGCCGATCCGGTCAGGCTGTCGCCGAGGGTCGAGCCCCAGATGTTCTCGACATCGCTGCCGACCAGGTCCCCCTGGGCGTCCCCGCCGGCGCCGAAGGCGTTGATCTTCACCGTGACGCCGGCCTGGCTGCCCCAATAGTCGATGGTGTCGATGCCGGCGCCGCCGCTCAGCAGGTCGGCGCTGGTGCCGCCGTAGAGATAGTCGTTGCCGCCACCGCCGAGGAGCTGGTCGATGCCGTCCAGGCCGTAGAGGAAGTCATTGCCGCCGAGGCCGCTGATCGAGTCGTCGTCGGACGTGCCGACGATGGTGTTGTCGCTGTTGTCACCGGTCAGGGTCGCCATTGGGTCATCCCTCAGGGCGCCGGCGTGTCCATCACTGCCCGATTCTGAGCAATTCGGCGAAAATCCCGATCATTCGGCGAAGGAACGGGAAGCGGGCCGGCAGCCTTCAGTATCGGAGCCCGGCCGCGCCGCGACAATCCCCTCAATTTGTGGGACCTTGACAAACCATCCAAACGGTGGCGCAGGCGGAACGGCGTCCTACCCGGCCTCCTCCTGGAACGCCTCCTCGCGCTTGCGGCGGATTGCCGGGCTGATCATGACCAGCAGCACCAGGGCGGTCAGCACCAGCAGCACCGCGCTGATCGGCCGGGTGGCGAACACCGTCGGGTCGCCGCGCGACAGCAGCATGGCGCGGCGCAGGTTCTCCTCCATCATCGGCCCCAGGATGAAGCCCAGCAGCAGCGGCGCCGGCTCGCAGTCCAGCTTGATCAAGACATAACCGACCAGGCTGAACACCACGGTCAGGTAGACGTCGAACACGTTGTTGCTGAGGCTGTAGACCCCGATGCAGCAGAAGGCGAGGATCGCCGGGTACAGCAGGTGGTACGGCACCTTCAGCAGCCGGACCCAGATGCCGATCAGCGGCAGGTTCAGCACGATCAGGAAGAAGTTGCCGATCCACATCGAGGCAATCAGACCCCAGAACAGCTCCGGCTGCTCGGTCATGACAAGCGGGCCGGGCTGGATGCCCTTGATGATCATGGCGCCGACCATCAACGCCATCACCGGCGTCGGCGGGATGCCCAGCGTCAGCATCGGGATGAACGAGGTCTGCGCCCCGGCGTTGTTGGCGGATTCGGGCCCGGCGACGCCCTCGATCGCGCCCTTGCCGAAGCGCCCCGGCGTCCGCGAGATCTTCTTCTCCAGCGAATAGGCGGCGAAGGAGGACAGGATCGACCCGCCGCCCGGCAGGATGCCGAGGATCGAGCCCAGCGTGGTGCCGCGCAGGATCGGCGCCACCATGGCGCGGAGGTCGGCGCGGGTCGGCATCAGCCCGGTGACCTTGCTGACCATCACCTCGCGCTGATGCTCGTTCTCGAGGTTGCGGATGATCTCGGCGATGCCGAACAGCCCCATCGAAATGGCAACGAAGTTGATGCCCTGGGACAGTTCGGGGATGCCGAAGGTGTAGCGCGCCGTGCCGGTCTCGACATCCTGCCCGACCATGCCGAGCAGCAGGCCGAGCGCGATCATGCCCAGCGCCTTGAGCAGCGAGCCATGGGCCAGCGCCACCGAGGCGACCAGACCGAGCAGCATCAGCGAGAAGTATTCCGCCGGGCCGAACTTCAACGCGATGCCGGCCAGCGGCGGGCCGAACAGCGCGATCAGGAAGGTCGCGACCGTGCCGGCGAAGAACGAGCCGATGGCCGCGGCGGCCAGCGCCGTGCCCGCCCGCCCCTGCCGCGCCATCTGGTAGCCGTCGATCGCGGTCACCACCGAGGCCGATTCCCCCGGCAGGTTGATCAGGATCGCGGTGGTCGAGCCGCCGTATTGCGACCCATAATAGATGCCGGACAGCATGATCAGGGCCGAGATCGGCGGCAGCACGAAGGTCGCCGGCAGCAGCATGGCGATCGTCGCGGTCGGGCCCAGGCCCGGCAGCACCCCGACCAGCGTGCCCAGCAATACCCCGGCGAAGCAGTAGCTGAGATTGGTCAGCGTGAAGGCAACGCTGAAGCCGAGGATCAGGTTGTCGAACAGCTCCATCGTTCAGCTCCCGAACCAGCGGCCGAGGATCTGGATCGGCAGACCCAGGCCCAGCACGAACACGCCGACGCAGAAGGCGGCCAGGCCGACCGCCAGCGCCGCCGCGACCTGCCAGCGGAAATGGACGCTGGCGGCGGCGCTGGTCGCGACCAGGACCAGGATCGCGACCACCAGCCCGCCGCCGCGCAGCAGCAGGCCGAAGAGCACCATCGCCCCCAGCACGATGGCGATGCCGCGGAAGGTGAAGCGGCTGACCGCCTCACCTTCCAGCACGAAGGAGCGCAGGAAGGTGATCAGCCCGATCAGGGCCAGGATCCCGGCCAACACGGTCGGGAAGTAGCCGGGCCCCATCTTGACCGCCCGGCCCATGGCGTAGCCCTGGGCCATCCAGCCGAAGCCGGCGGCCAGGGCCAGGAAGATCAGCCCGGACCAGAAGTCCTTGGGGTGGCGGATAGAGAATCGCATCGCGGCTCCTGACTCCGAGGAAAGCCTGATTCCGGGGAAGACGCCGGGCCGGACCGGTCAGTCGGCGTAGATGCCGGCGGCCTGGATCACCGGCTGCCACTTGGCGATCTCGGCCTTGAGATGGGCATCGAGCGCCGCCGGCGTCGCCTGGTCGAGCGCCACCGGCTCGGTGCCGAGATCGGCGAAGCGGGCGATCACGTTCGGGTCCTGAAGCGCGCCCTGCAGCGCCGCCTGCAGCTTGTCGATGACCGGCTGGGGCGTGCCCTTCGGGGCGTAGAGCCCGTGCCAGATGCCGATCCGGAAATCGGGCAGCCCGGCCTCGGTCGTGGTCGGCACGTCGGGCAGCGACGGCACCCGCTTCTCGCTGGTGACGGCGTAGACCTTGATCTTGCCGGCCTTGATCTGGCTGGTGGTGTTGGTGGTCTGGTCGCACATGAAGTCGAAGACGCCACCCAGCAGGTCGTTCATCGCCGGCCCGGTGCCCTTGTAAGGCACCGTCGTCAGCGGCGTGCCGATCGATGACATGAACAGCATGCCGCAGAGATGCGAGGCCGAGCCGATGCCGGCATTGGCGACGGTGACGGTGTCCTTGTGAGACTTGGCGTACGCGACCAGCTCGGGCATCGACTTGGCCTCGAAGTCGCCGCGGGCCACGAAGGTCATCGGCACGTCGGTGACCAGGCCGATGCCGGCGAAATCCTCGCCCGGCTTGTAGTCGAGGCTGCGGTACAGCGTGGCGCTGGTCGCCTGGCCGATATGGTGCAGCAGCAGGGTGTAGCCGTCGGCGTCCGCCTTGGCCACGCGGCCGGCGCCGATGGTGCCGCCGGCACCGCCGACATTCTCGACGATAACCTGCTGGCCGAGCGTCTTGCTCATCGGGTCGGCGATCAGCCGCGCCACCGTGTCGGTCGGCCCGCCGGCGGCGAACGGCACGATCATGGTGATGACGCGATTCGGATAATCCTGGGCGGCGGTGGGCAGCGCAAACGCCATGGCGGCGAGAACGCCGAGGCCGAGCCGGCGACGGTTCATTGACGTGACCCCCTTCGTGTCGTCACAAGCGGCCGGCTCTTGGAGGCCGGTCCGTGGACTCAATCTAACCCGTCCTTCCGGGATGGCACAGTTGCTTTTCCGGCCCCTGGTGCCGCGGCCGGGCCCGTGCCAGTGTCGCGCCATGCTGCGCCCCAATTTCTACATCCATCCGACGCTCGACCGTGCCGGCCGCTACCGCCGCGACACCGAGTGGATCGCCCGCATCACCGCCAGCGAACAGACGCTGATCGTGCCGGTGTGGCAGGGCCGCAACCTGATCGCCGGCCCGCAGGAGGCGCCGCACGCCGCCTTCCTGCCAGCGACCGTGGAGTGGTGGCGCAGCGCCGCGGCCGAGACCGTGATGCTGGGCGTCCATGGCGACGTCACCTACCTCGCCGTCGATGTCAGCGGCCTGGCCGACCCCGCCGCCGACCCGACGCTCGCCGGCTTCGGCAGCTTCCTCGACCTGCGCGCCGTGGGGCCGCTGCTGCCGCATGACGAGGGCGCCCTGCTGGCCTATGCCCGCGGCATGATGTGGTGGCATTCGCGCCACCGCTTCTGCGGCGTCTGCGGCCATTCCACGGCCAGCAGCGACGCCGGCCATCGCCGCGACTGCACCAATCCGGAGTGCCGCACCCAGCATTTCCCGCGCACCGACCCGGCGGTGATCATGCTGGTGCATGATGGCGACCGGGCGCTGCTGGGCCGCCAGAAGGTCTGGCCGGCCGGCATGCATTCGGTGCTGGCCGGCTTCCTCGAGCCCGGCGAGAGCCTGGAGGACACGGTCAAGCGCGAGGTGCTGGAGGAGGCGGGCATCCTGGTCGACGACGTCACCTACCAGTCGAGCCAGCCCTGGCCGTTCCCGCAGTCGCTGATGGTCGGCTTCACCGCCCGTGCCGTGACCACCGATCTCAAGGTCGACGAGGACGAGCTGGAGTCGGCGGCGTGGTTCGGGCGCGACTGGCTGCGCACCCATGTCGACGACGAGGCCTTCCGCCTGCCCCGCCGCGACAGCATCGCCCGGCGGCTGCTGGAGGATTGGCTGGCGGAAGGCTGAGGCGGAGCGTCCGCGTCAGCCGATCAGGTGCTGCTGGCTGATGCCCGCCGCATCGAGGATGATCGCTACGGCGATGCCAATCGCGGCCAGCACCAGCCCGGCCAGGAACAGGTTCTTGGCGCGGTTGTAGTTCGCCAGCTGCAGCGACGCGATCGACAGCAGGTCCGCCAGGGCCTTCAGCTGCAGCATGATGCCGGCGACGATCGGCACGACCGGAAAGAGGTCGACCGCGCTCCATCCTGCCGGATTGGTGGCCCAGCGGCTGAGAAAGCTGAGGGAAAAGCCGATGATGATGCCGACCGCGGTGATCGACCCGTTGCGGAAGGCCGGGTCGATCCGGTCCTGGTCCTCGCGCCGGGGCGCGGGGTCAGGCATCCACGGCGGCCTGGCTGGGGTCGCGGCGGAAGGGGTGGGCCGGATAGACGCCGAGGAGGCGGAAGTTGCGGGTGAAGAACTGCAGCTCCTCCAACGCGAAGCGCAGCCCCGAATCATCGGGATGGCCGTCGACATCGGCGTAGAACTGGGTCTGGTTGAAGCGGCCGCCGAGCATGTAGCTCTCGAGCTTGACGATGTTCACGCCATTGGTGGCGAAGCCGCCCAGCGCCTTGTAAAGCGCGGCCGGCACCGACCGCACCTCGAACACGAAGCTGGTCATGACAGGGCCATTATCCGGCTTCGGCCGCACCGGGTCGCGCGACAGCACCACGAAGCGGGTGGTGTTGTGCTCGGCATCCTCGATGTCGGTGGCCAGGATCTCCAGCTTGTAGATCTCCGCCGCCAGCCGGCTGGAGATCGCGGCGATGCCGGGGTCGCCCAGTTCCGACACCATGCGGGCCGCGCCGGCGGTATCGGCATGCACCACCGGCTTCAGGCCATGAACCCGCAGCCACTGCCGGCACTGGCCCAGCGCCTGGACATGGCTGTGCACCTCGCGGATGCCGTCCAGGCTGGCCCCGGGCAGCGCCACCAGCTGGTGGTTGATGCGCATGAAGTGCTCACCGACGATGTGCAGGCCCGATTCCGGCAGCAGGTGATGCATGTCGGCGACCCGGCCGGCAATCGAGTTCTCGATCGGGATCATCGCCAGATCGGCCCGGCCGTCATGAACCGCCGCCAGCGCCTCCTCGAAGGACGGGCACGGCACCGTCTGCGCGTTCGGATAGACCTGGCGGGCCGCCATGTCGGAATTGGCCCCCGGCCAGCCCTGGAACGAGATCGTCGGCGCGCGGCTCATCGGGTGGCTCCCGGGTTGGGCTGGGGGGGCGAGAGCAGGCCGCGGGCCCGCTCCAGCTCGTCCTGGGTGTCGACGCCGAGCGGCACGGTGTCGACGATGGCGACGTCGATCCGCATCCCCGCGGTCAGCGCGCGCAGCTGCTCCAGCTTCTCGCGCCGCTCCAGCGCCGAGGGCGGCAGCGTCACATAGCGTTCCAGCGCCGCCCGGCGGTAGGCATAGAGGCCGATATGGTGCAGCAGCGGCCCGTCACCCCAGGGCGCGGTGGTGCGGGTGAAGTAGTAGGCGCGGCCGGTCCGGGCCCCCTCCTCCCGCTCGACGATCGCCTTGACGATCGCAGGGTTGGTCTTCTCCTCCTCGCGCACGATCACCGCGGCCAGCGTGCCGATGTCGACCGCAGGGTCGTCGAGCAGCGCCACCGCCGCCCGCGGCAGGGCCGGGTCGAGCGTCGGCAGGTCGCCCTGGATGTTGATCACGACGTCGTGGCGCCCGCCCGGGTCGATGCTGCGCAGGGCCTGGGCGATGCGGTCGGAGCCGGAGGGCAGGTCCGGGTCGGTCAGCACCGCGATGCCGCCCGCCGCCTCGATCGCCTCGGCGATCGGCCGGTCGCCGCAGGCCACGATCACCGGACCGAGATTCGCGGCCAGCGACCGGCGCCAGACATGGACGATCATCGGCTCGCCATGGATGTCGGCCAGCGGCTTGTTCGGCAGGCGGGTCGCGGCCAGGCGCGCGGGAATAACGACGACAGGATTCGAGGCACTCATGGTGTCGCGTCATCCTCTCTTGCCGCGATGACGTCAAGAGATCACGAAAAGGGTGTCGCAGGCGGACATCCACCCCTTGCCAGACCGATTGGAACGACTCTACAAGACCCCGGACCCGCCCGTCGGAATCGCCAGTTCCGGCGGTGTCGTGTGTTCGGCTGGGCTGCAGTCGCGCTTCGGAGTGAGATCCGGCATGGAATTTAATAAGATCTTCGCCGCCGTCCTTCTGGCCGGCATCATCGGAATGGCGACCGGCATCGTCGCCGATATGCTGGTTTCGCCGGAGCCCTTGAAGGAAAACACGTTCAAGGTCGACACCAGCGCGATCGCCAGTGCGGCGCCCGCCGCCGGCCCGGCCGCCGCGGCGATCCCGCCGATCGCGCCCCTGCTGGCAACCGCCGACCCGACCGCGGGCCAGGCGCTGTCCAAGGCCTGCGCCGCCTGCCACACCTTCGACAAGGGTGGCGCCAACAAGGTCGGCCCGAACCAGTGGAACCTGGTCGGCGCCCCGATGGGGCACAAGGACGACTTCAACTACTCCACCGCCATCAAGAAGAAGCACGAGGAAGGCGCCCACTGGACCTATGAGGAGCTGAACGAGTTCCTCGCCGGCCCGAAGGCGCACATCCCGGGCACGACCATGACCTATGCCGGCATGAAGAGCGAGAAGGACCGGGCCAACCTGATCGCTTGGCTGCGCACCAACGCGGACACCCCGGAGCCGCTGCCGAGCCCGGATGCTGCCGCCCCGGCGGCCCCCGCTGGCGGCGCCGAGCCGGCGCCGAAGAGCGGCGGCTGATCGCCGCAACCCACGCCGAATCGAAGCGGGACCGCCCAGTGCGGTCCCGTTTTCGTTTATGTCTGGCTTTATTCCGACCGCCGAGATTTCCTAGACTCCCGAAGTCGCCCGGCGCTGTCCGGCGCCCGTGATTCGGCAAGGGAGTTTCATGCGTCTCGTTCCCGCCCTCCTGATCGCCCTCACCCTCGCTGCGCCGGTCGCGGCCGGGGCGGAGGATCCGGCGGCGAGCCCGGCGCTGGCCCTGTTCGGACAGCCGAAATACCCGGCCGACTTCAGCCATTTCGACTATGCCGACCCGGATGCCCCCAAGGGTGGCACCCTGGTGCTGAGCACGGTCGGCAGCTTCGACACGCTGAACCTGATCCCGCTGGAGGGACAGCCGCCGCGGTCGCTGCCGCTGCTCTACGATTCGCTGATGGTCGAGAGCCAGGATGAGCTCGGGGTCTATTACGGCCAGCTGGCCCAGACCGTGACGGTGGCCGACGACGCATCCTGGGCGGTGTTCGCGCTGCATCCGGAGGCGCGCTGGCATGACGGCGTGCCGGTGACATCAGGGGATGTGGTGTGGAGCTGGGAGACGGTCCGCGACAAGGGCGAGCCGTTCCTGAAGTCCTTCTTCCGCGACGTGACCGGCGCCGAGGCTCTGGACGACCACCGGGTGCGCTTCACCTTCGCCACCCACGACACCAGGAAGCCGATCGGCCAGATCGCGACCGCGCTGCCGATCCTGCCCAAGCACTGGTGGACCGCGAACGGCCGCGACATCACCCGGGGCACGGTCGAGCCGCCGCTGGGCAGCGGCCCCTACCGCATCGCCGCGGTCGACCCCGGCCGGTCGCTGAGCTGGGAGCGCGTGCCCGACTATTGGGGCCGCGACCTGCCGGTGAATCGCGGCCTGTGGAACTTCGACCGCATCCGCTACGACTACTACCGCGACCGCGACGCCGAGTTCGAGGCGTTCAAGGGCGGCAATGCCGACTTCCGGCAGGAATTCACCTCGCTGTTCTGGGCCACCGGCTACGACATTCCGGCGGTACGCGATGGCCGCCTCCTTCGTGCCGAAATTGCCAGCGAGGATCCCCGCGGCATGCAGGGATATTTCCTCAATCTGCGCCGGGCGCCCTTCTCAGACCCCAAGGTCCGCGAGGCGCTGGCCTGGCTCTACGATTTCGAATGGGTGAACAAGACCCTGTTCTCGGGGCTGTACGACCGGCTGACCAGCTATTTCAACGCCGAGGGCTTCCGCTCCTCGGGCGTGCCGGAGGGCCTTGAGAAGGATCTGCTGGAGCCGTTCCGCGGCCAGGTGCCGGACGCGCTGTTCGACACCCCCTTCGCCCTGCCGAAGACCGACGGCAGCGGCACCATGCGCGACAACATCCGCACCGCGCTGCGCCTGTTCAAGGAGGCCGGCTGGGAACAGCGCGACGGGGTGATGGCCAACACCGCCACCGGCGCGCCGATGACGTTCGAGATCCTGTCGAACCAGCCCGTGATCGAACGCGCGACCCAGCCCTTCATCGACCGGCTGCGGCAGGTCGGTATCCAGGCGACGATGCGCACGGTGGATTCGGCGCAGTACCAGACACGGTACCAGGCCTTCGATTTCGACATCATCGCCTTCGCCTACACCTTCTTCCCGCCGCCGGGGACGGAGCTGCGCAACTATTTCGGCTCCGAAGCCGCGGGGATCGACGGCTCGGCCAACCTGATGGGCATCCGCAACCCGGTGGTCGACGCGCTGATCGAGAAGGTCGCCACCGCCCGCGACCTGTCGTCGCTGCAGGCGGCGACGCGCGCGCTGGATCGCGTTCTGCTGTGGAACAGCTACGCCATCCCGCAATGGGGAAAGACCGACGCCTGGATCGCCTACTGGAACCGGTTCGGCCTGCCGGCCAAACAGCCGTCCCACCGGTTCGGCGATGCGAATGGCATCGGCTTTCCCTCGACCTGGTGGATCGATCCGGCGAAAGATGCGGCACTGAGCCGACCAAACGGACAGAGGTAGGGATGATCACGCGGCGCCAATTCTCCATCGGTTCGATGATCACCATGGCGGGGGCCTCCCTGCCGCTGCCGCGCGCCTTCGCCCAGACGGCGGCGGGCGAAGCAGGCTATGGCGCGCCGACCTACTACCTGCCGATGCTCGACCTGAAGGCGGCCTATCCCAAGGACTTCCCGCATTGGAACTATGTCCGCCCCGACGCACCGAAGGGCGGCAAGATCATATTGGGGGTCTTCGGCACTTTCGACACGCTGAACAACCTCACCACCGACGGCACCGAGGCAGCCGGCCTCGGCGCCATCAATGACGCGCTGATCTCCACCAATCTCGATGAACTCGACACCTATTATGTCGATACCGCGGAGGCGCTGGAGGTTTCCTCCGACAAGCTGTCGATCATCCTCACCATGCGCGAGGGCCCGCGCTTCCACGACGGGCACCCGATGACCGCGGAGGATGTCGCGTTCACCCATCAGTTGCTGCGTGAGAAGGGCGCGCTGCGCCTTCGCGCCCGCTTCTACGACGATATGGACGGCATCGAGGCGCTGGACGGCCGCAGGGTCCGGTTCACGGCAAAGACGCTGAAGAATCCGCAGCTGCTCAAGGCCGTCGCCAGTTTCCCGATTCTGCCCAAGCATTGGTGGGAAAGCCGCGACTTCGGCGGCCTGACGATGGAACCGCCACTCGGCAGCGGTGCGTACAAGATCAAATCGGTCGACCCGGGCCGGGCGATCACGCTGGAGCGGGTCGCGGATTACTGGGGCAAGGATCTGCCGCAGAATATCGGCTCGGCCAATTTCGACGAGATCACCTACCAGTACTATCGCGACCAGGACGTTCTGTACGAAGCGTTCAAGTCGGGCGAGTTCGACTTCCTGGCCATCGGCAGGCCCCAGCAATGGGTGACCGGCTTCAAGTCCGTATCAGCGGTCCAGACCGGAGCGCTGAAGCTCGAAGAAATTCCGGATGCGTCGCCGCAGCCCTATCGCGGCCTGATGTTCAATCTACGCCGTCCCTATTTCTCGGATGTGCGGGTCCGGCGGGCGCTGAACTATCTCTATGATTTCGAGACGACGCAGAAGACCAGCTATTACGGGCTGTACAGCCGCATCCACAGTTATTTCCCGAACACGGACTTTTCGTTCAGCGGGCTGCCCGAGGGCCGGGAACTGGAAATCCTGGGCCAGTATCGCGGAAAGATCCCCGACGAGATCTTCACCACCGAGTTCAAGCAGCCGACGACGGATGGCAACGGCAACATCCGCGCCAATATGCGCGCGGCACTGGACCTGCTGAAGCAGGCCGGCTGGGAATCGCGCAACGGCAAGCTGACCAATGCCGCAGGCGAGGCGATGGCGTTTGAGATCGCCTATTTCACGCCGGAGATCGAGAAGACGATCCTACCCTTCGCCGAGAATCTGCGGCGGATCGGAATCCAGCCCTCGCCCCGGCTGCTCGACGTGCCGCAGTTCCGCAACCGCATCAACAATTTCGAATTCGACCTGATGCCGGCCGCCTTCACGCCGTTCTTCCCGCCGGGCGAAGCCCTGCGCGGCGGCTGGAATTCCCGCTACGCCGACCGGCCGGGCGACGAGAATTCGCAGGGGATCAAGGATCCCGTGATCGACGAACTGGTCGAGATGATCATCGCCGCCCAGACCTATGACGAGAAGGCGGCCACCTGCAAAGCCTTCGATCGCTACGCCACCTGGCAGTTCTATTCGATCGCCCTGTACGAGGACCCGGTCAACCGGGTCGGCTATTGGGATGTCTTCGGCCGCCCCGACACGCGCCCCAAAAACGATGTCGGCTTCCCCAGCACCTGGTGGTCCGATGAGAAGAACCCGAAAGCCGCGCGGGGGCAGCGCCGGTGACACGATTCCGTAGCGCACCCCCTCGCCGCCTTGCCCAGTTCCGGGCAGAAGGCTGACCATGCTGGCCTACATCATCCGGCGCCTGCTGCTGATCATCCCGACCCTGTTCGGGATCATGGTCGTCAACTTCGTCATCGTTCAGTTCGCGCCGGGCGGCCCGGTCGAGCAGATGATCGCCCAGATCCAGGGCACCGCCACCGATGCCACCAGCCGCATCAGCGGCGGCGGCAGCGACTTCAACCGCGCGCCCGATAGTTCGCAGCTGGGCGGCGGCGCCGCGGCCAGCAAATACCGCGGCGCCCAGGGGCTGGACCCGAAGTTTATCGCCGAGATCGAGAAGCAGTTCGGCTTCGACAAGCCGCCGCTCGAACGCTTCACCATGATGATGCGCGACTACCTGACCTTCGATTTCGGCCGCAGCTACTTCAAGAGCGCGCGAGTGGTCGACCTCGTCGTCTCCAAGCTGCCGGTGTCGATCTCGTTGGGAGTGTGGACCACGCTGCTGACCTATCTGATCTCGATCCCGCTGGGCATCCGCAAGGCAGTGCGCGACGGGTCGCGCTTCGACATCTGGACCTCCGGCGTGGTCGTCATCGGCTACGCCATCCCCAGCTTCCTGTTCGCCATGCTGCTGATCGTGATGTTTGCCGGCGGCCGCTACTTCGCCTGGTTCCCGCTGCGCGGCCTGGTGTCCGACGGCTGGGCCAGCCTGTCCTGGTGGCAGCTGGTGCTCGACTACCTCTGGCATATGGTGCTGCCGATTACCGCCATGGTCATCGGCGGCTTCGCCACCCTGACCATGCTGACCAAGAACTCCTTCCTCGACGAGATCGGCAAGATGTACGTGCTGACCGCCCGGGCCAAGGGGCTGACCGAGGGCCGGGTGCTGTACGGCCATGTGTTCCGCAACGCCATGCTGATCGTGATCGCCGGCTTCCCCAGCGCCTTCATCGGCGTGCTCTTCACCGGCGCCCTGTTCATCGAGGTGATCTTCTCGCTCGACGGCCTCGGCTACCTCGGCTACGAGGCCGCGATCCAGCGCGACTATCCCGTGGTCTTCGCCACGCTCTACGTCTTCACCCTGCTCGGCCTGGTGATGAAGCTGGTGCAGGACGTGACCTACACGATGATCGACCCGCGGATCGACTTCGAGGCCAGGAATGTCTGAGGCCGCGTTGTCCCACGAAAAGGATTTCGCGCATCCCCGGGTGCTGGGCATCCGGGTGCGGCCGATCACCGCCCGCCGCGTCGCCAATTTCCGCGCCAACCGCCGCGGGCTGATCGCGCTATACCTGTTCCTGGCGCTGTTCCTGGTGACCCTGTTCGCGGAGTTCCTGGCCAACGACCGGCCGCTGCTGGTGAAATATGAGGGTCACTACTTCGCCCCGATCTTCGCCACCTATCCCGAGACGGCGTTCGGCGGCGAGTTCGAGACCGAGGCCGACTATCGCGACCCCTATGTCCGCGACCTGATCAGCGCCAAGGGTTGGGCGGTGTGGCCGCTGATCCCGTTCTCGTACCGCACCATCAACTACGATCTCGGCCAGCCCGCCCCCTCCCCGCCCTCGGCCGTGAACTGGCTGGGCACCGACGACCAGGGCCGCGACGTGCTGGCCCGGCTGATCTACGGCCTGCGCATCTCGATCCTGTTCGGCCTGACCCTGACATTCTTCGCCTCGATCATCGGCATCTTCGCCGGCGCCGTGCAGGGCTATTTCGCCGGCTGGACCGACCTGATCTTCCAGCGGGTGATCGAGATCTGGTCGGGCATGCCGCAGCTGTACCTGCTGATCATCATGTCCTCGATCTTCGTGCCCGGATTCTGGACCCTGCTGATCATCTTCCTGCTGTTCGAGTGGATGAGCCTGGTCAGCGTGGTGCGGGCCGAGTTCCTGCGCGCCCGCAACCTCGACTATGTCCGCGCCGCCCGGGCGCTGGGCCAGCCGGACCGGGTGATCATGTGGAAGCACGTGCTGCCCAACGCGGTGGTGGCGACCATCACCTTCCTGCCCTTCAATCTGACCGGTGGCATCAGCCTGCTGACGGGCCTGGACTTCCTCGGCCTCGGGCTGCCGCCCGGGTCGCCGTCGCTGGGCGAGCTGGTCAGCCAGGGTAAGGCCAACCTGCAGGCGCCGTGGCTGGGCTTCACGGCCTTCTTCTCGCTCGCCATCCTGCTCAGCCTTCTCGTCTTCATCGGCGAGGCGATGCGCGACGCTTTCGATCCGCGCAAGGCGATGGCCCCCTCCGCCCCGGCCCCGGCGGCCGCCCCGCCGCCCCTCGACAGCAAGGCCCAGACGCCATGACCGACGCCATCACGTCAGGCCGGCCAATGCCCGGCGAAAGGCTGCTGGAGATCAGCGACCTGGCGGTGGAGTTCCAGGTGCCCGGCGGCGCGGTGCCGGCGGTCCGTGGCGTGTCCCTGCATCTCGACCGCGGCGAGACCCTGGCCCTGGTCGGCGAGAGCGGATCCGGCAAGTCGGTCACCGCCCTGTCGGTGCTGCAGCTGCTGCCCTATCCCAGTGCCCGCCATCCGCGCGGCAGCATCCGCTATCGCGGGCAGGAGCTGCTGGGCGCTCCGGAGAAGGTGCTGCGGACCGTCCGCGGCAACCGCATCGCCATGGTGTTCCAGGAGCCGATGACCTCCTTGAACCCGCTGCACACCATCGAGAAGCAGGTCGGCGAGGTGCTGTCGATCCACAAGGGCATGGGCAAGGCCCAGGCCCGTGCCCGGGTGCTGGAGCTGCTGTCGCTGGTCGGGCTGCCGAACCCGGAGCAGCGGCTGAACGCCTATCCGCATGAGCTGTCGGGCGGGCAAAGGCAGCGGGTGATGATCGCGATGGCGCTGGCCAACGAGCCCGACATCCTGATCGCCGACGAGCCGACCACGGCGCTGGACGTCACCATCCAGGCCCAGATCCTGGAGCTGATGAAGAGCCTGCAGGCCCGCTTCGGCATGGCGCTGCTGCTGATCACCCACGACCTCGGCGTGGTCCGCAAGATGGCGGACCGGGTCTGCGTCATGAACAAGGGCGAGATCGTCGAGCAGGGCGAGACCGAGGCGGTGTTCCGGGCGCCGCAGCACCCCTACACCCAGCGGCTGCTGGCGTCGGAGCCCAAGGGCAACCCGGCGCCGCCCCCGGCCGACGCCCGCACGGTGGTCACGGCCAGCGAGATCAAGGTCTGGTTCCCGATCAAGGCGGGGGTGATGCGCCGGGTGGTCGACCATGTGAAGGCGGTCGACGGCATCGACGTCACCGTGCGCGAGGGCCACACCGTCGGCGTGGTCGGCGAAAGCGGGTCGGGCAAGACCACGCTGGGCCTCGCCTTGCTGCGCCTGATCTCGAGCAAGGGGTCGATCCGCTACGGCGACAAGGAGCTGCAGGGCCTGCAGTTCCGCGACATGCGCCCGCTGCGGCGCGAGATGCAGATCGTGTTCCAGGATCCCTACGGCTCGCTCAGCCCCCGCATGTCGGTGGCCGAGATCATCGAGGAGGGGCTGCAGGTCCATCATATCGGCGGGTCGGCCGCGGAGCGCGAACGGATGATCGTCTCGGCGCTGGAGGAGGTCGGGCTCGACCCGGCCAGCCGGCACCGCTACCCCCATGAGTTCTCCGGCGGCCAGCGCCAGCGCGTGGCGATCGCCCGGGCCATGGTGCTGAAGCCGAAATTCGTGGTGCTGGACGAGCCGACCTCGGCGCTGGACATGTCGGTCCAGGCCCAGATCGTCGACCTGCTGCGCGGGCTGCAGGAGAAGCACCGCCTGGCCTATCTGTTCATCAGCCACGACCTGAAGGTGGTCCGCGCCCTGTCGGACGAGGTGATCGTGATGAAGGCCGGCAAGGTGGTCGAGCACGGGCCGGCGCAGCAGATCTTCGACGCGCCGCAGCACCCCTACACCCAGGCGCTGCTGAAGGCCGCCCTCGAGCTCAAGGCGGCGGACACGCCCGAAGTGGCGAACTGAACCGCTGGGTTCGCGAGAGCGAACCCAGCCTGGGATGGATCAGCCCTGCCGCCCCGCGCGGCGGTGGATGGCGGCGAGGGTGGCGACGCCCAGCGCGGTCTTCAGGGCCGTGCCGAACAGGAACGGCGTAACGCCGGAGTCCAACGCCACGTCGGAGCCGAACAGCGCCGTCAGCCAGGTCGCGCCCAGGGCCAGGATCAGCGCATGGCCGAACAGCAGCGTGGCGGTCGACCGCAGGACATCGCTGGTCCAGCCGCGTTCGGACAGCCAGCCGATGAGGCCGGCCGCGATCGGAAAGGCGAAGAGATAGCCGGCGGTCGGGCCGACGAAATGCACCGCGCCGCCGGCGCCGCCCGACAGCACCGGCAGGCCGATCGCCGCTTCGGCCAGCCAGGCAAGGACGGTGGCGGCGCCCAGGCGCCAACCGCACAGGGTGCCGACCAGCAGCACCGCGAAGGTCTGCATGTTCATCGGCACCGGGATCATCGGGATCTCGATCCAGGACGACGCGGTCAGCACCAGCGTGCCGACGGCGACCAGCACGGCCTTGGTCGCCAGCGACGCCCCGTGGAGCCGGAACGGAACCAGCGCCGAGGCCGGCAGGGTTTCACGGGAGGACATCGGAAGACTCCGCAGACTCATCATGACGAGACAGCGGCATAGCCGAACGGGGCCGGGTGCACCATCCGGCCCCGTTCGGGGTCAGACCAGCGCGTCCTGCGGCTGCGGCGCCGGCCTCGTGTGCGCCCGGGCAGCCGCCGCCTTGGCGCCCTGGGTCACCGAGAACATCTCCAGCGTGTCGAGCTCATCCTCGGTCACCGGCGTCAAAGCCAGGTCGTGATAGGCCTTGCGGTTCGGGTCGGCCTTGATCTGCCGCCGGATCCGGTTGAAGCGCCACCACAGCCGCAGCAGCGCCCAATGCTTGGCCACGGTCTCGCCGGCATAGCCGAGATAGAACGGGATGGCCGCCTCGCGCGGCAGGCCGGGGCGGCGGTCGGTGCGTGCCTTGCGGCGGAGATAGCCGCCTTCCAGCGGATGCAGCTTCTCGACCGAGATGCAGCTGTAGAACCACAGCAGCAGGAACAGGATCTTGCCGACGCTGATGCCGGTCGCCGCCGCCCGGCGCATCACCGTCTCCATATGCGCCGGCGAGTAGTAGGTGTCCCAGGCCAGCTGGTAGACCCGTTCCCACTCCGCCCGCGGCATCAGCGGATGGCCGGTGGTGGTGTGGTTCAGGTCGTAGCGGTTCATGTCGGCATCCATGGCGATGCCGGACTGGAACAGGTTCTTGTGGTCCTCCGACCCCGGCAGCGGCGTCAGGAAGAAGAATTCCAGCAGGTCGACCGGCAGCTCACGCTGGATGATGCCGATGTCGCGGACGATGGTCTCCGCCGTGTCGGTCGGGAAGCCCAGGATGTAGCCGGCATAGGTCATCGCCCCGATCGACTTCCAGGCCAGCAGCATCTTGCGGTATTCGGTGATCTTGTTCTGCCGCTTCTTGGCGCCGACCAGGCTGTCCGGGTTGATGTTCTCCAGCCCGATGAACACCCGCGTCACCCCGGCCCGCCCCGCCTTCTCGATGAAGTGCGGGATGCGATGGCACATGGTGTCGACCTGGATGATCATGCGGAACGACAGCTTCTCCCGCTCCCGCAGCTCGATCAGCCGGTCGAAGATCGGCTCCCAATCCTTGTTGCGGGCGAAGTTGTCGTCGGTGATGAAGAAACGGCTGATGCCGTTCCGCACATTCTCGCGGATGATCTGTTCGACATCGTCGGGCGACCGACGGCGCGACTTGCGGCCCTGCACGTTGATGATGGTGCAGAAGGAGCATTGGAACGGGCAGCCGCGACCGGCGTCGAAGCTGGCATGCCGGCCCGCGGTGCGACGCACCCGCGCGATCGGCAGCACCGGCATCGGCACGCCTTCGATGTTCGGCAGGTCGTCCATGAAGTTGTAGAGCGGCTGCAGCCGACCGGCGAAGGCGTCGATCAGCACCGCATCGAGCCGCCCCTCGGCCTCGCCGGCGAACAGCGAGATGCCCATCGCCTGGGCGGCCGCCACCTCCGGCTGCAGCCCGGGCAGCATGGCGATGGTGCCGGAGACGTGGAAGCCGCCGATGCCGACCTGGAGACCCGCATCCCGCAGCGGCCGGGCGATGTCGACGGCCCGGGGAAACTGGTTCGACTGGACCCCGACCAGCGCCACCATCCCGGCCCCGGCGCGCCGGATGCGGCGGATGATGGCCTGGGGCCGGACCCGGGTGTTGGTCTCGTCGATCGCGGTGATCGCGATCTCGACATCGGGGCCGAGGATGTGGCGCTCGGCGCAGTCGCGGGCGAGGCCGTACAGCACCGCCAGCGTGTTCGACGGAATCGCCGACCGCAGCCACTGGATGACATAACCGTCATCGTCGTAATGCGACGGCTTGATCAGAATCAGTTCGAAAATCCGTTTCGCGCTCGTCCCAGCCGCCATATCGGGCGTCCCCCTTTGTGGGTCGTGCTGGACCTGAATACCACGATCCGAGGCCAGAGGGCGACGGCGCGTCCACCGATTGCCGCCGCCGCCGCCGAAGTTCATATAGGGGAGAGGCACCACCGCGATGGCCGTTTCGGGATTCATATGATGGCGAGCGTCGATCTGAACTGCGACATGGGCGAAGGCTTCGGCGCCTGGGAGATGGGCGACGACGCGGCGATGCTGGAGATCGTCACCTCGGCCAATGTCGCCTGCGGCTTCCATGCCGGCGACCCGACGGTGATGCGGCGGACCCTGGTGCTGGCCCGCGACCGGGGCATCGGCGTCGGCGCCCATCCCGGCTTCCTGGACATCTTCGGCTTCGGCCGGCGCGCGATCCAGGGCCAGACGGCGGAGGAGATCGAGGCCCAGACGGTCTACCAGATCGGCGCCATCCAAGGCATGGCCAAGGCCGTCGGCCACCGGGTCACCCACGTCAAGGCGCATGGCGCGCTGAGCAACATGGCGATGGTCGACGACGCCATGGCGCTGGCCATCGGCCGGGCGATCCGGTCGATCGACCCGGCGCTGGCCTACATGGTGCTTCCCGGCACCGCGCTGGAGCGCGCGGCCGTCGAGCTCGGCCTGCCGGTGGTGCGCGAGGTCTTCGCCGACCGCACCTACGAGGACGACGCCACCCTGACCCCGCGCAGGATCGCCGGATCGATGATCCACGACCCCGACCTGGCGGCCGAGCGGGTGCTGCGCATGGTCGAGGAGCAGGCGATCACCAGCCGCGACGGCAAGCGCATCCCGGTGCCGATCGACACCGTCTGCGTCCATGGCGACACGCCGGGCGCGGTCGGCATCGCCCGCCGCATCCGCGACCGGCTGGAAGCGGCCGGCATCAGCCTGGTCGCGCTCAAGGACCGGCCGGCGTGAGGCAGACGCCGCCCGGCGGCACAAAGAATTCGGCTCGATTATTCCAGATAAATCCACATCGCGCCGGCACATGACCCTTGCCGAAAGGGCTCTTGTAACCGAACGTTCACGCGTCCATCTCCGGAACCGCAGACTGCCAGTCCTGAGGGCAAGCCCGATGCCGCCCCTGCCCGTCCGGAGACGGAAATGATCCTCGATCGACGCCGCCTACTCGCCAGCGTCAGCCTTGCCCTCGCCGGCCTCTCCGTGGCCGCGGCCGCCGACCCGGACGGCGTGATCCGCAGCGCCGAGGGCGAGGCGCCGGTGAAGCCGGGCATCGTCTATGCGCTGGGCGAGAAGCGGGATGGCGGCTTCAACGAGGGCGCCCTCCACGCGCTCGAATTCTTCCGCAACGAGACCAGCGAGCCCTTCCTCGAAGCCGAGATCCACCAGGTCGAGGAGTTCGGCCCGGCCGTGGCCGGAATGGTGCAGCAGGGCGCCAACCTGATCATCGCCGTCGGCTTCTACTACGCCGACCCGGTCGCGACCGCCGCCGCGGCGAATCCCGAGCTGCGCTTCGTCCTGGTCGACGGCGTCGCGGAGGGGCCGAACATCCGCTCGATCGTGTTCCGCGAGCAGGAGGGCGCCTATCTCGTCGGCGTGCTGGCGGCCCTGGCATCGAAGACCGGCACCATCGGCTTCGTCGGCGCCATCGACGTTCCGCTGATGCACAAATTCGTCGACGGCTTCGCCGCCGGCGCCAAGGCCACCCGGCCCGAGATCGCCACCCTGGTCGACTATATCGGCACCGACGCCACCGCCTTCCACGACAAGACCCGGGCCTCCGAGATCGCGCATGGCGAGATCGACCGGGGCGCTGACGTGATCTTCGCCGTCGCCGGCGAAGCCAATCTCGGCGTGTTCCAGGCGGCGCGGGCGGCCGAGAAGCTGGCGATCGGCGTCGACAGCAACCAGAACGGCGTGGTGCCCGGCACGATCCTGACCTCGATGCTGAAGCGCGTCGACATCGCGGTGCTGCGGGCGCTCGACGATATGCGGGCAGGCACCTGGACCCCGGGCGAGATGACGCTGGGCGTGCGCGAACATGGCGTCGGCTGGGCAATCGACCAGAACAACCGGCCGCTGGTGACCCGGTCGATGGAGGACGCGGTCGAGACCGCCCGCCGCGCCATCGCCGACGGCACCATCAAGGTGCCGGACCCGACTTCGCCCTGACACCGGGCCGACCGGTCTCGTGATCTCTCTCCGGGAAGAGCAAGGTCAGGGCTCGTCCGGCAGTTCATCCAGGCGGCGCTGCAGGAACCGGCGTTCCGGCTCCTGCAGCGCCAGGTCGAGCGCGCGCCGGTAGGCGATGCGCGCCTCGGCCGTCCGCCCCAGCCGACGGCACAGATCGGCCCGTGCTGCATGGGCCAGGTGGTAGTCGGCGAGGTCGCCCTTCGCCAGGATCGCGTCGATCAGGACGAGCCCCGCCGCCGGGCCGTCGCGCATCGCCACCGCCACGGCGCGGTTGAGCGCCACCACGGGCGATGGCTCGATCTCCGCCAGCAGGTCGTACAGCCCGGCGATCTCGGCCCAATCCGTGGCCGCGGCCTCGGGAGCGTCGGCATGCACCGCGGCGATCGCGGCCTGCAGCGCGTAGGGCCCGGGCGGGCCGGAGGACAGCGCCTGCACCACCAGTGCCGCCCCCTCGGCGATCTGGTCCCGGTTCCACAGCGACCGGTCCTGGTCCGGCAGCAGCACCAGGTCGCCCGAGGGCGAGCTGCGCGCCGCCCGCCGCGACTCCTGCAGCAGCATCAGGGCCAGCAGCCCGATCGTCTCGGGCTCCGCCGGTAGCAGTTCGACCAGCAACCGGCCCAGGCGGATCGCCTCACCCGACAGGTCGGCGCGCGTCAGCGCCGGCCCGGATGACGCCAGATATCCCTCGTTGAACACGAGGTAGATGACGCGCAGCACGCTGTCCAACCGCTCCGGCCGCTCGGCCGGCGGCGGCACCTGGTAGGGAATGCCGGCGTCGCGGATCTTCGCCTTCGCCCGCACGATGCGCTGGGCCATGGTGGACGGCGCGGTCAGGAAGGCGCGCGCGATCTCCTCGGTGGTCAGGCCGCACATCTCACGCAGCGTCAGCGCCAGCTGGGCGTCCGGCGACAAGGCGGGGTGGCAGCAGGTGAAGATCAGCCGCAGCCGGTCGTCCTCCACCTCGCCCTCCTCCCGCTCCTCCGGCTCGGCCGCCTCGCCGTCCAGCTGTTCGGCCATCGCGGCCAGCGCCGCATCGAAGCGGGCGCGGCGGCGCAGCCCGTCGATCGCCTTGAACCGCCCGGCCGAGACCAGCCACGCCCGCGGGCTGGCGGGCACGCCGGTCCGCGGCCATTGCTCCGCTGCGGCGCGGAAGGCCTCGTGCATCGCCTCCTCGGCCAGGGTGAAGTCGCCGAGCAGGCGGATCAGCGTGGCCAGCACCCGGCGCGAGTCCGTCCGGTAGACGGACTCGATCGTCTGCTGCATCGCCCGGGCGGGATTCACGGTCATCGGTCGCCACAGAACTCCCGCACCGGCCGGACTTCGATGCTGCCCATCCGCACCATCGGGATGCCGGCCGCGAGCTGCAGCGCCTGGTTCAGGTCCCGCGCCTCGATCATGATGAAGCCGGAGAGATGCTCCTTGGTCTCGGCGAAGGGCCCGTCCGTGGTGGAGAGCCGGCCGCCGCGGATCCGCAGGGTGGTGGCGGCGCTGGTCGGCTGCAGCGCCTGGGCGGCGACGTAGTGGCCGCGGCGGCGCAGCTCCTCGTCATTGGCCAGGGATTCGCTGATCAGCGCGTTGAACTCCGTGGGCGACATCGCGTCCAGGGTCCGCTGCTCCATATAGACCAGGCAGAGATACTTCATCGCCGTCTCCTCTCGGGTTCGCTGGATTGTGGACGGGAGTGGTCGTCCGGCGAAGGCCGGAATCGACATCCGGTCCTCGCCTTTTCGCCGTCGCGGTTTACGGCGCGGCGCCGTGCGCCTAGAAGAACGCCATGGCACAGACGCTCGATATCGGTTCCGTCGCGGTTCCCGGACGGGTCTGGATCGCCCCGATGACCGGGGTGTCCGACCTGCCGTTCCGCCGCGCCGCCTCGCGGCTGAGCGCGGCCTATGTCGCGACCGAGATGGTGGCCTGCGCCGAATTCGCCCGTGGCCGGCCGGATGTGCTGCGGCGCGCGGCGGTGGGCGACGGCCTGCCGTTGATGGTGGTGCAGCTGGTCGGCCATGAGGTCGCCGCCATGGCCGAGGGCGCGCGCCTGGCCGCCGCCGCCGGGGCCGAGATTATCGACCTCAATTTCGGCTGCCCGGCGCGCGAGGTGACCGGGGTGCAGTCCGGCTCCGCCCTGATGCGCGACCCGGACCTGGCCGAGCGCCTGGTGGCGGCCGCCGCCAACGCCGTGGATGTGCCGGTCACGGTCAAGATGCGCCTGGGCTGGGACGATGCCAGCCGCAACGCGCCCGACTTCGCCCGCCGGGTCGAGGCGGTCGGCGCCCGCGCCATCACCGTGCATGGCCGCACCCGCTGCCAGTTCTACAAGGGCGTGGCCGACTGGGCCGCCGTGCGCGACGTGAAAGACGCGGTGTCGGTCCCTGTCATCGTCAATGGCGACATCGTCGACGGCGCCACCGCCGGCGATGCTCTGGCGCGATCCGGCGCCGACGGGGTGATGATCGGCCGCGGCGTCACCGGCAAGCCCTGGATCGCCGCGGCGGTCGAGGCTGCCCTCGACGGCGGTGACGGATTCCGGGAGCCTGACCGCGACCAGCGGCTGGCCATCGCGCTGGAGCATCTGCGCGAGACCCTGGCCTTCTACGGCGACGGCCACGGGCTGCGCATCTTCCGCAAGCACCTGGCCGCCTATATCGAGGCCGCGCCCTGGCCGGCCACGGCGGAGGATCGCCGTGAGGCCCGCCGAGTGCTGTGCCAGGCCGATGCGCCGGGCGCGGTCGAAGCCGGCCTGACCGCCCTGTGGACCGATCCGGGACACCGTCTGGCCGCCTGACAGCAGACCGGTACAAGACGCCGGCCCCCTTGCAGCCCACAACTCCGGTCCCGAGACACGGAGTTGCCCGATGCCATCCCATCCCGCCAAGCCCTGCACCGCCATCAACTTCACCGAGAAGCTCTCCCTCTTCTCCGAACAGTGGCAGCCCAAGGTCATCGCCGAGCTGAACGACATGCAGTTCAAGATCGTGCGGATCGAGGGCGACTTCCTCTGGCACGACCATCCAGATACAGACGAGGCGTTCATCGTGCTCGACGGCGAGCTGCGGATCGACTTCCGGGACGGATGGATCACGGTGCGCCCGGGCGAGATGGCGGTGGTGCCCAAGGGCGTCGAGCACAAGCCGTTCGCCGAGAAAGAGGTCCGGATGCTGCTGATCGAGCCGCGCGGCACCCTGAACACCGGCCAGGCCGGCGGCGAGCGGACGGCGCAGAACGACGTCTGGATCTGATGCACCGAGCCTGAGCATCCGGTGCAGCGGCGAGGCATTCGCTAACATATAGATATCGAATGATTCGATATCTATATGTTTGCCCATGAGACCATCCCAGCCGCCCATCGGGCTCCTGCTCGCCCGCACCGCCAAGGCGGTCAGCCGCGCCTTCGACGACGCACTGACCGCGGCCGGCGGTTCTCTGCCGACCTGGCTGATCCTGATGTCGCTGATGCGCGACGGCCGGCTGAGCCATGGCGAGCTGGCGGAGCGCGTGGGGGTGCAGGGCCCGACCCTGACCCATCATCTCGATGCGTTGGAGCAGCGTGGCCTGGTGCGCCGCGAGCGCCTGCCCGACAACCGGCGGGTCCAGCTGGCCAGCCTGACCGAAGCAGGCGTCGCTCTGTTCCACCAGCTGCGGCAGGCGGCGCAGGCGCATGACGCCCGGCTGCGCGACGGCATCGCCGCCGACGACCTGGACCGGCTGCGCGAGGTGCTCGCCCGGCTGGCCGCCAATGCCACCCGAACCGATGAGGAGGACCCGTCCCATGACCGCTGACAACGCTGTTGCCCAGCTCTGGCGGCGCTGGCCGATCCGGACGGCGGCCTGAATGGCGGCGCTCCGTGTCAGCGACGGCCGCTCCCGCGCCATCGGCCTTGTGCGCCCGGTGCTGGCCATCGAGGCGCTGGCCTTCACCCTCGCCTCCCTGGTGCATCGTGGCTGGATCATGGCCGGCTATGCGCATGGGGCGGCGGCGACCGCCGAGACCGTCATCGCCGCGGCCCTGCTGACAGGGCTCGCGCTGAGCATGATCCGGCCGGCGCGGGCGCAGGTGGTCGGGCTCGCCGTGCAGGCCTTCGCCCTGCTCGGCACCCTGGTCGGCCTCTTCGCCGTTCTCCGCGGCTTCGGCCCGCAGACGCAGGCCGATCTGGTCTATCACGGCGTGATGGTGGCGGCCCTGGTCGCCGGCCTTGCGGCCGTTGCCCGGGCCGGCCGGCCGGCGGCGGCTTGACCCCTCGTTCCCTCTCTGTTCTTATGTCAGCTATGTTCGACCGCGCCGCCGCTGCCCCTTCCCCTCCGCCCCTGCCGGGCCGATATTGATGCCATGACCTCGGCCACCCGCCCCGCCCCCGACGCCGCCCCGTCCTCCCCCGTCGTGATCCATCGCCCGGCCCTGCCGGAGAAGGACCGCTCGACCCCGTTCAAGATCGTGTCGGACTACACGCCGGCGGGCGACCAGCCCGAGGCGATCGCCGAGCTGATGGCCGGGCTGGAGAAGGGCGAGCGCGACCAGGTGCTGCTCGGCGTCACCGGGTCGGGCAAGACCTTCACCATGGCGCATGTGATCCAGAAGCTGCAGCGCCCGACCCTGGTGCTGGCGCCGAACAAGACCCTGGCCGCCCAGCTGTACGGCGAGTTCAAAAGCTTCTTCCCGGAGAACGCGGTCGAGTTTTTCGTCAGCTACTACGACTACTACCAGCCGGAAGCCTACGTCGCCCGCACCGACACCTATATCGAGAAGGAAAGCCAGATCAACGAGCAGATCGATCGGATGCGCCACGCGGCGACCCGGGCCCTGCTCGAGCGGCACGACTGCATCATCGTCGCCTCGGTCTCCTGCATCTACGGCATCGGCGACGTCGAATCCTACAGCGAGATGACGATCCCGCTGGAGACCGGGCAGCGGCTGAACCGCCAGGCCCTGCTGAAGCATTTGGTCGACATCCAGTACCGCCGCAACGACACCGCCTTCGCCCGCGGCACCTTCCGGGTGCGCGGCGACACGGTCGAGATCTTCCCGGCCCATCTGGAGGACCGCGCCTGGCGCATCTCCTTCTTCGGCGATGAGATCGATTCGATCCACGAGTTCGACCCGCTGACCGGCGAGAAGTTCGCGGCCCTGAAGATGGTCCGCATCTACGCCAACAGCCACTACGTCACGCCCAAGCCGACGTTGCTGCAGGCGATCAAGGGCATCCGCGAGGAGCTGAAGGAGCGGTTGGCGGAGTACAACGCCACCGGCCGGCTCTTGGAGGCGCAGCGGCTGGAGCAGCGCACCCAGTTCGACCTCGAGATGATGGAGGCGACCGGCGCCTGCGCCGGAATCGAGAACTATTCCCGCTACCTGACCGGCCGGGCGCCCGGCGAGCCGCCGCCGACCCTGTTCGAATACCTGCCCGAAGACGCCCTGCTGGTGGTCGACGAGAGCCATGTGATGGTGCCGCAGATCGGCGGCATGTTCCGCGGCGACCGGGCGCGCAAGGATATCCTGGCCGAATACGGCTTCCGCCTGCCCTCCTGCCGCGACAACCGCCCGCTGAAGTTCGAGGAGTGGGAGGCGATGCGGCCGCAGAGCGTGTTCGTCTCGGCCACACCCGGCCCCTGGGAGATGGAGCGGACCGGCGGCGTCTTCGCCGAGCAGGTGGTGCGCCCGACCGGACTGATCGACCCGATCGTGCTGGTCCGCCCGATCGCGAGCCAGGTCGACGACGTCATGGCCGAATGCCGCGAGGTCATCGCCCGCGGCATGCGCATCCTGGTCACCACCCTGACCAAGAAGATGGCCGAGGCGCTGACCGAATACATGACCGAGGCCGGCATCAAGGTCCGCTACCTCCATTCCGACGTCGAGACGCTGGAGCGGATCGAGATCATCCGCGACCTCCGGCTCGGCGTGTTCGACGTGCTGGTCGGCATCAACCTGCTGCGCGAGGGGCTGGACCTGCCCGAGGTCGGGCTGGTCGCCATCCTCGACGCCGACAAGGAAGGCTTCCTCCGCAGCCGCACCTCGCTGATCCAGACCATCGGCCGCGCGGCCCGCAACATCGAGGGCCGCGCCATCCTGTATGCCGACACCATGACCGGCAGCATGACCGCGGCGCTGGAGGAGACCAATCGCCGGCGCGAGAAGCAGCAGGCCTACAACGTCGCCAACGGCATCACGCCGGAGAGCATCAAGAAGCAGATCGGCGACATCCTCGACAGCGTCTATGAGCGCGGCGACCGGGTCACGGTCTCGACCGGCGACAGCGGCGCCAAGCACCTGACCGGCAAGTCGCTGAAGGAGCATATCGGCGACCTGGAGAAGCGGATGCGCGAGGCCGCCGCCAATCTGGAATTCGAGGAGGCGGCGCGGATCCGCGACGAGCTGCGTCGGCTGGAGGCCGCCGAGATGGGACTGGGCGGCCCGGGGCAGGTGGGAGACCCCAGACATGTGGGCGGTGCCGGGCTGATCGTCCATGCCCGGGTCGGATCGCACGGCCATGCCGCGGCGCTGGAGGGCATCCCGATGTCGATCGCCAAGCCGACCGAGCGGCCCAAGAAGGGCGGCCGCCGCCGCAAGGGACCGTGATGTCCTGCCCAGGCATGCGGGCCGGTGAGATGCGCGGCGCAACCACCATCGCGGCCGGGCAGATCGTCTCAATCCTGGGAGCGATGATGCTTGACCCTGGCACCCCGGCGCGCCAGGGGGCGATATCCCCGTCCCTGCGCTTGGTCGCCGCACCAGGACGGCTCTGCGGTAGCCGCTACCGCGTTGACATTCCTGGCGTCGCCGCTTCGTTGCGACCGGCAGTTGTGCACAGGCGAAATACGAATCGGAGATGGCGGCAATTTTCTAGCGCGGACATATCGTGTGATGCTTCTGTTTCAACTTGACTTGGAATTTATCCAGTATTTTCAGAAGCTTAGATTTTTTGCCTAGTTTTTGGGCAACGATGATGACAATTAGGCGGCGCCTCGGTTACGGGACCTTCTCAGGCACTTCCCCACAATGTTATCCACAGATTCGGTGGATATCATCGAAGCGTCATGGCGCGGCGAACAGCGACTCATGGGCACTCCGACGATGTGCCTTGAAGCCGGGGCCGGACCGTCCGAAATTGCGGGGATGAGCGACACTCTGACGGACGCCCCGCCCAGTTCCCCGCCGGACAACCCGAAGCCCCCGGGCCGGGCGAAGGCGCGGGTGCGCAACGTCGCCGAGGGCGTGGCGGTGATCCAGGCGCATCTCCGCACCCTGCCGAGTTCGCCGGGCGTCTACCGCATGCTCGACGACGCCGGCAACGCCCTCTATGTCGGCAAGGCGCGCAACCTGAAGAAACGCGTCTTCGCCTACACCCAGACCGGCAAGCAGCCCGCCCGTCTGCTGCGCATGATCGCCGAGACCATCACCATGGAATTCGTGGTGACCCGGTCCGAGGTCGAGGCGCTGCTGCTCGAAGCCAACCTGATCAAGCGGCTGAAGCCCCGCTACAACGTGGTGATGCGGGACGACAAGACCTTTCCGCACATCATGATCTCGGGCGACCACGCATTCCCGCGCATCGCCAAGCATCGCGGCGCCACCGGTGCCAGCGGGCAGTTCTTCGGTCCCTTCGCCTCGGCCGGATCGGTCAACCGCACCATCACTGCGCTGCAGCGCGCCTTCCTGCTGCGCAACTGCACGGATTCGATCTTCTCCACCCGCAGCCGGCCGTGCCTGCAGTACCAGATCAAGCGCTGCACCGCCCCTTGCGTCGGCTACGTCACCGAGGCGCAGTACGCCGAGCAGGTGGCGAGCGCGGTCGACTTCCTCAGCGGCCGCAGCCAGGCGGTGCAGGGCCGCTTCGCCGAGCAGATGATGGCGGCCAGCGAGCAGCTGGACTTCGAGCAGGCGGCGCGCTGGCGCGACCGCATCCGCGCCCTGACCAATGTCCAGTCGCACCAGGACATCAATGTCGAGGGCATCGGCGACGCCGACGCGCTGGCGATCCACGAATCGGGCGGCCACAGCTGCATCCAGGTCTATTTCTTCCGCGGCGGCCGCAACTACGGCACCCGCGCCTATTTCCCCAGCCATGACAAGACCGCGGAGCGGGCGGAGATCCTGGCTGCCTTCCTGAGCCAGTTCTACGACAGCCACCCGCCGCCGCCCTTGGTTCTGCTCAGCGACGAGGTGGCGGAGACCGAACTGCTGTCTGAAGCCCTGACCCTGAAGGCCGACCGCAAGGTCGAGATCGCGGTGCCGAAGCGCGGCGACAAGCGCCGGCTGATCGAGCATGCGCTGAACAACGCGCGCGAGGCGCTGGGCCGGCGCATGGCCGAAAGCTCGAGCCAGGCGGTGCTGCTGGAGGGCGTGGCCCGGGTGTTCGGGCTGGACGCGCCGCCGCGGCGGATCGAGGTCTACGACAACAGCCATCTGGGCGGCACCAACGCGCTGGGGGCCATGATCGTGGCCGGGCCGGACGGGTTCAACAAGGCGCAGTACCGCAAGTTCAACATCAAGGGCCCGGTCACCCCCGGCGACGACTACGCGATGATGCGCGAGGTGCTGACCCGCCGCTTCGCCCGCGCCCTGAAGGAGGACCCGGACCGCGAGCAGGAGGGCTGGCCCGACCTGGTGCTGATCGACGGCGGGCAGGGCCAGCTGACCATCGTCCGCGAGGTCTTCGCCGAGCTCGGCATCACCGACGTGCCGCTGGTGTCGATCGCCAAGGGGCCGGACCGCGACGCCGGGCGCGAACGCTTCTTCATGCCCGACCGGCCGCCCTTCAGCCTGGAGCCGAAGGACCCGGTGCTGTACTTCCTGCAGCGGATGCGCGACGAGGCCCACCGCTTCGTCATCGGCGGCCAGCGCATCCGCCGCGCCGGCGACATCGCCCGGTCGCCGATCGACGAGATCGGCGGCATCGGCCCGCGGCGGAAGAAGGCGCTGCTGCTGCATTTCGGGTCCGCCCGCGCCGTCAGCCGGGCCAGCCTGCAGGACCTCGAGGCGGTCGAAGGCATCAGCGGCACCGTCGCCCGCCTGATCTACCAACATTTCCACCCCGACGCCTGAGGCGCCATGTGCTAGCGTTTCCCTGCCCCTGAAGTCAGTGTCGTCGCCATGGTCACCAGCCTCCCGAACCTCCTGACCTACTCGCGGATCGCGGCGATTCCCGTGCTGATCGCGCTGTTCTACGTGCCCGACGCCTGGGCCTCCTGGACCTGCCTGGTGATCTATGCCGCGGCGGCGATCACCGACTATCTCGACGGCAAGCTGGCGCGCGCCTGGGGCGCGACCTCGATGATCGGCCGGCTGCTGGACCCGATCGCCGACAAGATGCTGGTCACCGCGGTGCTGTTCATGCTGGCCGCCTTCGGGCGGCTGCAGGGCTGGTCGGTCCTCCCGGCGGTGATCATCCTGCTGCGCGAGGTGCTGATCTCGGGCCTGCGCGAGTTCCTGGCCGGCATGAACTCCCGCGGCCTGCCGGTGACCTCGCTGGCGAAGTGGAAGACCGCGATCCAGATGCTGGCGATCGGCTTCCTGATCGTCGGCGAGACCGGGACCCGCGCCTTCGACGGCCGGCTGCCGGTGACCGAGATCGGCATCGCCGGGATCTGGATCGCCGCGGTGCTGACCCTGGTGACCGGCTGGAGCTATCTGCGCGAGGGCGTGCGCCAGGCCATCACCGAGGACGATCCCCGTGCCCCCCCGCCGGCAAAGGCCGCGGGCACCTTCGGCTGAGGGACGCGGACCGTGCAGGTGCTGGGCATCGCCGGCTGGAGCGGCAGCGGCAAGACCACGCTTCTGGCGAAGCTGATCCCGGTGCTGATCGGGCGCGGGCTGCGCGTCTCCACCATCAAGCACGCCCATCACGAATTCGACGTCGACCAGCCGGGCAAGGACAGCTGGCGGCACCGCGAGGCCGGGGCGACCGAGGTGCTGGTGTCGTCCAGCCGGCGCTGGGCCCTGATGCATGAGCATCGCGGCGCGGCGGAGCCGTCGCTGGACATGCTGCTGGCCAAGCTGGAGCCGGTCGATCTGGTGCTGGTCGAGGGCTTCAAGCGTGATCCGCACGCCAAGCTGGAGGTGTGGCGGGCCGAGACCGGCAAGCCGCCGCTCTATCCCGAGGACTCAGCGATCATCGCCGTGGCCAGCGACCGCCCGATCAGCGATCCGGCCCGGCTGCGGCTGGCGATCGACGACATCGAGGCGATCGCGGATTTCGTCGTCGCCTTCGCGCGCCGCAAGGCGGCCTGAGCCATGGGCCGGCTGCCTGACGCCTCGTTGCCCGACGACTGCTTCGCCGTCGGCGACCGGCTGCTGTCGATCGAGGAGGCCCTGGCCGAGTTCCAGGCCCGGCTGGCCGTGGTCGCCGGCGTCGAGACCGTGCCCCTGGCCACGGCCGAAGGCCGGTTCCTGGCCGAGGACCTGGTGGCCGGCCGGTCGGTGCCGCCGCACGCCAACGCCGCGGTCGACGGCTATGCGGTGCATTTCGACGACCTGCGGCCCGACGCCCCGGTGACGCTGACGGTGACCGGCCGGGCTGCCGCGGGTCATCCGCTCGGCCGCGCCGGCGGCCGCGGCGAGGCGATCCGCATCTTCACCGGCGCGCCGATGCCCGCCGGGCCGGACACGGTGGTGATGCAGGAGGATTGCGCGGTCGCCGGCGACACGGTGACCATCCCGCCCCGCCTGCCCCGCGGTGCCAATGTCAGGCAGGCGGGCGAGGACATCCGCGCCGGCGACACGGTGCTGACCGCGGGCCGCCGGCTGGGGCCGGCGGAGATCGGCCTCGCCGCCTCGCTCGGCCGCGTCGCCCTGCCCGTGCGCCGTCCGCTGCGCATCGCCCTGTTCTCCACTGGCGACGAGGTGCGCGACCCCGGCACGCCGATCGCCGACGGCCAGATCTACGACGCCAACCGCTTCGTCCTCGCCGCCCTGTTGCGTCGCCTCGGGTGCGGCGTCGACGACCACGGCATCCTGCCGGACCGGGCGGCGGCCATCCAGTCGGCGCTGGCCACGGCGGCAGGCGCGGCCGATGCCATCGTCACCTCCGGCGGCGTGTCGGACGGCGACGAGGACCACGTCAAGGCGGCGCTGGAGGCGGCCGGCGGCCGGCTGCACCATTGGCGCCTGGCGATCAAGCCGGGCCGGCCGGTGGCGCTGGGCCAGATCGGCGGCGTGCCGCTGCTGGGCCTGCCCGGCAACCCGGTCGCGGTGATGGTCACCTTCCTGCTGGTGGCCCGGCCGATCCTGCTGCGCCTGGCCGGCGCCGAGATCCCGCCGCTGCGCCGCTTCGCCGTCGCCGCCGGCTTCACGCACAGCAAGAAGCCGGAGCGGCGCGAATTCATCCGGGCGGTGCTGGAAACCGATCCGGCGGGCACCCTCGTCGCCCGCCGCCACGGCGGCGAGGGCTCGGCCGACCTGACCTCGATGGCCGGGGCCGAAGGGCTGGTCGAACTGGGCGAAGACCTGACCCGCGTGGCACCGGGCGATGCGGTGGCCTTCATCCCGATGGCCACGCTGCTGTAACGTCCATGATCAAGCACACGGGCTCGCACTCGTCCCCCGAGACTCCGAGCCAGGAAGGGCGCCCGCTCGAGGTGGACTCAGCGGCATGGACCGGAATGCTCCCGCCCCACCCGCCGGAGCCTTCGCCCGCACCCCGGCCGCTGCCGCGGATTCCCGTGGCACCGCAGGTGAAGCGAGCCGGTTTGCTGACCCTCTCGTGCTTCGCGGCGCTGGTGGCCTACACGGCCCTGATCGGCGGCATGGATCCACCCTCCGCGCTTGCCCTTGCGGACTGGTTGGCACCGCTGACACGCCTGATGAAGCGACTCGTGCCGGCGGTCTCGATGGTCGAGACCGGCCTGCAGGATGAAGGGCTGCCGGCGCGCGCCACCATCATCGCCCACGCCTATGCCATGCAATGGTTCCTGGCCTACGCCAGCCTGCTACTTCCCCTGCCCGATCTCTGGCGCGGGCGCGGCTACCTGAAGGCGCTGGTTGCACGCGTCGGCAGCGCACCGGGCGCCCAGCGGCCCGGATTGCGCGTCTGGGCCGGCATCATTTTGGTTCTCGCCCTGTTTGCCTTCCTTCCGTTCTTTGGCCCGTCAGCGGCCGACGGGCAGTACGAGTTTGATCTTGCGCTGTCGAACGCCCATCTGTTCGAAAGGCTGCTCTTCCTCAGCCTGTGGATCATCACCGGTTTCGCGGCCTGTGTGGCCGTTATCTGCAAGCTCACCCGTCCCGACGCCATGCCCCGTCCAGAGTCATCCGCCCCATG
Organism: Inquilinus ginsengisoli; assembly: GCF_031453975.1. Taxonomy (NCBI): domain Bacteria; kingdom Pseudomonadati; phylum Pseudomonadota; class Alphaproteobacteria; order Rhodospirillales; family Rhodospirillaceae; genus Inquilinus; species Inquilinus ginsengisoli. The sequence goes on from NZ_JAVDPW010000002.1 coordinate 477,475, forward strand.
AAGCTCCTGTATTTCGCCTGGGTCCGCAGCAAGATCGGCATGGCCGGAGAGACGGTGTCGCCGCCGGAGACGGTGCGCGACGTCGCCGGGCTGCTGGACTGGCTGAAGGGCCGCGGCCCCGGCTATGCCGACGCGCTGGCCAACCCGGCGGTGGTCCGGGTCTCTGTCAACCAGCGCTTCGCCAGGCTGGCCGACCCGATCGCGCTGAGCGACGAGATCGGGCTGTTCCCACCGGTCACGGGGGGCTGAGATGACCGTCCTGGTCCAGGAGGCCGATTTCGATCCCGGCGTGGAGATGGCGGCACTGTCCGCCGGCCGCACCGATGTCGGCGGCGTCGCCTGCTTCGTCGGACTGGTGCGCGACATCGCCGGCGGCGCCACCGTCACGGCGATGACGCTGGAGCACTATCCCGGCATGACCGAGCGCCAGCTGGAGGAGATCGAGGCCGAGGCCCGGTCGCGCTGGCCGCTGCAGGAGGTGCGCATCCTGCACCGCCATGGCCGGCTGCTGCCGGGCGACCGCATCATGTTCTGCGGCGTCGCCTCGGCCCATCGTGGCGCCGCCTTCGAGGCCTGCGCCTTTCTGATGGACTGGCTGAAGACCAAGGCCCCGTTCTGGAAGCGCGAGGAGACGCCCGAGGGCGAGCGCTGGGTCGAGGCCAAGGCCGAGGACGACGACGCCGCGGCGCGCTGGCGCTGACGGCCGTCCTTCCGACAGCAGTCCTGCTGACGGCAGTCCTGCGGACTCCGCGCTTCCCACCGTGCCGGCGGCGGTGTAGCCCCGACGGCAACGATGGGGGAAACGCGGCATGGTGCAGGCATCGGCACAACCGGCGGCTGGCTGGGCGGATCTGCTCGCCGAAGGACGGCTGCCGCAATTCGCCATGGTCTGCCTCGGCATCTGGCTGAACGCGGCCGATTCCCTGGTCACCGCCACCATCATGCCCAGCGTCGGCGCCGACCTCGGCGGCTACGCCTATTTCAGCTGGGCCACTGCCGGCTTCCTGATGGGCGCCATCCTGGCCGGTGCCAGCGCCGGGCGGCTGGCGGAGCGGTTCGGGCTGCGCTGGGCCTCGGCCATCGGCGGCCTGGCCTTCGCGCTCGGCTGCGTGCTCAGCGCCGCCGCCCCAACCATCGGCGTGTTCCTGGGCGGCCGGCTGCTGCAGGGCATCGGCAGCGGCTGGGTGGCCGGCTTCTCGATGGTCGCGATCGCCGTGCTGTTCCCCGAGCGCCACCTGGCCCGGATGTTCGCCGTGGCCTCGGGCATCTGGGGCATCGCCACCATCCTGGGGCCGCTGGTCGGCGGCCTGTTCGCCCAGGCCGGCGACTGGCGCGCCGTGTTCTGGCTGTTCACGGCGCAGGCCCTGGTCTTCGCCGCCGCCTCGCCCTGGCTGCTGAAGGGCACGGTCCGCAGCGGCGGCCAGCCGGGCGTGCCCTGGCCGCAGATCGGCGGGCTGGTGCTCGGCGTCGGCGCCATCGCCATGGCGGATGTCATCCCGAGCCCGGCCGCCGCCCTGGCGCTGGTCGCCGCCGGCCTGGGCATCCTGGTGCTGGTGATGCGGATCGATGCGCGCGCCGCGACGCGCCTGCTGCCGCGCCAGGCCGGCAATCTGCGCACGGTCTGCGGCACCGCCTATGCCGCCCTTTTCGCCCTGATGGCGACATCGATGGGGCTGAACGTCTACGGCCCCGCCATCCTGCAGACGCTGCACGGCCTGTCGCCGCTGTGGGCCGGCTATGTCGTGGCGGGGATGGCGCTGTCCTGGACCCTCGCCGCCTTCGTCGTCGCCGGCGCCACCGGCGCCGGGGAACTGCGCTGGCTGCTGCGCGGCGCCGTCTGCATCCTGGCCGGCGCGGTGCTGCTGGTGCTGGTGATGCGCGACGCCTCGCTGGCTTGGATCGTCGCCGCGTCGCTGCTGATGGGCGCGGGGTTCGGCTTCTCCTCCAGCCTGCTGAACCGGCGGCTGATCGGCACCCTGGCCGATGACGACAGGGCGATCGGCAGCTCTGCCCTGATCGCGGTGCGCCAGACCGGCGGCGCGGTGGGCGCGGCCATCGCCGGCGCCACCGCCAACCTGGTCGGCTTCGGCGCGGGCCTCACGGTCGAAACCGCCCGGGCGGCGGCGCTGTGGGTGTTCGTCACCGCCTTGCCCCTGGCCGTGTTCGGCGCCTGGGCGGCCTGGCGGCTGACCGTCGCGGCCAGCCGCCCCTCTTCTCCTTAGATCAGGCCGCCACAGCCTTCGGCGCCTTCCGCACTTCGTCGGAATACGCGTCCATCACGGTCTTGCAGATCTGCGCCGGGGCGAAACGGTGCTGCCCGATCTCGCCGACCGGTGTGATCTCGGCGGCGGTGCCGGTCAGGAACACCTCGGTCGCATTCGCCAGCTCCTCCGGCTTGATGTGGCGCTCGACCACCTCGATGCCGTTGCGGCGCGCCAGCTCGATCGCGGTCTGCCGGGTGATGCCGTTGAGGAAGCAGTCAGCGGTCGGGGTGTGCAGCTTGCCGTCGATGGCGATGAACACGTTGGCGCCCGTCGCCTCGGCGATGTAGCCACGGTAGTCGTACATCAGCGCGTCCTGGTAGCCCTCGGCCTCCGCCTTGTGCTTGGCCAGGGTGCAGATCATGTACAGCCCGGCCGCCTTGGCGTGCACCGGCGCCGATTCCGGCGACGGGCGGCGCCAATCCGACAGCGTCAGCCGGATGCCCTTCATCTTGGCTTCGGCCGAGAAGTAGCTGGGCCATTCCCACACCGCGATGGCGACATGGATGGTGTTGGCCTGGGCCGAGACGCCCATCATCTCCGACCCGCGCCACGCCACCGGGCGCAGATAGGCGTCGGTCAGCCCGTTCTTCTCCAGCGTCAGCTGCTTGGCCGCGTCGAGTTCCGCGGTGCTGTAGGGCAGCTTCATGCCGAGGGTGGTGGCCGAGAACTCCAACCGCTTGGAATGCTCGGTGCCCTTGAAGATGCGGCCGTTGTAAGCGCGCTCCCCTTCGAATACAGAACTGGCGTAGTGTAGCCCGTGAGTCAGGACGTGGATGTTGGCGCTACGCCACTCGACCAGCTTGCCGTCCATCCATATCCAGCCGTCGCGGTCATGGAAGGGAGTCGTCGACATGATGGGGCCTTTCCCGGATTGTCGTTATGTGTCGTTGTCGGACCGCGAGCGGTAACATTCGGGGCCAAATCAAGTCAACATGGCTGACATAAAATCACCCGTAAACCCGCTCTTCCTCCGCGAGGAGGAGATCCGCCAAGGCATTGAATTGCTATTCTACGCCTATCGCGGCTTCACTGCCGAGCCCGATGCGCTGCTCGCAACCCTGGGTCTCGGCCGGGCCCACCATCGTGCGGTTTATTTCATCGGACGGCACCCGGAGATCACGGTCAGTGCGCTGCTGGCGATTCTGCGCATCACCAAGCAGAGCCTGGGCCGGGTCCTGAACGACCTGGTCGAGCGCGGTTACGTCGAGCAGCGGCAGGGCCAGCGCGACCGGCGCCAGCGGCTGCTGGCCCTGACCGGCAAGGGCGCCGACCTGGAGCGCCAGCTGTTCGAGAGCCAGCGCCGGCTGATCGGCCAGGCCTACCGCAACGCCGGTGCGGATGCGGTCGACGGCTTCCGCAAGGTGCTGGACGGGCTGATCGCCCTGAGCGAGCCGGCCGACGCGGCGGAGGAGCCGGAAGCGCCGGTCCCCGCGCCCCGCGTCGCCAGCCGGAGGTAGGCCCATGGCGATGACCGCGGACGAGGCGGCCCACATACTGGTCGTCGACGACGACCGGCGGCTGCGCGAGCTCTTGCGCAAATACCTGGTCGAGAACGGCTTCCTGGTGACCGTCGCGGTCGATGCCGCGGATGCGCGGGAGAAGCTGGCGGCGATCGCGTTCGACCTGATCGTGCTGGATGTGATGATGCCGGGCGAGACCGGGCTGCAGCTGACCGGGGATCTGCGCCAGCGGCTGACCACCCCGATCCTGCTGCTGACGGCGATGAGCGAACCGGAGGACCGGATCGCCGGGCTGGAGAGCGGCGCCGACGACTATCTGCCCAAGCCGTTCGAGCCGCGCGAGCTGGTGCTGCGGATCAACAGCATCCTGCGCCGCCTCGCGCCGCCGCCGCCGCGCACCGCCGGGACCATCCGGCTGGGCAGCTTCACCTTCGATATCGAGCGCGGCGAATTGCAGCAGGAGGGCGAGCGCATCCGCCTGACCACCGGCGAGGAGAACCTGCTGCGCCTGCTGGCCCAGCATGCCGGTGAGACCGTGTCGCGCGAGGCCCTGACCGAATCCGGCATGATCGACGGCGGCGTCCGGGCGGTCGACGTGCAGGTGACACGGCTTCGGCGTAAGATCGAACCCGATCCGCGCCTGCCCCGCTACCTCCACACCGTGCGCGGCGAAGGCTATGTGCTGAGACCGGACGGATGATGCGTGCCCCTGCCCTGCCCCGGCTGTCGACCCCGTTGCGGCTGCGGGCCCGGCTGAAGCGGTTCCTGCCGCGCACCCTGTTCGGGCGGACGCTGGTCATCATCGTCACGCCGGTGATCCTGGCCCAGGCGATCGCGACCTACGTCTTCTTCGGCCGCCACATCGACGTCGTCACCTTCCGCTTCGCCCGCACCGTCGCCGGCGAGATCTCGCTGACCCTGGACGAGATCGGCGAGGGCGTGTCGCCCACCCGGCGCGAGGCGATCTTCAACCGGGCGCAGAAGAACACCGCCCTGTCCTACGTCTTCACCCCCAATGCCGAGCTGGGGTCGACCAGCACCCCCGGCCTGGACGACAGCCAGCGCGCGCTGGCCCAGGCGCTGCGCATGCGCCAGTCCTACGACTTCACCATCGCCAGCACCGAGGACGACGACAACGAGATCGTCACCATGCAGCTGCCCAACGGGGTGCTGGCCGTGACGGTGCCGTCGACCCGGCTGACCAACTACACCACCACGGTCTTCATCGTCTCGATGCTGGGGTCGACCCTGATCCTGTTCGCGGTCGCCATCGTCTTCATGCGCAACCAGATCCGGCCGATCCGGCGGCTGGCGATCGCCGCAGACCGCTTCGGCAAGGGTCGCGACCTGCCGGGATTCCGGCCGCATGGGGCGGAGGAGATCCGGCAGGCGGCCGAGGCCTTCATCGGCATGCGCGACCGCATCCGCCGCCAGATCCAGCAGCGCACCGAGATGCTGGCCGGGATCAGCCACGACCTGCGCACGCCGCTGACCCGGATGAAGCTGCAGCTGGCCATGCTGGGCGACGGCCCCGACATCGACGAACTGCGCGCTGATGTCGATGAGATGCGCCAGATGATCGATGCCTACCTCGCCTTCGCCCGCGGCGAGGGCACCGAGGAGACGGTGCCGACCGACCTGACCGCCTTCCTCGAGGAGGTGGTGGTGGCGGCGCGCCGCGAAGGCGCCGACGTGGTGTTGGACGCGCCGGAGAGCCTGGTCCTGCCGCTGCGGCGCGAGGCGATGCGACGCTGCCTGATGAACCTGCTGTCCAACGCCCGGCGCCATGCCGACCATGTCTGGCTGTCCGCGGTGCACGACGCCGACGCCGCGTCGCTGGTGGTGGATGATGACGGCCCCGGCATCCCCGCGAAGCAGCGCGAGGAGGCGATGAAGCCGTTCGTCCGGCTGGACGAGTCGCGCAACCAGGACACCGGCGGCACCGGCCTCGGCCTCGCCATCGCCCTCGACGTCGCCCGCAGCCATGGCGGCGACCTGGTCCTGTCGACCTCGCCGATGGGCGGGCTGCGCTGCACCGTGCGACTGCCGCTGTAGCCGCATCCGGCAAGGGAGAGGAGCCGATGGGGACGCTCAAGGAGATCGTGTTCGACTGCCGCGCGGCGCCGGCGCTGGCCCGGTTCTGGGCCGCGGTCCTCGACGGCTATGCGGTGCGGGACTACGACCGGGCGGAGATCGACCGGCTGGCCGCGCTGGGCCTGACGCCGGAGACCGATCCCACCGTCATGGTCGACGGCCCCGGGCCGAGCCTGTGCTTCCAGCAGGTGCCGGGCCGCAGCCGCGAGAACAACCGCGTGCACCTGGACATCGCGGCCGCCGACCGCCCGGCCGAGGTGCGGCGGCTGCTGGCCCTGGGCGCCACCGTCGAGCGCCAGGCGCCGGGCTACACGGTACTGCTGGACCCGGAAGGCAATTCGTTCTGCGTCGCCGAGGCCCCACCCGGCTGACCCGCCTGCGCCAGCATCCATTCGCGAAAGGCGAGGATGCGGGGGTCCTGGGCGAGGTTGTCGGGGTAGACCAGGTGGTAGGTGGCGCCCCGCGCCACGCCAACGCCGATGTCGAACAGCCGCACCAGCCGGCCCTGGGCCAGGTCACCGGCGATCATGGCGAGGTCGGCCAGGCCGACGGCGCCGGCCTCGGCAACCGCCTGCACCACCTGGCTGGTGTCGGAGAACGCCACGCACCGGCTGTCGTCGAAATCGTCGATTCCGGCCGCCGCCATCCACATGCGCCAGTTCGGCCAGACCATGTCTCCGGTCTTCCAGTCCCTGTAGCACAGGGTGTGGCGGACCAGGTCCCGCGGCTCCTCCAGCCGGGGGCCGCTCTCCAGCAGCCTCGGGCAGCAGACCGCGACGACGACGGTGTCGAACAGCCGGTCCGACCGCGCATGGTCGTGGCGTCCGGTGCCGAAGCGGATCGCGACATCGATATCGTCGGCCTCGAAATCCCGGATCTGGTCGGTGATGTCGAATGTCAGTTCCAGGGTTGGGTTCGCGGCCCTGAACTGCGACAGCCTGGGCAGCAGCCAGTTGGTGGCGAATCGCGCGCCCAGCGACACGCGCAGTTGCGCCGACCCCCGCACCATCCGGCGGGCGCGGCCGGCGGCGCGCTGCAGCGTGTCCAACGCCTCGGCGGTCGCCTCGAACAGCACGGCGCCGGCCGGCGTCAGCCGGATGCTGCGGCTGGTGCGGGTGAACAGCACGACGCCCAGCTGATCCTCGATGTCCTTGATCTGGTAGCTGACCGCCGCCGGCGTCAGCCCCACCTCCTCCGCCGCCCGCGTGAAGTTCAGATGCCGCCCGGCCGCCTCGAACGTCCGGAGGGCTCGCGTTCCGGGCAGCATGCGGTTCATCGATCTTCAAATCCAGCTTGATGATCCATCGAGAATTACTCGTTTTTTCAGCGGCCGGTCAACGCAGGATGATTGCCCGAATTGACAATCATGCCTGCCGGGACATGGCCATCGCCGCGTCCCGGGCCGGCCCCCTGGAGTGAAGCGATGTCGGCGAGCCTGACCCCATACGAAGAGCGACCGGAGGGAGGCGCCCTGGCGGCCCCCGCCGGCCGCAAGGATCCCCTGCGCTGGCCGGCGCGGTCTTGGGTCGCGCTGCTGATCTTCAGCGGGGTGATCCTGCTCGACGGGCTCGACATCTCGATGATCGCGGTGGCGATCCCGGAGATCCAGCGCGAGTTCGGGATCAGCGCCGCCGCCGCGCAATGGCTGGTCAGCGCCTACATCCTGGCCTTCGGCGGCTTCTTGCTGCTGGGCGGGCGGTGTGCCGACCTGTTCGGCCGGCGGCGGGTGCTGGTGACGGGGCTGGCCGTGTTCGCGCTGGTGTCGCTGATCGGCGCCTTCACCGGCGATGCGGTGCTGCTGATCGTGTCGCGCTTCGTCAAGGGCATGACCGCGGGGTTCACCGGGCCGGCCGCCATGTCGCTGCTGGCCATCACCTTTCCCGAAGGCCCGCACCGCAACAAGGCGTTCGGGATCTTCAACCTGTTCGAAGCCTCGGGATACTCCTCCGGCCTGTTGATCGGCGGCCTGCTGGCGGCGCTGGACTGGCGCTACATCTTCCTGCTGCCGGCCCCGATCGCCCTGCTGCTGCTGACCGCCGCGCTGCGCTTCCTGCCGCCGGACCCCCCGCGCAGCGAGCGGCTGCGCATCGACCTCGGCGGCGCCGCGACCCTGGTCGCCGGGATGCTGCTGCTGGTCTTCACCGTGGTCTCGGCGGCGGATGCCGGCTGGACGTCGCTGCGGACGATCGGCGGATTCGCCTTGTCCGGGCTGCTGCTCGCCGGCTTCCTGGCGATCGAGCGTAGCGTGAAGCAGCCGCTGATCCGGCTGGGCATCTTCCGCAACCGCAGCCTGGTGGCGGCCAATGTCAGCGCCGCCCTGCTGTATGGCGGTGCCATGGGCTTCCAGTTCCTGATCGCCCTGTACCTGCAGAACCTGCTGGGCTGGCAGCCGCTGCAGATGGCGCTGGTGCTGCTGCCGGCGGGGCTGATGGTGGTCGTCCTCGGGCCCAAGCTCGGGCCCCTGATCAGCCGCTTCGGGGTCACCCGGGTGCTGCTGGTCGGGCTGGTCGCCTTCGTGCCCTGCTACCTGCTGATGCTGCGCATCGGCCCGACACCGGACCTGTGGACGGTGCTGCTGCCGGCCTCGGTGCTGTGGGGCGTGGGCTTCGCCCTCAGCATCTCGGCGCTGATGGTCGCCGGCACCAGCGGGGTCGACGACCACGAGCAGGGGCTGGCCGCCGGGCTGCTCAACAGCTCGCTGCAGGTCGGCGGCGCTTGCGGCCTCGCGGTCGTCACCGCGGCGATCGTGCCCGGCACGGAGCTGGAGATGCTGACCCCCGGCGTGGTCGCCATCCTGGCCTTCGCGGTGCTGACGCTGCTGGCGCAGCTGATCCACTGGCGCCGCTGACCCGCCGGCAAAGGCGGCCGCGCCGCGTGGCCGCGCCAGGGAGGGCCCGCTTGACAATCCCGCGGGCGGCGGGCGACTGTCCGGCCATGACCTCCGGTCGCTCCCTCTTCGCGAAAGCCAAAAAAGCCCCGCTTGCGGGGACCGGAGATCACTGCCCGCGGTAACCCGCCGCGCGCTTCAGGATCCACCAGACCCCGCCGGTTCGGACGGGGTCTTGTCATTTCGGCACCATCCCCGTCTCCGGCCCCAGGAGACGAACGATGCCCCTTCTCAATCCCACCGGCCTCTGGCTGCCGCTGATCACCCCGTTCCGCGACGGCGTGCTGGACGAGACCTCGCTGCGCCGGCTGGTCCGGCACTATGCCGCCGGCCCGGTCGACGGGCTGATCCTGGCTGCCACCACCGGCGAGGGCATGACGCTCGATGCCGGGGAGACCGAGCGCGTGGTCGCGATCGCGGCGGAGGAGTCCATGCAGCCGCTCATTCTCGGCCTGTCCGGCAGCGACACGCGCAAGCTGGTCAAGGAGATCGCCCACACCGCCGACTGGCCGATCGCGGGAACCCTGATTGCCTGCCCGTATTACGTCCGCCCGTCGCAGGATGGCCTCATCCGCCACTTCTCCGCCCTGGCCGACGCGACGGACCGGCTGATCCTGATCTACAACATCCCCTACCGGACCGGCGTCAATCTGGGCAACGAGGCGATGCTGCGCCTGGCCGAACGGCCGAACATCGTCGGGGTCAAGGATTGCTGCGCCGATGCCCGGCAGTCCTTCGAGCTGCTGCGCGACCGGCCGGCCGGGTTCTCGGTGCTCACCGGCGAGGATGCGCTGTTCTACACCGCCCTGACCCAGGGCGCCGATGGCGGCATCCTGGCCTCGGCCCATGTCGAGACCGAAGCCTTCGCCGCGATCCGCAACCGGCTGCTGACCGGCGACCAGCCGGGCGCCCTCGCCGCCTGGCGGGACCTGTCCGAGCTGCCGCCCCTGCTGTTCGCCGAGCCGAGCCCGGCGCCGATCAAGCATTGGCTGTGGCGCACCGGCCTGATCGACAGCCCGGAGCTGCGCCTGCCGATGACCGGAGTCAGCGACGCCGTCGCCGCCCGGCTCGACCGCGAGATCGACCGCCGTCGACCGGCCGGCGGCGTGGCGCGAGCGGGGGACCGGCAGCCGGGCCTCGTTCCCGCCTGAACCTGCGGGTCAGCCCGGCCCGGGCCGGGCGATCAGCCGGTCGACCTCATGCGGCTGCAGCCGGGCGTCGATCACCAGCCAGGCGGCGCCGAGCAGCCCCGCCCCCTCGCCCGAGCGGGCGGCGACGATGCGCAGATCCTGCGTCGCCAGCGGCAGGCAGCGCTGGTAGACCAGCTCGCGCACCCCCGCCAGCAGGTGCTCCCCGGCACGGGACAGGGTGCCGCCGATCACGATGATGCTGGGGTTCAGCACGCTGACCACGTCGGCCGCGACCTCGCCCAGCACCCGGCCGGCCTGGCGCACCAGGCTGATCGCCTCTGGCCGGTTGCGCTCGACCAGGGCCATCACGTCGCGGGCGTCCCGGGCGTCGAAGCCGCGGGCGCGCAGGTCGCGGGCGATGGCCCAGCCGGCGGCGTAGGCTTCGACGCAGCCCAGCTTGCCGCAGCGGCACAGCGGCGCGTCGGCATCGCGCAGCTGGATGTGGCCGATATCGCCGGCGGCGCCGCGGGCGCCGCGATGCATCCGGCCGTCGGTGATGACGCCGCTGCCGATGCCGGTGCCGGCCTTGATGAACACCAGCTGGCTCTCCCCAGGCCAGAACTGGCGGTGCTCCGCCAGGGTGCGCAGGCGGACGTCGTTCTCGGCGAAGACCGGCGCCGCATACTCCCCCGCGAACCAGCCGGGCACGTCGAAATGGTCCCAGCCGGTCATCACCGAAGGCCCGACCACCTGGCCGGCGGCATGGTCGACCGGGGCCGGCAGGCTGAGCCCGATGCCCAGCACCTCGGCCGCCGGCCGGCCGATCTCCGCCAGCAGCTCGCGGAACTGCGCGGCGATCCAGGTCAGGATCGGCACCGGCCCGCTGCCGACCCCGAGCGTGCCCAGGCGTTCGGCCAGGATGGTCGGGCCCAGGTCGGTGGCCGCCACCCGGATCCGGCTTTCGCCGATATCCGCCACCAGCGCCACGCCGAAGGCCTGGTTCAGCTTCAGCACCCGCGCCGGGCGGCCGCCGCTGGCCTGGGTCTCGCTGGCCTCGTGCAGCAGCCCGGAGTCGAACAGCACGCCCAGGCGCTGGGCGATGGTGGCGCGGGAGAGGTCGGAGATCCGGGCCAGGTCGGCCCGCGACTTGGCCTGGCCGGACAGGATCAGCGACAGCACATGGCCGGCACCGGCGGTGCCCAAAGCATGGATCTCGGGGGCTGACTGTCGCATCGCGCTTCCTAGCAAGGCGCGCCGGGGAAGGCCATCGGCCATTGGCACCATAATGATTATTATTGATCAAAAGATCCATAAGATCTGATTGACTATCAGCAAAAGGCGGATTTATCGTCGGGACGTCGGACACCCGTCCGGCCAATGGTCGGCGCCGCAGAAGCGGCGACCCGCAAACAGGAGGAAACCGCGATGATCCGATCGCACACGCCCGTGGTTGCGCTTGTCCCGAAATCCCATCGCCTCGCCGGCCTGCTCGCCGCCGGCGTGGTCGCGCTCGCCCTGATGGGCGGCAGCACCGCCGCGCTGGCCCAGGAGGCCATCGTCGGCCTGGTCACCAAGACCGAGGTCAACCCGTTCTTCGTCAAGATGCGCCAGGCCGCCGAGGCCGAAGCCAAGGCGAAGGGCCTGAAGCTGATCGCCCGCGCCGGCAAATTCGACGGCGACAATGAAGGCCAGGTAGCCGCGATCGAGGACCTGATCAGCGCCGGCGCCAAGGGCATCCTGATCACCCCGAACAACTCCAGCGGCGTGCTGGGCGCGGTCAAGAAGGCGCGCGACGCCGGCATCCTGGTGATCGCGCTGGACACCGCGACCGACCCGGCCGACGCGGTCGACGCCACCTTCGCCACCGACAACTTCCAGGCCGGGGTGCAGCAGGGCCAGTACGCGCGCAAGGCCCTGGGCGACCGGGCGCCGAAGCTGGCGATGCTGGACGGCACGCCGGGCGGCACGGTCGACACCTTCCGCCATGACGGCTTTCTCAAGGGCTTCGGCATCGCCGAGGGCGACGCCGCCATCGTCGGCAAGCAGAACACCAATGGCGCCCAGGACAAGGGCCAGACGGCGATGGAGAACCTGCTGTCGGCCCATCCCGACATCAACGTCGTCTACACCATCAACGAACCCGCCGCCCAAGGCGCCTATGCCGCGGTCAAGGCGGCCGGCAAGACCGACGACGTCGTCATCACCTCGATCGACGGCGGCTGCCTGGGCGTGAAGTACGTCAAGGACGGGCGCGTCGCCGCCACGGTGATGCAGTTCCCCTTCAAGATGGCGCAGATGGGCGTCGACGCCGTGGCGGAGTACGCCAAGAGCGGCAAGAAGCCGAGCGGCTTCGTCGACACCGGGTCCTTCCTGATCACCGGCAAGGCGCTGCCGGGGCTGGAGTCGAAGGATCTCGAATTCGGAGAGAAGAACTGCTGGGGCTGATCGCCGGCGCGATCCGGGCGGGCCATCGACGGCCCGCCCATTTCCCTCCCTCCGATCCGTGAGAGAGCGATGGCCCCTCCCCCCTCGTCCTGGATCGGTCGCACGGCGCGGGTGCTGACCACCCCGCCGCTCGGCCCCCTGATCGTGCTGGTCGCCTTCGGCGCCGTGTTCACCGCGATGAGCGACCGCTTCCTGACCCCCGGCAACATCTCGCTGATCGTGCAGCAATCGGTGATCATCGGCACGCTGGCGATCGGCCAGACCCTGGTGATCCTGACCGCCGGCATCGACCTGGCCAACGGCGCCATCGCGGTGCTGGGCACCATCGTCGCCGGCAAGCTGGTCGACCAGGGCCATGACGCGCTGCCGGCGCTGATCCTGGCGATCGCGCTGTGCAGCCTGGTCGGGCTGGTCACCGGCACGCTGGTCAGCCGGCTGAAGCTGCCGCCCTTCATCGTCACGCTCGGCCTGCTCGGCATCGTCACCGCCGCGACCCGGCTGTTCTCCGGCGGCGGCGCCTTCCCTGTCATGGACGACCTGCTGGGCTGGACCGGCAACACGCTGCGCCTGGGCAGCGCCGTGGTCACCTACGGCATGGTCATCATGCTCGGGCTCTATGCCGTCGTCTGGTACATCCTGACCAAGACCGCCTGGGGCCAGCACATCTACGCCATCGGCAACAGCCCGGAGGCGGCGCGTCTGGTGGGCATCCCGGTGCGGCGGCGCATCCTGTCGGTCTACCTGTTCGCAGCCTTCCTGTACGGTATCGGCGCCTGGCTGGCGCTGGGGCGGATCCCGAACGCCGACCCGAACGCGATGCAGAACGCCAACCTGGACAGCATCACCGCGGTGGTGATCGGCGGCACCAGCCTGTTCGGCGGCCGCGGCAGCCTGATCGGCACGCTGATCGGGGTGCTGATCGTCGGCGTGCTGCGCAACGGCCTGACCCTGATCGGCATCGACCCGCTGTGGCAGGACCTGGTCACCGGCGTCCTGGTCATCACCGCGGTGGCGCTGGACCAGTTGTCGCGATGGAGGCGGGTATGAGCGATGTGGTGCTGGAGGCCCGCAACGTGGTCAAGCGCTACGGCCACGTCGTGGCGCTGGGCGGGGTCGATTTCGAACTGCGCGCCGGCGAGGTGCTGGCGGTGATCGGCGACAACGGCGCCGGCAAGTCGACCCTGATCAAGATCCTGTCCGGCGCCATCACCCCGGATGAGGGCGAGGTGCTGCTGGATGGCGCGCCGGTGCGGTTCCACGGGCCGCTCGACGCCCGCCGCCGCGGCATCGAGACGGTGTACCAGGACCTGGCGGTGGCGCCGGCGCTGGACATCGCCGCCAACCTGTTCCTGGGGCGCGAACTGCGCCGGCCCGGCCCGCTGGGAAGCTGGCTGCGGCTGTTGGACAAACCGCGGATGCGGCGCGACGCGCAGCGGCATATGGACGAGCTGCGCTTCCGCCTGCCCTCGATCGGCCATGCGGTCGAAAGCCTGTCCGGCGGCCAGCGCCAGGGCGTCGCCGTGGCCCGCGCCGCGGTGTTCGCCCGCAAGCTGGTGATCATGGACGAGCCGACGGCGGCGCTGGGCGTGCGCGAGACCGGCCAGGTGCTGGACCTGATCCGCACCATCCGCGACCGCGGCCTGCCCGTCGTCCTGATCAGCCACAACATGCCGAACGTGTTCGAGGTGGCCGACCGCATCCACGTCATGCGCCTGGGCCGCCGCGTGGCCGTGACCTCGCCGCAGCGCCACAGCATGGCCGAGGTGGTGGCGATCATGACCGGGGCGATGCCGGGCGACCAACCCGTCCCGGGTCGTGGGCCCGCCCCGAGCGAGACGACCCCATGACACTCCTTTCCTCCCCAGACCGAAAGACGAGAGACCGAGCATGACCCGCCTGGACGAGAAGCTGGCCCGCATCCGCGCCGGCCACTACAAGCGCAGCGACTTCATCATCGCCGACGCCAAGGACGGCGACATGGGGCCGAGCCTGACCTCGACCGGCCCGAAGCGCGCACCCGACGGCAGTTGGACCCGATACCGCACCCGCGACGAATTCCTGGACACCATCCGCGCCGTGGTGGAGCAGGACATCGTCGACATCATGTTGGTCTCGGCCTCGAATTTGGAGCGGCTGGTCGAAACCGGCACCTTCCGCAACAGCAAGGTCAAGCCGGCGATCCGCGCCAACGACACCACCGATATCTGGGTGGGACGCGGCTGCTGCTATCCCCAGCACGCCTCGCGCCCGTTCCGGTCGGCCCTGCTGCCGCGGGTGAAGCATGGCGGCCTGACCCCCGATCCGAAGGCGCCGATCACCGGCACCGATCTCGGCCTCTACTCCGTCACCTTCAACAACGACCTCGATGCCGACATCCGGTCGCTGGAGGCCTTCGCCGAGTTCCGGGCCGACTGCGCCGCCAACGGCTTCAAGTATTTCTTCGAGGTGTTCAACCCGAACGTCTCGAGCGGCATCGACCCGGCGCTGCAGCCGCACTACCTCAACGACTGCATCCTGCGCAGCCTGGCCGGGGTGATGAAGGTCGACCGGCCGGAGTTCCTGAAGATCCCGTTCAACGGCCCCAAGGCGCTGGAGGAGCTGGCCAGCTTCGATTCCAGCCTGATCGTCGGCGTGCTCGGCGGCGGCGCCGGCACCACCCGCGACTGCTTCGAGCTGCTGCACCAGGCCGAGAAGTACGGTGCCCGCGTCGCCCTGTTCGGCCGCAAGATCAACCTGGCGGAATCGCCGCTGGCCATGGTCGGCTTCATGCGCCAGGTGGCGGACGGCACCATCGCGCCGGAAGAGGCGGTGCGCGCCTATCACGGCGAGCTGCAGAAGCAGGGCATCACCCCGCTGCGGCCCCTGGCCGACGACGTGCAGACCACCGAAGCCGTGCTGAAGCAGGGCTGAGCCGTGGAGCAGCGTTCGGGCATCATCTGCGGCGGCACCATCTGCATCGACGTCAACAAGGTGCTCGACCGCTTCCCGCCGCAGGAGCACGTCGCCAGGATCCTGGAGGAGACGCCGGATTCGGGCGGCCCCGGCTTCAACATGGCGGTCGACCTTGCCCGGCTGGGCGCCAGCTTCCCGATCGAGGTCGTCGGCGTGATCGGCGACGACCCCTACGGCCGGCTGGCGCTCGAGGTCTGCCGCGACCACGGCATCGGCGCCGGCCGGATCGCGGTGCTGCCGGGCGGCCGCACCGCCTACACCGACGTGATGATCATGGCCGAGGGCGGGCGGCGGACCTTCTTCTACCAGGAGGGGGTCAACGCCCTGCTCTCGCCCGGGCATTTCGACCTGACCGGGTCGACCGCGAAGATCTTCCATGTCGGCTCGCCCGGCGTGCATGCCCGGATGGACGCGCCGCAGGGCAACGGCAACGGCTTCACCGAGGTGCTGGCCCGCGCCCGCGCCTCGGGCCACCGCACCAACATGGAGCTGGTCGGCGTGGCGGGGGAGCGGCTGCGCGACCTCACCGTGCCCTGCCTGCCGCTGCTCGACAGCATCATCATCAACGAGCTTGAGGCGACGGCGCTGACCGGCGTCGAGACCCACCGCGACGGCCGGCCGGACTGGGCCCTGGTCGAGGCGGCGGCGGCGGCGCTGATCCGCATGGGCGTGTCGACCCTGGCGGTGGTGCATTTCCCGGACGGCGTGGTCGCCGCCGACCGCGACGGCCGCCTGTGGCGCCAGGGCGCGGCCTGGGTGCCGGCCGAGGCGGTGAAGAGCACCAACGGCGCCGGCGACGCCCTGGCCTCCGGCGTCATGCTCGGGCTGCACGAGGGCTGGCCGGTGGAGAAAGGCCTTCGGCTGGGCGTCTGCGTCGCGGCGCTCAGCCTCGGGTCCTACAGCACGTCGCGGGCGATCCCCTCGGCGGAAGAGTGCTTCGCGTATGGCGAGAGGGCGGGGTTCAAGCCGACGAGCTGACCGGCAGGCACCGCGCCACCCCCTCACCCTCCCGGCCCAAGCGGGCCGGGCTCCTCCCTCTCCCCAAGGAGAGGGATTCGTCACCTCTCCTTGGGGAGAGGTCGAAATCGCACCGCGATTTCGGGTGAGGGGGTGGCCCGCCCTCTCCTCCCCGCTCACCCCGGGATCGGGAACCGCCGGGCGAAGTCGCGCACGGCGTTGGCCAGCGCCCCTTCCGGCCGCGCGCCGGTGACCGCGTCCACGATCAGATCCGCCAGCGTCGCCATCTGGCCTTCGCGCATGCCGCGGGTGGTGACGGCCGGCGTGCCCAGCCGCAGGCCGGACGGGCGCAGCGGCGGTCGGGTGTCGTCCGGCACGACCTGCTTGTTCGAGACCAGGCCGATGCGGTCGAGGCGCTGCTGCGCCTCGTCGCCGTCGATGCCGAAGCTGGCGGCGACGTCGACCACCATCAGGTGGTTGTCCGTGCCGCCGGTGACCAGCTGCGCGCCCCGCCCCTCCAGCGCCTCGACCAGCGCCTTGGCGTTGTCCAGCACCCGCCTGGTATAGGCCTGGAACTCCTCCTGCGCCGCCAGGTGCAGCGCGGTGGCCAGCGCCGCCACCTGGTCCATATGCGGGCCGCCCTGCAGGCCGGGGAACACCGCCTGGTCGATCGGCTTGCGGAACGGCTCGCGGCACAGGATCAGTCCGCCGCGCGGGCCGCGCAGGGTCTTGTGCGTGGTGGTGGTGACGACGTCGAAGCCGGCCGCCAGCGGGTTCGGCAGCGTCTTGCCGGCGATCAGCCCGCCGATATGCGAGACGTCGGCCATGGTGATCGCCCCGACCTCGTCGGCGATCGCCTTGAAGGCGGCGTAGTCGATGTCGCGCGGGTAGGAGGAGAAGCCGGTGATCAGCAACTTCGGCCGCTCGCGCCGCGCGGTCTCGCGGATGGCGTCGAAGTCGAAGCCGCCGCCGGCCACGGTGCCGTAGCGGATGAAGCGGAAGATCCGGCCCATGGCCGAGACCGGCGCGCCATGGGTCAGGTGTCCGCCATGCGACAGGTCCATCGCCAGGATGGTATCGCCGGGCTGCAGCAGGCCGAAATACACCGCCTGGTTCATCGGCGACCCCGACAGCGGCTGGACATTGGCGTGCTCGGCCCCGAACAGCGCCTTGGCCCGCCCCTGGGCCAGCCACTCGATCTCGTCGGCATGGGCGTTGCCGCCGTAGTAGCGGCGCCCCGGCTGGCCCTCGGCATACTTGTCGGCGAAGACCGAGCCGAGCAGCGGCCGCAGCTCGGGGAAGGCGTGGTTCTCGGAGGCGATCAGGGTCAGGCCCTGGTGCTGCCGGCGCTCCTCGCGCTCGAGGATCGCGGCGGCCTCGGGGTCGGCGGCGGCCAGCACGGCGCGGGGGTCGAGATCGGCCGATTCGGGTTGGTGCTGCATGGGAGTCTCCGTTTCGATGCCCAGAAAACAAAAATCGCCCGACCAGCTTCCAGGAGAAGGCTGCCCAGGCGAACGGCATCGAAACGGTCTTCCGCGCTCCCTCGGGGTGATCCCCGTCTCGCCAGTCACGCGGAAGGTATGGCTGATCTCGCGACCGCTGGGATGATCGGCGGGACTCGCCTTCGCGTCAACTGCCGATCAGACCGGCCCCTCGCAGCTGTCGGCGAGATAGGCCCGCCGCGCGGCGTCGTCGCGGCCGGAGCGGAGGTAGCGCCGCCACGCCTGCTGCTCGTGCCACACCGCGCCGAGCTCCCAGACGCAGAAGGTGCCGCGATGCGGCCCGGGCAGCGGGAACAGCCGGAAGTCGGGCTGCTGCCGCCCGTCCTTGGCGTAGACCGTCTCCCACAGCTCGTTCTCGTTGTGCCAGGTGCTGACCAGCAGGAAGTAGAAGTCGGCGCCGCAGCGATGCAGGATGGCGAAGCCGAGATCGCCGGAGACCTTCAGGGCACCGGCCCGGTCTTCGCGCAGCACGAAGTCACGGGCCAGGGCCCGGATCCCGGCCGGAACCGGCGCGTCGGCCAGCGCGATGTCGTACCATTTGAGCCGGGCGCCCGGCAGCGCCACCGGCGCGCCCGGCGTGATCAGCTTGTCGCGATGGATGTAGCCGGCGGCGACATTGGTGACGGCCGGCAGGTCCGCGGCGGCCGATGTGTCGGGCATCCGATCCTCCTTGCTAGGGTCGGATCAGGAGAACATAAAGCGAACATTCAGTCAAGGATCGGGACAGCCCACGGCCCTAGTACAGCCGCCCGCCATTCGGCACCGGGCGCTCGATCGCGGCCAGCACGACATTGCCGTCGGCGTCGGGGAAGCCCAGCACCAGGATCTCGGACATGAACTTGCCGATCTGCTTCGGCGGGAAGTTCACCACCGCCGCGACCTGGCGGCCCAGCAGCGCCTCCGGCGTGTATAGCGCCACCAGCTGGGCCGAGCTGCGCTTCCGCCCGATCTCGGGCCCGAAATCGACGGTCAGCTTGTAGGCCGGCCGGCGCGCCTCGGGATAGGGGTCGACCGCCACGATGGTGCCGACCCGGATGTCGACCTTGGCGAAATCGTCGTAACTGATCGTCATGCTGCCCTCTGCGCTGCCGGCGCAGACTGCCGCGCCGGATCCGGCAGGGCAAGACGCAGAAGGCCGCCCGGAGGCGGCCTTCGATCGCGACGTCGGAACAGCCGGGTTCAGCGCTTGGCCGGGGCCTTCAGCACGCCCTTGAGCTCGTCGAAGCTGGCGCTGACGCGCTTGCTGACGATCTCGGCCGCCTCGGTGTTCGACTTGGCCAGCAGCTCGGCCAGTTCCTTCATGTCGGTGATCGCCTTCTCGAAGGCGGTCTTGGCCAGCTCGGTCTGCTGCGCCAGCTTCTCTTCCGGCTTGCCCGGGGCGGCGACGGAGGAGAACTGGGCCTGCAGCTCGGTCAGGTTCTGGCGCAGGATCTCGCCCTGGCGTCGGGCGAAGGCCTGGAGCCCCTCGGCCGCGGTGCGGTTGGCGGCGGTCAGCGCCTCGATGTTCTTGCGCTGGGCCTGCAGCACCGCGTCGACATCGACGCCCGGCAGCTTGAACTCGCCCAGCACCTTGGTGAAATCGACGTCCCAGACCGGCGGCTTGCTCATGGCCCAACTCCTGATTGCACAAGAATGCAGCACCTTACACGCGCCGCCCCTGCCGCAAAAGGAAAATTGTGCACTGCAACAAAGCCGTCACTTCAATGCAGTGTCGGCTCCTGCCCTTCCACCGCCTCGGGCGCCACCCCCGCGGCAGCGCGGCGGGTGCCGCGACCGCGGCCGAAGGTGTTCTCCAGCTGCTCGGCCTGGCGCAGTCGCTGGTCCAGCGCCTTCATGGTGCGGTCCAGCTCCGGCGAATCATCCTGCTCCCACACCCGCAGCACCAGGAGGTAGACGAGCCCGAGCGCCCGCACCCGGGCCCGGCCGAACAGCCCGGCGGTGGGGATGCCGGCGGATTGCAGCGTCCAGCGCATCGACAGTTCGAGCTGGCGGGCCTGCGCCAGCGCCGACAGCGGGTCGAGCCGCAGGTCGCGCAGGATCGCCTTGACCCCGGCGCGGTGCGCCGTCAGCACGTCGAAGCGGCGCATCAGCAGGTCGAACAGCCGGTCGCGCGGGGCCTCGTCCTCGCCCGGCAGCGCCTCGGACAGCGCCGCCTGGTCGATCAGCCGGCCCAATCCGGCCAGCAGGTCGGTCTTGCTGGGATAGTGGCGGTACAGCGCCGACATCGGCACCCGCGCCGCCTGGGCGACATCCGCCAGGGTCAGGGCGCGCCAGCCCCTCTCCGCCGCCAGGTCGACCGCGGTGGTGACGATGTGGTTGGGCACGTCGGCCTTCTTCGCCATGCTTCCCGGCTCCTCGAGGATCAGGCCTTCCAGGCCGCATAGGGCCCAATCTAGCGCAATTCGGCAGCAAGGCGAGCCCGGTTACTGGCAGACCGCCTCCAGCTTGTGGCCGTCCGGGTCGAACACGAAGGCAGCGTAGTAGGCCGGCCCGTAATGCGGCCGCAGCCCGGGGGCGCCGGCGTCACGGCCGCCCTGGGCCAGGGCTGCGGCATGGAACCGGTCGACGGCCTCGCGCGTCGGGGCGTTGAAGGCGAGGTGGAAACCCGGGCCCGGCGGAACCACCGGCCCCGGCTGCCGCTTCAGCGCAAGCTTATCGTTGCCGCCGGGCGGGCCGTAGCCGGCGGCGGTGTCGTCGACCCACACCCGCACCATGCCGACCGGGGCCAGCACCGCATCGTAGAACCGGACGGCGCGGTCGAGGTCGAAGACGCCGAAGGAGAGATGGCCGATCACGGCGTCCTCACGCCCGGCGCTGGGCGATGTCCGCGACGACGCCGCCGGTCAGTGCGACCAACTGGTCGGGCGTCAGGGCGAAGACCGAGTTCGGCGTCCCGGCCGCGGCCCAGATCGCCGGCAGCGCCAGCAGGTCGCGGTCGATCACCACATGCGGCGGCGTGGCGTGGCCGACCGGGGCGACGCCGCCGATGGCGAAGCCGGTGGCATCGCGCACGAAGCCAGCATCGGCCCGTTCGATCCGGGCGCCGCCGAGGCGGTCGGCCAGGGCCGCGGCCACCGCCGCCTCGTCGACCCGGTTGACCCCGCTGGCGATCACCAGCACCGGCCGGCCGCTGCCGCGGGCGCGGAACACCAGCGACTTGGCGATCTGCGCCACGTCGCAGCCGATCGCGGCGGCGGCATCGGCCGAGGTGCGGGTCGATTCGCCGAACACCCGGATGTCGGGCTCGTGGCCCAGCGCCTGCAGCGCCGCGGCGACGCGCTCAGCACTGGTCGCCACTACGCCAGCTCGCGTCCGCGGCGGGCGGCGGCGGCGACGGCGCGGGTCATCAGCGGCTGCAGCCCGTCCGGCGCCATCAGCACGTCGAGCGCCGCCTGGGTGGTGCCCTTCGGGCTGGTCACCGCGATGCGCAGCTCGGCTGCGCTTTCGCTGGCGGCGCCGGCCAGGGCGCCGGAGCCGACCACGGTCTGCCGCGCCAGCCGCATCGCCAGGTCGGCGGGCAGCCCGGCGGCATGGCCGGCCGCTGCCAGCGTCTCGATCAGGTGGAAGACATAGGCCGGGCCGCTGCCGGACACGGCGGTGACGGCATCCATCAGCGCGTCGTCGTCGATCCAGGCGGTCTGCCCGGCGGCCTGCATCAGCGCCTCCGCGCGCTGGCGCTGCGCCGGCGTCGCCAGCGGATTCGCCACCAGCACGGAGATGCCCTGCCCGATCGCGGCCGGGGTGTTGGGCATGGCGCGGACCACCGCGGCCTCGGGCCCCAGCCCCTGCTCCAGATACGCCAGGGTGCGGCCGGCGGCGATCGACAGGAACAGGGTGCCGGGCCCGGCAAAGCGGCGATAGGCCGGCAGCGCCTCGAGCATCATCTGCGGCTTGACCGCCAGCACCACCACCTCGGGCGCCAGGTCGGCCGGCAGGCCCGCGGCGTCGCGGACATGGTGCAGGCGCGGATCGGCCAGGGCGACATCGGCCGGCTCGACCGCCCAGATGTGGTCGGCGGCCTTGCCCGCCAGCCAGCCCTGCACCAGCGCGCTTCCCATCCGGCCGCAGCCGACCAACAGAAGATCGGTCACCCCATTGCTCCCCATATCGTCAGGCCGGCCATCATGGCGCCACGGCCGGGCAGCGCAAGCGGTATCGGGAGAGATGCCGGCATGCGTCGTCTTTCCCGCCGGCCCCCGTCATTGCGAGCGCAGCGAAGCAATCCGTGGCGCCGCCTGGCATGGATTGCTTCGTCGGCTACGCCTCCTCGCAATGACAAAGAGGGGCGTGCGAGGGGCGATGCTGACAGTCTTGATGGGAATCGGAAGAACGCCCACAGCATCGGCTCAGCTGCTGTTCGGCGGCTTGCGGGCCGGTCGGCCGGCCTCTTCCGCATCTGCGGAGGGCTCGGGCGCTTCGGGGGGCGGGTCGGTGAGCGCCTCGTCGAGCGGTTCGGCCGCCTCGTCCCCGGCGATGACCTCGTCCCAGCCCTGGGGCAGCCGGCCCGGCTCGCGGCCGAGGCGGCGGCAAATGCGCCGCACGATCTCGTCGATCGGCAGGGTGTCGAGTTCGACGTCCAGCGGCTCGGTCTCGGTCAGGCTCTCGCGCGGTGCGGCGGCCGCCTTGGCACCGGCCGGCCGCTCGGGCCCCAGCGCCACGGCCACGGCGCGGGCGACCTGCGCCCGCCGCCGCTGCCGGCGCTCCTGGATCTCGGCGGCGGCTTTCTCCGCCGCGTCCTTGCGGGTCCGGTAGGCCTCGCGGATGCGCTCGGTCATGGCGATGGTCAGGCGCACCGCACGGGCGATGCGGGCCTGCGACAGCGCGAAATCGATCACCTGCGGCTCGAACCGGTTCCCGGCCACGATGTGCTGGCCCTCGAGCCGGCGGGCGGTGCGCATGTCGATGTCGACCAGCTCGCGCAGCGTGCCCAGCGCCCACACCGTCCACTCCCGGTCGGGGTCGACCGGCTGGGTCTCGGCTGGGGCGGCGTCGATCGGCGCGTTGTCCATGGAACATATCATGAACAAACTGGACCGCTTGCGCAATGAACAAGGCGTTTACGGTCCGGGCCACGCGTAGCCTCTCCCGCTTGCGAGACCTTTTCAGAATGCCTCCGAACCGTCCCGGCGGCTCGCAACGACATTGGCCTAGGTTAAAATGAGTCCCCCCTCCCCTCGCGGGAGGGGGTAGGGGGAGGGGGTTTTCGATGCCCAGAACCGGCCCTGACTCTGGCAATTTGGCTCCGACGGCGAAGCCTGTCCTTTGCGTATTCATGCGCGGACGCGCGCAGACCCCTC
Organism: Inquilinus ginsengisoli; assembly: GCF_031453975.1. Classification (NCBI taxonomy): domain Bacteria; kingdom Pseudomonadati; phylum Pseudomonadota; class Alphaproteobacteria; order Rhodospirillales; family Rhodospirillaceae; genus Inquilinus; species Inquilinus ginsengisoli. The sequence continues at coordinate 500,463 of NZ_JAVDPW010000002.1, forward strand.
CCCCTACCCCCCTCCCGCAAGGGGAGGGGGAGCAAGAAAGGAGCGGGCTCGGTCTATTCCGAAAAGGTCCCGCAAGCGGGAAAGGCTACGCGTCAGCTCGATCTGACGACTTAGGCCACCCGCAGCAGCGGCGCGGCCTTGGCCGGGGTGCGGAGCGCCTCGGGGATCCACTCGCCATGGGCGGCGAGCAGCTCGTCGACCAGCCGCCAGATCTGGTCGAGATCCAGCTCCGCCGCGGTGTGCGGGTCCAGCATGGCGGCGTGGTAGATGTGGTCGCGGTTGCCGGTCAGCAGCGCCTCGACCGCCAGCGACTGGACGTTGATGTTGGTCTGCATCAGCGCCGCCAGATGCGGCGGCAGCCGGCCGAGGCCGATCGGCTGCACCCCGTTGCGGTCGACCAGGCACGGCACCTCGACCGTGCAGTCGGACGGCAGGTTGTCGATCAGCCCGTGGTTCTGCACGTTGCCGTAGATCACCGCCGGCGTTCCCGTCTCCTTGGCATGGATGATGGTCGAGCCGTATTCGACGCTGCGCTTGATCTCCAGCGGCACCGACGGGTCCTGCAGCTGCGCGCGCAGGGCGCCCCATTTGTCGATCTGGCGCTCGCAGCGGGTGATGTACTCGTCGAGCGGGATGTTGAAGCGGTCGACGATCTCGTCGCGCCCGCGCTTGATGTACCAGGGCACGTATTCGCTGAAATGCTCGCTGGATTCGGTGACGAAGTAGCCGAGGCGCAGGAACATGTCGTAGCGGACGCGGTTCCACTCCGGCACCCGGCCCTCCTCCACCACCTTGCGGATCAAGGGGGTCAGGTCTTCGCCGTTGCGTTCGAACTTCAGGTAGAACGCCATGTGGTTGATGCCGCCGCAGACATAGCTGATCTCCTCGACCGGCACGCCGATGTCCTCGGCGATCTCGGCCGCGGTGCCCTGCACGCTGTGGCACAGCCCGACGGTCTTGATCCTGGTCGCCCGGTTCAGCGCCCAGCAGTTCATCGCCATCGGGTTGGCGTATTGCAGATGGGTCACGTCGGGGCACAGCCGCTCCATGTCGCGGGCATGGTCCAGCAGCACCGGCACGGTGCGCAGCGCCCGCATGATGCCGCCGATGCCGAGCGTGTCGGCGATGGTCTGCCGCAGCCCGTAGGTCTTCGGCACCTCGAAATCGGTCACGGTGCAGGGCTTGTAGCCGCCGACCTGGATCATGGTGATGGCGTAGTCGGCGCCGTCCAGCGCCCGGGCACGGTCGGTGGTCGCCTCGATCGTCGCTGGCGCCCCCAGCGTGTCGGCGATGCGGTGCGCCACCGTTTCCGACGTCGCCAGCCGCTCGGGATCGATGTCGAACAGGGTGATGCGGGCATCCGCCAGGTCCGGATAGGACAGGATGTCGCCGATCAGGTTCTTGGCGAAGACGGTGCTGCCCGCGCCGATGAAGGTGATCTTAGGAGAGGTCATGGTCGGATCCCGGTTGGCGGAAGGGCCCGCGGCCAGGGCGGCCGCGGGCCGGGTTGGAATGGCTATTGGAACAGCGCGTTGACCTGGTCGTTCGCATCCTTGAGCAGCGGCGCGACCGGCACGTCCTCGAGGAAGATCCGGTCGAAGGCCACGTTCATGATCGACAGGATCTGCGGCGAGTAGTCGGTGATCGGGTACAGGAAGGTCTGGTCCGGCGTCGCCTCGCTGGTGAAGGCGGTGACATCCTGGCCGCGGCCGGCGAAGGCCTCCTGCGCCAGCTTGGCCGCCGACGGGATCGCCGGGAACACCACGCCGGCCTTGCCGATGATGTCCTGGCAGTCGGTCGACCCCAGGAACTTGACCCATTCCCAGGCCTCGTCGGGGTGCTTGGTGCCGGTCCAGATCGAATCGCCAAGGCCGTTGAACATGCTCTTGCGGCCCTGCGGCCCCTGCGGCAGCGGCACGAAGCCATAGGGGAAGGACACGTTCTTGGCGTACCAGGTCGAGTTCCAGGACCCGTCGGAGACCAGCGCCCCCTTGCCGGCGCCGAGCAGGGCGGTGCCGCCGAGGGCGCCGACATCCTTCTGCGGGATGGCGTAGCCCTTCTTCAGCGACAGGTCGCGCAGCCAGGTCAGGGTCTCGGCCAAGACCGGGTCGTCATAATGGTAGGCGGTGCCCCAGGGCCCGTCGGTGAACTTGAAGCCGGCGGAGACGGCGAGGTAGCTCCACTGGGTCTGGCCGTAGCCGTCGATCTTGGGAATGATCAGCCCGTACTGCACGACCTGCTTGGGGTCGAAGCCGGCCTCGTTGCCGCGCTTGCCGTTGGCGTCGAGCGACAGCCGCGCCAGGATCTTCTCGAAGCTGCCGCCGTCCTTCGGGTTCCAGGTCGCGGCGCGCAGCTCGTCGACGGTCACGCCGGCCTTGTCCAGCATCGCCTTGTTGTAGACCAGGGCGACCGTGTCCCAGTCCTTGGGCATGCCGTAGACCTTGCCGTCGCGGGTCCACAGGTCGAGCAGCCCGGGGCTGAAGATGCCGGTGTCGACCTTGTCGCGCTGGATCAGCGGCGTCAGGTCGGTGATCTGGCCGTTGGCGACGAATTCGGGGTAGGAGCGCAGATGGTCGGCGAAAACATCGGGCGCCTCGCCGGAGACGAAGCCGGTCGACAGCGTGGTCCAGTAGTCGAGCCAGCCATACTGCGTCACCTTGACGGTGATGTCGGGGTGCTTGGCGTGGAAGGCGTCGCCGCAGGCCTGGTAGTGCGGCGCCTGCAGTGCGTCCCACAGCCAGTAGTTCAGCGTGGTCTCGGCCCGGGCCGCCCCGCTGGTCGCCGCCAGCGACACGGCTGCCGCCGCCGACAACAGGAATTTCGACAGCTTCGCGTTCATCTCAGGCCTCCTCCGATGGTGTTTGTTGGCACGCGGGTCATTTCAGCCCGCTGAACTGCAGGGATTCGACGACGCGCCGGCCGAACAGCACGAGCAGGACGATCACCGGCACGATCGACAGCACGGTGCCGGCCATCATCCCGGTCCAGTCCGGGTTGCCGTTCTGCTGCTGGGTCTTGAAGGCGGACAGCGCCACCGACATCACCCGCACCTCGGCGTCGCGCCCGACCAGGAACGGCCAGAAGAAGTCGTTCCAGGCGTTGATCGACAGCAGGATCGACAGGGTGGCGATGGCGCTCTTGTGCACCGGCAGCACCACGCTCCAGAAGATCCGGAACGGCGAGGCCCCGTCCATCCGCGCCGCCTCCTCCAGCTCGCGCGGGGTCGACAGGAAGAACTGGCGCAGGAAGAACACCGCGAAGGGCGACATCAGGATGGTCGGCGCCACCATGCCCTGGAAGGTGTTCAGCCAGCCCAGCTCCTTGATCAGCACGAAGTTCGGGATGAACAGCACGATCGCCGGGATCATGGTGGCGGCGATGAACAGGTAGAAGATCACCGTCGACCCGACGAAGCGGATGCGGGCGAAGGCGTAGGCGGCGAGCGCCGAGAAGAACACCTGCCCGCCGACCGTGAGCAGGGTGAAGATCGCGCTGTTGCGCAGCGCCATGGCGAAGTTGATCGGCGAGGACGGCGTCGACGGGTCGACCGGCGCCAGCCCCAGCACCCGGCGGAAATTGTCCAGGGTGATCTCGGTGGGCACCAGCAGGGTCGCCTGGTCGAACAGCGTGGCGGTCGGCACCAGCGCCGTCTTCAGCGTGATCCACAGCGGGAACAGCGAGCAGACGATGAAGCCGGCCAGCATGGCCCAGGCGACGAGCCGGCCGGGCGAGAACCGGAAGGACGATGGGCGCGGCAGGGCGAAGGTCGCGGTCATGGCGGCGCCCCTATTCGAGGTCCGAGCTGCCGGCGCGCAGCGCCCGCATCTGCAGGATGGTGATCAGGATCAGCACGGCGAACAGCGCCACCGACATCGCCGAGGCGTAGCCCATCTTCGAGAAGCGGAAGGCGCTTTCGTAGACGTACCAGATGATCGCGCTGGTCGAATTCGCGGGCCCGCCCTGGGTGGCGACGGCGATGGTGTCGAACACCTGGAACGACCCGATCACGCTGGTCACCAGCACGAACACCAGCACCGGGCGCAGCAGCGGCAGGGTGACCCGGCGGAACACGGTCCACTCCCCCGCCCCCTCCAGCCGCGCCGCCTCCTGCAGCGACCGGGGGATCGCCTGCAGCCCGGCGTAGAACAGCAGCGCGGTCAGCCCGACATGGCGCCAGATGTTGATCGCGGCGACCGAGACGATGGCGAGGTCTGGCGATGCCAGGAAGGCCTGGCGCGGCACCCCGATCAGGCCGAGCGCGACATTGGTCATGCCGAGCAAGGGGTCGAGCAGCCACAGCCAGATCAGCGCGGCGATGACGTTGGACAGCAGGTAGGGCGCGATCACGATGGCCCGCACCGTCACGGATTTGCTCAGCCGGTCCATCAGCAGGGCCAGGCCGAGGCCCAGCACGGTCTGCAGCGGGATGTTGTAGAGCACATAGGCGATGGTGATGCGCACCGACTGCCAGAAGCGCGGGTCGTCGATCAGCTTGGCGTAGTTGTCGAGGCCGATGAACTTCGGCGCCCGCATCAGGTTCCAGTCGGTCAGGCTGATCTCGACCGCCCGCAGGGTCGGGTACAGGTAGAAGACGGCGAAGCCGATCAGCGCCGGCAGGATGAACAGCCAGCCGGTCAGGTTGCGCTGCAGCGCCGCCCGCAGCTTCGGCCGCGACCGCAGCCAGCCGATGCTGTGTGCCGGCTTGCCCCACTCCGCTGCCACCATCTGACATCCTCCCGGGATCGGACCTCTGCGTTGGCCGCAAAGTCCTCTGTCTGTCGGATGACACGTGTCACTTTCGTTACTAACACGTGTTAGCTATACTCAAGCGCCAGTCGGATCGCTTGTCAAGCGGAAGCCGGCATGGCAACAGGGCGGCGGGAACACCCTCCCCGAGGTGGGTCGGACCCGACGCGGAAGACCGGAGCGGAATGGAACGACGCAGGATCACCAGCCACGATGTCGCCCGCCGCGCCGGCGTGTCGCGCGCGACCGTGTCGATGGTGCTTAACCGGTCGGCCGCGGTGACGATCAGCGCCGAGACCCAGAAGCGCGTGTTCGAGGCGGCGGAGGCGCTGGGCTACCGGCCGAATTCGGCGGCGCGGATGCTGGTGCGCGGCGACACCGAGACCATCGGCCTCGTGGTCACCGACCCGCAGGTGCTGGCGGTCGACGGCTTCGTGCCGCAGCTGCTGTACGGCATCACCCAGGCGACGCGGGAGAGCGGCTACCGCATCCTGCTGGAGGGGGTGGAGCCCGGCGCAGGGCCGAACGCCTATGGCGAGCTGGTCGAGAGCCGGCGGATCGACGGCATGATCGTGCTGAACCCGCCGACCGAGGCACCGCAGATCCATGCCCTGATCGACCAGGGTTTTCCGCTGGTGCTGCTGGGGTCGGTGCGCCACCCGCGCGAGCATGCGTGCAACTTCTCCACCCGCCGCGCCATCCGTCGCTCGATGGACCATCTGGTCGGGCTGGGGCACCGGGCGATCGCCCATATCGGCTTCTCCCCGGCCGGCTTCGTCGCCACCGATGCGCGGCTGAACTCCTATCGCGAATCGCTGATCGCCCATGGCATCGAGCCCGACGACCGGCTGGTCGCCTATGGCGCCTTCAGCGCCGAGAGCGGCCACCGCGCCATGCGCGAGCTGCTGGACCGCGGCGGCGAATGTCCGACCGCGCTGCTGGCCGGCAACGACACCATCGCGCTGGGCGCCATGGCGGCGATCAGCGATGCCGGGCTGTCGGTGCCGGACGACATCGCCATCGTCGGCTTCGACGACCTGCCCTTCGCCGCCCAGCTGCGCCCGGCCCTGACCACGGTGCGCAACCCCGGCGTCGAACAGGGCCGCCAGGCGGCGCAGCTGCTGATCCGGCTGCTGAAGGGCGAGACCGTCGACCAGCGGCGCATCGCCCTGCCGACCGAGCTGGTCATCCGCGAATCCTGCGGGGCGAAGCGGCGCGGCGGCGTCTGATAGCGCTGCATTTTGCCACAATTTGATGTATTCTTGATGCGCGCCTCCGACCGACGGCGGCGCAATATTATGCGAAGGATACATTATGAGGAATTTTGGGAAATATTTGATCGCGCTGGCCGCAACCTGCGGCTTGGCCGCCATCACCGGCCCGGCGATGGCGGACGACCTGGAATTCACCCTGACCAATGCCACCTCGGTCAGCGCCACGGAGTTCTACGTGTCGCCGGCCAATGTCGACGATTGGGAAAGCAATCTGCTGGACGGCAAGTACCTGCCCGCCGGCAACGAGGTGACGGTGACCATCGGCGATGGCCGCCGCACCTGCACCTATGACCTGAAGACGGTGTTCGAGGATGGCCGGACGGCGCAGAACGACGGTGTCGACCTCTGCCAGACCGGCAAATACACCGTGCACGAGTGAGCGACAGCCGGGGCGGTGCCGACGCACCATCCCGGCTAGACCCGTCAGGGGGTTGAGGCCAGGCAGCCCTGCCGGTCGAACAGCGCGGCAAGGCCACAGGCCGAGGTCAGCATCCGGTCGCCGTCATGGCCGACGCCCGGAACCAGGCTGAGGCTCTGCCGCAGGCCGTCGGGGTGGCGGCCGCGCAGGTACTGGACATAGGCCTCGCCACGCGCCAGCCGATAGGAACCTTCCGCCTCGCCCATGCAGGTCTTGTCGAGCGCCGGGTGGTTCGGGTCGGTGTCGGCGGTGCCCAGCAGGTAGACCACGTCGCGGGCGACATAGGCCCGCTCCAGCGCCGCCGGGGTCGCCGCCCCGGCATAGTGCGGCAGGTCGGCCATGCCGTATTTCCAGTGATCGTATTTCGGGCAGGCGGCAGTGCCGGCGAAGGGCGCGAAGCCGCCATGGCCGTCCGGCCGGTCGGCGCTGAAATAGGCGTAGGAGGACGGGTTGGCGACGACGTAGCGCACGGCGATGCCGGCGGCCTTCAGCGTCGCCTCGCCCTTCGCCAGGATGGCGTAGCGCTGCACCACCTGGCCGCCGCCGGAGTGGCCTGCCACCACCACCGTCTTCAGGTTGGGAAACAGCTTGCGGTCGGCCAGCCTGGCCAGGATCGCGTCGAGCGCGTCGAAGGAGCTGATGGCGGCCGGGCCCTTGGCGTCGGCGCCGCCCTCCCAGCCGGTCGTGCCCCAGCGCAGCGTCCCGGCCGGCAGGTGGAACGCCGCGGCATCGATATCGGCCAGGAATTGCGGCACGACCAGGATCGCCGACTGGCCGGCCTCCCCCGCCGCCGCCTGCGCCTTCTCGGCCGAGGCATTGTAGACGTCGGCGTTGCGCAGCCGGCCGTGGATCACGATCACCGCCCGGGTGACGCCCGGCTGCGGCTTCGACCAGTCGCGCGAGACATAGAGCGCCAGCTCGCCGGTTCCGGCCGGGGTCGTCACCGTAAGGCGCTGGTCGGCCACCACCTTGACCGGGTGCGGCCTCTCATCGGCGGCCCGCAGGGGCAGGGCCGAAAGCATCAGGCAGGCCGTCGCGGCGATGCCGAGGACACGTCGAAGGACCAAGCTGGGTCTCCTTGCCGATCACGGGTCCTACACGGCGACCGGGCGGCGGACCGTCGGTCCGCCGCCTGGCTTCGTGCTATTCCGCCGGGGCGGGCGCCGTGCCGTCGTCGAGCGCCGGCAGCGGCTCGCCGGCGAGGGCGGCCCGCAGGCGGTCCTCGTCGAGCGCGCCTTCCCAGCGCGCGACCACGACGGCGGCCACGGCGTTGCCGATGAAGTTGGTCAGCGCCCGGCATTCCGACATGAAGCGGTCGACGCCGAGGATCAGCGCCATGCCGGCGACCGGCACCGTCGGCACCACCGACAGCGTCGCCGCCAGGGTGATGAAGCCCGAGCCGGTGACGCCGGCCGCGCCCTTGGAGCTGAGCATCGCCACCAGCAGCAGCAGGATCTCGTCGCCCAGCGACAGATGCGTGTTCGTCGCCTGGGCGATGAACAGCGCCGCCATGGTCATGTAGATGTTGGTGCCGTCGAGGTTGAAGGAATAGCCGGTGGGGATCACCAGGCCGACCACCGACTTGGCGCAGCCCGCCCGCTCCATCTTCTCGATCAGCGACGGCAGCGCCGCCTCCGACGAGCTGGTGCCCAGCACCAGCAGCAGCTCGGCCTTGATATAGCGGATCAGGGCCAGGACCGAGAAGCCGTTGTAGCGGGCGACGGCGCCCAGCACGACCACCACGAAGATGATCGAGGTCGCGTAGAAGGTGCCGACCAGGAAGGCCAGGTTGATCACCGACCCGATGCCGAACTTGCCGATGGTGAAGGCCATGGCGCCGAAGGCCCCGATCGGCGCCACCTTCATCAGGATGTGGACGACCTTGAACACCGCGCCCGACACCGCCTTCAGGAAGCTTAGCACCGGCGTGCCCTTCTCGCCGGTCATGGCCAGGCCGACGCCGAACAGCACCGAGACGAACAGCACCTGCAGGATGTCGCCGCCGACGAAGGCGCTGAACATCGTGGCCGGGATGATGCCCGTCAGGAAGCCGACGATCGACTGGTCATGCGCCTTGGTGGCGTAGCCTTCGATCGCCTTGGTGTCGAGCGTGGCCGGATCGATGTTCAGGCCGGCGCCCGGCTGGACCAGGTTGGCGATCACCAGGCCGACGATCAGCGCCAGGGTCGAGAACACCAGGAAGTAGCCCAGCGCCTTGGCGCCGACCCGCCCCACCTTCTCCAGGTCGTGCATCCCGGCGATGCCGGTGACGACGGTCAGGAAGATCACCGGCGAGATGATCATCTTCACCAGGCTGATGAAGCCGTCGCCGAGCGGCTTCATCGCCGCACCGAGCTCGGGGTAGAAGTGACCGAGCAGAATGCCGATCACGACGGCGATCAGGACCTGGACATAGAGATGCCGGTAGAACGGTAGGGACGGCCGCGGAGCGGCGTCGGCTTGCCGAGTGGCCATGGGGCTTGCACTCCTTGTGGCCCGCACCGTCGATGACCGAGGGCGCGGCTTCCTGGGTTTCCTGCCACCCCGGGGATGATCCCCTTCTTACGGATGGCTGGGCCATACGCAGCAATTGCCGTGCCATATTGCACCGGCACGAAATCTCGTCGCCATCGCATTGATAGCAAAGCGCTATTTCTCTCGCCGCCGATCCGATCGGCCGCGCGCATGGCTGGAATTCCGCACGGATCGCCACAGTCGCGTGCGGAGATCCGCACAACCTCCGGGGAAGGCAGCTACGCCGCAAGCTGCTAGACTGGTGCACCCCGGAACCAGGCCGCATGACCACGACCGCCAACCCTGACATCGCCACCCCTCGCCCCGCCCCGGCGGGCAGGCCGGGCATCGCCGCGCCCGTGCGGGTGCGGCGGGACTGGGCCGTTTTCGCGCTGATCGGCCTCGCCCTGTTCACGGCGGTCACCTGGCTGGCCGGGCCGGTCGGGCGCGACCGGGCGCTGGGCGACATCGCGCGCTCGGCCGAGGCGGCGCTGGGGCTGCATGTCGCCATGCTGCGCAGCGAGCTGGAGAAGCAGCGGTCCCTGCCCTTCGTGCTGGCCCAGGATCCCGATGTCCGCGCCGCGCTGGGGGCCGCCAACGACCGCCAGCGGCTGGACGGCATCAACGCCAAGTTCGAGGCCCTGAGCCAGGGCACGCGGACGGCGGTGATCTACCTGCTGGACCGCAGCGGCACGGCGATCGCCGCCAGCAACTGGCGCGAACCGATCAGCTTCGTCGGCCAGCACTACGCCTTCCGTGCCTACTACCTGCAGGCGGTCGATGCCGGCGCCGCCGAGTTCTTCGCCATGGGCACGATGAGCCGGCGCCCGGGGGTCTATCTGTCGCGCCGGATCGACGGGCCGAACGGCCTCTTGGGCGTGATCGTGGTCAAAGTCGAGTTCGACGCGATGGAGGAGGCCTGGGGGCGCTTCGCCGAGACCGCCTTCGTCACCGACGAGCGCGGCGTGGTGCTGCTGACCGACGTGCCGGAATGGCGGTTCCGCAGCCTCGGTCCGCTGCCGGAGTCCGACCGCGCGGCGGTGCGCGAGAGCCTGCAATACGGCGCGGCGCCGCTGGAGCCGCTGCCGATCGCGCCCGATGCCGACGCCGGCCGGCCCGATGCCGTGGTCGCGACCCTGCCGGACACCCGCGGTCCGGCCCCGTTCCTCGCGGTGGCCGCCGCGGTCCCGAGCACAGGCTGGACCCTGCATCTGCTGGCGCCGACCATGCCGGCGGCGGGGCGCGCCGCCTTCGACACCCGGCTGATCGCCGGGCTGGTGACACTGCTGGCCCTCGCCGGCGTGGCGGCGCTGCTGTACCGCCGGCACCGCGCCCTGGGCCATGCCGCCCGGCAGGCGGCGGCGCAGGCCGAGCTGGAACGCCGCGTCGCCGAGCGCACCCACGCGCTCAACGACGCCAACCAGCGGCTGACCGGCGAGATCGACGAGCGGCGCCGGGTCGAGCTCGTGCGGCAGCAGTTGCAGGAGGAGCTGGCCCAGGCCAACCGCTTGGCCATCCTCGGCCAGGTCGCCGCCAGCGTGGCGCATGAGATCAACCAGCCGGTCGCCGCCATCCGCTCCTATGCCGACAACGCCGCCGTCTTCCTCGACCGCGAGAAGCCGGCGGCAGTGCGCGACAACCTGGCGATCATCGCCGGGCTGACCGACCGGGTCGGCGCCATCACCCAGCATCTGCGCGCCTTCTCGCGCAAGGCGGCCAACCGGATCGAGGCGATCTCCTGCGCCGCCGCGATCGAGGGCGCCCTGATCCTGACCCGCCCGCGCCTGCGCCGGCAGTCGGTGCGGCTGGCCCAGGACCTGCCGCCGGCGGATGTGAGGGTCGTCGCCGAACGGGTGCGGCTGGAGCAGATCCTGGTCAACCTGCTGCAGAACGCGCTGGACGCCGTCGACGGGCTGCCGGAGGCGGAGATCCGCATCGCGGTGAATGTCGAGGGCGATCGGGTTAGGATCGCGGTGTCCGACACCGGCAAAGGCCTCGACCCCGCGACTATGAAGGCGCTGTTCATCCCCTTCGCCACCAGCAAGCCGGCAGGGCTCGGCCTCGGCCTGGTGATCTGCCAGGACATCGCTCGCGAGTTCGGCGGCGCCATCGCGGCCGACAACCGTGCCGAGGGCGGTGCGGTCTTCACCGTCACGCTGAAACGGGCGCCATGAGCGCCGCGGGACAGGTCGTCTTCGTCGACGACGAGGCCGAGATCCGGCACGCCAATGTGCAGAGCCTGGAGCTGGCCGGCTTCGAGGTCGCGGCGCTCGACTCGGCCCGCGCCGCGTTGGCCGCGGTCGACCGCGACTTCGCCGGCGTCGTCGTCACCGACATCCGCATGCCCGAGACCGACGGGCTGGCCCTGTTCCGGCAGCTGCGCGCGCTCGACCCCGACCTGCCGGTGATCCTGATCACCGGCCATGGCGACATCGCCATGGCGGTGGCGGCGATGCGGGACGGCGCCTACGACTTCCTGGCCAAGCCCTACCCGGCCGACCGGCTGGTCGACAGCGTCCGCCGGGCGCTGGAGAAGCGGCGGCTGGTGATCGAGAACCGCCGGCTGCGGGCGGCGCTGGAGGGCGCGGACGGCGTGGCCTTCCTCGGCGACACGCCGGAGATCGAGCGGCTGCGCCGCACCGTGCGCGACGTGGCGGATGCCGATGTCGACGTGCTGGTGCTGGGCGAGACCGGCTCGGGTAAAGAGGTCGTGGCCGAGGCGCTGCACCGCTGGAGCCGCCGCCGAACCAAGCCGCTGGTCGCGCTGAACTGCGGCGCGCTGCCGGAAAGCGTGATCGAGAGCGAGCTGTTCGGGCATGAGGCCGGCGCCTTCACCGGGGCGCAGAAGCGCCGCATCGGCCGGATCGAGCACGCCGATGGCGGCACCCTGTTCCTCGACGAGGTCGAGAGCATGCCGCCGGCACTGCAGGTGAAGCTGCTGCGGGTGCTGGAGGAGCGGGCGGTGGCGCCGCTCGGCACCAATGAGCGCCGGCCGCTGGACCTGCGCGTCGTCGCCGCCACCAAGATCGACCTGAAGCAGGCGTCGCAGGTTGGCCGGTTCCGTGCCGATCTCTACTACCGGCTCAATGTGGTGACGCTGCGGGTCCCGCCGCTGCGCGAGCGCCGGGCCGACATCCCGCTGCTGTTCGCCCATTTCCTCGGCCGCGCCGCCGAACGCTTCCGCCGCGACCCGCCGGCGCTGGGCGATGCGGTGCGGCGCCGGCTGCTGGACCATGACTGGCCGGGCAATGTCCGCGAGCTCGCGCATTTCGCCGACCGGGTCGCGCTCGGCCTCGGCGATGCCGAGGGCCTGGAGGAGCCGGAGGTATCGGCCAGCCTGCCGGAGCGGGTCGAGCGCTATGAGGCGGCGCTGCTGCGCGAGGCGCTGGCGGCGCATAGGGGTGACGTGCGCGCCACGACCGAGGCCCTCGGCCTGCCGCGCAAGACCTTCTACGACAAGCTGGCCCGCCACGGCATCGATCCGAGCGCGTACCGGGCGGAGCCGATTGGGAAAAGAGTTGGCTAGAGACCGTCCAGCAGCGCCGGCAGGTCTCGCGCACCGTGCAAGATGCGGACGACACGCGGCGGCCGACGGGTAGCATTGTAGACGAGAATATAGGGAAAATCCCTCAGGACCAGGAAGCGGTATGGCGCACTCGCCAGATGAGGACGCAATACCCCGATATTGGCCTGGCTGCCGATGCGGGCAGCGGCGTCATCGACGGACTTCCGGAATGCACGGGCCGCGCCCGGATTGTCTTGCGCAATCCATCGCGCCGCATCGGTCAGATCGCGAAGAGCCTGTCGGGAGAGTGTGGCCTTCACCGCTCGGCTTCATCGATGATGCGGTCAACCTCGGTCAAAGCATCCTCAATGGAGACATCCCCGTCCCGATCGGTCTCTTCTTCCACCTGGCGCAGCATCGCCGTGAAGGCATGGCGGCGCTCCTCGGCCTCCTGCAGCAGGCGAAGGCCGGACCGCACCACCTCGCTGACATTGTTGTAGCGGCCCTCCGCCACGCATTCCCGAGCAAACCGCTCGAGCTCCGGCGTCAGATGCACATTCGTCGCCATGGCGCAAACCTATGTCAAACCTTGACATAGAATGGCGTGTACCCAGCCTGGGCACAAGCCGTTCCCGGACCTGCTCCCATGTCGCCTCACGGCAGCTTGACGAAATCCGCGTCGATCGTGCTCTCGATCTTGCCGTTCACCGCCCGGGTGTAGTGGAGCGAAAGCTGGCCCGGCGCGGTCAGGGTGCGACGGTAGGACTGCACCTCGGTCTTGCCGCCGGTCTTCGCCGTCAGCTCGGTGACCAGCGTCGCGCCGTCCAGCTTGGCCTTGGCCCGCGCGCCGGTCTCCAGCCGCGCGGTCCAGACGCTCGGGGTCTTGGACGGCGGGAACAGCACCGTGTTCTCGCGCATGCTCTTCGGGTCGATGTCGGCCGCGCCGTCCTGGCCCTCGGCGCTGCGCCAGCGCAGCAGCAGCGCACCATCGGCCGAAGCGTCGATCATCAGGGCGGCCGCGCGCTTGGCCTCGCCCTCGCCGTCGCTGGCCCCGACCCAGGAGCCGCGGAACGCCTCGATCCCGGCCAGCGCGGTGGCGGCCGTCGGCGGCGCCTTCACCGCCGGGGCGGCAGCCACCGGAGCGGCCGGCGCCGTGGTTTCGCCCGACGCCGGAACGCAGGCGCCCAGCATCGTGATCGCGGCCATCCCCAGGACGGCGTGCCGCAGCTTCATTGTATCCCCCTTCTCGCCCCCCACGGGCCGATTCGACCGCCCATCATGGCCGATGCGGTGCGACGGCAGCACGGGAAATCGCCAGAACCCTGGGAACGGGCTGCGTCGCCCACAGGTTCCATCCTGCCCTCGGCCCCCATCAACGCGAAAGGCCATCCCGAGGGGTCGGGATGGCCTTTCGCAGAGTCGTCGAAGCCGTGATGGGCTAGGCGCGCACCACGCCCGTGATCGGCGCGTCGAGGCCGAGCGCCGCCGCGGCGGTGGCGACGATGTGCTGCGCCGACAGCGCCGCCTCGGCGTATTGCAGCTCCGGCTTCTCATGGTCCTGGAAGCGGTCCGGCAGGGTCAGCGGCCGGATCTTCAGCCCTTGGTCCAGCAGCCCGCTGCGCGCCAGATGGTGCAGCACGATGCTGCCGAAGCCGCCCTCGGCGCCCTCCTCGACGGTCAGCACCACCGCGTGGTTGCGGGCCAGCTGCTCGACCAGGTCGGTGTCGAGCGGCTTGGCGAAGCGGGCGTCGGCGACCGTGGTCGACAGGCCCATGCCGCCCAGCGTCTCGGCGGCCACCAGGCATTCCTGCAGCCGCGTGCCGTAGCTGAGGATGGCGATGGTGGTGCCTTCGCGCAGCACCCGGCCCTTGCCCAGGGCCAGCGGCACGCCGCGGGCCGGCAGCTCGACCCCGACGCCGTCGCCGCGGGGATAGCGGAAGGCCGAGGGCCGGTCGTCGAGCGCGGCGGCGGTCGCCACCATGTGCACCAGCTCGGCCTCGTCGGCCGCGGCCATCAGCACCATGCCCGGCAGGCATCCGAGATAGGCGATGTCGAAGGCGCCGGCATGGGTGGCGCCATCGGCCCCGACCAGCCCGGCCCGGTCGATCGCGAAGCGCACCGGCAGGTGCTGGATCGCGACGTCGTGCACCACCTGGTCATAGGCGCGCTGCAGGAAGGTCGAATAGATCGCGCAGAACGGCTTGAAGCCTTCCGTCGCCATCCCCGCGGCAAAGGTCACCGCATGCTGCTCGGCGATGCCGACGTCGAAGGTGCGGCTCGGGAAGCGCTGGGCGAACTTGTCCAGCCCGGTGCCGGTGGGCATGGCGGCGGTCACCGCGACGATGCGGTCGTCGGCCTCGGCCTCCTGGATCAGCGCCTGGCCGAACACGCCGGTGTAACTCGGCGCGTTGCTCTTCGGCTTGGTCTGGGTGCCGGTGATGACGTCGAATCGGGTGACGCCATGGTACTTGTCCGGCGCCGCCTCGGCCGGGCCGTAGCCCTTGCCCTTCTGGGTGACGACATGGACCAGCACCGGCCCGTCATCGGCGTCGCGGACATTCTCGAGCACCGGCAGCAGGTGGTCGAGATTGTGCCCGTCGATCGGGCCGACATAGTAGAAGCCGAGCTCCTCGAACAGCGTGCCGCCGGTGACGAAGCCGCGGGCGTATTCCTCGGCCCGCTTGGCGGCACGCGCCACCGGCTTCGGGAACACCTTGGTGACGTCACGCATCAGGTGCCGCAGCGAGCGGTAGGAGCGCGAGGAGATCAGCCGCGACAGATAGGCGCTCATGGCGCCGACCGGCGGCGCGATCGACATGTCGTTGTCGTTGAGGATGACCACCAGGCGACTCCTCAGCGCGCCGGCGTTGTTCATCGCCTCATAGGCCATCCCGGCGCTCATCGCGCCGTCGCCGATCACCGCCACGACGCGGAAGTCGTCGCCCTTGAGGTCGCGGGCCACCGCCATGCCGAGCCCGGCCGAGATCGAGGTCGAGCTGTGCGCCGCGCCGAACGGGTCGTACTCGCTCTCCGACCGCCGGGTGAAGCCCGACAGGCCGCCGCCCTGGCGCAGGGTGCGGATGCGATCACGCCGCCCGGTCAGGATCTTGTGCGGATAGGCCTGGTGGCCGACGTCCCAGATCAGCTTGTCCCGCGGGGTGTCGAACACCCGATGCAGGGCGACGGTCAGTTCGACCACGCCGAGGCCGGCGCCGAGATGGCCGCCCGTGGTCGAGACCGCATCGATGGTCTCGGCCCTGAGCTCATCGGCGACCTGCTTCACATCGGACGCCGGCAGGCGGCGGAGATCTGCGGGGGAGTGGATGGAGTCGAGCAGCGGGGTGACTGGCTTCATTCAGCTTCGCTTTCGGCAGGCTTGATCCATTCGGTTCGGCGGCTTCGTCCTGTGGCGCCATGACGGCGGACGATCGATCGAACCACCTTAATTTCCTGCCCGATATAGTCCCCAAGTATAGGGGAGCGCCGGCGCGATCAAGGAAATCCGGTGTCGCAGCCCTGGCATGGCGCGAATTCGCCGCGCCTGCGTCCCCCCGGCCACGGAGCGTGCGAGACCCGTGATTGACAAGCTTTGTCCGCCCCCTTAAGAACCGCGGACCGAGCGGCATTGCCGCCCGGGACGGAGGGGTGGCCGAGCGGCTGAAGGCAACGGTTTGCTAAACCGTCCACGGGAGAAATCCTGTGCCCGGGTTCGAATCCCGGTCCCTCCGCCATCTTTCTGCCGCGGGCGATTCCCGCTTCGGCTGCCTTGGGTCGGCCGATACATTCCGTCGCGCCGCCTTGGCAGGGCCCGGTCATCGTATTAGATAAACGGGCTCCCGGGATCCTTCCCGGCTTTCCGGAACCGAGATGGACCCTCAGCCCGCGTCTTCCGCTCCCGGTGCCCCGCCCGTCACGGCGGTGGCGGACACGTCCGCCCGGCCTGTCGTGGTCGGATCCTACAATGTGCACAAATGCGTCGGCCTGGACGGGCGCTTCGATCCGGCCCGCATCGCCGCCGTGGTGGCCGAACTCGGCGCCGACGTGGTGGCGCTGCAGGAGGTCGACCGCCGCTTCGGCCGCCGCTCCGGCCTGCTCGACGCCGAGATGCTGCGCCGCGACAGCGGGCTGCACCTGCTGCACGTCTCCGACTTGCCCGACGGCCATGGCTGGCACGGCAATGCGCTGCTGGTGCGCGACGGGTCGGTCACCCGCCTGCGCCGCCTGACCCTGCCCGGGGCCGAGCCGCGCGGCGCCATCATCACCGAACTCGCGCTGCCCGCCGGGCCGCTGCGCGTGGTCGCCGCCCATTTCGGGCTGCTGCGCCGCTGCCGCATGCGCCAATCCGCCATGATCCTCGACGCCATCGCCGAGGGCGAGACCATGCCGACCCTGCTGCTGGGCGACCTGAACGAGTGGCGCCCGGGGCGCCGGTCCTCGCTGCGGCCGCTCGATGCGCTGTTCGGCCCGATGGCCGCGAGCCCGCCGAGCTTCCCCGCCCCCCTGCCCCTGATCTCGCTGGACCGCATCCTGGGCTGGCCGCAGGGCATCCTGCGCCAGGTCCAGGTGCATCGCAGCACCCTGGCCCGGATCGCCTCCGACCACCTGCCGCTGAAGGCCTGGGTCGACCTGGATCCGGCGCGGCTCTCACTTCAGGACCGGCTGCCCGAAGCCGCCTGAGGCTCAGCCGACCCGCGGCGCGGCCGCTCAGCGCCAAAACGGTTTCGACAGCTCGTTCTGGCGGTCCGACCGGGTCCAGCCGGCGTCGATCAGCTCCCATTCGCTCAGCCCGGCCAGCTCGCGCCGCTGCCGGGCACGCTCCCAGGCATCCTCGAGCGCCAGCACCAGGCGCAGCGCGGCCGAACCCGCCGCCGGTGCGGGAGCCGGCCAGGACGCCCCCTGGACGTTGTCGTTCGCGCCCTGCCCGATCGGGGTGTCGGAGGCGCCGGGTGCGGTCGAAACGATGATGCCCATCTCAATCCTCGCGGAAACAGCAGGACCGGCTTGGTCGGCAGGCCCGGTTGTGGCCCGGGGCACAGCCCGGCCGAGCTCCGGGACCAAGCCCGCCCGCCGATCCTCCCGATGCTGAACCTCGGTGGCCAGGAGGGGAAGATCCAAGCGGGGCGCGCCGGGGAGACCAATCGGGCTCAGCCTCCCCGGCGCGATGCCGCGATGGTGCGACCGAGTCGGTCGGCCAGCGCCGTTCCCGGCGTTCCCAGGGCGGTGGCGATGCTCATGTGGTTCTCGCCCGGCAAGGTCGTGAAAGAGGCATCGACCCCCGCCGCCGCGAGATGGGCGGCAAAGGCCCGGCCCTGCCCCAGGAAGGGCGGCGTCTCGTCGGCGCCGACGACGATGTCCACCGCCCGCCCCAGCATCGGCGTCGCCGCCAGCGGCGACCATGCCGCCACCTCCGCCGCGGTCAGCGCGATCTCCGGCTGCAGGAAGCTGCGGGTGATCGGGCCGAGGTCGTAGATGCCGCTGACCAGCAGCAGCGACCGCACCGGCATGGCCGGCGCCGCATCCTCGCGCGCGCCGCGGCAGGCCAGGAAACTGGCGAGATGGGCCCCGGCCGAGGCGCCGCTGGCGCTGATCGCTTTGGGGTCGCCACCCCAGCGCCCGGCATTCGCGGCCACCCAGGCCACCGCCCGCCGCACCTGGTCGACCAGCACCGCCATCCGCGCCTTCGGCATCAGCGAATAATCGATGATCGCGGCGATCGCGCCCTGTGCCGTGACGGCATCCGCGACGAAGGCGTAGTCGGCCTTGGAGAACGCCCGCCAGTAGCCGCCATGGACGAAGACATGGACCGGATGCGACCCCTCCCCCTCCGCCGGCAGGTAGAGGTCGAGCTTTTCGTCCGGATGGTCGCCATAGGCGAGGTCGGGCACGCCGCGCAGGGTTCGGCGGGCCTGCTCGCTGGCTCGGCGGTAGGCGGCGAGATGGGTTTCGAACTCCGGCACATGGGCGCGGATCATGAAGGGGTCCAGTGGCTCGCTCATGTCAGGACAGCCTCGGTTTGGAGAAAGGGTTCGGTCTCGGGCAAAGCGAGGCCCTCCAGCGCGGCGCGGGCGGCCGGCAGGGCGCCGACCGGCACGCGCAACAGCAGCACGGCGCGAACCTGGCCGTCGAGGCCCAGCAGCGGCCGCGCGGCCTCGCCGGTGTCCGGGCAGGTCTCGCCGGCGATGCTGGCCACCTTCTGGTCGCCTTCGGCGCGGATCGCCGCCATCAGCTCGGGCAGGGTCAGCGGCTTGCCGGAGTCGCGGCGCGGCCGGGCATGGGCGGCCAGCAGCCAGCGCAGCCGCCGCTCCGGCAGCGCCGACACCAGCAGGCGCCCGGCCAGGGTCCAGTTGACCGGCGTGCGGCTGCCGACGGCGATCGGCGCGGCGCCGGGCGCGGCGCGGCTGAGGGCGATGGCGCAGCGTTCGCCCTGCAGCACCGCCAGCGCGGCGCTGCCGCCATGCGACCGCGCCAGCCCGTCCAGCGCCGGCTCGACCGCGGCGGCGAGGTCGGCGATACCGAGGGCGGCGAATCCGGCCGCCCGCACCCGCGGCCCGGCCCGGATCCGGCCGCGCTGGCCGCGCTGCAGCAGGCCATGCCCGACCAGCGGGCCCAGCAGGTCGTGCAGCGAGGAGCGCGGCATCGCCACCGCCTCCAGCAGCTCCGCGGTGCCGGCCTCGCCGCCATGGGCCTTGAGCCAGACCAGGATGTCGAGAGTGCGCAGGATCGACCGGGCCGCCCCTTCCGCCGTTGCGCCCTTGCCCACCACGAAGGTGTTGGGGTCGTAGTCCTCGCCCATGCCGTGGCCCAGCACCAGGGTCGGCGGCCGGTCCCAGCGGACATGGTCCTCGACGAAGATGTCGGCGCGGACCGACGCCGTCTCCCAGCCGCGGCTGACCACCAGCGGGGTGTGGACCTCGATCCGCCGTGGCAGGGTGCGGCCGGCCAGGATGTCGAGCCCGACCTCGACCGCGCGGATGCCCATGGCCGGCGGGAAGTCCATCGCCGCCAGCGGCACGCCATGCAGCACCGCCAGCTGGTAGACCGCGTTCTGGTCGCCGCCGGTGTGCGGCGGCACCCGGCCGTCGCGCCCGGCATCGACCCAGGCCTGGATCGACCCGGCGCCGTGCAGCCCGCTGTCGCACCACACGCCGTCGATGGCATCGCCCCAGCGCTCGATCAGCCCGGCCATGGCGCGGCGGCCGGCGGCCACCAGCATCTCGGTGTGGACGGTCTCGAGGATGCGGATGCCCGGCGCCAGCGAGAACACCTCCTGCGCCGCCCGCGCCCGCCGCAGCAGCGGCCCGATCTCGGGCGCGCCGACCATCATCACCACGCTGCCGCGGCCGCCCAGGGTCTCGACCAACCATTGTGCCGGCAGCCGGCCAATCGCGGTGTCCGGCCCGGCGACCTGGATCAGCGAATGCCCGGCATCGCCCAGCAGCCGGTCGACCATCACCACCGGCAGTCCGGCGGCGCAAGCCCGGGCCAAAGGCGGCAGCAGCGCCTCGGTCTCCAGCGGGCTGACGATCAGCGCGTCGACGCCCATGGCCCGGAAGGCGTCGATGTCCCGTGCCTGCGCCGCCGGGTCGTCGTCGGCATTGGCGATGCGCAGGGTGGCGATGCGGTCGGCATGGTCGGCGGCGGCGAACTGGACGCCGTGGATCAGCCCCTGGCGCCAGAGATTGGCCCGCGAGCCGTTGGAGAAGCCGAAGACATAGGGCGGCGGCCGGGCATGGGGGGCCGCGTCGACCAGCTCGGTGAAGTCAGGGTTCCACAGGAAGGACCGGGCCGGCGCCGTGGAGGTCTGCGGCCGCGCCCGGGCGGGCGCCGGCTGCGGGCCGGCCTCCAGCGCCACGGCGAGGTCGAACCAGGCGGCGCCGAGCCGGACGGTGCCGCGGCGCGGCGCGTCGAGCCAGCCGGCCGCCAGCATCGGGCGCAGCACCGCATAGAGGCTGGAGCGCGGCACGGCCAGGCCTTCGGCCAGGGCGGCGACCGCCGCCCCGCCCGGCGCCCCGGTCAGGCGGTCGACGATCCCGAGCAGGATGTCGACGCCCGATTGCCGCTGCCCGGTCACGGCGCCCCGGCCGTCACTCGGCAGCGGCCGCCGCCCGGGCTGCCGCGCGCGGCGACAGACGGTGCATCGCCCCGTCCTTCATCACCATGCGGATGGCGCCGTGGTTGTGGATCAGGGCGATGTCCTTCAGCGGGTCGCCGTCGACCAGGATCAGATCGGCGAGGAAGCCCTGCTTCACCTGGCCCAGCCGGTCGCCCATGCCCATCAGCTCGCCGCCGATCCGGGTGGCGCATTGCAGCGCCTCCGACTCGGTGTAGCCGAACAGCTTCACGAAATGCTCGACGTCGCGGGCGTTGGTGCCCTGCGGCGTCCAGGCGAAGCCGTAGTCGCCGCCGATCACCACGCGGATGCCCCGGCGCCGCATCTCGGCATAGGTGCGCTGGCTGGCCTCCAGGCACAGATGCATGCCGAGCTTGCGCGCCTTCTCCTCGCTGATGCCGTAGTCGCCGGCCTCGTGGATGGTGTTGTAGATCAGACCGATCGCCGGGCCGACGAAGACCTTGTCCTTCGCCGCCTCCAGCAGGTCCAGCGCCTCGGTATCGGCATGCTCGCAATGGTAGATCACGTCGACACCGGCGCGGATGGCGCGCTTCACCGCCTCGCTGGCCCGGGCGTGGCAGTTCACCCGCCGGCCGAAATCATGGGCGGTGTCGACCGCGGCCTCGACCTCGGCCTTCGACATCACCGTCATGCCGCCCTTGGCGGGGTCGACGAAATCGTCGCCGGAGATGTTGATCTTGATGTTGTCGACGCCCTCGCGGATGCAGACGCGGGTGGCGTGGCGCACCGCCTCCGGCCCGTCGCAGACCCAGCCGAAGCTGGAGCGCTGCAGGTGCAGCCGGCTCTCGTCGCCCAGGCCGCCGGTGACCGTGATCTCCGGGCTTGCCGCCTTGATCCGCGGCCCCTTCAGCCGGCCCTCATTGACCTTGTTGCGGATCACCACGTCCAGCCGGGTCTTGGCGCTGGCGGCGGAATAGGCGCTGGTGAAGCCGTGGTCGAGCAGCAGCTCGGCATTCCACATGGTCTCCAGCACATGCTCCTCGGTCGGGACGTCGCCGAGGTCGGTGTTGGTACGGGCGCCGCAGAAGGACAGGTGGGCGTGGCCCTCGACCAGCCCCGGCAGCAGCGTGGCGCCGCCGCCGTCGACGGTCTCGCAGCCCCCGGCATCCAACCGCTCGCCCGCCGGCGCCACCGCGTGGATGCGGTCGCCGCGGACCACGACCTGGCCGGGATAGGGGTCGCGGCCGGTGCCGTCCCAGATCTTCGCGCCGGTGATATGATAATCGCCCATCGGGTCCTCCGGTCAGAGCGGGGGTGGACCCGAGCCCACCCCCAGCGCGTTGGCTATTTTCCGGTCCACCGCTGCGGATAGTCCGGCATCTCCTCGCAGCCGCACATCGCGTAGTGCAGCGGCGGCATCTTCTCGTTGACGTATTTGTCGAGGTTGTCGGCCGTGATCGTCGGCTGCGGCAGCGACCAGGCCGGGCCCGGCACCGCTTCGCCCTTGAGCACGCGCAGCGCCGCGATGACGGCGGTGCGCCACTGGTAGGTCGGGTAGGTCGGCGCCACCGCCTTCATCCCCGACTGCTTCCACTTCTGCAGGAAGTCCTGCTGGTCTTCGCCGGTGACGATCGGCACCGCCATGCCCTGGTCCTCGAACGCCTCGATGGCGGCGACGCTGGTGGCGCCGGCATCCATCCACACGGCATCAAGCTTGCCGGTCCGGGTCAGGTAGTCCTCGACGATCGACTTGGTCTTGGCCCGGTCGCCATCGGTGAATTCGACGCCGACCACCTGAATACCCTTCTCGTCGAAGATGCGCTTGGCCGCGGCCCAGCGGTTCTCCAGCACGTCGACGCCGGGCAGGATGCGCAGGGCCAGCACCTTGCCGCCCTTCGGCACGTTGGCGGCGATGTAGTCGGCCGCGGCGATGCCGAAGGCGTAGCCGCCGATCGGCTTGACCACGGTGACCGGGCAGTCCGTCAGCACGCCGCGGTCGAAGATGATGACCGGCACCTGCTTGCAGGCTTCCTCCACCGCCGGGGTCAGCGCCGCGGTGGTGTTCGGCGACACGATCAGCACGTCGCATTTGCCGCTGGCCAGCATCGCCTTGATGTCGGAGATCTGCTTGTCGTCCTTGCCCTCGGCGTCGGCCACGGTGAAGGAGGCGATGTCGCTCTTGTGGATGTCGACCTCGGCCTGCATCGTCAGCCAGCCGACCACGCGCCAGGGATTGCCGACCCCGGCGTTGGAGAAGCACAGCTTGTAGGGCCCGGGCTTCTTGTACTTGGCGGTGTCGACCATGCCGCCGCCGATATGCTGCTCCCACGGCTTGTCGGCCGGGCCTTCCGCCTTCTCGGACATCATCGCCCGCTGGGCCGCGAACTCCTTGGGGTCGTCGAAGCTCTGCGCCTGCGCCGCGCCGCCGGCTGCCACGGCCAAAAGGGCAGCGGCGCCGATCATCGTCCCGATACGCATGACATTCCTCCCTCATTGTTCTGGTTCTTGGAATGGGTGCCGGAGCTACGCACCTCCCCTTCGGCGGCGCCAGACGCTCCAGCCGACGGCGCCGATCAGGATCAGCCCCTGGGCCGCGTCGCGCAGCGGCTTGGGCAGGCCGATCAGGTTGAGCAAAGTGAACAGGGCGGACAGGCTGAGCGCCCCGGCCACCGTGCCGGGCACGGTGCCGCGGCCGCCGAGCAGCTGGGCGCCGCCGATGACGATCGCGGCGATCGCCTGCAGCTCGTAGCCGTCGCCGACATTGGTCGAGACCCCGGCGAAGCCGCCGAGCAGGATGCCCGCCGTCACCGCCGACAGGGCCGAGACCACGAAGGCGATGGTGCGCACCAGGCGGACACGGATGCCCGCCAGCTCCGCCGCCCGCGGGTTGTCGCCCACCGCCAGCAGCAGCCGGCCCAGCACGGTGCCGTGCATCAGCCACCACAGGATCGCGACGGTCACGATCATGACGATGACGGCCAGCGGCAGCAGGTCGATGCCGGGGATGCCGCGCCAGGTCAGCCGGCCGAAATCGCGGAAATTGTCGGGCAGGTAGCCCTGCGGCGACCCGCCGGACCAGGCCAGGGCGATGCCCTTCAGCGACAGCAGCGCGCCGAGCGTGGCGATGATCGACGGCACCTTGAGCCAGGACACCACCAGCCCGTTGACCAGGCCGACGGCGAGGCCGATGGCGTAGAGCAGGCCGATCACCCACCAGGTCTGGGCCGGGTCGCCCTGGATCAGCAGCGACGCGGCCATCACCACCAGGGTGATCAGCGACCCGACCGAGAGGTCGAAGCCGCCGACCACGATGACGAAGAGCTGCCCGGCGGCGAGGATGACCAGCGGCGCCGCCCGGCGCAGGAAGTTCATGTAGCCGTTGGGCTCTAGGAAGGCCGGGCTGGCCACCGTGATCGCCACCAGCAGCAGGATCAGCACCCAATAGGCCGGCCGGACGGCGCCGAGGCGGCGCAGCAGCGACAGCGCGGCGGGGGGGCGGCCGGCAAGGGCTGGGGCGGCCAAGGCTTGCGCAGGGGGCCGCGGTTCGGTGGTCTCGATCATGCCACATGCCCCCGGCTGCGATAGGCGTAGACCGCGACCGCGGCGATGACGATGGCGCCGCGCAGCACCTGCTTCACGAAGGCGTCGATGCCGATCATGGTGAACACCGCATCGAGCGTGCCGAACAGGATGACGCCGGCCAGGGTACCCCAGACCCCGCCGCGGCCACCGGCCAGGATGGTGCCGCCGATCACCACCACGGCGATGGATTCGAGGTCGTAGACGCCGTCGCGCCCGACCCAGGGCGCACCCGAGCGCAGACGGCTGGCGAGGTACAGTCCGGTCAGCCCGGCGCCGAGACTGCAGATGATATGCGCGCCCAGCGTCACCCGGTGGGTGCGGATGCCGGCCAGGCGGGCGCCGTCCGGGTTGCCGCCGGTGGCGTAGAGATGCGCGCCGAACCGGGTCGAGCGCAGCACGAAGGCGGCGGCGGCGGTCAGCACGAACAGCCCGATCACCGGATAGGGCACCGGCCCGACCTGGCCATAGGCGAGCACCTGGAAGCTTTCCGGCACCGACCCGGCGAAGTTCTGGAACGAGGCGCTGAGCAGCCCCTGCAGGATCAGCCCGACGCCGAGCGTGGCGATCAGCGGGTTGATCTCGAGCCGCGTCACCAGCAGGCCGTTCACCACCCCGACCAGGGCCGAGATGGCCAGCACCGCGGCCACCGCCGGCAGCATCATCGCCGGGTCGCCCTGCATCATCCAGGACGCCATCACCGCGGCGACGCTGACCAGGTTGGCGACCGACAGGTCGATCGACCGGGCCAGGATGACGAAGGTCTGGCCCAGCGCCACGAAGCCGAGCGCCACCACCCGTTCCAGCACCGCGATGACGCCGTCGGGCGACAGCTGGGCGGTCTGGCCGGTGGCCAGCGCGGTGACGGCGAAGGCGATCGCGGACCCGGCGATCAGGATCAGCGGCACCGGCAGCTCGGCGCGCCGTGGCCGCCCGGCGGCGACGGTCGCGCTCATGCCGCACCCGCCTGGATCGGGGCGGCATCCGACCGGTGGCCGGTGGCCAGCGCCATGATCTCCTCCTCGGTCGCGCCGGCCGGCCGTTCGCCCACGATCCGCCCGCCGCGCATCACCAGGATGCGGTCGGCCAGGCCCAGCGCCTCCGGCAGGTCCGAGGTCGAGACCAGGATGCCCTTGCCGCGGCCGGTGAAGCCGCGCATCAGCCGGTAGATCGCCGCCTTGGCGGCGACGTCGACGCCGCGGGTCGGTTCGGCGAAGACCAGCAACTCCGGGTCGCAGGCCAGCCAGCGCGCCAGGATCGCCTTCTGCTGGTTGCCGCCCGACAGCAGCCGGGTCTCCTGGTCCCAGCTGCTGGCGCGGACATCGACCGCCTGCAGCAGCCCGTCGATCGCCGCGGCCCCGACCGACTTGCCCTTCGGCCAGGCCAGCAGCCCGGCCAGGCCGCGCCGGGCCAACAGGCCGTTGTCGCGCACCGACTGCATCAGCGCCAACCCGTCGCGCTTGCGGTCGTCGGGGACGAGGCCGAGCCCGTGCGCGACCCCCGCCCGGGCCGATCCCGGCCTGGTCTCCCGCTCCGCGATCCACATCCGGCCGGACAGGAACGGATCGGCCCCGACCACGGCGCGGGCCAGCGCGGTCTTGCCCGACCCTTCCAGCCCGGCGATGGCGACGATCTCGCCGCGCCGCACCGTCAGGTCGATGCCGGACACCGTGGCGTTGCCGCAGGCCTCGACCCGCAGCACGGGGTCGCCGGGCGGATCGCTGGGCCGCGGCGGGAAATAGTCGCTGAGCGGCCGCCCGACCATCAGCCGCACCACCTCGTCCGAATGCGTCTCGGCCCGCGGCCGGGTGGCGACGTGGCGGCCATCCTTCAGCACGGTGACGGTGTCGGCGATGGCGAACACCTCCGGCATCCGGTGCGAGATGTAGACCACGGCGACGCCGGTGGCCTTGAGGCCGCGGATCAGGGCCAGCAGCCGCGCCGCCTCGACGTCGTCCAGCGCCGCGGTCGGCTCGTCCATCACCAGGATGCGGGCGTCGATCGCCAGGGCCTTGGCGATCTCCACCGTCTGCTGCTCGGCGATGGTCAGGTCGCGGGCCGGCGTCTCCGGGTCGATGCCGGAGGACAGGCGGGACAGCAGGGCGCGGGCGCCGTCGCGCATCGCCGCCCGGTCCAGCCGGAAGCGCCGCACCGGCTCGATGCCGAGATGGATGTTCTCCGCCACCGTGCGGTCGGGCAGCAGACTCAGCTCCTGGTGGATGATGCTGATGCCGGCGGCGCGGGCGGCGGCGGGATGCGGAAAGCGCACCGGTGCGCCATCGATCAGGATCTCGCCGGCGTCGGGGGCGTGGACGCCACCCAACACCTTGATCAGCGTCGACTTGCCAGCGCCGTTCTCGCCGCACAGGGCGTGGATCTCGCCGGCGCGGCAGGCGAAGGCGACGCCGTCGAGCGCGACCACGCCGGGGAAGGCCTTGCAGATGCCGCGCATCTCGAAGCGGGGGGCGGTGGCGCTCATGCCGCGGCCTCCCACTCTCGCCGGATCAGGGCGATGGACTCCGCGAACAGCGTGTCGAGGTCGGGGAACATGTCGCGCCAGATCCGGGTGGCCGCGGCCAGGTCCGGCAGCGACCGGCCGAAGGCCTCGACCGTCAGCCAGCCATCATAGCCGGTGGCGCGGATGGCGCGGAGGATCGCCGGGAACGGGATGTGCCCGCGGCCCGGGATGCCGCGGTCATTCTCCGAAATGTGGATGTGGGTGATGCCCGCGGCATGGGCGCCGATGACCCCGATTGGGTCGCGCTCTTCGATGTTGGCGTGGAAGGTATCGTACATGAAGCCGAAACTCGGGTGCCCGACCCAGGCGCGCAGGGCTTCCGCCTGCGCCATGGTGTTCAGGGCGTAGCATTCGAAGCGGTTGACCGCCTCGATCGACAGATGGATCCCGGCCCCCTGGGCGCGGCCGGCGGCCCAGTGCAGTGCCTCTGCCAGATTCGCCAGTTCGTCCTCGGTCGGGCCGGAACCCGAGAACACGCCGAGCGGCGAATGGTACGGGCCGCCCATCACGGTGGCGCCGAGGGCGTGGCCGCAATCGACCGCCCAGGCCAGCCGGTCGCGCGCCCGGGCCCGGATCGCGGGGTCCGCGCTCATCGGGCTGCTGTCCGGATCGGGGATCACGGTGGTGAAGGTGCGGGCCAGGCCGAGATCGTCGAGCACCCTGCCGAGCGCGGCGCAATCGGCGGCGGTGCCACCCATGACCGGCACCTCGACGCCGTCATAGCCGTGGCGCTTGAGGGATTCGAGCACCCGATGGTCGGCGGGCCCGATGGCCCCCCCGATCACCAGGAGGTTGAAGCCGATTTGCACGCGTTCCTCCCAGGGTCCGGGCCCGTGGCTGCTGCCCGGGCCCTGGCTCTTTTGTGGAAGGATGGCGGCAGCGCCGGCCCAGCGTCAACGCGGCGGCACGATCCGATGTCCGGTATTCTGGACAAGCGCCGTTCCGCTGGACGAGCGGCCAGGGATGGCCCGGCGCCGCTCAGGCGGCCGGCGCGCCCCGGGGCGGCGGGGCGCGGCGCAGGCGGACCACGGCGGCATCGAGCGCCGAGAGGAAAGTCGATTTGTCCTTGGCCACCATCGGCTTGTTGCCGCCGCCGACTGTGCCCATGGCGCGCAGGTCGGCCATCAGCGCCCGGCTGGCCAGCGCCATGCCGATCGATTCCTTGGTGAAGGGCCGGCCGGTGTTGCCGATCACGGTCGACCCCGATTTCAGGCAGCGATCGGCCAGCTGGATGTCGGCGGTGACGACGATGTCCGCCGGCCCGCAGCGCTCGGCGATCCAGTCGTCGGCCGCGTCGAAGCCGTCGCCGACGATCACCAACTGGATGAGCGGGTCGCGCGGCACCATCACCCCGCCATTGGTGACGACGAAGACCGGCAGGCCGTAGCGCTCGGCGACGCGGTAGATCTCCGCCTTCACCGGGCAGGCGTCGGCGTCGACAAGGATGCGGATCGGGTCGGTCACGGGCTGCAGTCGGTTGCGATGGGGACCGGAACCATAGCGGCGACGGCGCCGTTGCTCCAGCGCCCTTCCCGCCCCCTTTCCGGCAAGGATCGCCCTGTCCAGCATGGCCGACGCCGCCGCATCGCCCGATCCGACCCCACCTGAGGAAGCGCAGGCGAACGGCCTGCGCTATGTCAGCGACGCCGATCCCGGCATCCGCCGCCGCCGCGCCGGCAAGGGCTTCGCCTACCGCCTGCCCGACGGCACGGTATTGCGCGACCCGAAGGTGCTGAAGCGCATCGCCAGCCTCGCCATCCCGCCGGCCTACACCGATGTCTGGATCTGCCCGGATCCGCGCGGCCACATCCAGGCCACCGGGCGCGACCAGCGCGGGCGCAAGCAGTACCGCTACCACCCGCGTTGGAAGGAGGCGCGGGCGGAGACCAAATACGGCCGCATGGTCGCCTTCGGCCGCGCCCTGCCCCGCATCCGCAAGCGCGTCGACGCCGACCTGGCCGAGCGCGGCCTGACCCGGGCCAAGGTGCTGGCGGCGATCGTGCGGCTGCTGGAGGCCACGCTGATCCGCATCGGCAACGACGAATACGCCAGGACCAACAAGAGCTTCGGCCTGACCACGCTGCGCAAGCGCCATGTCGATGTCGAGGGCGGCGCCATCCGCTTCGAGTTCAAGGCCAAGAGCGGCGTGCTGCACCGGTCGGCCTTCCACGACCGCCGCATCGCGCGCATCGTCCGGTCGTGCCAGGACCTGCCGGGCCACCGCCTGTTCCAGTACGTCGACGATGCCGGCGAGCGCCAGGCGGTCGGGTCGGACGAGGTGAACCAGTACCTGCGCGAGATCGCCGGCGAGGACTTCACCGCCAAGGATTTCCGCACCTGGGCCGGGACGCTGCTGGCCGCCCAGCTGCTGTCCGCCGACCCCGACCCGGAGGCGGCGCCGACCAAGGCCGCGGTGGTGCGCTGCATCGAGCAGGTGGCGGTGCAGCTGGGCAACACGCCGGCGGTGTGCCGGGCCTGCTATGTCCATCCCGGGGTGGTCGGCGCCTATCTCGACGGGCGCCTCGCCACCACCCTGCGCTGGCCGCCGGGCGACGATCCCGACGGCCGCCGTGGCGAGGCCGCGCTGCTGCGATTCCTCAAGCGGCTGGACGGCGCCGCGGCCTGATCGTCCTGGCCTGAACCTTACAAATTGGTCACAGGGCCAAAAGGCCTTGACCGCTTCGCTGCGCGGGTCGATATCGCCGGTGTCGGGGCCAGCCGCCGACGCAATCAAGGATCCGCCGCTCCCATGAGCACGCCCAGTCGACCTAGCGCGACTTTGCCGGCGCCGACGCTGCGAGCCTGACCCTCCGGGGATCCGGTTCCCCTCGTCGCGCGGCCAGGCCGCGCCGGTGCGAGGTGAACCATGAACCACCTGCCATTCGATCTTCGTCCCAGCTATCGGCGCGTCTCCTTGGAAGGCGACGACCGAAGGCCAGTCTGACGCCGGCTTAGAGCCGGACGTTCCGCGCCGCGCGTCCCCCTGGGAGGCGCGGTGACTGCGACTGCCTGCCCATCGGACGAAGACCATGACCCTGCACCACCCCGCCCTCGCGGCGGAGCGGCCCCGCTTCCTGCCCAACCTCTGGGACCTGGTGGCCTTTTCCCTCGTCTTCGGCGCCATCGTGCTGGTCGCCCATGGCGGCCGCGCGACCCTGGCGCCGCTGGCCAGCGTCCAGCAGACGCCGATCTCGCTCGACCCGCTGGCGCTGCCCGACTACGCCCTGCGCACCACCCTGCGCATGCTGGCGGCGATCGTCGCCTCGCTGGTCTTCACCTTCGTCTACGCCACCGCGGCGGCCAAGAGCCGGCGGGCCGAGATGGTGCTGATCCCGCTCCTGGACATCCTGCAGTCGGTGCCGGTGCTGGGCTTCCTGTCCTTCACCGTGGTCGGCTTCATGGCCCTGTTCCCGGGCCAGGTGGTGGGCGTGGAATGCGCCGCGGTGTTCGCCATCTTCACCTCCCAGGCCTGGAACATGACCTTCAGCTTCTACCAGTCGCTGAAGACCGTGCCGCGCGACCTGGACGAGGCCAGCCGCAGCTTCCGCCTGTCCGCCTGGCAGCGCTTCTGGCGGCTGGAGGTGCCCTTCGCCATGCCCGGGCTGGTGTGGAACACCATGATGTCGATGTCCGGCGGCTGGTTCTTCGTGGTGGCGTCGGAGGCGATCTCGGTCGGCGACACCACCATCACCCTGCCCGGCGTCGGCTCCTACGTCGCCCGGGCGATCGACCAGCGCGACCTGGCCGCCGTCGGCTGGGCGGTGCTGGTGATGGGCGCCGTGATCCTGGCCTATGACCAGTTTCTGTTCCGGCCGCTGGTGGCCTGGGCCGAGAAGTTCCGCTTCGAGCAGTCGGCCGGCACCACTGTGCCGCGGTCCTGGCTGCTGACCCTGGTGCAGCGCACCCGGCTGTTCCAGATCGCCCTGGCCCCGGTCGGCGCGGTGATCCGCACCGTGTCGCGGCGGCGCTTCGCCTTCATCCCGGCCGGCGACGGCCGCGGCGGCGCGGTCGCCCGGATGTGGTCCAGCCGCTGGGCCGACGGCGCCTTCGCCGCGGTGGTGCTGGCGGCGATCGCCTATGCCCTGTGGCAGATCGTCGGCTTCGTCGCCACCGAGCTGAGCTGGGCCGATGCCGGCGAGGCGGTGCTGCTGGGCTGCTTCACCCTGATCCGCGTCGTGGTGCTGATCGCGCTGGCAACGGTGGTCTGGGTGCCGATCGGGGTCTGGATCGGCCTGCGCCCGCGGGTCGCCGAGCGGGTGCAGCCGCTGGCGCAGTTCCTGGCCGCCTTCCCCGCCAACATCGCCTTCCCCTTCGCAGTGGTGGCGATCGTGCGGCTGGGCCTG
Organism: Inquilinus ginsengisoli; assembly: GCF_031453975.1. Taxonomy (NCBI): domain Bacteria; kingdom Pseudomonadati; phylum Pseudomonadota; class Alphaproteobacteria; order Rhodospirillales; family Rhodospirillaceae; genus Inquilinus; species Inquilinus ginsengisoli. The sequence continues at coordinate 531,431 of NZ_JAVDPW010000002.1, forward strand.
AACCCCGACGTCTGGCTGGCGCCGCTGATGGTGCTGGGCACCCAGTGGTACATCCTGTTCAACGTCATCGCCGGGGCCAGCGCCTTCCCGACCGACCTGCGCGAGGCGGCGTCCAGCTTCCGCATCCGCGGCTGGAAGTGGTGGCGCAAGATCATCCTGCCCGGGATCTTCCCCTACTACGTGACCGGGGCGATCACCGCCAGCGGCGGGTCGTGGAACGCCAGCATCGTCGCCGAGGTGGCGAGCTGGGGCGACACCACCCTGACCGCGCACGGCCTCGGCGCCTACATCGCCCAGGCCACGGCGGCGGCGGACTATCCGCGCATCGTGCTCGGCATCGCCGTCATGTCGGTCTTCGTCTCGCTGTTCAACCGGCTGCTGTGGCGGCCGCTCTTCACCTTCGCCGCCCGCCGGCTGCGCCTGGACTGAGGAAAGATCATGTACGACACCACCACCCTCCCGCGCCCGGCTGCGAACGACAATCCGGTCCTGGTCGACATCGCCGGCGTCCGGCAGGCCTATCACAAGGGCGACAACGACCTGCTGGTGCTCGACGACGTGTCGATGACCATCCGCGAGGGCGAGATCGTCGGGCTGCTCGGCCGCTCCGGCTCGGGCAAGTCCTCGCTGCTGCGCATCATCGCCGGCCTGGTGCCGCCGACCGCCGGCGCCGTGACCTGGTGCGGCCGCCCCATCTCCGGCCCCTCCGAGGGCCTGTCGATGGTGTTCCAGAGCTTCGCGCTGTTCCCCTGGCTGACCGTGCTGGAGAATGTCGAGATCGGGCTGGAGGCCCAGGGCATCGCCACCGCGGAACGGCGGCGGCGGGCGCTGGAGGCGATCGACCTGATCGGCCTGGACGGATTCGAGAGCGCATATCCGAAGGAGCTGTCGGGCGGCATGCGCCAGCGCGTCGGCTTCGCCCGCGCCTTGGTGGTGCATCCCCGGCTGATGCTGATGGACGAGCCGTTCTCGGCGCTCGACGTGCTGACGGCGGAGACGCTGCGCACCGACCTGATCGAGCTGTGGATGGAGGGCCGGCTGCCGATCAAGTCGATCCTGATGGTGACCCACAACATCGAGGAGGCGATCCTGATGTGCGACCGCGTCCTGATCTTCTCCTCCAACCCCGGCCGGGTGGCGGCGGAGATCCGCATCGACCTGCCGCACCCGCGCAACCGCCTGGACCCGGTGTTCCGGCAGATGGTCGACGACATCTACGCCCGGATGACCAACCGCAGCCCCGGCGGCAAGGCCGAGCCGAAGGCGGGCTTCCCCGGCACCGGCATCGGCATGGAGCTGCCGCATGTCTCGACCAACCTGATGTCGGGGCTGATGGAGGCGCTGGCCGCGCCGCCCTATGCCGGCCGGGCCGACCTGCCGGACCTGGCGGCGACGCTGCAGATGGAGGCGGACGAGCTGTTCCCGATCGCCGAGGCGCTGCAGCTGCTGCGCTTCGCCGAGCTGGCGGACGGCGACATCCACCTGACCGAGCACGGCCGGCTGTTCGTCGAGTCCGACGTCGACCAGCGCAAGCGGCTGTTCGCCGCCCATGCGCTGGCGCATGTGCCGATCGCGGCGCTGATCCGGCGGGTGCTGGACGAGCGGCCGAGCCACCGCGCGCCGCGGCTGCGCTTCTCCGAGGAACTCGAGGATTTCATGTCCGAGGACCGGGCGGAGGAGACTCTTCGCGCCGCGATCTCCTGGGGCCGCTACGCCGAGCTGTTCGCCTATGATGGCGAGAGCGGCCAGTTCAGCCTGGAGAACCCGGCTTGACCGGCGGAGGTCCCAGTTGGTGTTGGGATGCGCTACCAGTTCGCCATCGAGGCCTGCAGGATCCGTTCCAGGTCGCCGCGGCCGACCGGCCTGGGCGCGCCGACCAGCAGGCGCTGCTGCTTCAGCGCGCCGTCGACCAGCGCCGGGATGTCCGCCTCGGCATAGCCCAGCGCGGCGATGCCGCTGGGGGCGCCGACCTGCCGCATCAGCGTGATCAGCGCTTGCGGCAGGCTGTCCGGCCCCGGATCATTGACCGATCGACCGGTCAATAGTTCAGCCGCCTGGATGTGCTTCTCCGGCGCCGCGTCATAGGTGAAGCGGAACGCCGCCGGCGAGGTCACGATCACCGAATAGCCATGCGGCACGAAGGCGTGGTCGCGGCTGTAGCCGGCGGCATGGAAGACGTGCTTCAGCCCGGCGATCGGATAGGCGCAGGCGTGCGGGATGTGCACTCCGGCGGTGCCGAAGCCGATCCCGGCCATGGTGGCGCCCAGCATCATCGTGCCGCGGGCCTCGAGATCGTCGCCGTCGGCCACGGCGCGGGCCAGGAAGCGGCCGCCGAACTCGATCGCCTTGAGCGACCAGATGTCGGCGACGGGGTTGCTGCCCTGGTAGGGCGGCCGGTCGTCGGGCGAGGCCGGCCGCGGCCGCGCGTCGAAGGGCTTCGAGATGTAGGATTCGACGGCGTGGCAGACCACGTCGAGCCCGGCCGAGGCGGTGACGCCGGCCGGCGTCGTCCGCGCCAGCTCCGGGTCGACCACGGCCAGGGTCGGCCGGATATGCCGGTGCGAGATGCCGGTCTTCAGCTTGAGGTCGGGGATGTCGAGGATGGCGACCGTCGTCGCCTCCGACCCCGAGCCGGAGGTGGTCGGCACCGCGATCAGCGGGAACAGCGGCCCCGTCGGCTTGCGGCCGCCGCCGATCGGCGCGTTGACATAATCCATGATCGCGCCGCCGTGGCGCTTGATCAGGTTGGCGACCTTGGCGGTGTCGATGGTCGACCCGCCGCCCAGCGCGACGAAGCCGTCGACATCGGCCGTGGCTGCGAAATCAGCGGCGCGCGACAGCGACTCGAGCGTCGGCTCCACCGCGATGTCCTCGAACCGGACGGTGCCGATGCCGGCGCGCTCGATGATGCCGGCGACCCGGTCGACCAGGCCGAATTCGTGCAGCGCCGGGTCGACGACCAGCAGCACCCGGGCGACGCCCAGGCGCTTCAGGTCCCAGCCCAACTCCTCGACCGCGCCGGCACCGAACTTCAGCGGCGCCGCCTCGATGGTGAAGACGCTTTCCAGGGTCGTCATGGCCGCCATTTCCTCAGACGTCATTCCCGCGAAAGCGGGAATCTCTATCCGGTCAAAGCGTCGCGAGATCCCCGCTTTCGCGGGGATGACGAAGGTGTCTTAAAGCCGCTGCAGCGCCTGGTAGATCAGCTCGAAGAAGCCGGCGGCATCGATGTCGCGCAGCACCCGGCAGTTCTTCGGCCGGTCGGTGCCACCCCATTTCCCGGCCATGCCCCACCAATCGACCACGGTCATCCCAAGCGTGTGCTCGCCCGACAGCTCGATCGCGACATGGCAGTCACGGCCGCCGAACAGCTCCGGCTTCAGCAGATAGGCGATGACGCAGGGGTCGTGCAGCGGCGCGCCGGTCATGCCGTAGCGGTCCATGTCGAAGCGCTCGAAGAAGTCCAGCATGCCGACCACGCTCTTGGCCGCCGGCGTGCCCAGCGCCGCCACCCTGTCCAGCCATGCCCTGGTCGTCAGCGCCTTGTGAGTGACGTCGAGCGGCACCATGGTCAGCTTGATGCCGCTGGTCATCACCACATGGGCGGCGTGCGGGTCGACATAGATGTTGAACTCGGCCGCCGGCGTGGTGTTGCCGCCCTCGAAGAAGCCGCCGCCCATGAACACGATCTCGCGGATCCGCGGCGCGATCCTGGGTTCGCGCACCAGGGCCGAGGCGATGTTGGTCAGGGGGCCGAGCGGGCACAGCGTGTAGGTGCCCTCTGGCGCCGCCATGATGGTGTCGATGATCCAGTCGACCGCATGGCCCGGGACCGGCCTGGTGGTCGGGTCGGGCAGGCCGGAGCCGTCCAGCCCGGTCTTGCCGTGCACCGCCTCGGCGGTGACCAGCGGCCGCACCAGCGGGCGGATCGAACCGGCGACCACCGGGATGTCGGTGCGGCCGGCCAGCTCGCACAGCTTCAGCGCGTTGGCGGTGGTGAGATCCAGCGGCACATTGCCGGCGACGGTGGTGAGGCCGGCGATCTCGAGCTCCGGCGAACCCATCGCCAGCAGGATGGCGATGGCGTCGTCCTGGCCCGGATCGGTGTCGATGATGATGCGCCTGGTCTCGGCCATTCCGCCCTCCCGTTCAAGCTGGTGTCGGGAGGCTGGCTAGCACCGCGGCGCAGTGTCGTACAGGGGGAGCCGGACGGTTATTCGGCGGCGAGCAGCACCGGCACGTCGTCCTGCTCGCGGTTGGCTTCGTTCACCATCTGGCGGATCGCGGTGATGCACTTGCCGCAGCGCGGGGCGCAGCCCAGCCCGGCATAGACCTGACCGGCGCTGCGGGCGCCGGAATCGACGGCGCAGCGGATCTGGGTGTCGTTCAGGGCGTTGCAGATGCAAATGTACATGCGCCGGCGGCTCCGAGGTCTCTCCGCTGGATGTAGATGATATTGCGAATGAGTGTCAATAGGCGCTCTATCCTGCCCGCGCGGCGCGCAGCCGCAGGGCGGTCAGGATGCCGAACACCGGCCCGCCGATGGCCGCCCCGACCAGGATATAGGGGAACAGCCCGAACCAGGCCGCAGGCGCGAACAGGTACAGCGTGTCGTCGAAGTCGAAGCCGAGGATGCCGACATAGGCCTTGGTCTCGACCGCCCCCGCGCTCTCCAGCCGTTGCGACAGGATCGACGCCGCCAGCACGCCGGCGCTGGCCAGCACGCCGAGCAGCGGCGCGACCCAGCCCAGCCCGCTGGTGCGCAGCCCGATGCCGATGCACAGGAACAAGAGCGCGTTGACCGTGATGTCGCAGTAGTAGTCGTAGATGTGGCCGAAGGGCGACGACAGGCCGCCCAGCCGCGCCAGCTCGCCATCCGCCCGGTCGAGCAGGCAGGACAGCAGCCAGATCACCCCGCCCCAGACCGTCCAGCTGGCATCGCCGACGGCGAAGGCGGCGCAGCTCGCCAGGCCGGTGACCAGCCGGCCGGTGGTCAGGTGGTTCGGCGTCACCCGGGTGCCGATCAGGGGCCGGACCATGATCCGGGTCAGCCGGTGGGTCCAGGAGGTGTGGGGCTGGGTGTAGATCGAGCTCATGCCTGTCCGCCGCGTGCGTCCTCCGGCGTCCGCAGCAGGCGCCGGCCTTCGAGGAGATACCAGATCAGCAGCGCCGGCGCATGCAGCACCAGTTCGCGGATACGCTTGACCAGCGACACCGACAGCCCGATCTCCGGCGGCAGGCCGAACATCACGCCGAGCGCCAGGAAGGCGCCGTCCTGCACGCCGAGCGCGCCGGGAATCAGGAAGGCGGCGGTGCGCACCGCCTGGCCCAGGCTTTCCATCACCAGCGCCTCGGCGAAGCCGATGTCGGCGCCCAGCACGTGCAGGGTCAGCCAGACCTCGCCGGCGCCCAGCAGCCAGGACGCCAGGTGCCCGGCCGCCGCCTCGGCCATCGCCCGCCGGTCGCGGTAGATGCTGATCACGGTGTCGTGCAGCCCGGACAGCGACCCGAGTGCCGGCCAGTCGAACTGCTGCGCGATCCGGCCCAGAAGCCGCTCGAACAGCCGGAACATCCCCCAGCGCTGCGCCAGCACGAAGGCGATCCCGGTCAGGATGGCGACGGCCAGGCCGAGCCCGCCCAGCCGCACCATGTCGCCGCCGCCGATCAGCACCAGCACCGACAGGCCGATGGCGAAGAACAGGATCTGGGTCAGGAATTCGAGGGTGAGGTCGACCAGCATCCCCGCCCCGGCCTGCACCGTGCGGGCGCCGTGCAGCGCCAGCACGCGGGCGCCCAGCACGTCGCCGCCGACCTGGGCCACGGGCAGGACCGCATTGGCGGATTCGCGGACCAGCCGGGCCCACAGGAAGGTGCCGAAGCCGGCCGACCACAGCGGCCGCATCGCCGCGCGCCAGCCCAGCGCCGAGCACATCATCGGCAGGATATGGGCGGCGACCACCAGCAGGATGCCGCCGCTGGCGCCGAGCAGTAGGTTCAGCAGCGCCGAAGCATCCTGCGACACGATCAGCCCGATGATGCCGAGCAGCCCGGCGAGGCCGACCAGCGCCGTGGCGAGCTTGATGGCCTGGCGCTTCATGCGCGGGGGCCCGTGCGCAGGCGGGCGCAATCCTTCGATGGAGACGTCACCCTGCGGCGCCGGTCGTGGCGGTCGGGTCGAAGGCTGTGGTGCAATCGCGGCTCGACATGCCTGGGCGGCTCCGTTGGGGCGGGCGGATTAACAGGATAGGCCGGGCTCGTGTCAATCGATCGCGCGGGCAGGTCTGCAGGCGGATGCGGGCCGCCGGCCGATGCGGTTTCCGGATCACAATCGTTCAAACATCATACGATTTGGCGCCGACTGTTCCAAAATGCTGGCCTCCGCCGCGATCGCTCTTTATGGTGCGGCAAAGTTTGCGCAGTGGAGGAAACATGGCTGGCGTTACGCTCCGTGGCATTCGGAAGTCGTTTGGTGACATCGAGATCATCAAAGGCGTCGATCTCGACATCCGCGACCATGAATTCGTCGTCTTCGTCGGCCCGTCCGGCTGCGGCAAGTCGACCCTGCTTCGGCTGATCGCCGGCCTGGAGGACATCTCCTCCGGCGACCTCGCGATCGACGGGCAGAAGGTCAACGACCTGCCCCCGGCCGAGCGCGGCATCGCCATGGTGTTCCAGAGCTACGCGCTCTACCCCCACATGACGGTCTACGAGAACATGGCCTTCGGCCTGAAGCTCGCCAAGACCAACAAGGCCGAGGTCGAGCGCAAGGTCGGCGATGCCGCCAAGGTGCTGCAGCTCGAGCCGCTGCTGAAGCGCAAGCCGAAGGAACTGTCGGGCGGCCAGCGCCAGCGCGTGGCCATCGGCCGCGCCATCGTGCGCAACCCGAAGGTCTTCCTGTTCGACGAGCCGCTGTCGAACCTCGACGCGGCGCTGCGCGTGCAGATGCGGATCGAGATCGCGCGGCTGCACAACGACCTGAACGCGACCATGATCTACGTCACCCATGATCAGGTCGAGGCCATGACGCTGGCCGACAAGATCGTGGTGCTGAGCGCCGGGCGGATCGAGCAGGTCGGCTCGCCGCTCGAGCTGTACCACCACCCGGACAACCTGTTCGTCGCCGGCTTCATCGGCAGCCCGAAGATGAACTTCATCGAGACCACGGTCACCGCGGCCGACGGCGCCACCGCGACGGTCAACCTGCCGGGCGGCGGGTCGGTCACCGTGCCGGTGCAGCAGGGCCGCGCCAAGTCCGGCGACAAGGTCACCCTCGGCATCCGGCCGGAGCACATGTCCGTGGCCCTCGGCGGCGCCACCGGCCCGGCCTTCCCCGGCCAGGTCTTCGTGGTCGAGCGCCTGGGCGGCGAGACCTTCCTCTACCTCAAGACCGACGCCGGCATGATGACGGTGCAGACCGAGGGCGACAGCCGGGTCAAGACCAACGACCAGGTCTCGATCACCTTCGCGGCCGAGACCTGCCACCTGTTCGATGCCCAGGGCCAGGCCCTGCAGCGGGCCGAACGCCACCCGATGGCCGATCTGGGCCGCGAACCGGCGATGGCCCAGGCCTGACGTGACAACCGCCAGGATCCTCAAGATCCTGGCGACGGCCGGGGTCGCGCTGTTCTTCACCCTGGTCGCGATCGGCAACCTGACCGATTACGGCTCCAACTTCGCCTTCGTCCAGCACGTGCTGGCGATGGACACCACCTTCCGATCGCCCGCCCTGATGTGGCGGGCGATCGACGTTTCCTGGGCCGACCACCTCGCCTACGGGCTGATCATCGCCTGGCAGGTGGCGACCGCCCTGGTCTGCTGGATCGGCGCCATCCGCATGGCCGGCCGCTGGGACGCCCCGGCCGCCGTCTTCAGCCGCGCCAAGTCGACCGCCATGGCCGGGGTCGGCATGGGCTTCGGGCTCTACGCCTTCGGCTTCATCGCGATCGGCGGCGAATGGTTCGCGATGTGGCAGTCGCACGAGTGGAACGGCCAGCCCAGCGCCCACATCTTCCTGACCATCGCCGGCATTGTCCTGGTGTTCCTGAACCAGAAGGACGAGGACCTGCCCTACGACATCTGATCTGGCGGTCAAAGGGCCCTTTGATCGCCCCGCCGCAATCGGGTACAGGTCGGGGGACCCGTTCGCAGCCCCGACAGCGATCCATGTACCTCACCCTTCCCCGCCACGGCCTGTCCGACCAGACCTGGGGCGGCCATTGCCGGGAGCGGCTCGCCGGCCTCCGCACCGCGCCCCGGTGCGCGGCATGAGCGAGGATCCCCCTCTTCCCGCGGCGGGCCCCTCCCCCGTCGCGCTCAAGCTGGCGGATGAGCGCATCGCCGATGCGCTCGACCCGTCGATCGGCTTCACCGCGCTCCGCATCGAGGACCTGCCGATCATCGCCCGCTGGCTGAAGCTGCCGCATGTCGCGCGCTGGTGGGGCGACCCCGAGGAGGGGCTGACCCGCATCGCCGCCCACATGGCCTCGGCCAATGTCGCGCCCTTCCTGGCACGCGAGGGCAGCCGGCCGATCGGCTACCTCCAGATCTACCACGCCAATTCCGACCCGTTCTGGGCCGGCCACACCCTGCCGCGCGAGACCCTGGGCCTCGACATGTTCCTGGGCGAGACCGACGTGATCGGCCGCGGCATGGGCACCCGCCTGATCCAGCTGGTGCTGCGCCGGCTGCTGGCGCTGCCGGAGACGGCGCGGGTGCAGATCGACCCGGCGCCGAACAACGCCGCCGCCATCCGTGCCTATGAGAAGGCGGGCTTCCGCCGGATCGGCCCGATCGACACGCCTGATGGGGCCGCCCTGTACATGGCGATCGACCGGACCAGCTGAGCAAGGGCACGACACCGCATGCCGGACCTGACCGAAGCCGTCAGCGAGATCGCCGATGCCATGGCGCGCGAGCAGCGGCGCGGCACCGTCGCCAGCTACATCCCGGAGCTGGCCAAGGTCGACCTCGACCAGTTCGGCATCACGGTCTCTACGCTGGATGGCGACATCTGCTGCGCCGGCGATGCCGACGTCCCGTTCTCGATCCAGAGCGTCTCCAAGGTCTTCACCCTGACCCTGGCGCTGGGGTCGATCGGCGACGCGCTGTGGCACCGGGTCGGCCGCGAGCCGTCGGGCAACTCGTTCAACTCGATCGTCCAGCTGGAGCATGAGAAGGGGCTGCCGCGAAACCCGTTCATCAACGCCGGCGCCCTGGTGGTCAGCGACGTGGTGCTGGCCGGCCACCCGCCGCGGGTGGCGATCGGGTCGATCCTGCGCTTCATCCGCTGGCTGGCCGATGACGAGGACATCGCCATCGACGAGACGGTGGCGCGGTCGGAGGCTGCGACCGGCTTCCGCAACATGGCGCTGGCCGCCTATATGAAGTCCTTCGGCAACCTGGTGCATCCGGTGGAGATGACGCTCGGCGTCTATGTCCACCAATGCGCCGTCGCCATGACCTGCCGCCAGCTGGCCACCGCCGGCCATTTCCTGGCCGATGGCGGCGGCCGCTCGTCGACCGGGCACCGGGTGGTGTCGCCGGAACGGGCGCGGCGGATCAACGCCCTGATGCTGACCTGCGGCCATTACGACGGCTCGGGCGACTTCGCCTTCCGCGTCGGCCTGCCGGGCAAGAGCGGGGTCGGCGGCGGCATCCTGGCGATCGTGCCCGGCCGGGCCTCGGTCGCGGTGTGGTCCCCCGGGCTGAACCAGCACGGCAACTCGCTGCTCGGCACCCTGGCGCTGGAGCGGCTGGCCAAGGCTATGGGCTGGTCTGTCTTCGGGCCATGAGGCGCCTGCCCTCCCTGCCCGCTTTGCGCGCCTTCGAGGCCGCCGGCCGGTACCTGAGCTTCCGCCGTGCGGCGGCGGAGCTGCTGGTGACGCCGAGCGCGATCAGCCACCAGATCCAGCGGCTGGAGCAGGACCTCGGCGCCGCCCTGTTCCTGCGCAAGACCCGCGCCATCGCCCTGACCCCGGCCGGCGAACGCTATCTCGACGGCGTGCGCCGCGCCTTCGACCTGCTGGAGGCCGAGACCCGGTCGGTCCGCGCGCCGGAGCGGGCGGTGTTGCGGGTCAGCCTGCTGGCCTCCTTCGCCACCCATTGGCTGGTGCCGCGCCTGGGCCGCTTCGCCGCGGCGCATCCGGAGATCGAGCTGCGGCTGGAGCCGTCCAACGCCCTGGCCGACGTCAAGGGCGGCGAGGCCGACCTCGCCATCCGCTACGGCACCGGCGGCTGGCCGGAGGTCGAGGCCGAGCGGCTGATGCCCGACCACATCGCCCCGGTGGTCAGCCCGGCGCTGCTGGACCGCGGCCCGCCGATCGCGCAGCCCGCCGACCTGCTGCACCACACCTTGCTGCTGTCCTATGCCCGCGAGCCGATCGAATGGCCGGCCTGGTCGGCGGCGCACGGCTTCGACCTAGCCCGTGCCCGCACCCTGATGCTGCACGACTACAACATCGTGCTGGAGGCGGCGCTGGCCGGCCAGGGCGTGGCCATGGGACGGCACAGCCTGATCGCCGAACGGCTGCGCAGCGGGGCCCTGGTCATGCCGCTGGGCGGCCCGCCCTTCGCCCCGCCCGGCCTCGGCCACTGGCTGGTCACCCGCCCGGGCCCCCTGCCCCCGCCGGCCGCCGCCTTCGCCAACTGGCTCCGGAATGAAGCGACCGCGACCGCCGGCGGAACGCCTGACTGAAGCCGTCGCCGCAAATTGCGGAACTCCGCGGCATGTCGCGCGATTGCCCCTGCAACCGCCGAGGAGGCCGAAATGACCGACGACGTCGTCGCGATCGCCCGCGCCAGCTACGCCGCCTATGTCACGAAGGATCGCACCGCGATCGAGACGTTGATCGCCGATGATTTTCACTTCACCAGCCCGCTCGACAACCGGATCGACCGCGCGACGTATTTCGAACGCTGCTGGCCGAACAGCGCATCGATCGAGGGCTTCGAGTTCGTCCATCTCGTGCCCGACGGTGACCGGGTCTTCGTCACCTATGAAGGCCGCACCAAGGACCACCGCTTCCGGAACACTGAGTTGCTGACCATCAAGGGCGGCAAGATCACCGATGCCGAGGTCTATTTCGGCTGGTCGATCCCGCACAAGGCCCGGCCTGGCGGATTCCTGGACGCCCCGTGATCGGGTAGCGAACACGCCACCCTGACAAGACAGCTCCGTCGACAGATGACTCAGAATCACCCATCGCACGAGAACTTCGCGTTCGTCGGCGGCGCCGGTCCGGGCCTAGCATCCGGCTTCCGATTCCGAGGACCGACCATGCCGAAGACCATCGCCGAAGCCGTCGCCGCCTTGGGCCATGAGCTGCCCGCCGCCCCGGCCCCCGCCGCCAACTACGTGCCCTTCGTCCAGTCCGGCAGCCTGCTCTACGTCTCCGGCCAGATCGCGCAGGACCGCAACGGGCCGGCCTGGCTCGGCCATCTCGGCGACACCGTGTCGATCGAAGACGGGCAGAAGGCCGCCCAGGCTTGTGCGCTGGCCATCCTGGCCCAGGTTGCGGCCGCGACCGGCGGCGACCTCGCCCGCATTCGCCGCGTCGTTCGGCTCGGCGTCTTCGTGGCCTCGGCCCCCGGCTTTACCCAGCAGCCGCAGGTCGGCAACGGCGCGTCGGACCTGATCGCCGCGGTGTTCGGCGACAAGGGCAAGCATGCCCGGGCCGCGGTCGGCGTCGCGGCGCTGCCGCGCGGCGTCGCGGTCGAGGTCGATGCCATCGTCGAGCTCGAGGACTGACCATGGCGCTGGACCTGGCGCGCCTGCGCGCCGAGACGCCGGGCATCGACCGGGTGCTGCACTTCAACCATGCCGGCGGCTCGCTGCCGCCGGCACCGGTGCTGGACGCCGTCATCGCGCATCTGCAGCGTGAAGCGGTGGCCGGCCCGATCGAGGCCGGGATGGCGGCGGCGCCGGCGCTGGAAGAGGCGCGTGGCGAGGCCGCCGGGCTGATCGGCGCCGTGGCGCGTGAGATCGCCTTCACCGGCAGCGCCACCCATGGCTGGGGACTGGCCCTTGCCGGGCTGTCGTTCCAGGCCGGCGACCGCATCCTGATCGGCCGGCACGAATGGGCCGGCAACATCACCACGATGCAGCGCGCCGCCGCCCGCAGTGGTGCGGTGATCGAGGTGATCCCCTGCGACGAGCCCGGCCGGGTGTCGCCCGAGGCGCTGGCCACGATGATCGACGACCGGGTCAGGCTGGTGGCGCTGACCTGGGTGCCGGCCAATGGCGGGCTGATCAACCCGGCTGCCGAGATCGGCCGGGTCGCCCGCGCCGCCGGCGTGCCGTTCTTCCTCGACGCCTCCCAGGCCATCGGCCAGCTGCCGATCGATGTCGGCGCCCTGGGCTGCGACGTGCTGGCGGCGCCGGGCCGCAAGCATCTGCGCGGGCCGCGCGGCACCGGGCTGCTGTATGTCCGCCAGGGCTTCCTCGACCGGCTCGACCCGCCCTATCACGACTTCAGGACCGCCGCCTGGCAGCCGGAGGGCGGACCGTGCCTGCAGGACAGCGCCCTGCGCTTCGAGGCGGGCGATTTCCCGATGGCGCTGCGGCTCGGCCTCGGCGCCGCGATCCGCTATGCCAGGGGCATCGGCATCGACGCCATCCGCGCCCGCATCGACGGGCTGGCCCGCGGCCTGCGCGACCGGCTGGCGGCGATTCCCGGCGTCACGGTGCACGACCTCGGCGTCGAGCGCGCCGCGCTGGTGTCCTTCGCGGTCGCGGGGGTGGAACCGGCGGCGCTGCGCCAGCGCCTGGCGGCGGACGGCATCAACATCTCGGTCAACGGCGTGATGTACACGCCGCTGGACATGACCGCGCGAGGCCTGGGCGACATCTGCCGCGCCGCCGTGTCCTACCTGCACACCGAGGCCGAGCTGGACCGGCTGGCGGAGGCGGTCACGGCTGCCGCCCGGCGCTAACGCCCGGCATCCGGGTCGCTTGCCCCCGCCCGGCCGGATACAGTGCCGGCAGGCTGCGAGGCGAGGCGGGTTTGGTGACGGAGCTGCAGAACACGGTCGATCGGCGCGACGCCTTGCCCCGGCGCCGCACCATCCCGCTGTCCGGCACCCTGGCCGTGGTGATGGCGGGGCTGGTGGCGCTGACCGCGATCGACGTGCTGGCGGTGTTCTGGTTCATGACCGCCAGCACCACCCGCGACCTGCTGGCCAAGGCGGCGCAGCTAGGGCTCTATTCGGTGCAGGCCCGGATCGCCGACCGCTTCACCCCGGTCGAGGACCAGTTGGCCTTCCTGACGCGCGAGGTCGCAGCCGGGCGGGTCGACCCAGACGACGGCGCCGCGCTGGACCGGCTGATGACCGGCGCGCTGGCCGGCGCGCCGCAGGTGCGGGTGCTGTCCTTCGTCGCGCCGGACGGCGCCATCCGAGGCGTCACCCAGGGACCCGAGGGTGTCTTCCCGTTCACCGACACGATCCACACCGACGGCGAGCGGCAGGAGATCGAGGAGGCGCGCGGCCATGACGATCCGACCTGGGGGCCGGTCTACTTCGTAGCCGACCCGGCGCTGCGCACCTCGGTGGCCAATCTGCGCCAGCCGATCCATGCCGGCGGCGCCTTCGCCGGCATCTTCACCGCGACCCTCACGGTCGATGCCCTGTCCGACCATCTCAAGGCGATCGCGGAGTCCAACCCCGGCACCACGCCGTTCATCCTGTACGGCCGCGACCGGGTGCTGGCCCATCCCGCCATGGCGGTGCAGCGTCCCGCTCTGTCACGCGAACAGCCTTTGCCCGGCCTGGACGCCCTTGGCGATCCGTTCCTGGCGGCGCTGTGGACCGAAGGCGAGCCCGAGGCGGTGGGTGACGCCGACCTCGATGCCCGGGTGGTGCGCCGGGACGGCGACGGCCGCGTCATCCTGACCCGCACCATCACCGGCTATGCCCCGGTGCCGTTGACCGTCGGGGTCGAGGTGCCCGTCTCGGCGCTCGACAAGCCGACCTCGGACCTGCTGCGCGCCGGTTTGGCCGGGCTGGCGGTGCTGGCGATCGCCATCCTGGTCGCGATCTGGGTCAGCCGCATGATCGTCCGCCCGGTCGGCGCCATGGCGCGGGAGGTCCGGGCGGTCGGCTCGCTCGACTTCGCCGCTTTGCATCCCCTGCCCGGCAGCCTGTTCTCGGAGCTGAACGACCAGGCCCGCGCCTACAACACCATGCTGACCGGGCTGCGCTGGCTGGAGACCTATGTGCCGAAAAGCCTGGTGCGGCGACTGCTGCGCAGCGGCGGCAGCGGCGAGGTCGCCTCGGCGGAGCGGATGGTGACGGTGATGTTCACCGACGTCGTCGACTTCACCGCCGTGGCCGAACCCATGCCGGCGGCCGAGGTGGCGGCGATGCTGAACGCCCATTTCGACCTGCTGGGCCGCTGCGTCGAGGCCGAGGGCGGCACCATCGACAAATTCATCGGCGACTGCGTCATGGCGTTCTGGGGCGCGCCGGACGACCAGCCCGACCATGCCGACCGGGCCCTGCGCGCCGCCCGCGCCATCGCGGCGGCGATGGCGGCGGACAATGCCGCCCGGCGCGGCCGCGGCCTGCCGGCGGTGCGGGTGCGCATCGGCATCCACAGCGGCCCAGTGGTGGCCGGCAACATCGGCATGACCGGACGGTCCGGCTACACCATCGTCGGCGACACGGTGAATCTCGGCAACCGGCTGGAGCAGCTGGGCAAGACGGTGGCCCCGGGCGACGAGGTCACCATCCTGGTCAGCGGCGCCACCGTCGCCCTGTCGTCGGCCGACAGGTCCGATCTGCAGGCCCTGGGCGCCCAGGCCGTGTCCGGCCGCCGGGCGGAGATCGAGGTCTACCGGTTGGCGGCCACGGCGAAGGCCTGACCCGCCGGCCCGTCAGTCCAGCACCGCCAGGTCGATCCGGCCGAGGCTCTCCGGGTCGGCGGTGACGCGGATCTCGACGATCCGGCCGCCGCGGATGGTGAAGCCGAGCACCAAGAGCAGCCGCCCGCCCGGGGCCACGACCGCGCCGACGGCACCGTCCACCAGCGCCGCCCGGGCCTCCTGGGCCTTGCCGGAAAAGAACTGCGCGATCGGGACGGCGCCGCGGACATCCCCCGACGCGCCGGCGCGGATGGCGGCGGCGTCGGGCCGCAGCACGACATCGGGGTCGAGCACGGCCAGCAGGCCGCCGAGATCGCCGCCGCGGGCCGCCGCCAGAAAGGCCTCGACGATGCCCCGCTGGCGGTTGCGGTCGGCCTCGGGCGCAGCACCGGTGCCGCGAACTCGGCGGCGGGCCCGGCTGGCCAGCTGCCGCGTCGCCACCGCTGAGCGGCCGACGATCGGGCCGATCTCGTCGAAGGTCAGGTCGAACATGTCGTGCAGCACGAAGGCCACCCGCTCGGCCGGCGCCAGCGTCTGCAGCACCACCAGCATCGCCAGGCCGATCGAATCGGCCAGCAGCGCCTCCTGCTCCGGGTCGGGCGGCACCCGGTGGCCGGCGGCCGGCTCCGGCTCGCCATCCTCGATCGGGTCCTCGCGCCGCGACTTGCGCGACCGCAGCATGTCCAGGCACACCCGGCCGACCACGGTGGTCAGCCACCCCCCGAGATTGTCGACCCCGTCGGCGCCGGCGCGGCTGAGCCGCAGCCAGGCCTCCTGCACCGCATCCTCCGCCTCGCTCAGCGAACCGAGCATGCGGTAGGCCACGCCCCGCAGCTGGGCGCGCTGGGCCTCGAAGCGCTGCAGCAGAATTTCCTGATCGCTCATCGTCACACTTTCTCGTCGGCGTCCGTCATGGCGATGACGGACCAGGCCCGGGCGATGTGACGGGGGCATCGACCGGGCCGCGGCGCCGTCGGGACCGGGGACCCAGCATCCCGGTCCGGCCGAGGCATCTCAACCCCCTGGAGACGACACGTCATGCAAGCCCGAATGAAGAACCCGGCGGTCATCGTTCCCGGCGCCCTGCAGGCGCTGCAGGCCTTCGGCACGGCCACCGAACAGGGCGGCGTGCCGCCGACGACCCACCAGCTGGCCCATCTGCGCGCCAGCCAGATCAACGGCTGCAGCGTCTGCGTCGACATGCATTGGCGCATGGCCCGCAAGGCCGGCGAAACCGATGAGCGGCTGTTCACCGTGGCGGCCTGGCGCGACGCGCCCTACTTCACCGATGCCGAGCGCGCCGCGCTGGCGCTGACCGAGGCCCTGACGCGGACCAGCGACCAGCCCGACCCGGTGCCCGACGCGATCTGGGCCGAGGCCGCGCGCCACTACGACGAGGCAGCACTCGGCGCCCTGGTGCTGTCGATCAGCCTGATCAATGTCTGGAACCGCCTGAACATCGCCACCCGCCAGGTCGCCGGCACGCCCTGGAACTGATTGCTCTTCGGCCATCGGCCGCCGATCCGGCGTGCGGCCGATGGCCGAACCATGCCATCCTGACGGCACCGGATCATCGGCGTGGAAGCCGGGGACTCCAAGCCATCAGGGAGGGGCAGAATGCAGCGATTGATCGCCGCCGCCGTCGCGGCATGGGTGCTGGCCGTGGCACCGGCCCAGGCCGCCGCAGAGAAGGTCATCATCGACACCGATTTCAGCACCTTCGGCGATGACGGGCAGGTCCTGGCGATGGCCGCACAGCTCGACCGTCAGGGCACGATCGAGCTGTTGGGCCTGACCATCGTGACCGGCAACAACTGGCTGAAGCAGGAGGTGGCCGACGCGCTGCGCGCAGTCGAACGCCTCGGCATCGCCGGCAAGGTCGGGGTCTATGCCGGGGCGAACCTGCCGCTGGTGCATGACCCCGAGAGCTTCGAGAGCGAGCGCGCGCTGTTCGGCTTCGGCGAAAGCTACAAGACCGCCTTCCACCGGCCGCAGCCGACCGATGCCGACCTGGTCGCGCCGGCCGACGGCTTCGCCCGGACGACCAGGCTGCGCCAGGAGGACGCGGTCGACTTCATCGTCGACACCGTCAAGGCCAATCCCCACGAGGTGTCGCTGCTGGTGATCGGCCCGTCGACCAACATCGCGCTGGCGGTGCGCAAGAACCCGGAGATCGTGCCGCTGGTCAAACGCATCGTCTACATGGCCGGCGCGGTGACGGTGAGCGGCAACACCACCCCCGCCGCCGAGATGAATGTCTGGATCGATCCGGAGGCGGCGCGCATCGTCATGCGCGAGCCGATCGACCAGGCCATGATCCCGCTCGACGTCACCGACATCACCCAGCTGACCAAGGCCGAGTACGACCGCATCGTCGCCACCGACGGCCCGGTGCAGACCCTGTTCCGCCAGAGCTGGATGGCGCAGAAATTCGCCAAGGATCCGGCGGCGACCGTCAGCGTCTACGACACGCTCGCGCTGGGCTACCTCGTCGATCCCGGCTTCGCGACCAAGGTCGACGACCTCTATGTCGACGTCGACATCGCCTTCGGCCCCGGCTACGGCCGCACCTTCGGCTATTGGCAGGAGCAGCCGACCAGGCTGCTGCAGAAGATCAAAGTGGTGAAGACCTTCGACACCCGCCGGTTCCTCGACTTCTACGTCGACCTGATGACCCGCCCTGTCCCGGCCGCGCCGGCGAACTAGACCCCGACCGGCCCGGTCTTGTGCGCCAACAGCAGCCGGCCTGAAGCGGCACAGGGGACCGGCAGACTCCTGCCGGTCCCCGCCCCATCCCTAGCTCTGCGCCAGGGCGATACCGATGTCGCACCCACCCGCGCCCGTGGTGACGCTGGAGCTGAACAGGTGGGGCATGTTGTCCGAGTTGTAGGGATAGATCGCGTAGTCGCCGGGACACTTTATGGACGTGCAATAATTCGACCCGGCGGTGGCGCTCCAGACCGTCGTGCCGTCGGGCGTCGTCACGGTCACCGCGGCGTCGGGCTTGTTACTATCCCCATTCTTGATCGAGAAGAGGACCGCACTCTGGTAGCTGTAGGGAGGCAGAGTCAGCGTCGTGCTGCCGGGACCGTTATCGCCGATCTCGGCGTCGTTCGCCTTCAGCGCGATGCTCAGCGTCGTGCTCGTGTAGTTCCGGAACATCAGGATGGTCTGGTTGTTGCCGAGCCATTTCTCCTCCGACGCGAAGCCACTCCATCCGGCCAGCCTTCGATAGAAATTGAACCACCGGACGCTGCTGCTCTTGCTCAGAAAATCCATCGTCGCCTGGCCGGGATAGCCGGTGTCGTTGCTCGCGACCGAGGCAATCCAGTAGACCGTGGATGCTTCGAGAGATGAATTGATCTCCTCATCCCAGATGCAATAGCTGGGAGCACTCATCGGGGGGATGTTGTCGAAATCCGAGTTGCTTCCAACCGAACCCTGGATCCAGGTTCCCGTGTAGATCTGATACTTGGTCGGCAGCAGCGCCTGCAGCACCCCGATCTCGTAGCCTGGCACGATGCGGGGAATCAGCGTCACCCCCTGCTCCGGCGGCCAGAATAGCGAGTTGCCGCCGCTGGGGAGCGCCGCCATCGCCGCGACGGTGCGGGTCTTGAAGCTGTCGCGCAGAATGGCCGATTCCACCGCTGCCAGGGCGTCGCCGACGGCTTCGAAGCTGTCGACCAGGAATTGCTGGACCTGGGCGACCTCTCCCTCGAAATCGTAGAAGATCTCCTCGTCCTGCTCCTTCTGGGCGTTCTGCGCCTTCGACTGCTGGTACGAGGACACCGTGTTCACGCCGGTCTGGTACAGGTTGCCGACCACCGGCAACAACATGCCGAGCCCCTTCGCGAGCTCGCCCTCCCCAGGCAGCATCGATCCCGCGGACAGGATCGTGTAGATCAGCCCCTCGAAGATCGCGGCCGAGCTCACCTTGACCGTCTGCTGGGTCTGGGTGTCGATCGCGGCGTCGGCGATGACGGCCGCCGTCGCATTCGTCGCCACGATGGCCAGTTCGGCGTGGAACATCGTCAGCTGCTGAAACAGCTGCTGGACGGCCTGGGCCGCGGTCAGCTCCTCGCCCAGCACGCCCGCCACCGTCACCATGGCGTCGCTGTCGGGCAGGTCCGCTGGCGGCGTCTTGTCCTTCGGCGAATGCTGCAGGACGACTGTGGTCGCGATCATGTTGACGCGGGACTGGTAGCCGGCCAGCGGCGCGGCGAGGTTGCCGTATTGCGACCGCAGCTCGGTCCCGAGCTTGGTGAGCCCCAGCTGGCTGTTGATGTAGGTATAGGCTGCGGCCTCGTTGCCGGTGAAGGCCGGGTAGCCCATCGCCGGCTGCGCCAGCAGCACCTCGAGAGGATAGGTGGGGCTGACGCTCCAGAGCTGGGTCTGATCGCTCGGATTGGGCGTCACCAGCTGCAGCGGGTCCGAGTTGCTGGTGCCGGAGGTGGCGAGCGCCAGCGTGCCCTGCTGATTGACGATCAGATAGGTTCCCGCCTGCGGGTCTACCGGGATGAATGACCATTGCTGGAAGCTGGCGCCGGCGGCGAGCGGCTGCTTCGGATAGGTCGCCACGCCATTCGCGCTGCCGCCCCCGACCGAGGCATTGACGTTGAGGCTGAGGGCCAGGCCGGGATTGACCGAGCTGAGCAGGTACCCGTCCAGCGTGTAGGTCCAGACGATGTTCGACGAATTGGGCTGGGCCTCATAGAGGATCGTGGTCGTGCCGGGGGTCATCGAGGCCCCCTGGATATTGACGACCATCGGCGGCGAGTCGCCGGCGGCGACGCTGCGGATGGACAGCAGCTGCCCCGTCGGCGGCGAGGGCGGCTGGATATACCACTGCATCATGCCCGTCGGCGTGCCGTCGGAGGGCATGTTCTGGGTGAAGACGGGCTGCCAGCTCCAAGGGTTGCCCCCGGTCAGGTATTGCTGGTTTCCCTTGTTGCGCAGCGTGCCCAGCATCAGGCCCTGGCTGTCCTGGACCCACTGGAACTCCCATTGCTGGCTGGCATCGCCGGGCGAGCGTTGCACCAGGACGGCGTTGGTGCCGCTGAGCCCGAGGACGTAATTGGGATTGAGCGCGCTGACGATCGAGCCGTCGCCGGCCAGTTGCCACATCTGGTACGGGCTCTGCAGCGAATACTGATTTTCACTCGTGCTGGCTTCCATCATGTAGATGGAGGCGTTATCCAGCTCGGAGCCATTCGTGCCAGGATCCGTGTTGGGGTCGACCCAGAGGGCCTGCTGGCTGCTGACGTCGTCGCCGGTAAGAATATAAAACCATTGCGTCATAAAATTATCTTTCTATAGAAATAATATACAGTCTTCATAAGATAAGCCCTGGCGTTACTGCGCTATATCAAAGAACATGTCTTGAGCAAACTAAAATGAGGCAACTATTCTAAAATGGACCCGGCCTCGCATCCGGGTACTCGCGGGTCGGATGACCCCTCCTAAAGCCCCACCGCCCCCGGCGGGGCCAGGGACAGGCGGCGGGCGGCGGCGATCAGGGTGTCGAGCAGCGTCTGCCGCCGCTCCTCCGGCGTGTCCAGGGGCGTGACCAGGCACAGGGTCGCCACCACCCGGGCGTCATGGTCGACCACCGGCGCCGCCAGGCAGCAGGTGAAGCGGTCGACCAGCTCCTTGGTCACGGCATAGCCGCGCGCTCGGGCCGCCTCGGTCTCGGCGATGAAATCCGCCGGCCCGATCCGTTCGCCCGAAGGCAGCGTGAAGTCCTCCGCCGGGATGAAGCCGGCGATCTCGGCCCCGGTCATATGCGCCACCAGCAGCCGGCCCGAGGCGGTCCAGGGGATCGGCAGCCGGATCCCGACCTCCGAGGTGATGCGGAAGGTGCGCCGCCCAGGCTCGTTCAGCATCACCACGTATTTGTCGCCGTCCAGCATGCAGCATTGCGCGGTCTCGCCGGTCTCGGTCGCCAGTCCCAGCACCTCGCGCCGGGCCCGGCTGAGCAGGTCGACGCCGGCGACATAGGTCTGGGCGTAGTAGTGGATGGCGCGGCCGAAGAACACCGCGCCGCCGTCGCCCACCGGCTCCAGGATCCGCGCCGCGGTCAGCCGGCCGACGATCTCGTACAGGGTCGAGCGCGGTGCCCCGATCGCCTTGGCCAGCTCGCCCATCCGCACCGGCCCCCGCCGCTCCCGCAGATGCTCCAGGATCGCGACCACGCGGTCGATGCCCCTCTCCCGCCCGCGTTCGCCTGCTTCCGTCATCCGCCCGTTGCCCCCTGAAAACGGCCGGAAATCCCGGCCTTCGTCACGAATGCCACCTTTCTTGCATTCGCGCGATCGCAAGCTTATCGTTCCTCTTGTCCGACATACAAGATAGTTGTCCGAAATATCGGACAGTGAACACCGATAGAAACATGGAGGCTCAGATGCGCATCGTCACCCGGACTCTGCTATCTGCCTGTGCCGCCGCCCTGTTGCTGGGCAGCGCCGGCTCCGCGTTCGCCGCGGACAAGCTTCAGGAGGTGCTCAGCCGCGGCAAGCTGATCGTCGGCACCGGCAGCACCAACCCGCCCTGGCATTTCAAGACCGAGCAGGGCGACCTCGCCGGCTTCGACATCGACATGGCCAAGATCATCGCCAAGGGCCTGTTCAACGACCCGAGCAAGGTCGAGTTCGTGGTCCAGTCCTCCGACGCCCGCATCCCGAACCTGACCACCGACAAGGTCGACATCACCTGCCAGTTCATCACCGTGACCGCCAGCCGGGCGCAGCAGGTGAACTTCACCATCCCCTACTATCGCGAAGGCGTCGGCCTGCTGCTGCTGAAGGACGGCAAGTACAAGAGCTATGACGACCTCAAGGCGGCCGGCAGCGGCGCCACCATCTCGGTGCTGCAGAACGTCTATGCCGAGGCCCTGGTGCACATGGCGCTTCCGCAGGCGGCGGTCGACCAGTACGAGAGCACCGACCTGATCTACGAGGCGCTGAACTCCGGCCGCGCCGACGCCGTCGCCACCGACGCGTCGTCGCTGCGCTGGTTCATGAAGCAGAACCCCGACCGCTACCTCGATGCCGGCTATGGCTGGAGCCCGCAGACCTATGCCTGCGCCGTGAAGAAGGGCGACCAGGATTGGCTGAACTTCGTCAACACCGCGCTGCACGAGGCGATGACCGGGGTCGAATTCGACACCTACGCCGCCTCGTTCGAGCAGTGGTTCGGCCAGCGCCCGCCGGCCCCGGCGATCGGCTTCCCGATGGAGATGCGCTGAGAGCCCATTCGATAATGCTACTGGCGTGGCCGCCTGATGGAGGTTTTTGCGCTTCCGGTGCTCACGGACGACCATGTCCGCTGCGCGCCGGTTCTCAAAACCCCCACCATGCGGCTCACGCCAGCGCATTCTCGAACGGGCTCTGTGGTCTTGGGATCAGGGGTCGGCGCGGACGGAGAATCGCGTGAACTACCAGTTCAATTTCGGGGTCGTGTGGGACAACTGGCCGCTGCTGCTGAGCGGGCTGGCGCTCGGCCTCGGCCTGGCGGTGGTGTCGATCCTGATCGGCTGCGTCATCGGCCTGGTTGGCGCCTTCGCTGCCACCTCGCGCAGTCGCATCGCGCGCGGGCTGGCCTCAGGCTACGTCACCCTGTTCCGCAACCTGCCGCTGCTGATCATCCTCTTGTTCCTGTTCTTCGCCATGCCCAAGGCCGGCATCCGCTTCGACAAGTCCACCAGCTTCGTGATCTCGCTGTCGATCTATGCTGGCGCCTATCTGGTCGAGGTGTTCCGCGCCGGGCTGCTGGCGGTGCCGAAGGGGCTGAGCGAGGCCGGCATGGCGATCGGGCTGACACCGATGCAGATCCGGCGGTCGATCACCTTCCCGCTGATGCTGCGCAACGCCCTGCCCGCCCTGGGCAACAACTTCATCTCGCTGTTCAAGGACACCTCGCTGGCCGCCGCGATCGCGGTGCCGGAGCTGACCTTCTACGCCCGCAAGATCAACACCGAGAGCTTCCGCGTGATCGAGACCTGGATGGTCACCAGCCTGCTCTACGTCGCCACCTGCTACGCCATCGCCTTCCTGCTGCGCCGGGTCGAGGCCCGGGTGCGGACGGGCTGAGGAGACGCCGATGGATGCCTTCCTCGAACAGGTCTGGGCCGTGCGCTGGGCGCTGCTGGACGGGCTGTGGCTGACGGTGCAGATCTCGGCGCTGTCGATCGTCGCCGGCACCATCCTGGGCACGCTGATCGGCCTGGCCCTGACCTACGGCCCGGCGCCGATCCGCTGGCCGGCGCGGCTGTATGTCGACTTCATCCGCGGCACCCCGGTGCTGGTGCTGATCCTGGCCGCGTTCTACATCCTGTCGGTGATCGGCATCCAGCTGACCCCGGTGCAGGCCGGGATCTTCGCCCTGACCCTGTTCTGCGGATCGCATGTCGGCGAGATCGTGCGCGGGGCGCTGCAGGCCATCCCCAAGGGCCAGACCGAGGCGGCGAAGTCGATCGGCCTGACCTTCCGCCGCACCGTCGTCTACGTCCTGATGCCGCAGGCGCTGCGCCAGATCCTGCCGACCTGGGTCAACACCGCCACCGAGATGGTGAAGACCTCCACCCTGCTCTCCGTCATCGGGGTCACCGAGCTGCTGCTGGCGACCAAGGAGATCATCAGCCGCAACTACATGAGCATGCAGTTCTACCTGCTGGCCGCGGCGATCTATTTCGTCATCAACTACGCGATCGAGCGCTTCGGCAAATCGCTGAGCCGCCGCTATGCCCTGAAGTGAGGACCCGTCCGTGAGCCATATCCTGGAGATCGAGGGCGTCCACAAGCGGTTCGGCCAGAACGAGGTGCTGAAGGGCATCGACCTCAAGGTTTCGGCCGGTGAGGTGGTGGCATTGATCGGGTCGAGCGGGTCGGGCAAGACCACGCTGCTGCGCTGCGTCAACCTGCTGGAGGAGTTCGAGGCCGGCGCCATCCGCATCGACGGCCAGGCCATCGGCTATCGCAGCGAGGGCGGCCGTCGCATCCGGTTGAGGGAGAAGGCGATCGCGGCGCAACGCGCCATGACCGGCATGGCGTTCCAGAGCTTCAACCTGTTCCCGCACCTGACCGCCGCCGGCAACGTCATGCTGGGCCTGACCAAGGTCCGGGGCATGAAGCGCGACGAGGCCCGCGCCTTGGCCGAGCAGTGGCTGGGCCGGGTCGGGCTGGCGGAGCGGCGCGACCATTACCCCAGCCAGCTGTCGGGCGGCCAGCAGCAGCGCGTCGCCATCGCCCGCGCCATCGCCATGAACCCCAAGCTGATGCTGTTTGACGAGCCGACCTCGGCTCTGGACCCAGAGCTGGTGAACGAGGTGTTGGCCGTGATCAAGGGCCTGGCCGATGACGGCATGACCATGCTGCTGGTCACCCACGAGATGCGCTTCGCCCGCGAGGTGGCGGACCGGATCATCTTCATGAACGAGGGCCGCATCGCCGAGGACGGCCCGCCGGAGAAGATCTTCACCCGGCCCGACAGCGAGCGCCTGGCCGCCTTCCTCAGCCGCGGCGGCCACCTGACCCCGGCGGGGTAGAGCCGAGGCGGCGTACGGTCAAGTTTTCAGGTTGAGGATTTGAGACGCAGGCCTCAATTTTTAATGTCATTGCCCGGCTTGACCGGGCAATCCAGGGGCCACCAAGAGCCGCTCTGACCACCCCTGGATGCCACCCCTCGGACTTGATCCGGGGGCAAGCCGTGGCATGACAAATTGGAGGGGACGCATGGGCCTTGGAGCCCCTGCACCCCCGCCACGCCGACAATTCGCTGAAGATTTTCTCAAAACTACGCGCAAGGCCAGGATCAGTCGCGCAAAGGGAAACGTTTAAAATCCAAGCCATACCCCTTTGTGCAATTTCGGATTAACAGATTTAAAATCTTAGATTCCATCTTTTGGCTACCTTGAATCCAGGATATACAGATTTCGCTCTGCCTGGAGGGAAGAGATCATTTCATTGACTCCCGCTGCGGCGCCGCGGCGCGGTTTCGGCACATCTGAACTCTTCGATCCGACGCCATAGCCGCGGCCTCGATCCTTCGGACGGCCGCTGCGGTCCCGCATGCCCCGACGGATGGCCCCGATGCGGAGCTCGGGCTGCCGGACGGCAGGGGGCGCACGGCCTTCGTCAGAGCGTGATGTCCGATTTCGCAACGGGGAAACGCACATGACCATCATCACGGGCACCGAAGGCTCCGACATCCTGATCGGCACGCGGGGCGACGACACCATCGACGCTCGCGGCGGCAGCGACGTGGCGAGCGGTGGCAATGGCGACGACATCATCGACGGCGGCGCCGGCTTCGACGTGATCACCGGCGGCAACGGTGACGACACCATCGACGGCGGCGCCGGCTTCGACGTCATCGACGGCGGCAACGGCCTCGACTGGATCCGCGGCGCCGCCGGTGACGACGTCGTCACCGGCGGCAACGGCACCGACAAGATCGCCGGCGGCGACGGCAACGATATCCTGGATGGCGGCACCGGCAACGACCTGCTGCATGGTGGCGCCGGGGCCGACGTCCTGAACGGCGGCCAGGGCATCGACACCATCACCTACACCGACAGCACCGCCGGGGTGCGCATCAACCTCCTCACCCACCAGGCCCATGGCGGGGCGGCCGAGGGCGATGTCATCGCCAACGATGTCGAGGCCATCCACGGCAGCAACTTCGCCGATGTGCTGACCGGTGATGCCGGCGGCAACACTTTGCGCGGCCAGGGCGGCGACGATTCGATCGACGGTGGCGCCGGCAGCGACCACCTCGCCGGCGGCGACGGCGTCGACCGGCTGGACGGCGGGGACGGAAACGACCTGCTGCGCGGTGGCGCCGGGGCCGACACCCTGACCGGCGGCAACGGCATCGACATTGTCAGCTACGCCGAGAGCGGCGCCGCGGTCTCGGTCAACCTGACGACGCATGAGAACCACGGCGGCAATGCCGAGGGCGACGTCTATGTCGACGCCATCGAGGTGATCCACGGCAGCCTGTTCGGCGACACGCTGACCGGGGACGACAGCGGCAACATCCTGCGCGGCCTGGCCGGCGATGACGTGCTGGCCGGTGCCGGCGGCGACGACCGGCTGGTCGGCGGCACCGGCAGCGACCGGATCGAGGGCGGGGCCGGCGCCGACATCCTGATCGGCGGCGCCGGGGCCGACAGTTTCGCCTATGCCAGCGCCGCCGACACCGGCACCACCGTCGAGACCCGCGACCTGATCGTCGACTTCTCCCAGGCGCAGGGCGACAGGATCGACCTCTCCGCCATCGATGCCGACGGCAACGGCGGCAACGGCGACACCGCCTTCAGCTTCATCGGCGACGCCGCCTTTTCCGGCCAGGCCGGCGAGGTGCGGTTCTTCACCGACGGGTCGAACACGGCGGTGAGCGCGGACATCGACGGCGACGGCCATGGCGACCTGACGATCGTGCTGCTGGGCGTCCACGACCTGGCCGCCGGAGATTTCGTGCTCTGATCCCGACGACAGGGTGCTGCGGCCAAACCGCAGCACCCGGAACCTTTGCGTCACGCGCGACTGGCCCAGGCCGGCCGCGGCATCAGGCGGGCCGGCAGGAGCAGGACGGTGCGCGGCGGGAACAAACAGGGCCGCGCCGGGTTGCCCAGCCGACCGAACTTCCCCTCGCCTGTGAGTGACCGCCCCGTGAGTGTCCGGACCCTGCCCCGCCTGCTGCCGATCGCCCTTGCCGCCGCCTTGCTGGCGTCCGGCTGCACCAATATGAGCCGCGAGGCCCAGGGCACGCTCAGCGGCGCCGGAATCGGCGCGGCCGGCGGCGTCGCGCTGACCGCCCTGACCGGCGGCAGCCTGCTGGCCGGCGGCGTGGTCGGTGGTGCCGTCGGCGCCGTGGCCGGCAACCTGAAGAGCAAGGGTTACTGGTGATCCGGCGCTGGGGCTGACGGCCCCGCCCCGGCGGGGGTTTCCAGGCCAGCCGGCCATCCTCTATTGATTATCGCCCCCGAACGTCCAAAGAATGGCTCGTGGATTCCTGTTCGGGAGCAAGTAATGGCACGACTGTCCATGAAACCCCTGCTTTTGGGGGCCGTCCTGCTCGCCGCGGTCGCGGGCACGCCGGCGCAGGCGGGGGATGTCCCGCTGGTCACCGGCGAGCATTGGACCAAGGCGTCCGATTCCGAGAAGAAGGCCTTCCTGGTCGGCGTGGCCAATGTCGTCTCGGTCGAATACGAGCTGCGCAAGGACGACCGCCGCAGCCGGCCGGGCATGATCAGCGCGCTGGTCACCAACCTGCAGCCGCTGACGCTGACCGAGATCTCCAAGGGCGTCGACGACTACTACGCCGCCCATCCGGACCAGACCGCGCGGTCGGTGATTTCGGTGATCGTCACCGATGTCGCCAAGGTCCAGCCCCGGAAGAAGTAGGGAGAGCCCGAGATGAAGACGATTCTCCTGCCGCTGACGCTGTGCGGCGCGCTGCTGGCCTCCGGCTGCAGCAACCTGACCCGCGAGGAGCAGACCACCCTGACCGGCGCCGGGATCGGCGCCGCCGGCGGTGCCGCGATCAGCGCCATCGCGGGCGGCAATGCCGGCATCGGCGCCCTGATCGGCGGCGCCGCCGGTGCCGTGGCCGGCGACCTCAAGGGCAAGGGCTACTGGTAGGCCACAAGGCGCGGCCCGCACCCCGGGCCGCGCCGGCACCGGATATGAAGCCGTCCCTTGACGCCGCACGGCCGGCCCGCGATAGATAGGACATGCCCGTGACCGACACCCACATCGTCGCCAGACCCGCCCGCATCGCCATCGGCGGGACGCCCGGAGTCTGTGCGCGCTGATCCTGGATCGCCGCTCGCAATCGGTCAGCCCCGCCGGAAACGGACGGGGCTTTTTCATGGTCTCGCGCGCCCCGTCCGATCCCCGAAATTGGAGAATCGCACGTGACCCAGAACATCTACGACAACCCTGAATTCTTTGCCGGATACAGCGGGCTGCGCCGGTCGGTCGAAGGCCTGGACGGCGCCCCGGAATGGCCGGCGCTGCGTGCCCTGGTGCCGGACCTCAGGGGCAAGCGGGTGCTCGACCTCGGCTGCGGCTTCGGCTGGTTCTGTCGCTGGGCGCGCCAGGCCGGGGCGGCCGACGTCCTCGGCCTCGACGTGTCGGAGAACATGCTGGCCCGCGCCCGGGCCACCGACCCGGACGCCGCCGTCACCTATGCCAGGGCCGACCTGGAGACACTCGACCTGCCGCCGGCCTCGGTCGACCTCGCCTACAGCTCGCTGGCACTGCACTACATCGCGGACCTGGAGGGGCTGGTGGCGCAGATCCACCGTGCCCTCGCCCCGGGCGGCCGCCTGGTGGCCTCGGTGGAGCACCCGATCTACACCGCGCCCTCCGCCCCCGGCTGGTCGCGCGACGCCGCGGGCCGCGAGGTCTGGCCGGTCGACCGCTACCTGGAGGAAGGCCCGCGCATCACCGACTGGCTGGCCGAGGGCGTGATCAAGCAGCATCGCACCATCGCCACCTATGTCGCCCTGCTGCTGCGCGCCGGCTTCACCCTCGCCCATCTCGAGGAATGGGGCCCGACCGCCGAGCAGATCGCGGACCATCCGGAATTCGCCATCGAGCGCCAGCGCCCGCCCTTCCTGCTGATCGCGGCCGACGTGCCGGCCTGAGGAGCACCCGATGAAGATTCCACCCTTCCCCTTCACCGTGACCGACTGGGACCGGCAGCCCGCGACCGAGCATCCGGGCGAGACCGGAACGGCACACTGGCGCACCCTGGCCATCGGCGACCTGCGCATCCGCATGGTGGAGTACACGCCAGGATACCTGGCCGACCATTGGTGCGACCGGGGCCATGTCCTCTATGTCCTCGAGGGCGAGCTGGAGACCGAGCTGAAGGACGGGCGCCGCTTCACCCTGACGGCCGGCATGAGCTACCAGGTCTCGGATTTCGGCGACGCCGCCCACCGCTCCTCGACCCGCACCGGCGCCAAGCTGTTCATCGTCGATTGAGCCGCTTGACCGGATGTTCCTTCTATGTTCCTATCCACAAATAGGAACACAAAGGGAACATCATGAGCGACTGGACCTTCATCCGCGAGACCGTGACCCTCACCCTGCTGTTCGGCACCTGCTACGCGCTGACCTTCATCGGCTACGGCTGGGGCCTGTAGCGGCCCGCCGCCTGCGGCGTCCCGGCCGCCCTGCCGCCACTATCCCGGCGGCAGCGGCCGCGAGCTGCCCTGCTCATCGATCGCGACATAGGTGAAGGTGCCGTCGGTGACCTTGACGATGGTGTGGTCGCTGCGGCGCTGCACGAAGGTCTCGATCTTCACCTTCATCGAGCTGCGGCCGGTGGCCGCGAGGGTGGCATAGCAGGACACGGTGTCGCCGATGCGCACCGGGGCCAGGAAGCTCATCGCATCCACCGCCACCGTCGCGGTCCGGCCGCGGGCCCGCTCATGCGCCACCACGGCGCCGGCCAGATCCATCTGCGACAGCAGCCAGCCGCCGAAGATGTCCCCGTTCGGATTGGCATCCTTCGGCATGGCGATGGTGCGGAGGGCCGGCACCCCGGCGGGCAGGAGGGTTGTCACCGATCGGATCCTAGATTTGGTTACGTTGAGGGCCGGAAAAGTCTATATGAAGGAATTGGCACGCAAATCCACAGGACGACCCCGACTCCGGATCATGACAGATTTGTTCGCCCCCAGCAGCAAGACCGACAACAGTTACACCGCGAGCGATATTGAGGTTCTCGAGGGGCTCGAACCGGTCCGGCGGCGGCCCGGCATGTATATCGGCGGCACCGACGACCGCGCCCTGCACCACCTCGTCGCCGAAGTGCTCGACAACGCCATGGACGAGGCGGTTGCCGGCCACGCCACCTTGATCGATCTGGCGCTCGATGCCGAAGGCTTCGTCACCGTCCGCGACAACGGCCGCGGTATTCCCGTCGACGAGCATCCCAAATATCCCGGCAAGTCGGCGCTCGAGGTCATCCTGACCACGCTGCATTCCGGCGGCAAGTTCTCGAACAAGGTCTACGCCACCTCGGGCGGCCTGCACGGCGTCGGCCTGTCGGTGGTGAACGCGCTGTCCGACGACCTCAGGGTCGAGGTGGCGCTCGACCGCCAGCTGTACCTCCAGCGCTATTCCCGCGGCGCGCCCCTGGGCCCGCTGGAGCGTGGCGGCACGGTGCAGAACCGGCGCGGCACCACCATCGCCTTCCATCCCGACCCGGAGATCTTCGGCGCCGAGGCGCGGCTGCAGCCCGGCCGGCTGTACCGCCTGGCGCGGTCCAAGGCCTATCTGTTCCGCGGCGTCGAGATCCGCTGGCGCTGCGACCCCGCTCTGGTCTCGGGCGACGACCGCACCCCGGCCGACGCGGTGCTGCATTTCCCCGGCGGCCTGTCCGACTATCTCAAGACCACGCTGGACGACCGGCCGACCCGCACCCCGACCGCCTTCGCCGGCACCGCCACCTTCCCCGGGGGCGGCGGCCAGATCGAATGGGCGGTGGCCTGGCCGGAGGATGACGAGGGCTTCGTCCACACCTACTGCAACACCATCCCGACGCCCCAGGGCGGCACCCATGAGCAGGGCCTGCGCAGCGGCCTGCTGCGCAGCCTGCGCGGCTTCGCCGAGCTGGCCAACCACAAGCGGGCCGGCCAGATCACCGCCGACGACGTGATGGGCGGCGTGGCGGTGCTGCTGTCGATCTTCATCCCCAACCCGCAGTTCCAGAGCCAGACCAAGGACCGCCTGTCCTCGCCCGAGGCGACCAAGCTGGTCGAGGGCGCGATCAAGGACCATTTCGACCATTGGCTGTCGGCCGACCCGAAATCGGCCGAAGGGCTGCTCGAATTCCTCACCGAGCGGGCGGAGGAGCGGCTGCGCCGCAAGCAGGCCAAGGACAATGGCCGCAAGACCCCGACCGCGCGCCTGCGCCTGCCGGGCAAGCTGGCCGATTGCAGCCGCACTGCGCCCGAGGGCACCGAGATCTTCCTGGTCGAGGGCGATTCGGCCGGCGGCTCGGCCAAGGCGGCGCGCAAGCGCGAGACCCAGGCCATCCTGCCGCTGCGCGGCAAGATCCTGAACGTGGCCAGCGCCTCGGCCGACAAGCTGGCCGGCAACCAGGAGATCTCGGACCTGGCGCTGGCGCTGGGCTGCGGCACCCGCGGCCAGTACGCCAGCGACAAGCTGCGCTACGAGCGCGTCATCATCATGACCGACGCCGATGTCGACGGCGCCCACATCGCGTCGCTGCTGATGACCTTCTTCTACAAGGAGATGCGCGGCCTGATCGCCGAGGGCCACCTGTTCCTGGCCCAGCCGCCGCTGTACCGGGTGCAGGCCGGCAACACCACGGTCTACTGCCGCGACGACGCCCACAAGGACGAGGTGCTGGCCAAGCAGTTCGCCGGCAAGAAGGTCGAGATCAGCCGCTTCAAGGGCCTCGGCGAGATGATGCCGGCACAGCTGCGCGACACCACCATGGACCCGTCGACACGCTCGCTGCTGCGGGTCGAGCTGACGGATGACGCCGAGGATGAGTTCGACGGCCGCCGCACCGCCGATCTGGTCGAACAGCTGATGGGCCGCAAGCCGGAACTGCGGCTGCGCTTCATCCAGCAGAACGCGACCAAGGCGACCGAGCTGGATATCTGAGACCAAGGGGGGTGCGACATCGGGCACGGCACAGGCTGTGACCTGGGGCACCATCCGCCCCGACGGGCCCGCCGTATAAGGGGGCGTGGCCGGATCATTGGCGATGCCTCACGGCGAGCCGTATGATGATGACCGGCCTGCCAACGGATGAGAACGAATATGACCTCCCGTCTTCGCCGCCTTCTCCCCCTCTCCGCCCTGGCCCTGGCCGGAACCGGCCTCGCCGCCTGCGCCGGCGGCGGCCTCAGCGGTGGCCGTGTCGTGGTCGACGACATCAACCCGCTCTACTCCAGTGTCGAGTTCTCCTCGGCCGCCGACGGGCGCGACCTGCGCACCACGGTGCAGGGCAATCCCTTCGGCACGCCCGGCTTCGACCAGGCGGTGGCGCAGATCATGACCGCCACCTATGTCGGCCCGAAGACGCGCTTCACCCCGACGCCGGGCCCCAGCGCCAAGCGCGACTACTTCGTCGCCCTGGCGGTCAACCCCCAGCCCGATGTCGTCTCCGGCTCGCTGTGCAACGGCCAGGCGGTGACCACGGCGCCGGCCCAGCGCCCGATCGTCATCCGCGCCGCCTTCTGCGTCGCCGGGCGCGAAGCGTCCTCGGTGTCGGCCTATCTCGACCAGGCCAGCGGGCCGACCGATCCGAAGTTCGTCGACACCATCCGCCAGCTGACGATCCAGCTGTTCCCCTACCGGTGAGGTCCGGCGGCGGATGGGCTCCCGCCCCTCCGCCGCCCCCATCGATCGACAGCCTCCGGAAGGGCCGCCCCATGACCCCGTTGCGCGCCGTCCCCGCCACCGCCCTGGCCCTGCTGCTGCTGGCCGGATGCACCGGCCCCCGCATCGTCCGCAGCGACCTCAACGCCCTCTACTCCAGCGGCGAGTTCTTCGCCGCCGCCGACGGCCGCGACCTGCGCACCATCATCCAGGGCAACCCCTACGGCAACACGCCGGGCTTCGAGCAGCTGGTGGCGCAGATCATGACCGGCACCTATGTCGGCCCGCGCACCCGCTTCACCCCGACCCCGGGGCCGACCGAGAACCGCGACTATTTCGTCTCGGTGGTGTTCAACGCCCAGCCGGCGGTCAACCCGTTCGACCTGTGCGACCGCAAGACCTGGACCACGGCCCCGGCCATGCGGCCGATCCTCGTTCGCGCCGCCTTCTGCGTCGCCGGCCGCGAGGCGTCGGCGGTGACCGGCTTCCTCGACCAGTCCAGCGGGCCGGACGATCCCGCCTTCATCAACCTGATCAGCCACCTCACCATCGAGCTGTTCCCCTACACCCCGCCGCCCCTGTTCGGACGGATCGGCGGGTTCCCCGACTGAGCGGCCTCACAACAGCCCGAGCCATGACGCCAGCGCGGCATTGACCGCGTCGGGCCGCTCCATCGGCGACAGGTGGCCGCTGTCCTCGACCACGACCAGCTCCGCCCCGGGGATCAGCCCCGCCATCTCCTCCGACAGCGGCAGCGGCGTCAGCGCATCCTGCCGGCCGCACGCCACCAAAGTGGGGCAGTCGATCCGCATCAGGTCCGGCCGGCTGTCGGGACGCCCGAGGATCGCCGTCTGCTGCCGCAGGAAGGCGTCCCGGCCGATCCGGCCGGCCATCGCCATCACCCGCCCGGTCAGGATCGGATCCGCCAGCCGGTCGGGATGCAGCAGGGTCGGCAGCAGCCGCGGCGTCACCCCCTTGAACCGGCCGGTCCGGGCCAGCGCCAGCAGGGCGCGGCGGCGGCGGGTCTGCTCCTCGCTGTCCGGCCGGGCCGAAGTGTCGAGCAGCGCCAGCCCCGCCACCCGTCCCGGCGCCTGGCGCATGATCTCCAGCGCGACATAACCGCCCATCGAGAGACCTGCGAGGGCGAAGCGCTGCGGCGCATCCGCCAGCACCGCCCGGGCCAACGCGGCCACGGTGTCGGCGCCGGCGATGTTGGCGACCACCACCGGCCGGTCGGCCGAGACGATCGCCAGCTGTGCCGCCCACAGATCCGCATCGCAGAGCAGGCCAGGCACGAACACGACCGGCAGGGTCATCGCAGGAAGGCGCTCACCGTCCGGAACTCGTCGGTCCCGGCCTGGCCGAGCCATTCGAAGCAGGCCATTTCCGCCGTCACCAGCTCGATCCCGCCCTGGACCAGGCGCAGCTCCGCCACCGCGGTGCTGCGCGGCGCCCGCGACGTCGTCGCGTCGATCGCCACCACCGCGCGGAAACCGGCGTCGTGCAGGTCGAAGGCGCTCTGCAGCACGCAGACATGGCTCTCCAGCCCGCACAGCACCACGGTGCGGCGGCCGATGCCTTCGAGGTGGTCGAGCAGGGCCGGTTCGCCGACGGCGGAGAAGCGCACCTTCGGTACAACCGGCGCATCCGGCGCCAGCGCCACCAGCTCCGGCAGGGTCGGCCCCAGTCCTTTCGGGTACTGTTCGGCGAACAGCACCGGCACGCCGAGCGCCGCCGCGCTGCGGATCAGGGTCTCGATCGCCTTCCGTGCCGTCGCGAAATCATGCATCGCCGACACCAGCTTCTCCTGCACGTCGACCACCAGGAGAACGCTGTCTTCCCGATCGAGCAGCATTCGTCACGTCTCCCACTTCTTCATCGTCAAACCGCGCGACTCGCGCCCCGCTAGGGTGAGCCATGCCCGGCTGTCTCGATAGTTTCAATTGACTTGACGGGTGGTTTTCCCATCTAAAGGGCATGCGGCGGGCCGCTCGGCGCGCCCCCATTAGTAAAGATTCCTGTACGATGCTCTTTTCGGATCTTGGGCTGAAGCCCGAAATCCTGCGTGCCGTGGACGATGTCGGCTACACCACCCCGACCCCGATCCAGGCCCAGGCCATACCTTATGTGTTGATGGGCCGCGACGTCCTCGGCATCGCCCAGACCGGCACCGGCAAGACCGCCGGCTTCACCCTGCCGATGCTGGAGATCCTTGCCTCCGGCCGGGCGCGGGCGCGCATGCCGCGCTCGCTGATCCTGGAGCCGACTCGCGAGCTCGCCGCCCAGGTGGCCGAGAATTTCGAGCTGTACGGCAAGTACGAGAAGCTGTCCTACGCCCTGCTGATCGGCGGCGAGAGCTTCGAGGACCAGATCAAGAAGCTGGACCGCGGCGTCGACGTGCTGATCGCGACCCCGGGCCGGATGCTCGACCTGTTCGAGCGCGGCAAGGTGCTGCTGGCCGACGTCAAGATCCTGGTGATCGACGAAGCCGACCGCATGCTCGACATGGGCTTCATCCCCGACATCGAGCGCATCGTCGGCCTGCTGCCGCCGCTGCGGCAGACCCTGTTCTTCTCGGCCACCATGCCGCCGGAGATCCGGCGCCTGTCCGAGGCCTTCCTGAGCAATCCGAAGCAGATCTCGGTGGCGCCGCCGGCGACCACCGGCGAGCTGCTTGAGCAGCACATCGTGGTGGTCGAGGCCGACGACAAGCGCAAGGCGCTGCGCCACCTGCTGCGGGCCGAGGACGTCAAGAGCGCCTTCGTGTTCTGCAACCGCAAGCGCGATGTGTCGGTGGTGTTCAAGTCGCTGCAGAGCCATGGCTTCAACGCCGGGCAGATGCATGGCGACCTGGTGCAATCGGTGCGCAACGAGACGCTGGACCGGTTCAAGCGCGGCGACATCACCACGCTGGTCTGCAGCGACGTCGCCGCCCGCGGCATCGACGTCAGCGACATCGGTCATGTCTTCAACTTCGACGTGCCGATCCACGCCGACGACTATGTCCACCGCGTCGGCCGCACCGGCCGTGCCGGCAAGACCGGCAAGGCCTATTCGATCGCGACGCCCGAGGACGGCCGCTTCGTCAAGGCGATCGAGAGCCTGATCAAGAAGCAGATCCCGGTCCTGGTGCTGCCGGAGATCGGGTTGGAAGGCTTCCTGTCCGACGACGAGATCAAGCAGCGCGGCAAGGCGCGCCGGCGCGGCGAGCGCCCGGAGGCGCCCAAGCGCAGGACCCGCGACTCGGCCGCCGCCGAGCCGCGCCGCACGGAAGAGCCTCAGGTGGTTGCCGAGGAGGCCAGCGCCGCCCCGGTGGTCGAGGATCGGCCGCGTCGCGGCAGGCCCCGTCCCGCCCCCCGCCAGGCCGCTCCGCGTCAGGCCGATGCCCGCCAGACCGACTCGCGTCCGGCGGACTCGCGGCACGACGAGCCGCGCCAGGCGGAGCCCGCTGCGGTCGCGTCCCACCGCAGTGAAGGCCACCGCAGCGAGGGCCATCGCGACGAGGCACCGCGCAGCGAGGCCCGTCGCCACGACGACCGTCCGCGGCCAGCGCAGGACCGCCCCCGCCGTGACGATCGCAACGAGGATCGGGGCCGCGACCGGCGCCATTCCTCGCGCGAGGATCGCGACGACACACCGGTGCTCGGGCTGGGCGACCACGTCCCGGCCTTCCTGCTGCGGCCGGTTCCGCAGCGCAAGCGCACCGCCGCCGAGGTCACCGAAACCGCCGCTTGATCGGTCCCTGCCGCGACGCACGTTGACTTCGCCCCTTCGCATTCGGCACAAGGGGCGACGGCTCGTGTCGGAGCGTGGAAGCGGCAGTGAAACGAATCAATCGGTTATCGTCATTTCTCAGCGCCGTTTCCGTTCTCGCCGTTCTGACGGCGGTCGGTGCGTCGGCCCAGGAACAGCAGCCCCCCGCCGCTCCGGGGGCTCCCGAGCCGCCGGCGCCTGAGCAGAAACCGGCCGCCCCCGCGGGGGAGCCGCCGGTCGTCATCGCCGACGAGCTGATCTACGACCAGACGCTGGGTCTCGTGACCGCGCGCGGCAAGGTCGAGATCAACCAGAACAACCAGATCCTCCGCGCCGATCAGGTCACCTACAACCAGAAGACCCAGATCGTCGCGGCCAGCGGCCATGTCGCCCTGGTCCAGCCCGGGGGCGAGGTCATGCTGGGCGACTATGCCGAGCTGACCGACGACATGAAGGACGGCTTCATCCAGCAGGTGTCGCTGATCCTGTCCGACAACTCGCGGATGATCGGCAACAGCGCGGTGCGCGAGCGCGGCGAGATCACCACCATCGACCGCGCCCTCTATTCGCCCTGCAACCTGTGCAAGGACGACCCGACGGCACCGCCGCTGTGGCAGATCCGCGCCATCCGGGTGACCAGCGACGCGGTGTCGAAGGACATCATCTTCCACGACGCCTTCATCGACCTGTTCGGCGTCCCGCTGTTCTACTCGCCGTACTTCTCGATGCCCGACCCGTCGGTCGACCGCCGCCAGGGCTTCCTGTTCCCGAGCTTCGGCTCGACCTCCGACGTCGGGCCGTTCTTCGGCCTGCAGTATTATTTCGACATCTCGCCGGACCAGGACGCCACGGTGGGCGCCACGCTGACCCGCGATTCCGGCACGCTGTTCACCGGCGAGTACCGCAAGCGCTTCGACAAGGGCCTCATCACCCTCAACGGCAGCATCAACCAGAGCGGCTACAGCAAGATCCTGAACGACAATTCAGGACCCAACGGCAGCAACCTCGACTTCCGGTCGCAGCAGCTGCGCTGGCACTTCTTCGGCACGGCGGCCTACGACTTCGACCAGAACTGGCGGTTCGGCGTCAACGTCAACCGCACGTCTGATCGCACCTATATCGACAACTTCAACATCTCCGGCGCGGATATCCTGCAGAGCCGGGCTTTTGCCGAAGGCTTCTACGGCCTGAACTATATCGGGGTCGAGGCGCTGGACTGGCAGGACCTGCGCACGCCCGGCACCGGCGTCGGCAGCAAGGGCTTCTCGCCCACCATCCTGCCCTCGGTCACCGCGAACTACGTCAGCGAACCCAACACCATCCTCGGCGGCCAATGGTTCGCCAACGCCAGCGCCGTCAGCCTGCTGCGCGACTTCGATGCTGTGACCAGCGACCCCAACCGCGGCATCGACACCCGGCGCCTGTCCACCCAGGCCGGCTGGCAGCGGGAGTTCTACAGCGACAGCGGCATCGTGCTGTCGGCACGGACCTATCTGCGGGCCGACGTCTACCAGTCGGACGACGTGCCGGACGGCACCCTGGTGGTGAATGGCGGGCCCGACGAGGTCCTGACCAAGAACGGCGTCGCCGCCACCCGGCTGTTCCCGGTCGCGACGGCGACCGCGCGCTATCCCTTCGTCGGGCAGCTCGGCTCCTACCAGCAGATGCTGGAGCCGATCGTCAGCCTCAGCGTCGCGCCGCATGTCAGCAACGGCGACAAGATCCCGAACAACGACAGCTCGGACATCGAGTTCGACGAGATCAACCTGTTCAGCGAAAGCCGCTTCCCGGGCCTCGACCGGGTCGAGGGCGGCCAGCACGTCTCCTACGGCTTCCGCTACGGGCTGTACGGGGTCGACGGCACCTCCGCGACCTTCTTCCTGGGCCAAAGCTATCGCTTCGAGACCGATGACGATTTCCCGGAGAGCTCCGGCCTGCGCGACCAGCTGTCCGACTATGTCGGCCGCGTGACCGTGCATCCCGGGCCCTACCTGAACCTCGACTGGCGCTTCCGGCTGGACAAGGACAACTTCTACAGCCGCCGGCAATACGTCCAGGCCACCACCACCGGACCCGACTGGCTGAACCTCAACGTCAACTACAGCCTGCTCGACGACAAGGGCGAGGACGACGAGGGCAACAGCTTCAACCAGCAGCAGCTGGGGGCCGGCGCCAAGGCCCAGATCACGGATTTCTGGTCGCTCTCCACCGGCATGACCTACGACATCGAGAACATGCGGCCGTTCCGCTACAATCTCGGCGCCCAGTACATGGATGAGTGCTTCACCTTCGGCGTCAACGTGCAGCGCCAGTTCACCACCGCCGAGGACCAGAAGGAGGGCTATTCCTTCTTCCTGACGCTGAACCTGAAGAATCTGGGCGAGGTGCCGCTGAAGTTCAGCGCCGACCAGAGCCGCACGCCGGGCACCTGATAAGGCTCGGGCGCCTGACTTAGAGGCTGGCCAGGGCCCGGGTCTGGCATCGCGCGACCCGGCCGACGGCCCGGTCGGCGCGGCTGTCCAGCGCCGGCAGCCCCTGGCCGACGCCCAGCGCGGCCATGACCTCGTCCTTCAGCGCCACCGCATGCGGATCGCCGAACTCCCGCCAAACGGCCTGGAACGCGTCGTGGCGCCCTCGGTCGAAGGGCTGGCTGCGCCCCATTGCATCGCGGGCGGGGTGCGGCGGGAACAGATGGGCGCAGGGCACCCAGCCCGCCGGGATCGGTGCTGTCGCCGCATGGGTGCGGCCGCTCGCC
Organism: Inquilinus ginsengisoli; assembly: GCF_031453975.1. Taxonomy (NCBI): domain Bacteria; kingdom Pseudomonadati; phylum Pseudomonadota; class Alphaproteobacteria; order Rhodospirillales; family Rhodospirillaceae; genus Inquilinus; species Inquilinus ginsengisoli. Next base: position 570,169 of record NZ_JAVDPW010000002.1, read on the forward strand.
AGCAGCTTCGGCAGCACATGGGTGTGCGGCCCCTCCGGGCTGCGGCCGTCGGCCGGCGGCACCGGCTGGTAGACCTCGATGCGCCCCAGCCGCGCCTGGAACACGCGGTGCGGACCGGCGGCGATCAGCGCGCCCGTCAGCGAATTGCCGGGCGCGAACAGCGACTGCCCGCATCCCGCCCGCAGCTGCGCCAGCAGGGCCGGATCGGCGCTGCGCACACAGATGTCGGCCTGCAGCATGCCGAGGCCGAGGTCGAACAGGATTGCCTCGCGATCCCCCGGTCGCAGTGCCGCTTCGTCGGGCCCGAGTTCGGTGACCACCGATCGCCGGTTCATCGCCGCCTGCGCCGCCTCCAGGCACAGCGCCACCGCATGGCTCCAGCGATCGTCCTCCACCGCGGTCTCGTAGGCGACAGGGCGCAGCCCGGCGATCCAGTCGATCCGCATCGCGCCGAGATCGGTGACGACGGCGACGCCGCCGGCATCGGCCGTCACTGCCACCGGTTCCCCCGGCGTACGCAGGAACTCGGCGATCGCACCGAAGCCCCCCAGGCTCCAGCCGGTGTCGGCCTCTGCCACCTGCTCCCGGATCAGGCGCCGCACCGCCTCCGGCCCCGGCTCCGGCTGACGCTCGATCGCCATCACCCCTCCCCCTTCGGCCCAATGCGGGACCACGGCAGGACGTAGCCGACGCCGTCCCGCTGGCCGCGCTGCACCTCCACCGCATAGGCCCGGCGCAGATGGTCGTCGGTCAGCACCGCCTCGGGCGGGCCGTCGGCCAGGATCCGTCCATCCTGCAGCAGCACCAGCCGGTCGCAGAAGCGGCCGGCCAGCGGCAGGTCGTGCAGCACCGCCAGGATGCCGGTGCCCGCCCGCGCCCGGCCCTGCAGCAGCTCCATGATCTGCAGCTGGTGGAACGGGTCCAGCGCCGCCACCGGCTCGTCCGCGAACAGCATCGGCGCCTCGACCGCCAGCGCCCGGGCGAACAGCACCCGCATCCGCTCCCCCGCCGACAGTTGGCCGGCGGTGCGCAGCCGGAGATGCGCGGCGTCGGCGGCGTCCAGCGCCCGGGCCACCGCGTCGCGGTCGGCCGCGGACAGCCCGCCCAGGCCCCGGCGATGTGGCAGCCGCCCCAGCGCGACCAGATGATCGACCCGCAGCGGCCAGTTCACCTCGCCGCCCTGCATCAGTACCGACAGGCCGCGCGCCAGGGCGTCGCCGCCGAGTTGCCGCGCCGACCGGCCATCATAGCGGACCGCGCCGGCATCCGGCGCCAGCAGGTTGGCCAGGATGCGCAGCAGCGTGGTCTTGCCGGCGCCGTTCGGGCCGATCAGCCCGACCAGCTCGCCCGGCACCAAAGCGAGGTCGACCCCGGCGAGGACCGGCCGGCCGCCCAGGGCGATGCGGAGTCCGATGGCGTCGATCCGCATCACGGGCTCCGCCGCAGCCGCCAGATCAGGCTGAACAGGAACGGCGCGCCGATGATCGCGGTGACGACGCCCAGCTTCAGCTCCGGCTGCACCCGGACCAGCCGCAGCCCGATATCGGCCAGGAGGATCAGCACCGCGCCGCCGAGGCCGCTGACCAGCAGCAGGCGCCCCGGCCGGTGCCCGACCAACGGCCGCAGCAGATGCGGCACCACCAGCCCGACGAAGCCGATCGCGCCGGTCACCGCCACGGCGCTGCCGACCGCCAGCGCGGTGCCCAGGATCAGCTGCAGCCGCAGCCGGCCGAGGCCGAAGCCGAGGCTGGCCGCCGTGTCCTCGCCCAGGGTCAGCGCGTCGAGGGCGCGGCCGCCAGCCAGGATCAGGCCCCAGCCCAGCAGCATCGGCGGCAGCACCAGCCAGACATGGACCATGCTGCGGTCGGCCAGCGACCCCATCAGCCAGAACACGATCTCCAGCGCCGCATAGGGGTTGGGCGACAGGTTGAGGGCCAGCGCGGTCAGGGCGCCGGCGGCGCTGCCGATGGCGACGCCGGCCAGGATCAGGGTCATGGTGCCGGCGCCGCGCCGGACCAGGCCGAACAGCAGCAGCGTCGCCAGCGCCGCCCCGGCGATGCCGCCCAGCGGCAGGGCCAGCGCGAAGCTGCCGGCGAGGCCGGAGTAGAATACCAGCACCGCGCCCAGCGCCGCCGCGGCCGACACGCCGATCACCCCCGGCTCGGCCAGCGGGTTGCGCAGCAGTCCCTGCATCGCCGCGCCGCTGAGGCCGAGGCTGAAGCCGACCAGCAGGCCGAGCAGCGCCCGCGGCAGCCGCAGCTCGACCAGCACCAGCGCCGGCAGGGTCTGGCGGCCCGCCAGGACGTCGCCCAGCGCCGCGGACAGGTCGAAGGGGGTGTAGCCGGTGGCGACCGACCACGCCAGGCAGGCGAGTGCGGCCAGGGCGAGCCCGGCGACCAGCAGGGTGTGGGAGGGGATGGCGGAGTTGACTCCAGCGGTCATCCTTCCTCCGCCGAAAACAGGCCATTGGACGCCCAAACGCATTGCCTCTCCCGCCTGGCGCCCCTTCTTGTCCCCCCTCCCCTTGCGGGAGGGGGATAGGGGGAGGGGTCTGCGCGCATCGGCGCGCGAACGGGTCGGATCGCACTCGACCGCGAAGCCGGGGGCAGCAGACCTGCATCGGTTCTGAGTGGAGAAAACCCCCTCCCCCTACCCCCCTCCCGCAGGGGGAGGGGGGACTTGGAAAATCGCTCTCTCACGGCCCCGCCCCCTCCGCCTGGCGAGCCGCGGCGGCGATCAGGGCAGCAGCGTCCGCCACCTCGGGCCCGGCGCAGGTCCACAGCCGCGACGGCACCCGGACCAGCCGGAGATCCGGCAGGGCCGCCAGGATCGGGTGGTCCAGCAGGGCTTCGCCCAGGGACGGGTCGCGGTTCTCCGCCTGGTTCAGGATCAGCAGCCGCACCCCGGCCAGGGCCACGGTCTCGAGCGGGATCTGGCCGTAATTCTCCAGCCCCTGCTCAGCGGCGAGGTTGCGGGCGCCGGCCCGGGCCAGGATCTCGTCGACCAATGAGCCGCGGCCGGCGGTGAAGCCGTTCGGCCGCAGCACCACCGCCAGCGGATGCGACGCCGGCGGCCGGATCGCCGCCAGCCGGGCATCCATCGCCGCGACCATGCCCTCGCCCCGCTCCACCTGCCCCAGCGCCGCCGCCACCCGGCGGGTCTGGGCGCGGATGCCGTCGATGGTGTCGGGCACATCGAGCTCCAGGATCGGCAGGCCCAGCCGGCGCAGCAGCGCCACCGTGGTCCGGGCGGTGAAGGCGCCGACCACGACCAGGTCGGGCCTGAGGGCCGCGACCTCCTCCGCCAGGCCGTGGTTGACCGGCACCGTCGCCGCCTCGGCCGCCACCACGGAATTGTCAGGGTTGCGCGCCAGCCAGGTCACCGACTGCACGTCGGCGCGGTCGGCCAGGCGCAGCACCAGCGCATCGGCGCACAGGTTGAGCGAGACGATCCGCTGCGGCTTCGCCGCCGCCGGGATGGCGGCGAGACCGATGGCCAGGAGGAGCAGGAGGCCTGTCGTCGTCGGGCGGGGCATCGGATCAGGGGCTGACCTTCAGGGCCGAGGGACCCGGCGCGGCCACGCTAGTGGGGCGCCGCCCGGGCCGTCAACATCATCGCGTCCAGGCCGAGCGCGACCGCATTGGCGCCGGAATCGGCATAGGGCGGAAGCACGTCCTCGGCCGGCAGCTCGCTGTCGCAGATCGCCACCATCCGCGGGACCCAGCGGACGACATGGTCGACCAGCGCTCGCACCGCCGGCACCAGGCCGCGGCGGGAGGCGAACACCGCCTGCACCTCCCCCTCCGGCACCCGCCAGTCGAGCAGGATGTGCTCCAGCTGCCCGGCCTGGATCGCCGGGCGGCAGATGTAGTCCGGCAGCAGCGCCGCGCCGAGCCCGTCGACCGCGGCCTGGCGCAGGGTGAACATGTCGTCGGTCGCCAGCCGCGGCACATGCGGCACCGACTGGGTGCCGCCATCGGCATCAGCCAGGGTCCAGCTGTGGCGGCCGTCGGCGCGATGCAGGTCGAGCGTGCCGAGCCCGATCAAATCCACCGGCTCCAGCGGCCGGCCCAGCCGGTCGAGCAGCGCCGGCGCGGCCACCACCACGCCGCGGGTCTGGGACAGCACCCGGACGACGACGTCGGAGGGTTCGGTCGGCGGCCGGCGGACGCGGAAGGCCAGGTCGACCCGCTCCTCGATCACGTCGACCCGGCGGCCGGTCAGTTCCATGGCGATGCGCACCGCCGGATGGGCGGCCAGGAAGCTGTTGATCAGCGGCGCGATCATGGTCTGGGCCAGGATGTGCGGGCAGGTGATCCGGATCAGCCCGCTCGGCTCCGACCGCGCCTGGGCCACCGCCTGCTCCGCCGCCTCGGCCTCGGCCAGCATGGTCTCGCAACGGCGCAGGAAGCTCTCGCCGACATCGGTCAGCGACAGCCGGCGGGTCGAGCGCTGCAGCAACCGGACGCCGAGCTGGTCCTCCAGCCCGGCGATGCGGCGGCTGAGCCGCGACTTGGGCAGGCCCAGCGCCCGGCCGGCGGCGGTGAAGCCGCCCAGCTGCGCCACCTTGGCGAAGAGGCGGAGGTCGTTCAGGTCCAGCATCGCGCTCACCGCAGCCACATTGTGATCACCGATGGAACGATCCATCACGAATTTCGGGGCTACAGACTGATTGGCATCACTCGTAAATGCAATGTCGATGTCATCTGTAACACCGAGGGGCTACCCCATGAAGATCCTGCACATCGATTCCAGCGTGCTCGGCGACGCCTCGGTGTCCCGCCAACTGACCAAGGCGACCGTCGACGGCTGGCGCGCCCGCTATCCCCAGGCCGAGCTGGTGTATCGCGATCTCGACGCCGCCCCGCCGGAGCACCTGTCGGGCGAGCGCGCCGCCGTGGTGAAGTTCGGCAAGGATGCCGACCTGACGGGGCCCCAGGCCGAGGAGCGGGTGCTGGTCGACGCCATCGTCGGGGAGTTCCTGTCGGCCGACGTCGTGGTGATCGGCGCGCCGATGTACAATTTCTCGGTGCCGACCCAGCTGAAGGCCTGGATCGACCGGTTGGCGCAGGCGGGGCGCACTTTCCGCTACACCGAGAAGGGCCCGATCGGCCTGGCCGGCGGCCGCAAGGTCGTCATCGTCTCCTCGCGCGGCGGCGTCTACACCGCAGGTCTCGAGGCCCTGGACCATCAGGAGGCCTATCTGCGCACCATCCTCGGCTTCCTCGGCGTCACCGAGATCGACTTCGTCCGCGCCGAGGGCCTGGCGATGGGCCCGGAGCACCGCGACCGCGCCGTGGCCGAGGCGCATCTGCAGGCCAAGGCCTCGTCGGGCCTGGTCGAAGCCGCCTGATAGTCAATTTTTGCTGTCATTGCCCGGCTTGACCGGGCAATCCAGGGGCCGTCGAGAGCCGCTCTAGCTGCCCCTGGATGCCACGGTCAAGCCGTGGCATGACAATCGGAAATTGGGAGGTGAGCTTTAGGCTCACCTCCCATCATCACCGTTCAGCGCATCACCGGCATGGTGAACTCGGCCCCGCCCTTGATCCCCGTCGGCCAGCGCTCGGTCACCGTCTTCAGCTTGGTGTAGAAGCGCACGCCGTCATTGCCGTACATGCCGAGATCGCCGAAGGCCGACCGCTTCCAGCCGCCGAAGGTGTGGAATGCCATCGGCACCGGGATCGGCACGTTGACGCCGACCATGCCGACATTGCAGTTGCTGACGAAGGTCCGCGCCGCGTCGCCGTCGCGGGTGAAGATCGCGGTGCCGTTGCCGTATTCGTGGTCGTTGACCAGGCCCAGCGCGGTCTTGAAGTCCGGCGCGCGGACCACGGACAGCACCGGCCCGAAGATCTCTTCCTTGTAGATCCGCATGTTCGGCTCGACATGGTCGAACAGGCAGCCGCCGACGAAATAGCCGCCCTCATAGCCCTGCAGCTTCAGGCCGCGGCCGTCGACCAGCAGCTTGGCGCCCTCCTGGACGCCGATGTCGACATAGCCACGCACCTTGTCGTAGTGCTGCTTGGTGACCAGCGGCCCCATCTCGGCATCCGGATCGGTGCCCGGCGCCACCTTCAGCGCCCGCACCTTGGGCACCAGCTTCTCGACCAGCCGGTCGCCGACGTCACCGACCGCGACCGCCACCGACACCGCCATGCAGCGCTCGCCGGCCGAGCCGTAGCCGGCCCCCATCAGCGCGTCGACCGCCTTGTCGAGGTCGGCGTCCGGCATCACCACCATGTGGTTCTTGGCGCCGCACAGCGCCTGCACCCGCTTCCCGTGGGCGGCCGCGGTCGAATAGATGTACTCGCCGATCGCAGTCGACCCGACGAAGCTGACGGCGGCGACGCGCGGGTCGGTCAGCAGCGAATCGACCGCGACCTTGTCGCCATGCAGCACGTTCAGCACGCCCGGAGGCGCGCCCGCCTCGAGCAGCTTGGCGGCCAGCCAGTTGGCGGCGGACGGGTCCTTCTCCGACGGCTTCAGCACGAAGGTGTTGCCGCAGGCGATGGCGATGGAGAACATCCACAGCGGCACCATCACCGGGAAGTTGAACGGCGTGATGCCGGCGCAGACCCCGACCGGCTGGCGGATCGAGAAGCTGTCGATCTCGCGCCCGACATTCTCGGAGAATTCGCCCTTCAGCAGATGCGGGATGCCGCAGGCGAACTCCACCACCTCCAACCCGCGCTGGATCGAGCCCTTGGCGTCGGACAGGACCTTGCCGTGCTCGGCGGTGACGATCTGCGCCAGCTCCTCGACGTTCTCCTCGATCAGCTGCTTGAACCTGAACATCACGCGGGCGCGGATCACCGTCGGCGTCGCCGCCCAGCCGGGCAGCGCCTTCTGGGCCGAGGCGATGGCGGCATCGGCATCCTCGGTCGAGGCGAAGTCGACACGGCCCGAGACCTCGCCGGTCGCCGGGTTGAACACGTCGCCGCCGCGGCCGCTGCGGCCGGGCGCGGCCTTGCCGTCGATGAAATGATGGATCGAACCCACGCTGCGCTCCTCCAGAACAAAAATTCTATAGCACCGACCGCTTGGAACGGGCCGATTGTAGCGCGGCGGCCCGGCCGGGAAAAGCGGACCGAATCGCCGTGATCGCACCGACAGGCTTGGCGGCCGGGGTGCCCGTGTCGTAACTGTCGGCCCATGCTACGGCGGCGGCGCCCGCCGGCAAAGGGTTAGGATTGGGTGCATGGGTCTCGGTCTCTATGATCCGGAGCGTCGCTACCGCCGGCGCGTCTGGGGCACGATCATCCGCGTGTTCTTCTCGATCACCGTGCTGCTGGTGGCGGCGGGCTTCGCCTACCAGATCGGCGTCGAGCGGACCAAGGGGCAGATCGCGACGCTGCAGGGCCAGGTCACCAGCCTGTCCCAGGCCAAAAGCGGGCTGGAGCAGGAGCGCATCCAGCTGCAGGCCGCGGCCCAGACGGCGCAGATCCAGTACCGCGAGCTGATGGCCCGATTCGAGCGCGAGGTGCCGACCGGCACCTATCGCGAGCTGGCCGACAAGGTCTCGCAGCGGCTGCATGACGGGCTCGACCCGCAGCGCCTGGCCTTCTACATCGACCAGGCGGCCCCGCCGCGCGACTGCAAGGCGGGCGAGAGCAAGCGCTTCATCCTGCCGACCCAGAACGCCGTCGGCTCGAACGGCTCGGTCGCCTTCGCCAACAACACCATCGCCGTGACCGGCCGCGGCGAGGGCACGGTCGACGACGCCGGCAAGGCGCAGGCCTGGTACGACCCGGCCAAGTCGGTGACCGTCAACTTCCGCGGCATCGACGGCAAACAGGCCACCGCCACCGGTGTCCTGCCGCTGTTCCAGACCATGGTGGTCGGCGAGAAGGAGTATCGCTTCAGCCTGGTCGAGGCCGAGCGCAGCTTCGTCCGCGTCACCAGCGAAGTCTGCGCCTTCCCGTAAGAGACTGCCGTTTAGTGAACCTTGGCCCGGTCCAGCAGCAGCTTGCCGGCGCCGACATACTGGCGCTGCTGCACCGTGGCGTGCTGGGCCGCGGTGTGCAGGTCGCGCATCCGGCGCTGCAGCGGCGAAGTGTCGTAGACCGCGGCGCCGCCGGCCAGGGTGTAGCAGGCATCGGCGGCGCGGACGGCGGTGGTGACGATCCACACCCCGGTCTGGACACCCTGGGCGTAGAGCGCGTCGTCCTTCAGCGTGCCCGCCTGGGCGTGGCGCCAATGGCTTTCGGCCTGGGCCATCAGCACCGGCCGCAGCGCCCGGACATCGGCCGCGACCCGGCCGAGCTCGGCCTGGAACAGCTCCGAATCCCGCATCGGCGCCGGCGCCCGCAGCTGCTGCCGCCCGGTGCCGGCCAGCTCCACCAGCTCGGCCAGGACACCCTCGGCCATGCCGGTGCTGAAGGCGCCGTGGAACAGCGCCAGGAGATGCGGCACGGCCTGGTACAGCGGCCCCGGCTGGCACGCCCTGCCGTCGGGAAAGTCGAAGACGTTCGCGTCCGGCACCAGCGTGTCGGTCAGCGCGATGTGGTGGCTGCCGGTGCCCTTGAGCCCGGCGACGTCCCAGGTGTCCTCGATCTGCCACTCCCGCGCCGGCATCACCACGCCGCGGATCAGCGGCGGGCCGGCCTCGCCGGCGGGCCCGGGAAGCGGCTTGCCGCCCCGGGTCACGACGCACAGCCCGAGCATCCAGTCGGCATGCTGGCAGCCGCTGGCGAAGGGCCAGCGCCCGGTCACCCGATAGCCGCCCGGCGCCACCTCGGCCTTGCCGAGCGGCGCGATGGTACCGGCGCAGATCGTGTCCGGCCCATCGCGATAGATCCGCTCATAGGTCGTGCGCGGCAGCTGGGGCAGGAACACGGCGGAGGCGCTGCCGATCATCGCGGTCCAGCCGACCGAACCGTCGATCCGGCTGAGCGCGGCGAGGGCCTCCAGCGCCTGCGGCAGCGTCAGCTCCAGCCCGCCATGGCTGCGCGGCGCGAACATGCGGAAGACGCCGATCGACCGCAGCGTGTCGACCACGTCGAGCGGCATCCGGCGCGCGGCCTCGAATTCCGCCGCCCGCGCGGCGAGGGCCGGGGCCAGGCCGCGGATGTCGGCGAGCAGCCGCGCGGCCGCGTCGGCCTGCGCCTCGGCCGGAGATCCTGCCGTCCCGCCGCCTTGCGCGTCGATGGTCGAGATGTCCCGAACCGAGGTCTGGGGCTGCATGGCCCTCTCCCAAGCTGTTGCAGCCCGAACCCTGCGGCGCCCGGGTTGCCGCAGCATGACGGATTCCGGGAATGAGGTTACGGTTGCAGCCTGCCCCGGCCGCCCGCCGCCACCCTGTGAGCCGCCCATGCCGCCCTCCCCGCTCCGCCGCGTCGTCATCGCCTATGAGCCCGAGGCCGCCTGCCGGGCGCGGCTGACGGCGGCCGGCTTCGATGCCGGCATCGCCGCGGAGATCGCCTGCTACCTGGCCCAGGCGACCGACCTCGCCGCCATCCGGCCGGAGATCGCCGCGGCGCTCGGCGAGGCCGGGCTGGACGCCGTCTTCGTCGAGCTCGACGGGCTGGTCGACGCGCTGCCGGACCTGATGGCGCGGCGGCACGACACCATCCTGTGGTGCCAGACCGACGGCATCGCCTATTACCGCGGCAGCGCCGCGCCCGCCTTGGCCCGGCTGGCCGGCATCCGCAGCTATGGCAGCCCGCCGCAGGCCCAGCATCTGTGCCAGGACAAGTTCAAATGCACCGCCCTGGCGGCGGCGGCCGGCCTGCCGGTGCCGCCCACCGCCCTGGCCGAGGGCGACAGGGTGATCGCCGGCGGCGCGGTGCTGGAGGGGCCGGGGCCGTTCTTCGTCAAGCCCAACACGCTGGGCGCCAAGATCGGCATCTTCGGCGATTCCACGGCCGCGGATGCCGCCGGCGCCCTGCGCCTGGCCGCGCGCCTGCACCACCGCTACCGCGACCGGGCGGTGATCCAGCCCTTCATCCCCGGCCACGACCTGCGAGTCAGCTTCATGGATGTCGGCCGCCCCTTGGCCCCGTCGCTCGGCATCGCCCGGCTGCTGAAGGACCCGGACAGCGAGACCGGCGGCGCCTTCATGACCATGCGCGACAATGCCAGCCTGTCGGGCAGCCGCGACACCGAGGGTGCCGAAACCGGCTTCGGCACCGGCCAGGACCGCGCCTTCGTGCCGAAGCTGTCGGACCTGCGCGCCGAGGCCCGGTCGAACCCGGGTGCCGCCGCGACCGTCGCGGCGATCGAGGCCATGGTGCCGCGGCTGGCCGCACTGTTCGGCCTGCGCGACTATTTCTCGGTCGACATCCGGATGGCCGAGGACGGAGCGCTGCAGATCCTGGAGTTCGAGACCTGCCCGGCGGTGACGATCTACGACTTCCAGGCCTATCTGCGCGACGCCCACGGCCTGCCGCTCGGCCCCGCCCTCGCCCGCTCCCTGACCCTGGCGCATGGCCGGCCGCCGGATGTGTGATGCGGCGCCAGGGGTCCGCTATGGCGATCGCCCTCGCGCCGCAGGGGCGAAATCCGGCAGCTCTGGCGCCTTTCGACCGAGGCTGTGTAAAAACCCGATTGCTGAGCACTGTCGCGCAATCCTCTATCGGGAGGGGACGCCGAAGGATCGCAAAAGATTCTGGACAGCGCCCTAATCGGTAGCAGAATTGCTCACCGGAGATGTGGCCTGGCGTTTGCACACGGCCTGTCCCCCATTGCCGACATCCAAGGGCCTTTAAGGCTCCCCTGAAGCGGATACCCCCTTCGGCCCGGCGAGCCTCGAAACCGGTGGTGACACGATTCTCATGGGATGAAGACTTTCGAGCATCCATCGATCGCGGGATGGACAACCCAGTTCTGAGCGGGGTCGTCGCGATTGCCGTTGGTCTGCGCGATCGTCGCGTTATTGAGCATGTCGCACCAGAACTTGACCGCGGCCTTCACCCGGTCGGGGGTGTCAAGGCCCAGTCCCATGCCGATGTCGGCCGGCCAGGGATCTTCGAAATTCAGGCCGCGCAAGATGACCTGGCAATCATGCACGGCATGCATCTCGTTCCAACCGACATGGAGTGAATCGTAGATCCAGTCGCCCTTGACGATCACAAGGTCACCGCGGTTGATCTCGCCCTTGTTGTGATCGACGTCGGACGGTGAGCCGACGTCCAGCGGGTTGAAATAGCTGGCGATCTCGCCGAGACCCAACAGCGCGGCGAGAATCCAGAGGATGGTCGCGATGATGTACCCGATCGGGCCGGCGGCCAGCAGCAGCACCAGCGCTGCGATCAGAATCGCCAATGTCAGATTGGCCCAGATCAGCATGTTGCGGATGCCGCTGCCTTCGAATTCGCAGTGCAGCATCTTCATGTGGTTGAGATCCGAGCCGTTCTGCCCGTAGTGAAGACCGATCTGCAGGATTGCCGGCTGCTCGGCGACCAGATCGCCGAGCGGGCCATCCCAGAACTCCTGCTTGGGCCGTGCAATGTCGGTCGGGCCCCCGGCCAGAAAAATGTTGATTGTGTAGTCGTCGTCACCGGCCTTGGTCAGATCGGGCGGATGATTGTGACCCTCGACGAGACCGATGGCGCAGACCACGCCGCCCAGGCAGATCAGCCGGTCATAGAGCCACCAGAGAAGAAAAATGATCAGCGCGATGAAGAGCGCGATCAGGATCGGCAGCGTGTAGATGAGAGAAGAACCCCCCGGCACCGCATAGGCAGCGATGAAAGCCGCGGCGATCAGCCCTAGAATGCCCAAGAGATAGGTATAGCCAACAACAGTGGCACCCACGAAATTGATCGGCTGGACGCAGGATGTGTATTGGCGATATGCCATGACGTCCCCCTAGCTCTTGGTGACCTTGAGTGTCACACCGCCGGCATAGACGCCATCTGACAGGGCGTTCACGTTGAACGGCTTTTCGCCTGTGAAGCCGGTGCGCGGTGTGATCTCGACCGCGACCTGGACTTCCTGGCCGGGCGCGAGCTGCGGGGCCGGCGGCTGGATGTCGACTGCCCATCCGGGCGGCACTGGGAAGAGCGCGCGGTTGTGGCGCACCCTGATGCGGCGCAGGCGCTCCGGAAATGTGCCGCGGTCCTCCGGGCCGATCGCGGCCTTGCAGGCCTCCGGATCGGGAATGGCATAGGTGTCAACCTCGAAGGCGTAGCTTCGCGGTTTCGCGGAATCATTGCGCAGGCCGAAGGCGAACTGGGCCGGCGAATGGGCAGCAACAACGTCGAGATTGTTTTGCCCGAGATTGTTCGCCGGATTGGCGTCGTCGACCCATTCTAGCAAGACCTGCAGGCAATAATGCCCCGCCGTCGGCGGCGTCCTCCAGGGCATGCGTGCGTCGGCCGGAGCACCGGCACCGCCCTTGACGCCGAGATTGACGAAGGTCGTGCCGATCGCGGTCGAGACGGTCGCGATGCCAAAGGACAGATAGGAGAAAATCACCTTCAGCCCGACGCAGGGCGCCTCATAGGAATTGTTCCAGATCGTCGCGCCGATCTCATAGTCGGTATCGGGCAGGAGATCGTTTTCCGGTACGATGACGCCGCCGCGGCGAAGGACGATGTCGGGGTTGTCCCAGGTGACCGGCAGGCCGAGGCTCAGGAGATACTGCTGCGAATAGATACAGGGATCGGGGCGGTGGAAGGAGGGATGATCGACCTCGCAGGGGTCCTTGCCTGCCGCCTCCTGCTCCGAATGGGGGAGCTTCAGCCGGGCGCACAGAGCCCTGATCACCGCGATCAGGCGCTTGAGCAGATCGATGCCGTCGACCGCCCACCGATAGGTGAGGACCTGCAGCAGATGGAGCACGATCCTCAGGATGAACTTGACGTGGTTCATGCCGCAGCACTCCCGTCGCCGGGCCGGTGGCGCTCGATCTCCGCTTCAACGTCAGGAGGCGCCCACTTTTCGCCCAGCGGTCATATATCGTCCGCTCACCGGCCTCGCTTATTCCGCGTCGGGGCCGCGCTGCGCCCTCTCCATCGGGACCATGCGACGAAGGCGCCGTAGGCGACGAACGGGATCAGCAGAATCGCCGCCTCGAGAGAACCCGATCCGCCGTCCGGGGAGACGCCGAAGATACGTTCGATGAAATCCATGTCGAAATGTCCTTCCCCTCGGCACCGGCGAACGAAGGGCACCCGTCAACCGCACCGCAACTGCCCGCGAAGCGCCGGGCAGGATGGAGACCGGCCAACGACAGTTGGCGATCAAAAGCTGCGATCAGCCCGCAGCCACAACGCATGCCAATTTCGACGGGGCGAACGATAACGCTAAAGCCCGCCGCTTGAGGAGGGCAATATCGGACGCCGATTAGCAGTAAAAATGCCAAGGGATACATGTTACCACAGCGAGCCTGCACAATTAAGCCCGAATCAGCCGCAATCGCCCAAAGGTGCTAGGCCGAGGTCGAGTGAGCGGGCTCTTCGACAAATGTCTCGACCCCGCTGGCGGCGGAAGCCGATGGCGACGAACTCAACGCAGCAGCGGGGAGCCGAGTTAGATGACCGGTTTTGGGAGGCTCTGGCTCGCTAGGTCGGCCAGAAAGAGCCCAATCTAGCCAGTTCGGCCAACATCCGGTTTAGTGAAGCCGCAGCTATGGCCGGATATGGCGGATTCCGTTGAAAAAGTCGGAACGCCTATTCTGCGAGCAACAAAGAGGCCGAGATCGAGCTTCGGATAAACCAAAGGATACCCAGCATCGATCTGATCGGCAGCAATCTTGCTCGAATTTGCGCCTCAAGTACTCGTTGGGGACTTTTTCAACGATATCCGCCGCTTGCGGACATCGGCCGAGGCGACGCCGCGCACCTCCCAAGTCCGCTTTCCACCCACAGGTGACGATCTCAACGGTGGGGCCGCTCGGACTTTGCCTCTAGGGTGCCGCCGGGTTCTTACCGACCACCTTCTGCAGGTCGCGATCGACCTGGACCTTGACCTGCTGGTCGACCCGGACGTTCAGGTTGATCTCGATCGGCTTGTCCGGCGCCTCGACCCGGATCACCGGCGAACAGCCGCCGAGCAGCCCGGCGAGGCAGAGGCCGGCGCGGACGGCGCGGCCCGTTCGGGATCGGTCGGTCATCGGTGTCGGGCCTTTCCCGTTCGGCATGTCGGCTTCGTCAGCATGGCGCGGCCGTGCGGCGCCCCAGCCGCTGCGCATAATAGTCCCGGACGCGGTCGCCGATCTGCGCCAGGGCCATGGTCTGCCGGGCGATGACGTAGAGCGCGCCCGACAGGTCGACATTCAGCGCGATCGGGAAGCCGCCATAGAGGTCGGGGTTGGACCCGCGCACCGCCAGCCGCACCCGCGCCTCGCCGTCGCTGCGGCCGTCCAGCGTCGCCCGCAGCGACTGGTACTGGAAGTTCTGCAGCGCCGTCATCAGCGTGTCCATGCCCGGCTCGGACGCCGCGGCCTTGATCGCCTCGGGCGCCGACTGGGCGCCGTAGCGGATCTCGCCCGGGCCGCGGGTCGCCAGCACCCCGCCCTCGACCACCACGGCGCCGCGGTCGAGGCGAAACGGCACGGTGCCGTCGATCGTGCCGGTGGCGGCGACGTCGCCGATCCCGGCCGCGGCCACGGCCCGGGCCAGGTCGAGGCCCTCGATCCGCAGCACCGAAAGCGCGCGGCGCCCCGGGCCGCGGTCGATCCGGATCTTCGCCCCGGTCCAGTCCAGCGCCACCTGCCGCAGGTCGATGCCGCCGGCCTGGCTCCAGCCGAAGCGGGCGTCGATGCCGGACACGGGCGGCGTCTTGTCGTCGATGACGAAGCGCCCGACCGTCATCCGCTGCCCCGCCGGCAGCCGCAGCGGCGTGAGCTGGTCGAGCCGCAGGTCGGCGGATGCGCCCTCCGCCCGGCCCCAGGGGGTGCGGAAGGCAACGTTGCGCAGCTGCAGGCCGATCAGGGTCCCGGCGCCCTCGCCCCAGGCGATGCGCCCGTCGCCGGCCAGCCGCCCGTCGACGCAGGTGAGCGGCGCCGCGGCCAGGGCGGGGATCACGTCGCGCGGCTGCAGCCCGCGCTTGCGGAAGCGGATCGGGTCGAGATGCAGGTCGAGCCCACCGGCGCCGGTCGCCAGATCGTGCTGGCCGGTGGCCGTGGCCCGCGCCCGCCCCTGCAGGTCGGCGATATCGGCCTCGACCGAGAGGATGTTGGTGACGGAGTCGAACCGGGTGTGGGCGGTGGCCGACAGCGGCGCCACCGGGTTGCCGTCGATCGACAGTTGCCGGGCGGTGAGGTGGGCGTCGGCCGGCGCGTCGGCACCGGGATCGAGGGCGATGTCGGCATCCACCCCCTGCACCGTCAGCCCCGCCCCCGGCAGCGCCAGCTGCCCGTCCTGGGCGGTGATGCGGTAGGTGCCCACGGGCTGCACCGGCACGATGGCGAGGCTGGGCGTGGTCGCGACCAGCCGTGTCGCCGACGCCCCGCCGCCGATCGACAGGTCCAGCGCCACCGCCGGCATGGTGCCGCGCAGCAGCGGCGGGAGGTCGGAGGCGAGGTCGGTCTCGAGCAGCGGCAGGTCGCCATCCGGGCACAGCTGGGCGGCGGTGGGTTCGGCCAGGCGCAGCCGCGGGGTGAAGTCCTGGGCCGGGATGTCGACGCCCAGGCAGCCTTCCGGCCGCACGGTGACGCGGTTGTCGACCGAATCGACCCGCATGGTGCCATGCGCCGTGGCGTTGCCGCCGGCCTTGCCGGGCAGGCCGATGGTCGAGCTGCCGGAGAGCTTCGCGGTCCAGCCGTCATCGGTGGTCTCGCCCGACACCGTCATCGGGCCGGGATCGACGGTCAGGCCGATCGCTTCGAACGGGTCGAGGTCCAGCACCGCCTCCGGCACCCGCACCCTGGCCTGGCCGGCATCGTTGAGGCCCAGCTCGGCATCGACCGAGCCCGAGACGTCGAAGCCGGCGACATTGCCTTTGGTGGCGCCGGCCAGCCGCGTCCACCAGGTGTCGCCGACGCGGCTGAACACCAGGCGCTGCGGCCCGCCGTCGCCGGGCAGCCAGTCGAGATCGACCGACAGCTTGCCGGCGGCGAAGCGGCCGACCACCTTCCAGGGCCGGTTGCCGGCCAGGGTCAGCTTGCCGCCCGCCAGGTCGATATCGGCGTTGACCTGCCCGGTCTGCAGCACCACCCCGCTGCCGACCCGGACCCCGTCGGTCGACAGGCGGATGAAGCCGTCGGCCAGCATCCGCGGCAGCTCGTCGATGCTGGGCAGGCCGGGCGTCCGCACCGTCACCCAGGCGTTGAGGTTGGCCTTGCCGGTGACGCCGCCCTCGAAGCCCAAAGCGGGCGCCACCGCCGCCAGGTCGTTGGCGGCGACCTGCAGCGCCAGGTCGGTGCCCTCGCCCTGCCGCGCGCTCTGCAGCTGCAGGCCGATGGTGCCCTTCTCGTCGCCGATCTTGGCGGCGACGTTCAGCTGCTCGACACGCTGCAGCGAGCCGTTGCCCTGCAGGCCGAAATCATGCAGCCGGGACGTGCCGCGCTCGACCTCCGCCACCGTCAGCGCGCCCTCGATCTTGCCGCTGGTGTCGCGCTCGCCGCCATAGGCGATCCAGCCGCTGACGCCGTCGAGCGACAGCTGGTCCGAGCGGAACACCGCCTGTTCCAGCTGGACGCCGCCCCAGACCTGGCCCTTGGGGGTGTTGGTCAGGTCGAAATGGGCGCTGGCGGTGCCGCCGGCGCCGGCGGGCGTCAGCCGGCCCTTCCACACCAGCCGGCCCAGCTCGTTGACCTCGCCCTCGGCCTCGACCGGGGTGCGGATGGTGCCGTAGGGCGTGTCGAGCACGATCATGCTGTCGGTGACCGAGATCGACTGGAACGGGATCTCGATGTCCTGGCCGCCGCCGGTCGACGGCCGGGTCAGCACCTCCATCCGCGGCAGGGCCAGCGCGCCGGAGCGGTCGATGCCGATGCGGATCGAGACCCCGGACAGGGCGATCGAGCCGAGATGGCCGCTGCGGATCAGGGTCCAGGGGTTAAAGCCGAGCGAGATGCGGTCGATCTTGATCTGCCCGTCCGCCAGGGCGATGCCGCCGATCTCGGCCGAGCCGATGTTGAGGTCGGACACGGTGAGGCGGTCGACCGGGATGCCTTCGGCCCGCAGCCGGGCGATGGCCTCGCCCTGCACCCAGCCCGGCAGCACCGCCCGCGCGCCGACGGCCAGCACCACCAGAAATCCCAGGAGGCCGAGAAGGCCGATCGTCCAGCGACGATTGGGGAGAAGGCGCGGCATAATGGTCAGTCTAGCCGACGCCGGCGGCCGCTGGAACCGCGCGGCGACAAGGGGTTCGGAACGGGCGCGGCGGCGTCATGCGCCAGGAACGCCGGGGCGGCGTCCCGGTTCCCTTCCTGTCCGCCCCGAGATCGTTCGGAAACATGGCGGCGTGAGTCGGCTGGCGGTGGTTCCGAGAACCGGCGCGCAGCGGACATGGTCGTCCGTGAGCACCGGAAGCGCAGGAACCGCCGTCAGACGGCCGCGCCGGCGCGTTTCCGGACGGTCTCAGACCGGCTCCTCCTCGCCGACGGCCGAGATGCTGCGCCCCGGCTCGGCGCTGCGGGCCCGGGCCACGGCGCTGATGGTGCGGCGCAGGTCGGGATGGGCGCTGGCCAGCTCCTGCAGGTCGCGGGCGTTCAGCACCAGGAGCTTGCAGAAGGCGATGGCGGTGACCGAGGCGGTGCGGCGGCCGCTGATCAGCACCGCCATCTCGCCGAAGAAGTCGCCGCGGCCGAGCCGGAACTTGCGCCCGCCGCGCCCGATCTCCACCGCGCCGGAGGAGATGAAGTACATGGTGTCGCCGCGGTCGCCGGCGTTGATGATGGTCTCGCCCGGCACCGCGAACAGCGGCTTCAGCAGCTTGCAGATCTGGGCGATGCGCTCCTCGCCCAGGCCCTGGAAGAACGGCAGCCGCTGCACCAGCGCCTCGGTGCTGAGGCCGAGGTCGAGCGCCGGCCGGCGCTGCAACGTGTCGTTGAGGCGGCTGACGTCGCGCTGCAGGTCCTCGTAGATCTCGCCGCTGATGAACTGCTGGTTGCGCAGCTCGTCGTATTCGGCCGATTCCAGGCGCAGCGCCGCCCAGCGCAGGAAGCGCTCGGACATCGCCCGCTCGTAGTCGGGATATTGCAGCCGCAGCGCGTCGATCGCGGCGACGCAGCCGTCCAGCCGGGTGGTCAGCACCGCGTCGAGCGACTGCCAGACCTCGGCGCCCAGCAGCCGCCGCAGCTCGGCCTCGGCGTGGCGCTTCAGCATCTCGATCATCATCCGCGCGACCTTCAGCATCTCCAGCCGGTCGGCGATGCGGCCCGCCAGCGGGCCCTGCCAGCCGGTGTAGCGCTGCAGCAGCATGGTGACGCGGAAGTTGGTGCTGAAATCGATGTTGCGGGTGGACGCCGCGAGGTAGCCGGCGCGGCCGTCGGTCATCGCCGCGTCGTGCAGCCGCCCGACCTGGGCCAGCAGGTCGACCGTGGTGCGGCGCGACATCAGCTTCTGGTCGAAATGCTCGACCACCAGGTCGCGCTCGCGGTTGGCCAGGGCCATCAGCCCGACCCGCTCGCGCTCGACCGGGTCGAGCATGAAGGGCCGGCTGGCGAGGCCGCTGAGGCGGCTGCGATAGGCCTCGGCGGCCTCCTTGGCCAGCTCCGGCGCCAGGTGCTGCTCCTCGGCGATCTCCTCGATCCGCTCGGCGATGCCCTCGCGCGCCTGGTGCAGGGCGCGGTCGCGCAGCGCGACCTCGGTCGGGCTCAGGGCGTTGAGGCCCACGGCGCGCATCACCAGCCGCAGCGTGGTGGCGTTGACCAGCAGCGTCCACAGCACGAAGCCGGTGGCCAGCACCTCGACGAAATGGGTCGCCTCGGGGCCGAGCTGCGGGTTCTCGCTGACCGCCAGGGCCAGCGCCAGGGTGACGGCGCCGCGCAGCCCGCCCCACAGGATCACCAGCCGGTAGGGCCCGCTGACCGGCTGGGAGATCTTGAGCGCGGTCAGCAGCGGCAGCAGCCCCCACAGCACCACCGCCCGCGCCGCGAAGGCGGCGACGATCAGCACCAGCAGCAGCAGCCCGTCCTCGACCGTGGTGTCGCGCAGGAAGTCGGGCACCAGCATGGTGGCGAAGACGAAGATCAGGGCGGCGGCGCCGAAGCCGAGCAGCTTCCACACCTTCTCCAGCCCCTCCCAGCCCTCGGCCGAGATCCGCACCCGGCCGGTCGACCCCACCACCAGCGCCACCGTCACCACCGCGACCACGCCGGAGACGTGCAGGTAGCGCTCGGCGACGACATAGGCAATGTAGGGCAGCGCCAGGGTGACGGTGACCTCGGCCAGCGGGAAGCGGTTGAGCGGCCGCATCGCCGCGAAGGCGACCCGGCTGGCGATGAAGCCGAACACGCCGCCGCCGATGAAGAAGCGCAGGAACAGCAGCGCCGCGCCGCCGACATCGGCCTCGGCATCGGCCGCCGCGCCGGCGGTCAGCAGCCCGACCAGCACGATGTAGAGGGTGATGGCGGCGGCGTCGTTCAGCAGGCTCTCGCCCTCGACCAGGATGGTCAGGCGGCGCGGCGCCCCGGCGTCGCGGAAGATGCCGATCACCGCCGCCGGGTCGGTGGTGGCGACGATGGCGCCCAGCAGCAGGCACAGGATCAGGCTCTGCGACGAGGCGCCCCACAGCGCCAGCCCGACCACCAGGCTGCAGACCAGCACCGCGACCACGGCCAGCGTCAGGATCGGCGCGAGGTCGTCCATCATCCGCCGCACATCCATGCCCAGGCCCGCCTCGAACAGCAGGATCGGCAGGAAGATGTACAGGATGGCCTCGGACGAGATCTCGGTCCCGATCAGGCCGTGCGCCATCTCGGTCAGCGGGCCGCCGCTGCCGATCACGCCGGAGACGGTGCCGATGGCGCCGATGGCGATGCCGAGCCCGGCGATCAGGACAGGGTGCGGCAGCGACAGCCGCGCGGCCAGCGGCTGCAGCAGCGCCACCAGCACCAGGACCACGGAGATGGCCAGCACGGCCAGAGCGATATCGGGCATCGGTTCCCATCGGCAGAGTCCGGACGCCCCCCGTCCGGCCCGCCGATACTACACGAGCCGGCGGGCCTGTCGCTCTCTTCGGAGAGGTCGCCCCCCTACCCCGCCACCGCCGGCGGGCTAGCCCGCCACCTGCCGCACCGCGAACCGCTCCGGCGGGTTGGCGATGGCGTCCTGGGCGGCGACGATCTGGATCTCGCGCTTGCCGGCCCGGTGGGTCTCCTCCATCACCGCGAACACGGTCGCGGCGGTGCGGCCCAGCGCCGTGGCCGGGCTGCCGCTGCGCAGCCAATGCGCCAGGAACAGCGCCGCGGTGATGTCGCCCGAGCCGTTGACGTCGAGCGGCAGCCGCGGCGTCGCCACGATCCAGGCCCCGTCCGGCGCCACCGCCAGCATCTCGATGGCGTCGGCCGGCGCGTCGCTGCGGGTCAGGCTGGTGACCAGCACGATCTTCGGCCCGGTCGCCTGCACCGCGCGGGCGGCGGCCAGCGCGTCGTCCAGGGTGGCGATCGGGCCGCCGGCCAGGAACTCCAGCTCGAACTGGTTGGGGGTGACGATGTCGGCCCGCGGCACCGCCTGGTCGCGCATGAACTCCGGCAGGCCGGGGCGGACGAAGAAGCCGCGCCCGACATCGCCCAGCACCGG
This sequence comes from Inquilinus ginsengisoli, assembly GCF_031453975.1. Taxonomy (NCBI): domain Bacteria; kingdom Pseudomonadati; phylum Pseudomonadota; class Alphaproteobacteria; order Rhodospirillales; family Rhodospirillaceae; genus Inquilinus; species Inquilinus ginsengisoli. The sequence continues at coordinate 590,802 of NZ_JAVDPW010000002.1, forward strand.
GTCGCAGCAATAGACCGCCCGGGGGTTGGCCGTCTTGACCTTGGCCACGGCGTCGAGCACGACATGGCCCAGCGACACGTCGCCCATATAGCCCGACAGCACCGCGTCGCAGCCCGGCAGCACGCCGCGCTCCTCGACCCCGCGCAGCACCTCGGCGATCTGGTCGGCCGGCAGCACCGGGCCGCGGAAGCTGCCATAGCCGGTGTGGTTGCTGAAATGCACGGTCAGCACCGGCCAGACATCGATCCCCAGCCGCTGCAGCGGGAACACCGCGGCGCTGTTGCCGACATGGCCATAGGCGACGGAGGACTGGATCGACAGGATGGCGGTCACGGGGCGTCTTTCTGTTCGGGCGTAGGTTCGATCGAAAGGGCGGAAAACCACCCCGTTTTTGTCATTGCCCGGCTCGACCGGGCAATCCAGGGGCCGCGGAGAACGGTTCTGGCCGCCCCTGGATGCCACGGTCAAGCCGTGGCATGACAATGACAAACACGCATGCCGGCACCCTATGCGGCCGCCAGGCTCATATCCGGATCGCTCCTCAGCAGCGCCACCAGCGCCCGCAACCCGCGGTCGAGCTCGTCGACATCGGCGGTGGCGGTCAGGGTGATGCGCATGGCGTGCGGCGTCTCGGCCCGGCCCGGCACGAACAGCTCGGTCGAGGTCATGGCCAGGCCGCGCGGCCGCGCCGCCGCCACCACATCCTGCGCCCGCCACGGCTCCGGCAGCTCCAGCCAGATGTGGAAGCAGCCGGGCTTGGTGTGCCACACCAGCCCCTCCAGCGCCCGCGCCGCCACCGCCTGGCGCGCCTTGGTCTCGCGCCTGATGCGGTCGGCCAGCACGTCGCAGGTGCCGTCCTCGATCCAGTCGGCCACGATCTGCGCCATGACAGGCGGCGCCATCCAGTTGGTGGCCCGGGCGGCGGAGCTGAAGCGCCCGATGCGGTCGGACGGCATGGCGGCGAAGCCGATGCGCAGCGACGGCGCCATGCTCTTCGACGCCGCGGTGATGTAGATGCTGCGCTCGGGCGCGAAGCTGGCCAGGGCCGGCGGCGGGTCCTCGGCGACATAGCCGTAGATGTCGTCCTCGATGATGGTGATGCCGAGCTCGCGGCACACCTCGGCGATCGCCCGCCGCCGCTCGGTCGACATCGTCTTGGTGGTGGGGTTGTGCATGGTCGGCGTGGTGTAGAGCAGCCGCGCGCCGGACGCCCGGCCCACCGCCTCCAGCGCCTCGGGGATCATGCCCTCCTCGTCCATCGCCACCGCGCGCAGCGACAGCCGCAGCAGGCTGGCGAGCGCGCGCACGCCGGACCAGGTCAGCTCCTCCACCAGGATCGGGTCGCCGGGGTCGCTGAACGCCATCAGCGCCGCGGTGATGGCGTGCTCGGCGCCGCTGGTGACCAGCACGCGCTCGGGCCCGACCTCGACGCCGCGGCGGCGGATCCACTTGGCCCCGGCGGCGCGGTGCTCCCACCGCCCGGTGTGGGCCTGGTAGTTGATCAGCTCGGCGAGGGCGTTGCTGTCGGCCACCCGGCGCATCGCCTTGGCGAATTCGTCGACGATGACATGGGCGGGCGGCCGGTTGACGCCGAGCTCGATGGTCTGCGGCCCGCCGACGGCGGGCATGTCGAGCGTGGCCTGGGACCGGGCGCCGGCCTTGACGAAGCTGCCGCGCCCGACCTCGCCGGCCACCAGCCCGCGGCGCTCGGCCTCGGCATAGGCGCGGCTGACGGTGCCGACGGTGACGCCGAGCCGCCAGGCGAGGTCGCGATGGGTGGGCAGGCGCTCGCCGACCTTCAGCCGGCCGGCATAGACGTCCTCGGCGATGGCGTCGGCGATGCGCAGGTATTTCGGCCCCGAGCGGTCGACCAGCGACGGCATCCACATGGCAGGGCCCTTCCCGATTGCGCCCGGATTGTATCGATCCGCATCACAGCACGATCGGGACAATCAGGCCAGGAAGGACCGGATGCAGGGGCGGCATGGCTGGATTGTCAGGGTGCAGAGAGGGCACCGGGTGGTTTGTGACCGAAGAGCTCGACGAGGAAAAGAAACCGGTCCAAAGGCCAGTTCAATTCCGGCTATAAGAGCCCCAGTGGGCAGGTGGCCTACATTGTAGCTCGAGTTTCGGCAGGAATTGATCTTTGGCCACGCCTTCACCGCCGCAACCGCGTGGACCAAGAGCGATCGGCAGAGCGACTAGTGGGGAAGCTGCCTTGCCGACCGATTTAACGGCGGACATGACCCCGACATCCGCCACGGTCATGATCATCTGATCGATTTCTGGAATCTCTCACCTCGCACATTCTAGGGGCTCGCATGATCACTCCTCTCGCTCCCACCGAAGTGTTCGACAGTTATTGGCGCTTCGCGGCCGAGCGTCTGGCGATCTATTATCGGCGCTTGGTTGACCCCGTCGGACCATGGACCGACAACCCAATCCTTCGCGATTACCGATTCACCAATGCTTTTCGTGCTGCGGATCGAGTCAGCCAATACCTAATCCGGGAGGTACAATACCGCGAGGACCGCTCGCAAGCTCCAGCAGAAATCTTCTTCCGGACGATATTGTTCAAGCTTTTCAACCGAATAGATACGTGGGCTTTGCTTGAGAAAGAACTTGGCCCGTTGAGCTGGCAAAACGCTCGCTTCGAGGCGATTTCAAACGTCCTCGACAACGTCATAGGAGCGGGCCAGCGCGTGTACTCAGCCGCGTACATCATGCCTTCTCCGGCGTTTGGGCACCAGCGCAAGCACTCTAACCATCTTGCCATGCTCTCTAGTATGATGAGGGATGGCTTGCCAGCCCGGCTCGCAGGAGCACGAAGCTTCGACGCAGCGTATGGGATGATTTTAAATTACCCTGGCCTCGGTCCATTTCTCGCATTTCAATATGCCATTGATCTCAACTACTCAAATTTACTTAACTTTAGTGAATCTGAATTTGTTGTAGCCGGCCCTGGCGCGCTAGACGGCATCGCAAAATGCTTCACGAACGCTAGATCACTCGATCCCGCACATGTCATATATGAGATAGCAGAGCGTCAGGATGATGAGTTCCGCCGGCTTGGGCTTCAGTTCGGAGGCTTGTTTGGCCGGCGGCTGCAACCCATCGACTGCCAAAACCTCTTCTGTGAAATATCAAAGTATGCCCGTGTCGCACATCCTGACGTGAGTGGCTTGTCTGGACGGACGAGGATAAAACAGCGCTATAGCGCAACTAATGCTACGGTTCCCGCATCACCGTACTTTCCGCCAAAGTGGAATCTCAAAGTACTTCCGATGAAGGTAAGACCAGTGGTGCGGTCGGAACCAGCACAACTGTCTCTGCTATGATATCTATGCGAGGCAGCTGCTAGCCATCTGCGATAGCGATCGCGGTACAGTACCATTGCCCCGCGTTCGCAGGCATGGTCGTGGTGCGAAAGCCTACGACGTTGCGATCCCACATTGCGCGCTGCACTGGCCCTGACGCCCTGACGCAGATCCCTTTGCCCTCGATCTCCTGGACGTGTAGCGCCTCTAAATCGCGCTCGTCTGGCTGACGAATACCCAACGCATCAAGGATGGCAAGCTTCTGGGCCGCCACGCGCGCCTCACCATCCTTGCCGACGCCCGCGCCTTTGGCATCGGCCATTTTGCACTGAAAGCGCTGGTCGCGTCCGAACATGTCAGCATCGAGACATGCTGAGCCAAGGCCGGCGACTTTGCCGTTGAGATCGATGTAAACCTCGGGCCTGAAGTCGATTGACCGGGCCTCAAGATCGACGATTACCGTGCCTTGCCCCTCGCAGCGCAGTCTGTGGAAGATGTCATAGCCAGCAAGGATGGCCTCCTCCCATTCCCAGTAGCGATTTTTTTCCACCTCAAGGTCGGCCACGAAATTGCGGATAAACTTTAGGAATCTGAATGTGATCTCCACAGAACTCGGGAAAAGGCGCACTGGCCCACCAGTCGAGGTTCCGCCGCGCAATTCCGCGAGTCGTTCGCCCTCCGAGTGAATGACCTTGATCACGGCCTCTTCAACGATCTTTGCGCGAGCGCCGTCCTCCACCTCATCGGTCTGCGGTTTCAATTTGCGCTTCCGGCCTAGTAGAGCCCGCAACACTGGCGACCAGCCGAGCTTTGCTGCGTTCGCCAGATGCATGATGTCATGGAATCGGTAGCCATCATCATCGTACGAATTATCTGTAAGATCATCGCCGAGGCGGCGCCCATCCATGTACATGCGCGAGCGACCCTTTGCGACGGTGACGAAGCCGACTTCGAAGCGACGCGGGAGTTGTTGCGACGGAGGACAGTCGATGTCGTGGAGCGGCGTGGGGTGTCTTCGATCTAGCCTGAAAGAGACCTTGTCCATATTATGCTGGGCAACATCGCTGAGCTTGAGTTGATAGACGCTAGCCAGCGCCGAGACGTGCCAAGCGATTTCACCGAGAATGTCGTTGATCGGCCGATCAACGACGGCTTGATTGAGTTCTTTTTCAATGGCAGGCAGCTTACGTCGGAAAAGCTGTGCGCTTAGCTGCCAGAGCACAGCCAAGCAGACCTCCACAAGGGTTCTATCTTTAGTACGGGCGGTAAGGAAGGCGGCAGTTTGGTAGTCCTCAAACTCCATAAGCTTCGTTCTCTTCGGGAAGCTCTCCGCTGCACTAAGGAAATCATCTCGTTTTGACGGCTCGAGAATGAAGCGAATACGCTCGGCACGTTCATCGGCGGCACTAATCTCTTTCTTCAGATTAGCAATATCGTGCGTAAAGATGTTTACCGGCTTCTTGGTATTTTCAATACGCGCGAGAGAAAAGCAGTACCAAACTACATCGCCCAGTTCCTCGATGATCTCCTCGTTTGCAGCATTCCATGTTTCTATGCCCCCTTCGCCAAGGAATCGCTTCTTGATGGCCGCAACAACAGAGCCGAGCTCGGCGGCGAGACCGTAGGTCGCTATGTCCAGGCGTTCGTCATGTGGCTTACCTTTAGAGTGATCACTGTCGTGGACAAAATTGTCATAAATGGATACGAGCATATTATTCTCCGGTACCTCTTAGATATATTTATATAATAATCTTGATAACATAAGGATTTTCTATATAGCCACTGTGGTATATATTATATTTTTATAAGTATAATTATTACCAATTTAATGGACGACCAAGATAGCCGCGATATGGCAACCCTGAGAACCAGTTTTCTACCTCACTTATAAAATCATCTGAAAATCTAGACCGGTGACTTCGTCTAGATGGATAGAGATCATCTCCATTAAATTCTCGAAGATAATCCGGAATGGGTATCGCATTTCGGCCGAAATAAGCGAAATCTTCACTCCAGAGAACGTTGTCCGATCCCGTATCTCTTATAAGATTTTGCTCATTTAGGGTACCGTCAGCGAAACTATGATGGGATCTCACCTGATTCCAGTATCCGTCGACATTGTGGTGATAGATATTGTCGCCGTATGCGCGTCGACGGCTGCCCTTAAAGAATGGCCGCTTCGTCACGAAGCGAGGATCATCCCAGTACTCTTGGAAGGTACACTTCCCAGAGACGCGCAGAACGCAGATGACATGTCCAGCAAGCCCGTTCCCTGTGCTTCCGCACCCGACAACAATGTCGCCGGGCATCGCCGATGTTCGTACTTGAGGTTTACATGTGGCGAGCGTGCACACCCCATAGAACGGGTTCGGCGCAAAGCCGTAGTCCCGGACTATTTTGTAGGAGAAAATCCGCACGACCGCCTACTGGCAACGGATGTGCTTGATTGGACGATCAACCACGGGAGAGCGATCGGGGCGCTCCCAGACATCGGTCCCGCAGACCGCGTCGTCGAAGCGGTCGCTGCCCTCTCGAATCATGGAGCCTGCATGGTCATCCAAGTTCTGTGGGTAACCGATGCGGTCCCCGGACACGATACCAACAATGCGCTTCCCCAGATTGTTGGCTAGACCGGCAGCGTCATCAAGAACGCCATCGTTGGCCTCAGCCTCAGGCAGGAGGAACACGCAAAGATCCGATTTGGAGATGCATTCGATTAATTCAGCAGGCAGGTCACTGCCCCCCGATTGCGCCGCCAAGGCATCATCGAGTTCCGCTTCCACCTCGCAAACTGAATATCCATTCTGCTCTAGACGAGTCCGGACGGCGGCACGACGGCCCTCCGTGGCCTTAACGAAAATAAGGCAAGCACGCTTCTGATCAGACAATTTCATCCCCCTTCAAATCAGAATAAAATTTCAATTTTTCCGAAATTACTGCAACCTTACTCGCAAAATCGGACTTATTGCAAGTGAGAGGCTAGCTCGCGCACTTCCCGCTCCTGGGATCGGCTCGAACCCGAGCCACGCTGCTCCCGTCAGCCTCGCACACCCGAGACCGCACCGCCCCCGCCATGGCCTCGGTCCATCTGAAGGTGCTGATGCAGGCCGGCTTCGGCCGCCGGCGCCGCGGCGGCGTGCGGGCCGCGGCACCCGCCCGCGACGCGGAGCCCCTGACGGCGCCGCGATGCGGCGCGAACTCGGCACCCGGCGACCGACCGGCGCCGCCACCGCAAACCTCTACACATAGCTCCCTTCAGCTCAGCAGCTGCCCGCCGTCGACCACGATCGTCTGGCCCGTCACCCAGCTCGCCAGGTCGCTCGCCAGGAACAGCGCGACCTTGGCGATCTCCTCCGGCGTCCCGAACCGCCCCCAGGGGATGTGGTCGAGCGTGCGCTGGTAGAGCTGGGGGTCGGAATTCCTGCGCCTCTCCCACCCGCCGCCCGGGAACTCGATCGAGCCGGGCGCGATGGCGTTCACCCGGATGCGCTTCGGCGCCAGCGCCAGCCCCTGGCCCATCGTGTAGTTGACCAGCGCCGCCTTGACCGCGGCGTAGGGCAGCGTCCGCGGCACCGCGCTGAGGCCGGAGATCGACGAGATGTTGATGATGGCGCCGCCCCCCGCCACCAGGCTCGCCTGCTCCAGGCCCGACTGCTCCAGGCCCGCCTTCTCGAGGAACGGGATGGCCGCCCGGGTGGCGCGCACCGTCGCCATCAGGTCGACATTGACGCTGGCGAGCCAGCCGGCCTCGTCATCCGTCGAGCCGAGGCCCGACGCGTTGTTGACCAGGATGTCGATGCCGCCGAGCGCACCGGCGGCCGCCGTCACGAAGCGCTCGGCGGCCGTGGCCTCGCCGAGGTCGCAGGCCATGGCGAAGACCGCCCCGCCCTGCCGCTTCAGCTCGGCCTCGACCGCCGCGAGGCCCGGCGCGCCCCGGGCGCAGACCGCGACATCGGCGCCCTCCGCCGCAAAGGCCAGGGCGATCGACCGGCCGATGCCGCGGCTGCCGCCCGCCACCACGACCCTCCGGCCCTTGAACGAGATCTGCATGGCATGGCTCCGCGCTTGGATTCGGGTGCCTCAGCCTACGCTCCGGCGCCGGCCGGGGCACGGGGTTCCGGCATGGCGGGAGTCGCCTCCGCGCGCCCCCTTCTTCGTCATTGCGAGGAGGCGAAGCCGACGAAGCAATCCATGGTCCCGCATGAACGGCCCGATGGATTGCTTCGCTGCGCTCGCAATGACGACGAGGGAGAGGCGAGGCAAACCGTAAACAATTTGTTCATTGCGATAACGGATCGGTTTGTTCATGATATGTTCCATGCATGAGCCGCACTCCGTCACCGCAGGCGCCGAAGCCGCCCCAGCCGATCCCGACCGGGATCGGGCGGAGCGGGGTGCGCAGAAGCTCGACCGGCTGGCCGAGATGGCGATGGAGCAGGCGGAGATCATGCACCAGGCCCTGCTGGCCGCCGCCAAGGCCGATGACGCCGCCAAGGCCAGGGAGTTCGGGCTGGCCTTCGACCGCGCCGCCCGCGGCGTGCGCCGCGCGGTGGCGCTGCAGGCCCAGCTTGCCCGCCAGCGCCGCGAGGCGGCCGACAAGGCGGCCGCCGCCAGCCGTGCCCGGGCCGAGGACAAGACCAGGCGCCGCCACCAGGTAGCCCGCGCCGTCGTCTGCTCGCTCGCCGACGACCGCGGGCCGGACACCGAGCAGGCCAAGGCCTCGGTGGCCGGGCTGTGGGAACGGCTGGTCGACGACCCCGAGATCGATGCCGGCCTCGCCTTGGCCGAGCACCCGCTGGAGGAGATCGTCTTCCACCTGTGCCGCGACATGGGCATCCACCCCGACCCGGCCTGGCTGGACCCGGGGTATTCCGGCGCCGACTGGGAATCCTACCGGCTGCTGAAGCAGGAGGATCGCGGCGCGGAGGATCGCGGCGCGGAGGATCCGCCCGACCCGGCCGGCCCGTGCTATTGGCCCCAGGAGGGCGAGGCCGCCGGCCGCTACTGGTACCTCAAGCCGTCCGCGAAGGCGCCGGGCGTCGTCGCCGGCTGGCACGACATCGAGACCCAGGAACGCCTCGACCGCCCGCCCTGGGAGCTGCCGGGCGGCCCCGCCCCACCGGTCCGGAAGCCGCCGGACCCGGACAGCAGCTGAGGGGGCGGCATGGCCTGCCCACCCGCCCGCTCGACCGCAGCTTTCCTTGTTCCCCCTCCCCTTGCGGGAGGGGGTAGGGGGAGGGGGCTGCGCGCGTCCGCGCGCCGATGGTGCTTCCGGCATCCGATCCTGAGAGGGCCGGATCAGGCTGCGCCAACCCCCTCCCCCTACCCCCTCCCGCAGGGGGAGGGGGACTCAGACAATCTGGTCCCGCGCCCTCACCCCGGGGAGAGGGCGAAGCCCTCTTCCCCTCCCGACCTCCCTGCCCTTACCGCCCCACGAACCGCCACACGCCGTCCGCGCCGGTCTCGCGGACGATCTCGCCCGCCGCGACCAGGCGGTTGAGATGGGCCGAGGCCTCGCCCACCGCGAACATCATCTGCTGCCGGTCCAGCGCGCGGTGGAACATCGCCGCCATCAGCTCCGCCACGGTCGACGGCTTGCGGCACAGCTCCCGCGTCAGGGCCAGCCGCTCGGCATGATGCGCCGCCAGCCAGTCGATCCGCTGATGCAGCCCGAAGAACGGGATGCCGTGCGACGGCAGCACCAGCGTCTCCGCCGGCAGCTGCCGCAGCCCGGAGAGGCTGCGAAGGAAATCGGCCAGGGGGTCGGCCTCGGGCTCGGACGGCCAGACCGAGACGTTGGGGCTGATCTTCGGTAGCACCTGGTCGGCCGAGATCAGGATGCCGCGCCGGGCGCTGTACAGGCAGGCCATCTCGGCGGAATGGCCCTCGCCCACCATCACCCGCCAGGGGTCGCCGCCGATGGGGAAGCTGCCGCCGTCGCGGATGCGGTGGGCGGCGACCGGGATCGGCGACACGCCGCGGCGGTAGACGTTGCCGCGCGCCTCCACCATCTCCACCGCCTCCTGCGGCAGGCCGGCGGCGCGGTAGAAGGCGGCGTGGGCGGCCGACACCTCCGGCCGGTCGTCCGACCAGGTGGCGCGGGCCGTGGCGTATTCCGCCAGGGTCATCACCAGGGGCGCTGTGAAGCGCTCGCACAGCCAGCCGGCCAGGCCGATGTGGTCGGGGTGCATGTGGGTGACCAGCACCCGGCGGATCGGCTTGTCCGCCAGCGGGCCGGCGATCAGCCCGTCCCAGATCTCGCGCGACGCGGCGTTGCCGATGCCGGCGTCGACCAGGGTCCAGCCGCCGTCATCGTCCTGGAGGAGCCAGAGGTTGACGTGGTTCAGCGCCATCGGCAGCGGGAAGCGCAGCCACAGCAGGCCGGGGGCGACCTCGACCGGCACGCCGGGCTCCGGCGCGGTCGGGTGGGGATAGGTGAGAGGGGTGGGTTCCATGGCCGGCAGCATCGCCGCCCGGCCCGGCGCCGCCAAGCGAATGTTGCGGGGGGCGGCCGCGAACCGGGCCGGCCTGGCGCCCCCCGGGGTGGGACCGTCAGCCGCGGCGCGCGGCCTCGATCGCGGCGACGTCGATCTTGCCCATCTGCATCATCGCCTCGAAGGCGCGCCGGGCTTCATCGCCGCCGGCCGCCATCGCCTCCATCAGCACGCGCGGCGTGATCTGCCAGAAGATGCCCCATTTGTCCCGGCACCAGCCGCACACATTCTCCGTGCCGCCATTGCCGACGATGGCGTTCCAGTACCGATCCGTCTCTTCCTGGGTCTCGGTGGAGATCTGGAACGAGAAGGCCTCGCTGTGCTTGGGCGTGGGACCGCCGTTGAGGCCGACGCAGGCGACGCCGGCCACCGTGAACTCCACCAGCAGCACGTCGCCCTTCTTGCCGGAGGGGTAGTCGCTGGGGGAGCGGTGGACGCGACCGACCGCGCTGTCGGGAAAGGTCTCCGCGTAGAAGCGGGCCGCAGCCTCGGCGTCCTTGTCGTACCAGACGCAGATCGTGTTCTTGGCCATGATGCAGTCCTTTCGCTTTGAAGCCGGTTTCCGGCCCTCTCTCCCCATTCCCTGTCGTCCCGGGCGAGGGCCTTCCCCCCAAGAACGAACGGGCGGCCCCCGTTCCGACATCCCGTCGCGAAGTTTTTTGCACGGGCGCGACAGGGCCCTGTCGCCGGCGAGACAGCCGACGACGTTCGGCTGTCGGCGTAACGGCCCGCCCTGCCCTATTGATCCGCGCAGGATCACACCGAGCTCCACGACGATGACCCATATGCCCGCGGCCGACACGGCCTTCCTGACCCTCGACGGCGACAGCCTCGGCATCGCGGCGCTGGCCCGCTTCGCCGCCGGCGCCACCCGGCTGGCCCTGTCCGACGCCGCCTGGACGCGGATCGGCGAGGCCCGCGCCGTGGTCGACCGCATCGTCGAGGCCGGGGTGCCGGCCTATGGCATCACCACCGGCTTCGGGTCGCAGAAGGACTTCGCCCTCGACCCGCGGCGCGAGGCCGACTTCAATGTTCGCGTGCTGACCGGCCACGCCACCCGCGCCCCCGGCGGCAAGGTGCCGGCCCACACCGCCCGCGCCGCGCTGGCGGTGCTGCTGAACGGCTACGCCCGCGGCTGGTCCGGCGTGCGCCCGGCGCTGTGCGAGGCCCAGCTCGGCCGCGCCAATGCCGGGGCGGCGCCGGATGTGCGCTACGGCAGCTCGGTCGGGGCCTCGGACATCGTCGCGCTGTCGCAGCTGGCGCTGCCGCTGGTCGGCCGCGGCTCCGACGGGCCCGGGCTTGACGGCCACATCATGCCGCCGCCGCTGGACGGGCTGGCGGCGAAGGAGGCGATGTCGCTGCTCAACAGCAACGCCCTGACCCTCGCCGCCGGGGCGCTGGCCCTGGCCGAGGCGCAGCGGCTGCTCGACGCGCTCGACCTCGCCGCGGCGCTGTCGCTGGAGGGCTTCCGCGGCAATCCCGGCGCCTGGTCGGCGGTGGTCGAGGACGCCCATCCCCAGCCCGGCCACGCCGCCTCCGGCCGCGCCCTGCGCCGGCTGCTGCAGGACAGCGTGCTGTGGCAGCCCGGCGCGCCGCGGCTGCTGCAGGACCCCTTGAGCCTGCGCTGCGCGCCGCAGATCAACGGTGCCGCCCGCGCCACCCTGGCCTGGGCCTGGAGCGTGTGGGAGCGCGAGCTGAACGCGGTCGCCGACAACCCGCTGGTCGATCGTGGCACCGGCGCCGTGGTCTCGCATGGCAGCATGGAGACGACGCTGCTGGCGCTGTCGCTCGACGCGCTGCGCCTGGCCGTCGCCAAGGCCGTCGAGGCCTCGGGCGAACGGGTGCACAAGCTGCAATGGCCGTCCTTCAGCGGCCTGCCGGCCGGGCTGGCGGCCGAAGGCGGGGCCAGCGGCGGGGTGCAGTTCCTCAATCTCGGCCACATCGCCGCGGCCAAGGGCGCCGCCGTCCGCATCGCCGCCCAGCCGGTGGCGCTGCACTATCGCGGCCAGGTCTGCGACGGGGTCGAGGATGTCGGCGGCATGGCGCCCTTCGCGGTCGAGGAGGCCGAGCGCCAGCTCGACGCCGCCTGGTCGGCCGTGGCGGTCGAGGCGGCGGTGGCGGTGTGGGCGATCGCCCGCCGCGACCTGCCGGTCGACGGGCTCGGCCGGGGCCTGCGCGATCCCTGGCGCGCGCTGCGCCCGCTGCTGCCGATCGGCCGCGAGGGCGAGGCCCCGTTCGACCTCGCCCCGATCGAAGGCTGGCTCAGGGGCTGGGAGATGCCGGCCGGCTGGTGAAGCGCCCGCCGATGCGGTAGCGCGAGCCGGGAAACAGCAGCCGGGCGACGCTGACCAGGCGGCCGGACGACCAGGTGCGGCGATGGATCAGCAGGCAGGGCTCGTGCCGGCCGATCTTCAGGTGCTCGCGCTCCCACGGCTCGGCCAGCACCGCCTCGACCACATGCTCGCCATCCGGCATCGGCGCCGCCTGCATCAGATAGTCATGCGGCGTGATCCGGGTAAAGTCCTGCGCCAGGTAGTGCGGCGCCGAGTCGAGCCGCACCAGCCGGTCTTCCAGCAGGATCGGCACGTGGTCCTCGTGATGGATCAGGATCGAATGGGCGATGGCGGTGCCCTCGGGCACCTCCAGCCGCGCCGCCGTCTCCGCCGTCGCCGATTCCGGCCGCAGCAGCATCACCGCGGCGCTGTGGGCGTGGCCGCGGGCGCGGACATCGTCGGCGATGCTGCGGATCTCCATCAGCGGCGCCTCGGGCTTGGCCCCGGCGACGAAGGTGCCGACGCCCTGCACCCGCACCAGCACCCCGGCCTCGGTCAGCTCGCGCAGCGCCCGGTGGATCGTCATCCGGCTGATGCCGAGCGACTTCACCAGCTCGTTCTCCGACGGCAGGCGCCCGTTCTCCAGCCATTCCCCGGCCTCGATCGCACGCAGGATCATCGCCTTGACCTTGCGGTACAGCGGCAGCGGCTCGTCGAGCAGCACGGTCATCGCGGGGCGTCCATCATGGTCTTCCGAGGCTCTTGTCGTCCTCGCACAGCTTGTATATACAACCCTATACCAATCGAGCGCCATTGCCAATTCAACAGGGAGGCCTTGCCGTGACCACCACCGCCAACCGCCGCGTCATCCGGGCGCCGCACGGGACGGAGATGAGCTGCCGCACCTGGCAGGCCGAGGCCGCCCTGCGCATGCTGATGAACAATCTCGACCCCGACGTGGCCGAGAACCCGGACGAGCTGGTGGTCTATGGCGGCATCGGCAAGGCGGCCCGCAACTGGGCGTCCTACGACACCATCGTCCGCAGCCTGAAGGACCTCGCCCCGGACGAGACCCTGCTGGTCCAGTCCGGCAAGCCGGTCGGCATCTTCCGCACCCACACCGACGCGCCGCGGGTGCTGATCGCCAATTCCAACCTGGTGCCGCACTGGGCGACCTGGGAGCATTTCCGCGAACTCGACGCCAAGGGCCTGATGATGTACGGCCAGATGACGGCCGGCTCCTGGATCTATATCGGCAGCCAGGGCATCGTCCAGGGCACCTACGAGACCTTCGCCGAGGTCGGCCGCCAGCATTTCGACGGCAACCTGAAGGGCCGCTGGGTGCTGACCGGCGGGCTGGGCGGCATGGGCGGGGCGCAGCCGCTGGCCGCGACCATGGCCGGCGCGTCGATGATCGCGGTCGAATGCCAGGCCAGCCGGATCGAGCGCCGCCTGGCCACCCGCTATGTCGACCGCAAGGCCGAGACGCTGGACGAGGCGATGGCGATCGTGAACGAGGCGAAGGCCCAGGGCCGCGCCGTGTCGGTCGGCCTTCTGGGCAACGCCGCCGAGATCTTTCCGGAGATCGCGCGCCGCGCGAAAAACGACCCGGCCTGGCGCCCGGACGTGGTGACCGACCAGACCTCGGCGCATGACCCGCTGAACGGCTACCTGCCGGCGGGCTGGACCTGGGCCGAGGCGGAATCCCGCCGCCTGACCGATGCCGAGGGCGTGGTGCGCGCGGCCAAGGAGAGCATGGCGGCGCATGTCCGGGCGATGCTGGAGTTCCATGCCATGGGCATCCCGACGCTGGACTACGGCAACAACATCCGCCAGATGGCCCAGGATGTCGGGGTCGACAACGCCTTCGACTTCCCCGGCTTCGTCCCGGCCTATATCCGCCCGCTGTTCTGCCGCGGCATCGGCCCGTTCCGCTGGGCCGCCCTGTCCGGCGACCCGGAGGACATCTACAAGACCGACCAGAAGGTGAAGGAGGTGATCCCCGACGACGCCCACCTGCACAACTGGCTGGACATGGCGCGCGAGCGCATCGCCTTCCAGGGCCTGCCGGCGCGGATCTGCTGGGTCGGCCTGGGCCAGCGGCACCGGCTGGGCCTCGCCTTCAACGAGATGGTGGCGAAGGGTGAGCTGAAGGCGCCGATCGTGATCGGCCGCGACCACCTGGACAGCGGCTCGGTCGCCAGCCCGAACCGCGAGACCGAGGCGATGCAGGACGGGTCCGACGCCGTGTCCGACTGGCCGCTGCTGAACGCCCTCTTGAACACCGCCTCGGGCGCCACCTGGGTCAGCCTGCACCATGGCGGCGGCGTCGGCATGGGCTACAGCCAGCATGCCGGCATGGTGATCGTCGCCGACGGTACCGCCGACGCGGCCCGCCGGCTGGAGCGGGTGTTGACCAACGATCCGGGAACCGGCGTCATGCGGCATGCCGATGCGGGCTACGACATCGCCCGCGACTGTGCCCGGGAACAGGGCATGAAGCTGCCGATGCTGGAGGACACGCATGGATGACGGAGCCGCTCACGACGCCCTGACCCTCCAGGACCAGGCCGACCTCCGCGGTCGCTACCCCGAGCCGAGCGATCTGGTCCGGAACAAGATCCTGGACCGGATCGACCCGCACGCCCGCGCCTTCATCGGCCTGTCGCCCTTCCTGGTCATCGCCACGGCCGGGGCGAATGGCGGCGCCGACGCCTCGCCCCGCGGCGATGCGCCCGGCTTCGTCGCGGTGGTCGACCGCAAGACCCTGCTGATCCCCGACCGGCGCGGCAACAACCTGTGCGACAGCCTCTCCAACGTGCTGGAGAATCCGAAGGTCGGGCTGGTGTTCTTCGTGCCGGGCGTCAACGAGACGCTGCGGGTCAATGGCGGCGCCGTGATCACCAGCGATCCGGCGCTGCTGGAGCCAATGGCGGTGGACGGCAAGGTCCCAACCTCCGCCCTCAAGGTCACGGTGGACGAACTGTATTTCCATTGCGGCAAGGCGCTGATCCGGTCCCGGCTGTGGGATCCGGCGGTGCAGATCGAACGCCGCAGCTTCCCGACCCTGGGCAAGATCCTCGCCGACCAGATCAAGGGACTGGATTCGGACGAGGTCCAGACCGGGCTCGAAACCTCCTACCGGGACAGGCTGTACTGACATGGCCGATATCATCTTCACCGCCGGCAGGCTGACGCTGCCCCAGCTTCGCGCCATCGCCCGCGGCGACGGCGCCGTCCGGCTCGATCCCGCCTGCCGGGACGGGGTCGAGGCCGGCGCCGCCACGGTCGCCGCGATCGTCGCCGAGAACCGCACCGCCTACGGCATCAACACCGGCTTCGGCAAGCTGGCCCAGACCCGGATCCCGACCGACCGGCTGGAGCAGCTGCAGACCAACCTGGTGCTGTCGCATGCGGTCGGCACCGGCCCGCTGCTGGACGATGCCGTGGTCCGGCTGATCCTGGCGCTCAAGCTCAACGGACTCGCCCGCGGCCGGTCCGGCGTGCGCTGGGCGGTGATCGAGGCGCTGCAGGCGCTGCTCGACGCCGGCGCCTATCCCTGCATCCCGGCCAAGGGTTCGGTCGGCGCCTCCGGCGACCTCGCGCCCCTCGCCCACATGTCCGCAGCACTGCTCGGCGAAGGCGAGGTCCGGCTCAAGGGCAAGCGCTGGCCCGCGGCCGACGCGCTGCGCCAGATCGGGCTGAAGCCGCTGACCCTGGCGCCGAAGGAGGGCCTGGCTCTGCTGAACGGCACCCAGGTCTCGACCGCGCTGGCCCTGTTCGGCCTGTTCGCGGCGGAAGAGGTGTTCGCCGCCGGCCTGGTCGCCGGCGCCATGTCGGTCGACGCCGCCCGCGCCTCCGACGCGCCGTTCGATGCCCGCATCCACGAATGGCGCGGCCAGCCGGGCCAGATCGAGGTGGCGGCGACGCTGCGCGGCCTGCTCGACCACAGTGCCATCCGCGCCTCGCATGTCGAGAATGACGACCGGGTGCAGGATCCCTACTCCCTGCGCTGCCAGCCCCAGGTGATGGGCGCCTGCCTCGACCAGATCCGCCACGCCGCCAAGGTGCTGGAGATCGAGGCCAACGCCGTGTCCGACAACCCGCTGGTGTTCCCGGAGACCGGCGACGTCATCTCCGGCGGCAACTTCCACGCCGAGCCGGTGGCCTTCGCCGCCGACAACCTGGCCCTGGCGATCGCCGAGATCGGCGCCATGTCGGAACGGCGGATCGCGCTCTTGACCGACAGCAACCTGTCCGGCCTGCCGCCCTTCCTGGTGTCCGACCCCGGCGTCAATTCCGGCTTCATGATCGCCCATGTCACCGCCGCGGCGCTGGCGAGCGAGAACAAGAGCCTGGCGCATCCGAGCTCAGTCGACAGCCTGCCGACCTCGGCCAACCAGGAAGACCATGTGTCGATGGCGACCCATGCCGCCCGGCGCCTGGGCGACATGGCCGAGAACACCGCCGTGATCGTCGGCGTCGAGCTGCTGGCCGCGGCGCAGGGCATCGACTTCCACCGCCCGCTGCGCAGCGCCGAGCGGATCGAGGCGGCGGTCGCCGTGATCCGGGCCAAGGTGCGGAAATGGGACGAGGACCGCTTCTTCGCCCCCGACATCGAGGCGGCGAAGCGGCTGGTCCAGGCCGGCACCTTCCTGGCCGACGCCGCCGGGCTGCTGCCGAGCACCGCGAAGAGGGCCGCGTGATGGATGCGTTCCGCCTGCACCAGGGCACCGCGCCCCTGCTGTTGAGCATTCCCCATGTCGGCACCGGGGTCCCGGATGCGATCCGGGCGAGGTTCACGCCGGAAGGCCAGCTGCTGCGCGACACCGACTGGCATCTCGACCGGCTATACGGCTTCGCCGAAGGGCTGGGCGTCAGCATCATCCAGGCGGTGCAATCGCGCTATGTCGTCGACCTGAACCGCCCGACGGACGACCAGAGCCTGTATCCCGGCCAGGCCACCACCGGCCTGTGCTCGACCATCAATTTCGACGGAAGGCCGCTCTACCAGCCCGGCGCGGAGCCGGATGCGGCCGACATCGCCCAGCGGATCGAGACGGTGTGGAAGCCGTATCACGCCGCCCTGGCGGCGGAGCTGGAGCGGATCAAGGCGCAGCATGGCTACGCCCTGCTGTATGACGCGCATTCGATCCGGTCGCGGGTGCCGCGGCTGTTCGACGGGCTGCTGCCCGACCTCAATCTCGGCAGCAACGCCGGCGCCTCGGCGGCCCCGGCGCTGAAGGACCGCATCGCGGAGATCTGCCGCACGGCCGAGGGCTTCACCCATGTGGTCGACGGCCGGTTCAAGGGCGGCATCATCACCCGCCATTACGGCCAGCCGCAGCAGGGCGTCCACGCCCTGCAGATGGAGCTGGCCGAGCGCCACTACATGGATGAGGACCCGCCCTTCACCTATCAGGCGGAGCGCGCCAAGCCGCTGCAGGCGGTGCTGCGCCGGGTACTGGAGGCGATGCTGGCCTGGAAACCATGACCAGCGCGATGACACCGGTCGAGCTGTGGCTCGACCGGTGGGATCTGGAGGCCGATGGCGAGGCGGTGGAGCGCAACGGCGCCCATGTCGCCTTCGTCCGCCGCGGCCTGTACCGCGCCGTGCTGAAGGTGCTGAAGCCCGGCAGCGACGAGGCCTTGGCCACGGCGATGCTGGCGCATTACCGCGGCCGCAGCGCCGTGCGGGTGCTGGGCCATGAGCACAACGCCGTGCTGCTGGAACGCGCCTTGCCGGGCACGGAGCTGACCGGGACCGTGCTGGCCGGCCGGGACGACGAGGCCGTGCGCATCCTGTGCCGGGTGATCGCAGACCTGCACCAGGACGACCCGCCGCCCGGCCCGTGGCCGACGGTGGAGGATTGGGGCCAGGCCTTCGCCCGCTATCGCGCCGGTGAGCCGAACACCGAAGTGCCAACCGACTTGCTGGACCGGGCCGAGGCGGAGTTCATGGACCTCTGCGCCACCCAGGGCCGGCGCTTCCTGCTGCATGGCGACCTGCACCACGAGAACGTGCTGGACGGCGGCGACCGCGGCTGGCTGGTGATCGATCCCAAGGGCGTGATCGGCGAACTGGCCTATGAGACCGGCGCCAGCCTGCGCAACCCGGGCGAGGCCCGCGACCTCTACAACGATCCGCGCACCATCGCGGCGCGGGCACGGATCTTCGCCGCGACGCTCGGCCTGCCCGAGGACCGCATCCTGCGCTGGGCCTTCGCCCAGGCGGTGCTGTCCGCCCTGTGGCATGTCGAGGACGAGAACGACGACGAGGATGTCGCGGCGGCGATCGAGACCGCCGCGGCAATGCGGAGCCTGCTGCCGGGCTGATCCGGCAGCCCGGCTGCGTAGCGAGTCTTTGCTTGCCAGGGGGTGCCACCCGATATGCATGCTGTCGGGGCTGGCCGGAGGCGCATCGTGAACGACAAGGATCTGAGGATCTTCGAGGCCGTCGCCCGCACCGGCGGCATCGGCCGCGCCGCCACGGAACTGCACACCGTCCAGTCGAATGTCACGGCGCGGCTGCGGCAGCTGGAGGAGGAGCTGGGCGTCGCCCTGTTCGACCGCCACAGCCGCGGCGTCACCCTGACCGCGGCCGGCCGGCGCCTGCGCCCCTTCGCGGTGCAGATCGCCGATCTGATCCGCCAGGCCAAACGGGCGGCGCAGGATGACGGCACTCCGCGCGGGCCGCTGTCGATCGGCAGCATGGAGACCACGGCGGGGCTGCGGCTGCCGGAGGTGCTGGCCGCCTATACCCAGGCCTATCCCCAGGTCGACCTGTCGCTGACCACCGGCACCACGCCCTGGCTGACCCGGGCGGTGATCGCGCGCGAACTGGACGGCGCCTTCGTCGCCGGCCCGGTCGACCACCCCGAGCTTACGGCGGAGACGGTGTTCGCCGAGGAGATGGCGATCGTCGCCGCGCCGGGGATCGAAAGCCTCGACGACCTCGGGTCCATGCCCGACCTCAGGATCGTCGCCTTCCGGTCCGACTGCTCCTACCGCCAGCGGCTGGAAAGCATCCTGGCGGCGCAGGGCATCGTCAAGGTCCGGGTGATCGAGATCGGCACGCTGGACGGCATCATCGGCTGCGTCGCCGCCGGCATGGGCATCTCGCTGCTGCCCAAGGGTGTGGTCACCCAGGCGCTGCGCGACCGCCGCATCCGCGCCTTCTCGCCACCGGCCTGGACCGAGCGGGTCGACACCGTCTTCATCAGGCGCGCCGACGCCCACCCGTCCAGCGCCCTGTCCGCCTTCCTGCAGATCGCCCGGCCCTCCCCGGCCGTCCGGCTGGGGGAGCCGCTGGCGCTGGCCCGAAGCCATCGCTGATCGTGATGGCTTTTCATCTGAACTGATCGCTACCGCCGGTGAGGCAGCGCGCCTAGCTTAGGGGCATGCACACCGCGATCGACAGCCGCCGCCCCCATGGCCGGGGCCGCCATCATCCGCAGCCGGCCGGGCCGGTCTGGCGCTTCGCCACGGCGGGGCTGTGCGCCTCGCTGGTCGGGCTGGGGCTTGCGCGCTTCGCGTACACGCCGCTGATCCCGGCGCTGATCGCGGCGGAATGGTTCAGCCCGTCCGACGTGGTCTATCTCGGCGCGGCGAACCTGGCCGGCTACCTCGCCGGCGCCCTGCTGGCGCGGCCGATCGCGGCCCGGACCGGGGCGGTGCCGGCTCTGCGCGGCACCATGGTGCTGGCGACGCTGTCCTGCCTCGCCTGCTCCGTCCCGGTCGCCTTCCTCTGGTTCTTCGCCTGGCGCTTCCTGGCGGGGTTGAGCGGCGGCGTGATCATGGTGCTCGCCGCCTCGACCGTGCTGCCGCACACCGCCCCGGGCAAGCGCGGCATCGTCGGCGGCATGATCTTCGCCGGGGTCGGCCTGGGCATCGCCGCCTCGGGCACGCTGGTGCCGCTGCTGCTGCAGCAGGGCCTGCGCGAAAGCTGGTACGGGCTGGCCGCGCTGTCCGCCGTGCTGACCCTGGTCAGCTGGGCGGCCTGGCCGAAGACCGATGCGGCCGCGGCTGCTCCAGCCCCGTCGCATGGCCCCGGCCGCGCCCGGCATTCCATCGCCATCCCGGCGCTGATGCTGGAATACGGCCTGAACGCCGTCGCCCTGGTGCCGCATATGGTCTTCGTCGTCGACTTCGTGGCGCGCGGCCTGGGCCAGGGCGTCGCCGTCGGCTCCGCCTACTGGGTGCTGTACGGGCTGGGCGCCATCGTCGGGCCACTGCTGGCCGGGCACATGGCGGACCGCGCCGGCTTCGGCCCGGCGCTGCGGGTGTCGTTCCTGATCGAGGCGGTCGCGGCGTCGCTGCCGGCCTTCAGCAGCGAACCGGCGGTGCTGATCGTGTCCTGCATCATCATCGGCGGCTTCACCCCCGGCATCGTGCCGCTGGTGCTGGGCCGCATCCATGAGCTGATCCCGCATGGCGCCGAGGCGCAGCGGGCGGCCTGGGGCCGGGCCACCACCAGCTTCGCCCTGTTCCAGGCCATGGCCGCCTACGGCCTGTCCTATCTGTTCAACCACACCGGCGGGGACTACCGGCTGCTGTTCGTGGTCGGCGGCACCGCCGTCACCCTGGCCCTGGCGATCGACCTGATCCTGTCGCTGGCGACCAGGGCCAAGCCTTCGGGAGCATCGTCATGACCCAGGCCTACACCATCATCGACCACAGCCACGACGTGGTCATCGTCGGCGCCGGCGGCGCCGGGATGCGCGCCGCGCTGGGCATGGCGGCGTCGGGGCTGAAGACCGCCTGCGTCACCAAGGTGTTCCCCACCCGCAGCCACACCGTCGCGGCCCAGGGCGGCATGGCGGCATCGCTGGGCAACATGGGCGACGGCGATAACTGGCGCTTCCATATGTACGACACGGTCAAGGGCTCCGACTGGCTCGGTGACCAGGACGCCATCGAATACATGTGCCGCGAGGCGGCGCCGGCGGTGCTGGAGCTGGAGCAGTTCGGCGTGCCGTTCTCGCGCACCGAGGACGGCCGGATCTACCAGCGCCCCTTCGGCGGCCAGACGCTGGACTACGGCAAGCAGATGGCGCGGCGGACCTGCGCCGCGGCCGACCGCACCGGCCACGCCATCCTGCACACGCTGTACCAGCAGTGCCTGGCCCACCGCACCGAGTTCTTCGTCGAATACGTCGCGCTCGACCTCTTGATGGACGAGGACGGCGCCTGCCGCGGCCTCTTGGCCTGGAATGTCGAGGACGGCACGCTGCACCGCTTCCGCGCCCACCGCACGGTGCTGGCGACCGGCGGCTACGGCCGGGTCTACTTCTCCTGCACCGCGGCGCACAGCTGCACCGGCGACGGCAACGCCATGGCCCTGCGCGCCGGCCTGCCGCTGGAGGACATGGAGTTCACCCAGTTCCACCCGACCGGCATCTACGGCTCCGGCTGCCTGATCACCGAGGGGTCGCGCGGCGAGGGCGGCTATCTCACCAACAGCGAAGGCGAGCGCTTCATGGAGCGCTATGCCCCGACTGCGCGCGACTTGGCCGGCCGCGACGTGGTCTGCCGCTCGATGACCATCGAGATCAACGAGGGGCGCGGCTGCGGCCCGCAGAAGGACCACATCCTGCTGCATCTCGAGCATCTCGGCGCCGAGGTGCTGCACCAGCGGCTGCCCGGCATCAGCGAGACCGCGAAGATCTTCGCCGGGGTCGATGTGACGCGCGAGCCGATCCCGGTGCTGCCGACCGTGCACTACAACATGGGCGGGGTGCCGACCAACCGGCATGGCGAAGCCACCACGATCCGCGACGGCGACCCCGAGGCCGTGGTCCGCGGGCTGATGGCGATCGGCGAAGCGGCCTGCGTCTCGGTGCACGGCGCCAACCGGCTGGGGTCGAACTCGCTGCTCGACATCATCGTGTTCGGCCGGGCGGCGGCGCACCGGGCGGTCGACACGCTGCGGCCGGGCGAGAGCCACGCGCCCCTGCCGGCGGCGGCGACCGACAAGGCGATCGCCCGGCTGGACCGGGTGCGCTGGGCCAAGGGCGGCAGCAGCGCCGGCGACATCCGGCTGGCGATGCAACGCATCATGCAGCGGCACTGCGCCGTGTTCCGCGACGGCCCCTTGATGGAAGAGGGCCTGGGCAAGCTGAACGAGGTCACCGGCCCGATGCGGTCCGACCTCGGCCTGGCCGACCGGTCGATGGTGTTCAACACCGACCTGGCCGAGGCGCTGGAGCTGGACAACATGCTGCAGCAGGCGACGGTCAGCCTGCATTCCGCCATCGGCCGCACCGAAAGCCGCGGCGCCCACGCCCGGGAGGACTTCCCAAAGCGGGACGACGCGGCCTGGCTGAAGCACACGCTGGCTTGGCTGGATGAGGACGGGCAGGTCCGCCTGGACTATCGCCCGGTGCACATGCAGCCGCTGTCCAACGAGGTCGCGTCGATCCCGCCGAAGGAACGAGTTTACTAATCCGGCAGGATCGCCACCGCCCGGGTCCAGCCGGCCGAGGCGGCGCGGATCTTCACCGGGAAGCAGCTGACGGTGAAGCCCTTGGACGGCAGCGCCTCGAGATTGTGCAGCTTCTCCAGGTGGCAGTAACCGATGTCGCGGCCGGCCTTGTGGCCTTCCCAGATCAGGCTGGCGTCGCCGGTCTCCTTGAAGCGTCTGGCCGTGTGGCTGAACGGCGCGTCCCAGCTCCAGCCATCGGTGCCGACCAGGCGGACGCCCTGGTTCAGCATGTGCAGCGTGGCGTCGCGGCCCATGCCGCAGCCGCTGTCGACATAGTCGGCCTCGCCGTAGCGGGCGCCGGCCCGGGTGTTGACCAGCACGATCTCGAGCGGCTTGAGGGTGTGGCCAATCCGCGCCAGCTCCGCGTCGATCTCGGCCGGGGTGACGATATGGCCGTCGGCCAGGTGCCGGAAGTCCAGCTTGATGCCGGGCTGGAAGCACCATTCCAGCGGCACCTCGTCGATGGTGATGGCGCGTTTGCCGCCATCCATCGTCGGGTGGTAGTGCCAGGGCGCATCGAGATGGGTGCCGTTGTGGGTCGAGATCGCGACCCTCTCCTCCGCCCAGCCCATGCCGTCGGGCAGTTGCTCCGGCTTCAGCCCCGGGAACACGAAGGCGATCTCGCGCGCCGTCTCCTCATGGGCGCGGTAGGTGATCGAGACCTTCTGGAACGGCGGGTCGGCCGGAACGTCGTTCTCCAGCGGGATCGAGATGTCGATGAGCTTGGGCATGGTCCGGTCTCGGGTTTCGGATCAGGGAACGATGGTGCCGGTGCAGGCGCCGAAGCCGATCGGCACGAAGCCGTCGCGCCGGCACCGGGCGGTGAAGGTGACCTCGTCGCCGTCGGCGAGGAAGCCGCGCTGCTCGCCGTTCGGCAGCGTCACCGGCTCGCGCCCGCCCATGGTCAGCTCCAGCAGGCTGCTGAGCTGCGCCCGGGTCGGGCCGGAGATGGTGCCGGTGCCCAGCAGGTCCCCCGGCAGCAGATTGCAACCGCCGGAGCTGTGATGCGCCACCATCTGCGCCGGCGTCCAGTACAGGTACTGGGCGTTGGAGGTGATGATGACGGTCGGCCCCTGTCCCTCCGCCCGCATCCGGGCGGTGGACAGCCACACCGTCAGCTCGACATCCAGCCCGCCCGCTTCCTGGTCGGCGCCATCAAGCAGATGGTCGAGCGGCGCCGGGTCGCCCTCCGGCCGCACCATGGCCGGCACGCGGAACGGCCGCAGCGCGTCTGATGTGACCACCCAGGGAGAGACCGTGGTGCTGAAGCTCTTGCTCAGGAACGGCCCCAGCGGGACCATCTCCCAGCGCTGGATGTCGCGCGCCGACCAGTCGTTCAGCAGGCAGAAGCCGACGATCCGCTCGCCCGCCTCGGCCACCGGGATCGGGTCGCCGAGGTCGTTGCCGGGGCCGATGTAGAAGCCCATCTCCAGCTCGAGGTCCAGCAACTGCGACGGGCCGAAGCCCGGCCGCCCGTCACCGCCGCTGCGCGGCGCGCGCTGGCCCTGCGGTCGCCGCACCTCGCTGCCGCTGGCGCGGACCGAGGAGGCGCGGCCGTGATAGGCGATCGGCACCCATTTGTAGTTGGACGGCAGCGGATTGTCCGGCGCCAGCAGGGCGCCGGCGGCACGGGCGTGATGGATGCCGGCGAAGAAGTCGGTGTAGTTCCGCACCTCGGTCGGCAGGTGCAGCCGGCAGGCGGCGCCATCGTGCAGCAGTTCGGGCCGCGGCGGCGCCGCCGCGTCGAGCAGCGCCACCACCTGCCGGCGCAGTTCGGTGCGGACAGAGGCCGGCAGCGCGAACAGAGCATTCAGCGCCCCACCCTGCGCGGCCTCGGCGCCCTCGGCCGCGGCGCCGATCAGCAGCCCGGCGGCATGGGCGGCGCCGACATCCAGGATGCTGTCGCCGATGGCGATGCCGAAGCGCGGCGCCCGGCCGGCCGGGCTGAAGACGCCGAAGGGCAGGTTCTGGATCGGGAAATCGGCCCCGTCCCGGTTGGCGGTGGCGACCCAGCTGCGGCGCCGGGGATCGTGCGTCTCGTCACAAGCTGTCATCGCGAAACCTTGTTTGCGCCATCAGAGCACGGCTTGGATGCCGGTGCCCCGGGGATCGGGCCGATGCGGCATCGTGTCCGCCGCATTCGGCCGCAGCGCATCGCCAGCGATAGATCGGGCGGCTGTCGGACCTGATCCGGTTCCTGACTGGCTTCTGCGCCCTGGCCGCAAGGACACGATAGCCGGCGCTATTGGGAACGGCTCGCAGTCGTCCCACCTGTGATCCATCGAAAAGGGCCAGATCACCTTCGAGATGGGCACCGCGCCCCTCGCCGCCCCCCCGGACACGCTGGTCCTGCGCGGCGATTCACCGGATATGGTCGGCCTGACCCGGCTGGAGGGCGTCATGGCCTCCCACCTCGTGCGCTTCGCCCTCCGTGAGGAGCGGAAGATCGACTGGACGTCGGCCGGCTGAGGCCAACGGCGGCCGGACCTCCGCCCTGTTTGTCATGTCACGGCTTGCCCTCGGATCAAGTCCAAGGATGGCATCCAGGGGCGGCCGCAGCGGTCTTCGTGGCCCCTGGATTGCCCGGTCAAGCCGGGCAATGACACCTTATGATGTCAGACTTCGGCCCAAACCAAGCCGCCCTCACTTCCCGCGGCAATCGTCCACATCGGTGCCGGCGGCGCACAGGCCGGTGCCTTTGCCCGGCTCGTCGCAATCACCGTCCTTGGTGAAGGGGCAAGCGGCCGGAGTTGCCGCCCCGGCGCCGCTGCCCTGAGTGCTGTTGCCGGGGGCGGGGCTGCCGCCGGCCGCCGCGCAATCCGCGGTGTCCGTGCCGGCGCTGCACAGCCCGGTGCCCTTGCCCGGCTCGTCGCATTCGCCGTCATGGGCGAACTCACAAGAATCGGCCGGTCCCGACCAGGTCTTCTCGCCGGCCGGAGGGGCGGCCGGCGGAGCCGGCGTGGCTGGGGTCGGGGACACCGCGCCCGCCCGGCAGTCGGTCACGTCGGTGTTCGGGGCGCATAGGCCGGTGCCGCCATCCGGATCGTCGCATTCATGGTCCTTGGCGAACTGGCAGCTGTCGTCACCGCTGGCCGCGGGCGGAGCGGGAACCGCCGGGGTCTGGCCAGCGGGATGCGCCTTGCAGTCGGTCGCGTCGGTGCCCGCGGTGCAGGCGCCCGAGCCGATGCCGGGTTCGTCGCACTCACCGTCCTTGGCGAAGGGGCAGCTGTCGTTGCTGGCGCCCGAGGGCGGCGTCGGCGAGGCCGGCACCGGCAGGTCGCCGCGCTTGGCCTTGCAATCGGTGGTGTCGGTCCCGGCGTTGCAGGCCCCCGAGCCGATGCCCGGCTCGTCGCATTCGCCGTCCCGGGCGAAGGGGCAGCCGTCGGCGGCATCGGGCGGCGGGGCGGATTGCTGCGGCGCGACCGGCGCTGGCGGCTGGGTCGGGACGGCGCCCTGCTTGGCCTTGCAGTCGGTGGTGTCGGTGCCCGCGGCGCAGGCGCCGGAGCCGATCACGGGCTCGTCGCAGTCATGATCCTTGGCGAAGGGGCAGCTGTCGTCGCCCGGCCCGGTGGCCGGGGCTGTCGTCTGGGCCGGCGCAGTCTGCGGAGTCTGGACCGGAACGGGCGGTGCCGCGGCGGCGGCGCAATCCGCCGTGTCGGTGCCGGCGGCGCAGTGGCCGGAGCCCTTGCCCGGCTCGTCGCAGCGATGGTCGAAGGCGAAGCGGCAGGAATTCGCGGGGTCAGCCGCGGCACCCGGCCGGCAATCGGCGCTGTCGGTGCCGGCGGCGCAGGTGCCGTTGGTCTCGTCGCATTCGCCGTCATTGGCGAAGATGCAGGAGTTGTTGGTGCCGGCGGCCGGGGTTTGCTGCGCCGCGGCGGGTGCCGCATGCAGCTGAAGGCCCAGGGCCAGGACCGGCAGCGCCGTCCACAGCCATCCCCGCGTCGAAGCCATGCGATGGTCCCCTTCCCTTCGGCCGCGTCGTTCCGCGCACCGCCATAGATACATGCAGGAGAATGGCATGACAAAGGCGGCCGATCCCTCACCGCGCCCGTTGCCTGGCCCGTTGCCTGAATGGAACGATCGGGCGTATCAATCCGCCCTCCGCAGAAAGATGGTTCCCCGAGCATGACCACCCCCACGCCCGCCCCCGTCCATGTCATCGGCGCCGGCCTCGCCGGCAGCGAGGCGACCTGGCAGCTGGTGTCGGCCGGCGTGCCCGTGGTGCTGCACGAGATGCGGCCAGTGCGCGGCACCGAGGCACACCAGACCGACGGCTTTGCCGAGCTGGTCTGCTCCAACTCCTTCCGCTCCGACGACGCGATGTACAACGCCGTCGGCCTGCTGCATGAGGAGATGCGGCGCTGCGGGTCGCTGATCCTGCGCCATGCCGATGCTCACAAGGTGCCGGCCGGCGGCGCGCTGGCGGTCGACCGCGACGGCTTCTCCGCCGCCGTGACCGCCGAGCTGGCAAGCCACCCGCTGGTGACGGTCGAGCGCGGCGAGGTCGCCGGCCTGCCGCCCGAGGCCTGGGACAGCGTCATCGTCGCCACCGGCCCTCTCACCTCCCCGGCCCTGGCCGAGGCGGTGCGCGGCCTGACCGGCGAGGCCGAACTGGCCTTCTTCGACGCCATCGCCCCGATCATCCACCGCGAATCGATCGACTTCGACACCGCCTGGTTCCAGTCGCGCTACGACAAGCCCGGCCCCGGCGGCACCGGCAAGGACTACATCAACTGCCCGATGTCGAAGGAGGAGTATGAGGCCTTCATCGCCGAGCTGCTGGCAGCGCCCAAGACCGAGTTCAAGGACTGGGAAAAGGACACGCCGTATTTCGACGGCTGCCTGCCGGTCGAGGTGATGGCGGAACGCGGGGCGGAGACGCTGCGCTTCGGCCCGATGAAGCCGGTCGGGCTGACCAACCCGCACAGCGAGCGCCGGCCCTGGGCCGTGGTGCAGCTGCGCCAGGACAACGCGCTGGGCACGCTGTTCAACATGGTCGGCTTCCAGACCAAGATGAAATACGCCGAGCAGGTGCGGGTGTTCCGCATGATCCCGGGCCTGCAGAACGCCGAGTTCGCGCGGCTGGGCGGGCTGCACCGCAACACCTTCCTGAACAGCCCGCGGGTGCTGGACCCGACGCTGCGGCTGAAGGCGCTGCCGCGCCTGCGCTTCGCCGGGCAGATCACCGGCGTCGAAGGCTATGTCGAAAGCGCCGCGATCGGCCTGCTGGCCGGCCGCATGGCCGCGGCGGAGCGGCTGGGCCAGGCCATCGTCCAGCCGCCGGCGACCACCGCGCTGGGCGCCCTGGTCGGCCACATCACCGGCGGCGGCGTAGCCGACACCTTCCAGCCGATGAACGTCAATTTCGGCCTGTTCCCGCCGCCGGAGGTGCCGGAGCGCCAGCCCGGCCAGAAGAAGGTCAAGGGCCGTGACCGCAAGACCCTCTATGCCGAGCGGGCGCTGGCCGATCTCGACCTGTGGCTGGGGCGGCGCGAGGCGGCGTGACCCGCAGGTTGGGTTCGCTTGGCGAACCCAACCCACTCGTTCAGTAGCGCCCGAGAACGGCGCCGCGCACCAGATCGGCCTGGCGCAGCGGCGGCGGCTCCTGCACCAGGGCGGCGAAGACGTTATGGTCGGCCCGGCGCAGCCGGCGCAGATAGCCGTCGGCGAGGCGGGCGGACAGCAGCGCCGGCACCGCCGCCCGCGGCACCCCGCGCCGCAGCGCCCGCGCCTCGGCCAGGCGTGAAGCGGCGGCATCCGCCACCTGCGCCACGGCCCGCTGCAGGCCCTCATGCGGCTTCATCTCGAACAGCAGGCCGCGCTCGACCCCGGCGGCCGCGACGATGTCCTCCGGCAGGTACAGCCGCTTCTGCCGGGCGTGGAACGGGATCGCCCGCATCAGCCCGACCAGGGCCCAGGCGGTGCCGATCTTGACCGCCGCTTCGTGTGCGGCGCCGTCGCGGATGCCCAGCACCTCGAGATGCAGGCGCAGCAGCGGCCCGGCGGTGTCGGCGGCGTAGCGTTCGAGATCGGCCAGCACCGCCGGCGGCTCGTCCTCCAGGTCGCGCTCGCGGGCCTCGATCACGGTCTCGAAATGGCTCCGGCTGAGCTGATGCGCCGCCACCGCGGGCGCCAGCTCGTCCAACACCTCGTGCCGCCGCGGCCGCGCGTCATAGATCTCGCCTATGGCGTCGCGCCACCATTGCAGCCGGATCTGGCCCAGCAGCGGCTGGCTGACCACCTCGCGCGTCTTCGCCACCTCGATGTTGAAGGCGTAGAGCGCGAACAGCGCCGCGCGCCGCGGCGCGGGCGTGAACAGGCAGGTCAGGTAGCGGTCATGGTCGAGCCGGCGAACCTGCTCGCCATTCTGTCCCAGAAGATCTGATGTCGGCATGGCCGCCCCTATATGCCCCGTCGCCGCGCGGACCGCCACCGGTGATGGGCCTGCGGCCGCGGGGCGCTTGCCAGGGAACGCTTCAAGCCTAAACTATCTGCCGGACCACACATCGCGGCGGGCCGGGCCCGCCCCCACCTTCAGGGAAAGGACCGGGGACCGATGAAGGCGATCATCGTCGGCGGCGGCGTCGGCGGGCTGGTGACGGCGCTGATGCTGCAGGCGCGCGGGCTGGACTGCGCGGTGTTCGAGCAGGCGAGCGAGAGCCGCGAGATCGGCGTCGGCATCAACACCCTGCCGCATGCCATCCAGGAGCTCGCCGGGCTGGGGCTGCTCGACCGGCTCGACGCCATCGCCATCCGCACCCGCGAGCTGCTGTACTGCAACCGCTTCGGCCAGGTGATCTGGCGCGAGCCGC
Source organism: Inquilinus ginsengisoli (assembly GCF_031453975.1). Classification (NCBI taxonomy): domain Bacteria; kingdom Pseudomonadati; phylum Pseudomonadota; class Alphaproteobacteria; order Rhodospirillales; family Rhodospirillaceae; genus Inquilinus; species Inquilinus ginsengisoli. The sequence goes on from NZ_JAVDPW010000002.1 coordinate 620,181, forward strand.
GCGGCCTGGACGCCGGCTTCGCCGTGCCGCAGTTCTCGATCCATCGTGGCCGGCTGCATGGCGCCCTGCACCAGGCGGCCCGCGAGCGGCTGGGCGGCGAGATCCATAACGGCCGTCGGCTGGCCGGTTTCGAGCAGGACGAAGACGGGGTCGTCGCCCATTTCGTCGACCGCCACGGCGCTCCGGCAGGATCGGTGCGCGGCGACCTACTGGTCGGCGCCGACGGCATTCATTCCACGGTGCGTGGCGCGCTGTATCCCGGCGAGGGTCCGCCACGCTGGAACGGCATGATGATCTGGCGCGGCGCCAGGGACTGGCCGGCCTATATGGACGGGCGGACCATGATCGTCGCCGGCGGCATGCAGGCGAAGGCCGTGCTGTACCCCATCGCACCGGGCGAGACACCGGAGACGCGGCTGACCAACTGGGCGGTCTGCGTCCGGCTGGGCGACGGCAGCACGCCGCCGCCGCGCCGCGAGGACTGGTCGCGGCCGGGACAGCTGGCCGAGGTGCTGCCCCATGCCGCCCGCTTCGCGCTGCCCGAGGCCGACATCTCGGCGATCGTCGCGGCGACGCCGGAGTTCTGGGAATACCCGATGTGCGACCGCGACCCGCTGCCGCGCTGGCGCCATGGCCGGGTGACGCTGCTGGGCGACGCGGCGCATCCGATGTACCCGGTCGGGTCGAACGGCGCGTCGCAGGCCATCCTCGACGCCCGCGCCCTGGCCGATGCCCTCGCCGAGACCGGGGACGTCGCGGCGGCGCTGGACCGCTACGAGCAGGATCGCCGGCCGAAGACCGCCGAGATCGTCCGCCTCAACCGGGTCGGCGGGCCGGAGGGCGTGATCGATGCCGTCGAGCAGCTGGCGCCCGACGGCTTCAGCGACATCGACGCCGTCCTGCCGCATGACCAGCGCCAGGCGATCGTCCGCGGCTACGCCTCGGTCGCCGGCTTCGTCGCTAAGCCGGCGGCGGCAGGAAGTTGACGTCGTAGCGGGCGGCCAGCGCCACCACCGCCTCGGGCGTCTGCTGCGGCAGGTCGTGGATGGCCTGGAACAGCTCGACCAGCCGGCCGGTCGGCGCCACCCAGAATAGCGACTTGGCGATGGCGCCGCTGTTGTTGAAGATGCCGTGCGGAATGCCCTTGGGCAGGCGCACGAGGTCGCCGACGGCGGCGCTGGCGTCGACGCCGTCGAGCCAGAAGTCGAGCCGGCCCTCGAGGATGTACAGGAACTCGTCCTGCAGCGGATGGATGTGCGGCGGCACGAAGGTGCCGACCCCGAAGGTGGCGTGCCAGGCGAAGCTGTCTACGGAGATCTGCTTGGGCACATAGGTCTGGCCCAGGATCGACCAGGAGATGCCGTCGATCCCGTCCGCGGCCCCGGTGATGCCCGCCGTCATTGGCTTCATGTCACGCCTCCCTGCTGCTGTCTGCTGCTCGCTTCAAGTGTAGACAAGCGGCCGGGTTAAACAACTCCGGGGGCGAAGTCAGACCGGGATCAGCGCCGCGGCGACGCGCCGGCCTTCCGAGATCAGGACGTTGAAGGTGCGGCAGGCGGCGCCGGTGTCCATCGCGTCCATGCCGATCCCGGCTTCGCGGATCTGCCGCCGCAGCGCCGAGGGCAGCAGCACCATGCGCGGGCCGCAGCCGATCAGCAGCACCTCGACCGGCGGGTCGATCCGCCGCACCGGGTCGAGATGGGCCAGCGTGAGGTCCTCGATCCGCTCGGGCGACCAGGGCTCCTGGCTCTCGGGCCACACCAGCATCGGGCCGTGGAACAGCCCGCCGGAAATGCGGAAGCCGCCGGCCGGATAGCCGTCGATCATCCGCCGCCCGGGCGGGATGACGGAGGAGATCTCGACCATCCCGCTCCGCCCCGCTCAGATCACTTGCGCGACAGGAAGCGGCCGAACCCCTTCGGCTTCTCGGCCTCGACCGGCGCGTTGGCGGCCGGCGGCGTGCTGTCGTCATCCGCATCCGTGCTCTTGGACCCGCCGTTCTTCGCCGGCTCGGTGCGGGCCAGGATGGTGGTGACGGTGCTGCGGATCACCTTGACCCGGACATTCTCGGCGATCTCGACGGTCAGCTCGTCGTCGGCGACCTTTGTCACCAAGCCCACGATGCCGCCGCCGGTGACGACACGGTCGCCGCGGCGCACGGAGCCGAGCATGTCGCGATGCTCCTTCGCCCGCTTCTGCTGCGGCCGGATGAGCAGGAAGTAGAACACCACGAAGATGAGGACGAGCGGCGCAAACTGCACAAGCATGCCGGCGCCGCCGGATGCACCGGCCCCAGCCGCCTGGGCATAGGCCTCGGAAATCAACATCACTCGCTCCACCTTTATAGACGCGCGCGACTATAGCGGCCAGGGCTACGGTTGCAACGGAATCCGGTCTCCACGGCTGCGGCAATCATGTCCGGCGGGATTGATCTCGGCGGGACCGATCGATAGCGTCGGCAGGCCCGGAGCGAAGGAGTATGACCGTTGGCCGACCTCGATGCGACCTATCTGCATCACCTGACCCGCATCGCCGAGGCGCTGGAGCGGCTGTCGCCGCCGGTCCCGGCGCCGACCGACCTGGCCAGCGCCGACGCCTTCACCTGGGACGCCGACCGGCACCGGCTGCAGCCGGTGCCGGCGGTCAGCCGGGTCGAGCTGCGCCTGCTGCAGGGCATCATGCTGCAGCGCGACCAGCTGCTGGAGAACACCCGCCGCTTCGCCCGCGGGCTGCCGGCCAACAACGCCCTGCTGTGGGGATCCCGCGGCATGGGCAAGAGCTCGCTGGTCAAGTCGGTGCATGCGGCGGTGAACGGCGAGGCCGGCGGCATCCTGGCGCTGGTCGAGATCCATCGCGAGGACATCGGCTCGCTGCCCCGGCTGCTGCAGCTGCTGCGCGCCTCCACCCGCCGCTTCATCCTGTTCTGCGACGACCTGTCCTTCGACGGCCAGGACGCCAGCTACAAGTCGCTGAAGGCGATCCTGGAGGGCGGCATCGAGGGCCGGCCGGAGAATGTGGTGTTCTACGCCACCTCGAACCGCCGCCATATCCTGGCGCGCGAGATGATCGAGAACGAGCGGTCGACCGCGATCATCGCCGGCGAGGCGGTGGAGGAGAAGGTGTCGCTGTCCGACCGCTTCGGCCTGTGGCTCGGCTTCCACGGCTGCAACCAGGACACCTATCTCGAGATGGTGCAGGGCTACGCCGCCGCCTTCGGCCTTGAGGTCGACCCGGACACGATGCGGGCCGAGGCGCTGGAGTGGACCATCACCCGCGGCTCGCGCTCCGGCCGCGTCGCCTGGCAGTACATCCAGGACCTCGCCGGCCGGCTGGGCCAGAGGCTGGACGCCGCCGGATAGGCGGGGGCGACCAGCCACTCGGCTCAGCCCGGCGGCAGGTACTTGGTGGGGTCGACCGGCGAGCTGTTCTTGCGCACCTCGAAATGCAGCTGCGGCTGGTCGACCGCGCCGGTCTGGCCGACCGTGCCGATGGTCTGGCCCGCCGAAACGGAATCGCCCTTTTTCACCGACAGCGACGCGGCATGGGCATAGGCGGTGACCAGCCCGTCGCCATGCTGGATCAGCACCAGGTTGCCGTAGCCGCGCAGCTCGTTGCCGGCATAGGCCACGGTGCCGGCGCCGGCCGCCTTGATCGGGGTGCCGGCGGCGGCGGCGATGTTGATGCCCTGGTTCGGCTTGCCGGCGAGCGGCGCGTTGTAGCCGGCGATCAGCGAGCCGTGGACCGGCCAGGCGAAATGGCTGGCCGCGCTGGCGGTGCGCGCCGGGGGCTGGGTCACCGCCGGCGCCGCCACCACGGGCGGCGTCACGACGGCGGGGCTGGCCGGCTTGGGCACGATCGACAGCGGCCCGGTCGGCGTCGGGGTGGCGACACCCGGCACGGCGGGCGGCACGGTGCCGGGCACCGGCGGCGGGACCACGCCCGGCTGCACCGGCGCCGCGGCGCCGCCCGGCGGCGGCAGGCGCTGGACCGAAAGGCCGTTGGCGCCGGGCGTCACCGTCGCGGTGCCCAGCGGGGTGCCACCCATCGGCGTGATCGAGGTCGGCCCGGTGGCGGTGATGCCGCCGGAATTGGGCAGCGTGATGGTCGGCGCCGCCCCCGGCAGGGCGCCGGGCGCACCGGGCAGGCGCAGCGTCTGGCCGGTCTGCAGGGCGTAGGGCGGCTGCAGCCCGTTCAGCGCGATCAGCTGCGGCATCGACACGTCGTAGCGGCGGACGATCGACAGCACGTCGTCGCCCGGCTGGACCTGGGCGGTCGCCGGGCGCTGCGCCAGGTCATCCGCGCTGGGCGGCGCGTTGCAGGCCGAGAGGCCCGCTACCGCGAGGCCCGTCAGTAGGATTGACCGGAACCGCCATCCTCCCCGTCGGGAAGGTCCGGCAGCAACGGCACGAAGCGAACTGGCCACAGATCCTCCCGCTCCAACCCGGTCTCGGTGCGCGTGAAGCGGACCAAGCGCTGGTTCCGCTTCTCGTCACCCATGGGAATCACGATTATACCACCGATCGCGAGCTGGTCCGTCAGCGCGTGGGGCGGCAGGTCGCCGCGATGGGCGGCGGTCACGATGATGCGCTCGAACGGGGCCTGTTCCGGCCAGCCCTTCATGCCGTCGCCCCAGCGCGCGGTGATGTTGCTGATGCGCATGCTCGCGATCCGCCCCAGCGCCAGGTCGAGCAGCGGCTTGTGCCGCTCGATGGTGTAGAGGCGGCGGCAGATCCGGGCCAGCACCGCGGCCTGGTAGCCGGAGCCGGTGCCGATCTCCAACACCTTGTGCCGGTCGGTGACCGCCAGCGCCTGGGTCATCAGCCCGACCACCATGGGCTGGCTGATGGTCTGGCCATGGCCGATCGGCAGGGCGATGTCCTCATAGGCCTGGTCGAGGAAGGCGTCGGGCACGAACGCCTCGCGCGGCACCCGCTCGATGGCGCCGAGCACGCGATGGTCCGAGATCCCCGACCGGCGCAGGGTCATCAAGAGCCGGATCAGCCGCGGCTCGGCGATCATGGACGGGATCCGGTCCAGGAGGACCGCTCCATGTCCTTGTCCCCCCTCCCCTTGCGGGAGGGGGTCAGGGGGAGGGGTCTGCGCGCGTCCGCGCGCGAATGGGCTGTCGCATCGGCAGGATTTCGGTCGAGCGCCGGCTGGGGCGGAGAGAACCCCCTCCCCCTACCCCCCTCCCGCGGGGGGAGGGGGGACTCGGTGTTTTCGGCCAAACGGAGCCAAGCCATGCGGCAGCCGCCCCTACTGAGCGAACGCGCCGCGGAGAGACTGGATCGCCGCGGCGTGGTTGAGGTCGAGATGCAGCGGCGTCACCGTGATGTGGCCCTCGCGCAGGGCGGCCACGTCGGTCTCGTCGCCCTGCACCGCCTCCTCGGTCCGGCTGGTGCCGATCCAGAAATAGGTGCGGCCGCGCGGGTCGATGCGCTCCTCCAGCACGTCGCCGATCTTGCGGATGCCGTGCGGCACCACGGCGACGCCCTTGACCGCGTCCGGGTCCACCGCCGGGAAGTTGATGTTGACCAGCACATGCTTGGGCCAGGTCGCGGCGATCGCCTTGCGCGCGACCTCGGCGCCCCATTTCGCCGCCGTCTCCCAGTCCGGCCGCCTTCCGTCGGCGAATTGCTGGCTGAAGGCGATGGCGCGGATGCCCAGCAGCGTCGCCTCCATCGCCGCGGCGATGGTGCCGGAATAGGTCACGTCCTCGGCGATGTTGCGGCCGTGGTTGACGCCCGACATCACCAGGTCCGGCCGCTTGTCCTTCATCACCTTGTTGACCGCCAGCAGCACGCAGTCGGTCGGCGTGCCGTCGACCGCGAAGCGCTTCTCCTCGATCTGCCGCAGCCGCAGCGGCCGGTGGATGGTCAGGGAATGGCTGACGGCGGACTGCTCGGTCTCCGGCGCGCAGACCCAGACGTCGTCGGTCAGCTCCCGCGCGATCTTTTCGAGCACCGAGAAGCCGGTGGAGTTGATGCCGTCGTCATTGGCCAGGAGGATGCGCATCGTCAGCCCTTCGCTTCCAGGATCTCGAGCCCGCCCATATAGGGGCGCAGCACCTCCGGCACCTCGACCGAGCCATCCTGGCGCTGATAGGTCTCCAGCACCGCGACCAGGGCCCGGCCGACCGCCACGCCCGACCCGTTCAGCGTGTGCAGGAACCGCGTCCCCTTCTCTCCCGCCGCCTTGAACCGGGCCTGCATCCGCCGGGCCTGGAACTCGCCGGTGTTCGAGCAGGACGAGATCTCGCGATAGCGCCCCTGCCCCGGCAGCCAGACCTCGATGTCGTAGGTCTTGCGGGCGGTGAAGCCCATGTCGCCGGAGCATAGCACGATGGTGCGGAACGCCAGGCCGAGGCGCTTCAGCACGGTCTCGGCGCAGTCGGTCATGCGCTCATGCTCCAGCGCCGACTGCTCCGGCGTGGTGATGCTGACCAGCTCGACCTTGCTGAACTGGTGCTGGCGGATCATGCCGCGGGTGTCGCGCCCGGCCGACCCGGCCTCGGAGCGGAAGCTCGGGGTCAGCGCGGTGAAGCGCAGCGGCAGGGTCTCCTGCTCCAGGATCTCGCCGGCCACCAGGTTGGTCAGCGGCACCTCGGCGGTCGGGATCAGCCAGTGGCCGCTGGTGGTGCGGAACAGGTCCTCGGCGAATTTGGGCAGCTGGCCGGTGCCGAACACCGCCTCATCGCGCACCATCAGCGGCGGCGCGATCTCGGTGTAGCCGTGTTCGGTGGTGTGCAGGTCGATCATGAACTGGCCGATGGCGCGTTCCAGCCGGGCCAGCGGCCCGCGCAGCACCACGAACCTGGCGCCGGACAGCTTGGCCGCGGCGGCGAAATCCATCAGCCCCATGCCCTCGCCGAGGTCGACATGGTCGCGGGCCGAGTTCAGCCGGCGCGGCTCGCCGGTGCGCCGGATCTCGACATTGGCGCTCTCGTCCGGCCCGTCGGGCACATCGTCGTCGGGGATGTTCGGCAGCACGGCCAGGCGCTCGGCCAGCGCCGCCTCGGCGTCGCGGTCGGCCTGCTCCAGCTCGCCCATCCGGGTCTTGATCGACGCGACCTCGTCGATCAGCGCCTGGGCGTCGCCGCCCTTCTGCTTGACCCCGCCGATCTCCTTCGACGCCACGTTGCGTCGGGTCTGCAGCGTCTGCAGCTCGGTGGTGATCTGGCGGCGGCGTTCGTCCAGCGACAGCAGTTCGGCGGCGACCGGCGACAGACCCCGCCGAGCCATTCCCTTGTCGAAGGCCTCGGGATGCTCTCGGATGAATCGGATGTCGTGCATCGCGCGCTCGATCTGCAGGGTCGGGAATCGTGGGCTGTTTATAGGAGGTGGGCCGCCAGGACGCAAACGGCCTGGGCCCCGGAGCCGAGCGATTCCGCCGGCCCGCGTCACCTCTCCCGCTTGCGGGAGAGGTCGGGTTCGCGCAGCGAGACCGGGTGAGGGCGGGCACCGGCGGAGGGAAAGAGCCCTCACCGCCCGTGAGGCTTTTCCACATTCCTAACCCCGTCATTGCGAGCGCAGCGAAGCAATCCATCGGGCCGTTTGGGCGGGCCCATGGATGGATTCGTCGGCTTCGCCTCCTCGCAATGACGGAGAACGGGCGGAAGAGGCGACAGTCCCGGTGGGAATCGGAAGCGAATCCACCACCGCCTCAACTGCTGTTCGGCGGCTTGCGGGCTGGTCGGCCGGCCTCTTCCGCATCTGCGGAGGGCTCGGGCGCTTCGGGGGGCGGATCGGTGAGCGGCTCGTCCAGCGGCTCGGCCGCCTCGGCTTCGACGACGACGTCGTCCCAGCCCTGCGGCAGCCGACCGGGCTCGCGGCCGAGGCGGCGGCAAATGCGCCGCACGATCTCGTCGATCGGCAGGGTGTCGAGCTCGACGTCCAGGACCTCGGTCTCGGTCAGGCTCTCCCGCGGTTCGGCGACCGGGCGCTCGGCGCCCTTGGAACCATCCCCGGCCGGCCGCTCCGGCCCCAACGCCTCGGCCACGGCGCGGGCGACCTGCGCCCGCCGCCGCTGCCGGCGCTCCTGGATCTCGACGGCGGCTTTCTCCGCCGCGTCCTTGCGGGTCCGGTAGGCCTCGCGGATGCGCTCGGTCATGGCGATGGTCAGGCGCACGGCGCGGGCGATGCGGGCCTGCGCCAGCGCGAAGTCGATCACGGGCGGCTCGAACCGGTTCCCGGCCACGATGTGCTGGCCCTCGAGCCGGCGGGCGGTGCGCATGTCGATGTCGACCAGTTCGCGCAGGGTGCCCAGCGCCCACACCGTCCACTCGCGGTCGGGGTCGACCGGCGGGGTCTCGGCAGGGGCGGCGTCGATCGGCGCGTTGTCCATGGAACATATCATGAACATTTGAGACCGCTTGCGCAATGAACAAAGTGTTTACGGCCGGCGGCGACGCGGCCTCTCCTCCATCGTCATTGCGAGGAGGCGAAGCAATCCATGCCAGGCGGCGCCATTCCCCCAATGTGTCATGCCACGGCTTGACCGTGGCATCCAGGGGCGGCCAAAGCGGCTCTCGGTGGCCCCTGGATTGCCCGGTCAAGCCGGGCAATGACATTAAAAGTTGAAGCCTGCGCCCCATACCTCGCGGTAACGGTGGTGGGCTGGCGAGGCCGCCCCTCCCCCCGCCGCGGCCATTCGCGGCTGGCCTGGGAACCTTGTCCCGGCTACGACGGTTCCGGTGCGTCTTCGATCCACGGCCGGCCCGGCCGCACGCCCAACCGAGGCATGACCATGCAGGTGTTCCCGACCGCCTTCGTCGTGGCCCGCGACCTGAAGCGGCTGCAGCAGATCGTCACCATCCTGCTGCGCTTCGGCTTCGGCGACCTGGTGCGGCGGCTGGGCCTGCACCGGCTGCTGAAGCAGGCCGGGCTGGCGGCGGAGCCCGCCGCCGGGTCGGCCGCGTCGGAGGAGGAGAGCCCGGCCCGGCTGCGCCTGGCGATCGAGGCGCTGGGGCCGACCTTCATCAAGCTCGGCCAGATCCTGGCAACGCGCAGCGACCTGCTGGCGCCGGAGTGGATCGCCGAGCTGGAGAAGCTGCACAGCCGGGTCCCGCCCCTGCCCTACGAGGCGCTGGCGCCGCTGGTCGAGGCTGCGCTGGGCGGCGCGCCCGACACCCTCTTCGCCCGCTTCGACCGGGCGCCGCTGGCCTCGGGCTCGATCGCCCAGGTCCATCGCGCCGCACTGCTGGATGGCACCGAGGTGGTGGTGAAGATCCGCCGCCCCGGCCTGCGGCCGATGGTGGAGGCCGATCTGCGCCTGCTGGCCCATGCCACCAAGCTGGCGGAATCCGAGCTGCCGGAGCTGCGGCGCTATCGCCCCGAGGCGATCACCCGCCACCTCGCCACCGCCATCGGCGAGGAGCTGGACCTGGCCAATGAGGGCCGCAACGCCGAGCAGATCGCCGGCCAGTTCGAGGACCGGCCGGACATCGTGATCCCGGGCATCCACTGGGACTGGACCAGCGAGGAGGTGCTGGTGCAGGACTTCGTCGACGGCATCCCGCCCAGCGACGAGCCGGCGCTGGCCGCTGCCGGGCTGGACCGCCGGCGGCTGGCGGCGCGCAGTTCGAACGCCTTCCTGCAGATGATGCTGATCGACGGCGTGTTCCACGCCGACCCGCATCCCGGCAACGTGCTGTGCCTGGCGGATGACCGCATCGCCTATCTCGATTTCGGCACGGTCGGCCGGCTGTCGGCGCGGCGGCGCGACCAGCTGGTGACGCTGATGGCGGCGATCGTCGGCGGCAGCGCCGCTGGCCTGCGCGAGGTGCTGCTGGACTGGGCGGGGCAGCCGGACGTCGACGCCCGGCCGCTGGAGGAGGCCGCCGAGGCCTTCCTGGCCAAGCACACCCGCGGCGCGCTGGGCCAGCTGAAGCTGGGCCTGGCGCTGGCCGATTTCGTGGCCCTGATGCGCGACCACGATTTGGCCCTGCCGCCCGACCTCGCTTTGGTGTTGAAGGCGCTGATGACCGCCGAGGGCGTGGTGCGCCGGCTGGACCCGGATTTCGACGTGGTGCGCGAGGTCGAGCCGGTGGTGCGGCGCGCCCTGACCGCGCGCTACGCCCCGGACGCCCTGCTGCAGCGCGCCGGCACCGCGTTCCTGGAGCTGCACGCGCTGGCCGGCGACGTGCCGGGCATCCTGCGCCGGGTGCTGCGGCGGCTGGAGAAGGGCAGCATCAAGGCCCAGATCGAGATCGGCCGGATCGACCGCTTCGGCCGCAGCATCGAGCGCGGGGCGACGCGGATCGCCATCGCCATCGTCACCGCGGCCTTTGTGGTCGGGCTGGCGCCGATCCTGGCCGATGCCGGGCCGCGCCTGCTCGGCATCCCGGTCTTCGCCCTGCTGGGCGGCCTGATCGTCCTGGCCGGCATCGCCTGGCTGGTGCTGAGCGGCCGGCGGCGGGGCTAGGCGGACGGCGTGGAAAGGTCAGATCAGGCTGTCGTCATCATCGGTCGGGTTCGAGCCGAAGCGGTCACTGTGAGGAGTCTCGGCTAGGGCGTTTAACTATGGTTGACGGCATACCAGATGAAAACAGTGTAGGCACTGCCCAACGACAAAGCATAAATCGTTGCCCTAACGAAAGCCTGAAGCTTCCAGTCTACGAATAGCTTTACCATAAGAAATAACAGCGGATAAATTTGAGGGGCAACGAAAAGGAGCCTTGCTGCGATATGCCTTACCTCGGCCGTATCGTTTGGCCAACTCACTGAAACTGAATTAAAGCCACCCACTTCAAAATATATGAAGAACCAAATATATATCATTGAATGGAGAAATAAAAACATCGCAACCGATGGTTCTATTTCACTTTCATCGGGCGTTTGATCCATGATTACCGAATCCACTTTGCCTTCTTATAGCAATGGTAGAGTGCCTGAACACCCCATGACAAGGTCCGCAAACCGCCCCCCTGCGGCCCTGTCCTCACTCGGCGATCGAGCGAATGACCCGCGCCGGATTGCCTCCGACCAGGCTGTTCGGGGGCACGTCCCGGGTGACCACCGAACCCGCCGCGACGACCGCGTTCTCCCCGATCGTCACCCCGCCGATGACGATCGCGCCGGCCGCGATCCAGACATTCCTACCGATTACGATCGGCTTCGCGACCACGCTGGCGCGCCGTTGGGACGGTTCGATCGGGTGGCCGGAGGTGATGAGGCTGACATTCGGCCCGATCATCACATCGTCGCCGATGTCGAGCCCGCCGAGGTCGTAGAAGGTGCAGTTCTGATTGACGAAGACATTGCGCCCGACACGGGTGTCCAGGCCGCCGGTGGCATAGAATGGCGGGATCAGCATAAAGCCGTCATCCACCGTCCTGCCGATGAGATCGCTGAACAGGGCCCGGACCTGATCGGCGTCGCTGAAGGCCAGGCGGTTGAGGGCGGCGGTGATCGCCATCGCCCGCTTGACCTCCGCCGTCATCGCCGTCGATTCCGGGGTTCGCCGCGGAATGATCCTGGCGCGATCGTCATTCACCATGCGTTGTCGTCCTTCCGGCGCGCCGAGAGTCGCGGAGTATAGCCATAGGGTGGAAGGGTCGGAATCGGCCCCTTGCGGACGCTTGAAATCCGCCACACCGTCTCCGGATCAGGGCTGCGAGGCCTGCTCAGGGAGGACGCCCATGATCGAAGCCTCATGCCACTGCGGCGCCGTCCGCCTGGAGATCGATGCCGCCCCGGCCGAGGTGACGGATTGCAACTGCTCGATCTGCCGGCGCTATGGCGTCCTGTGGGCCTATTACGCGCCGAGGCAGGTCCGCCGCATGCCGGGCGGCAGGACCGACATCTACATGTGGGACGACCGGTCGCTGGAGTTCCACCGCTGCGCCGTCTGCGGCTGCGTCACCCATTGGGCCGCGGTCGACCCGGCCCGCGACAGGATGGGCGTCAACGCCCGGCTGATGGACCCGGCGGTGCTGGCCCGCGCCCGGCTGCGGCGCCTGGATGGCGCGGTCACCGAGCGCTACGTCGACGAGTGATGCGAGGCTCCCCGGCCTTCTCTCTTTAGTCATTGCCCGGCTTGACCGGGCAATCCAGGGGCCACCGGGAGCCGCTCTAGCCGCCCCTGGATGCCACGGTCAAGCCGTGGAATGACAATAAGGAGGGTAGGCGCCGCGCCCCTAAGCCGGCGTCTCCGGGTCGTCGGCGCGGGCGTCTTCGGCGTCGGCTTCGGCCTGGCGCTTGGCGCGGGTGCGCTCGATCCGGCCGCCGATGAAGATCGCGATCTCGTAGAGCAGCAGCATCGGCACCGCGAGGCTGATCTGGCTGATCGCGTCCGGCGGGGTCAGGACCGCGGCGACGATGAAGACGATGACGATGGCGTAGCGGCGCTTGGCCTTCAGCGTGGCGACGCTGAGGATGCCGACGCGCACCAGCAGCGTCAGCAGCACCGGCAGCTGGAAGGCGATGCCGAAGGCCAGCAAGAGCCGCATGACGATGTCGAGATATTCCCCGACCCGGCCCTCGAACCGGATGTCCAGGCCGCCATCGGGCTGGGCGCCCAGGATCTGGAAGGACAGGAAGAACTTCCAGGCCAGCGGGAAGACGAGGTAGTACACCACTACCCCGCCCAGCACGAACATCACCGGGCTGAACAGCAGGAACGGCAGGAACGCGTTGCGCTCGTTGCGGTACAGCCCCGGCGCGATGAACAGCCACAGCTGGCTGGCGATGATCGGGAAGGCCAGGCAGATGCCGCCCCACAGGCCGATCTTGATGTAGGTAAAGAACACCTCGGTCAGGCCGGTGTACTGCAGCGACCGGGCGGACCCCGGCGGCAGCGCGTTGGCCAGCGGCTGGGTCAGGAAGATGTAGATCGTGTCGGCAAAGTGGTAGCACACCAGGAAGCCGACCAGCGTGGACACCACCGCGTAGATCAGCCGGGTGCGCAGCTCCAGCAGATGGTCCATCAAGGGCATCTGCTTGTCTTCGATCTCCTTGTCGGACGTCGCCATCGGATCAGCTCGTGCGGTCGGGCAAGGATTGGGCGGGCGAAGACGGAGGCGGCACCGCCGGCTCCACCACGGCGGGCGTTGGGATCGGGTGGGCCAGGGCGTCGGCGTGGGCTTCCGGCTCGGCGGGCTTCGGGCCCTCCACCGGCTGCGGCTCGGCCGATGCCTGGCCGTTGGTCGAGCCAGGACCCGGCGCGGCCTTGTCGGTCTGGGCCAGCGGGGTGGTCAGTTCCGCCGGCGGCTCGAGCGCCTTGCGGATGTCCTTCACCGGGTCCAGCACCGAATTGACGTGCTCGGCCATCTGGCCGCGGATGTCGAGTTGCTTGCCGGCGTCCTGGACGGTCTTGCGCACCTCTTCCAGCTCAGCCTGGCGCACGATGTCGTCGACATGGCGCTGGAAGTCGCTGGTGATGCGGCGGGCATGCCGCGTCCATTTGCCGAGCTGGTACAGCGCGCGCGGCAAGTCCTTCGGGCCGAGCACCACGAGTGCCACGACCACGATGATCATTAGCTCCGACCAGTCGAAACCGAACATCACATCCGTCCATCACGCCCCGCCGCCGGAATGGGGCGCGGTTCCGGGCCTGGTGGTCCGGCCCTGGCGGAGTGTACCCATCCCCCAAGGCCGGACAAACCACAAGCTTTCAAGTGCGGATCCCCGCCGATCAAGCGCCGGGGTGCCGGGCGCCGGACTGCCGGCCGCCGGATCCGCCGGGACTACTGGCGATCGACCGTCGACCGGTTCTGGTTCCCGGTGGTGTCGCCGTCGACGCGCGGCAGCACGTCCGGCTGCCCTTCGGCGGTCCCGCCGGTCTTGGGATCGTCCTGCAGACCCGACTTGAAGTTCTTGATACCCTTGGCCAGGTCGCCCATCGCCCGCGGCAGCCGGTTCCCGAAGATCAACAGGACGACCACCAGAACGATCAACCAATGCCAAATACTCAAACCGCCCATAAACTTTCCTCCAGCCCCAAGGCGGGCGGATCATCGCAGAAAGGTTCCGCCACCGCAATGCCGGGGGACGAGGCGAATCGGCGCAGAAATCCTACGGTTTGATGGCAGCCGGACGGGGCGTCGTGCCCCACCCTGCCCGCCCCGCCGGGCTAGTCGCGGTCGTCCCCGGCCGGCTCCGGCTCGCTGTCCTCCGACAGGCTGCCGCCGGGCAGCACGGTCATGGCCGGGCGGGCGTCGAGCAGGCCGGAGGCCTTGAGGTCGTCCAGCCCGGGCAGGTCGGCGATGCCGGCGAGGCCGAAATGGTCGAGGAAGGCCGGGGTGGTCACCCAGGTCAGCGGCCGCCCCGGCGCCTGGCGGCGCTTGCCCGGCGCGATCCACCCGGCCTCGAGCAGCGTGTCCAGCGTGCCCTTGCTGGTCGCGACGGCACGCACCGCCTCGATCTCCGGCCGCGTCACCGGCTGGTGGTAGGCGATGATCGCCAGGGTCTCCAGCGCCGCCCGCGACATGCGGCGGACGACATGGCCGGCGTCGCGGATCAGCGGCGCGAGGTCGAGCGCGGTGCGGAAGGCCCAGCCGCCGGCCACCGGCATCAGGGTGACGCCCCGCCCCTGGTACTGCGCCGCCAGGGTGTCGATCAGCTCCGGCACGTCGGCGCCCTCGGGCAGGCGCTCGGCGATGGCGGCCTCGGTCAGCGGGGTCGGCGAGGCGAACAGCAGCGCCTCGACCAGGCGCAGGGCTTGGCTCGGTTCGGTCATTCTTCCGGGACCTGGCCTTCCAGGGGCTGGGATTTGAGCCAGATCGGGCCGAACAGCCCGTCCTGGCGGATCGCCAGGCGGCCGGACTTGGCCAGTTCCAGCGTGGCGACGAAGGTGGCGGCCAGCGCCGAGCGGCGGACCAGCGGGCTGCCGGTCATCGGCGGCAGGAATGCGGCCAGGGTGGTCCAGTTGGGGAAGCGGCCGAGCATGGCCACCAGCCGCTCCAGCGCCTGTTCCGGCGAATGCAGCTCCGACGCCTCGATCCGCAGGCCGCCCTCGGCCGCCGCCTTGGCGCGGTGGTGGTCGGCATAGGCCTTGAGCAGGTCGTACAGCGACACCGCCCAGACCGAGGTCACCATCGGCTCGTCATCCTCGGCGGCGCCGCGGGCGAACCGGTCGTGGCCGAGCTGCGGCCGGGCCATCAGCCCCAGCCCGGCCTCGCGCATCGCGTTCAGGCGGCGCAGCTGGAAGGCCAGCGCCTCGGCCAGCTCCGCCCCGCTCGGCTCGTCGTCGCCCGGCGGCACCGGCAGCAGCAGGCGCGACTTGAGATAGGCCAGCCAGGCCGCCATCACCAGGTAATGGGCCGCGAGCTCCAGCGACAGGCGCCGGGCGTGTTCGACGAAGGCGAGGTACTGGTTGGCCAGCGCCAGGATCGAGATCTGGGTCAGGTCGACCTTCTGCTCGCGCGCCTGTTCGAGCAGCAGGTCGATCGGCCCTTCATAGGATTCGAATTTGAGAATGAAGGCGGCATCGTCCCGGTCCGTCACCGGCGGCGTCTCGACCTTCGACCAGTCTTCCAGCATGGGCGAAGTGTCGCTGGCCGGGCCTGCCGGCGCAACCCGGATCTCAGGCAGAAGGAAGACGCCCCAGCGCCTCGCCGACCAGATCGAGATAATCGGCCACCGGGCGGTCGCTGGCCGGCCGCCGCAGCGCCTCGGCCCGGGCGATCCGGGCCGCGGCCTGGGGGCCGATCGCCAGCACCACCGCCGCGATCGCCCGCATCTCCGCCAGGTCGCCGTTGCAGTGCAAGGCGAGGTCGCAGCCCGCCGCCAGCGCCCGCCGCGCCCGCTCCGGCAGCGGCCCGGCCAGGGCGCCCATCGACAGGTCGTCGCTGCACAGCACGCCGTCGAAGCCGATGCGGCCGCGCACCGCGTCGCGGATCGCGGTCGGCGACTGGGTCACCGGATGGTCCGGGTCGAGCGCGGTGAAGACGAGGTGCCCGGTCATGCCCCAGGGCAGGTCGGCCAGCGCCCGGAACGGCGCGAAATCGGTGCGCTCCAACGTGTCGAGATCGGCCTCGACCAGCGGCAGGGCGACATGGCTGTCGACCCGCGACCGGCCGTGGCCGGGCAGGTGCTTGATCACCGGCATGGCGCCGCCGTCGAGGAAGCCCTCCGCCGCGGCGCGGCCCAGCCGGGCGACCAGGCCGGGGTCGCCCGAGAAGGCGCGGTCGCCGACCACGGTGCGGTCGGCCCCCGGCAGGTCGAGGTCGAGCACCGGCGCCGCGACCACGTCGATGCCGGCGGCGCCGACGGTCAGGGCGATCGCGGTGGCGTTGGCCCGCACCGCCGCCTCGGCCGCGGCCGGGTCGATCGCGGCCAGGGCGCCGAATCGGCCGGCCGCCGGAAAGGCCGGCCAATGCGGCGGCCGCAGCCGGGCCACCCGTCCGCCCTCCTGGTCGATCATCACGGGCGCGGCGCGGCCGACCGCGTCGCGCAGGTCGGCGACCAGCGTCGCCAACTGGGCCGGCGTGTCGCAGTTGCGGCGGAACAAGATGAAGCCGAGCGGGTCGGAGTCGCGGAAGAAGCCGCGCTCCTCGGCGCTCAGGACGGTGCCGGCGCAGCCGAATAGGATCGCCTTGGACATGGGTCGGAAACCGGGATCAGCGGGGAACGACGAGGCAGCCGGTCTTCTCGCTGGCCAGCGCCTCGCACAGCCGCGTCGCCGCGGCCTGGTCGAGCGGCACGGCCTGGACGCGGTAGCCCAGCCGGGCCGAGGCCGAGACCTGGGGCGCCGCCAGCTGCAGCGCGCCGAACAGCGCGGGGAAGCGGCGCTGGAACCGAGCCCATTCCGCCTGCGCCTCTTCCGGCGTGGCGACGGCCGCGATCTGGGCCGCGAAGCTGCCGCCGGGCACGGCGACGATGTTGGGCAGCGCTGGTGCCGCGACGGGAGTCGCCGGCGTCGCCAGGGCGGCGACCTGCATCGGCGCGCCCTGGTCCGGATCGATCCAGCCCTGGGCCCCGCCGCCCTGCCCGTTCAGCAGCGCGGCGATCGGGTCGGCGGCGGCCGGTGCGGCTGCAGGGGCCGCCGCCGGCGCCTGGGCCGCAACATCGGGAGCGGCAGGGGCCGGAGCGGCCGCCGGCGCTTCGGCCGGGGCCGGCTGGGCCGCGACAGGGTCGACGACCGGCGCCGGGGCCGCGACCGGCCCGGCGGCCTCGCCCGGCCGCGCCAGCAGGATCTCGAGCACGCCGGCCCCGGCAGACGCCGCGGGCAGCGGCAGGCGCCAGCCGCGCTGGTCGGCGGCGCCGACCGCGGGCCGCGGGATCGGCTGTTCCGGCGGCGGCAGCACGCTGGCGACGGTCAGCGGCGCCTGCTTGCGGCCGAGGTCCTGCAGCACCAGGCGGTCCTGGTTGGGGATGTCGATGCCGCCCGGCTGTTCCGGCCGGGTGCGGAATTCGGTGCGGTCGGCGCGGATGATCGGCACCCCGCCTTCGAGCGTGACCGTGGTGTTGGTGGTGTAGGAGGAGATCAGGATTCCGGCGAACAGGATGACCACGACCAGGACGAAGCCCACCGTGGCGATGCGGCCCCAGGGCAGTGTCGCCTGGACCGGCCGGAGCTGGACCGTGGCGGTGGCCGGCAGAGCATGGGGTGCTTCCTGCCAGGTTCCGTCCGGTCCGAGTCGGATCTGCGTGGCGGTGTCGACCATCCCCTTCCCCTCAACTGATTCGGAATCTTAGTCCGAATCGGAGAAACGGGCGATAAGAATTTGATTCAATGCTGAAATAAGGTTGGAGACGGCTCCGGAAACCGCCTTTCCCGTCTCTCAGCCCTCATTGCCGGTCCCACGGGGTCGGTCGAGCCAACCTTTTGTTTTCCTTTTGTTTCCATCAACAAGCCCTCCCCTCATTGTCATTGCCCGGCTCGACCGGGCAATCCAGGGGCCACCGAGAACCGCTCTGGCCGCCCCTGGATGCCACAGTCGAGCCGTGGCATGACCAAAGCGAGGGTCCCTCAAACCGGCCGGTCCAGGGCGAACAGGCGCTGGTGCTCGAGCAGGGCGAAGCGGTCGGTCATGCCGGCGATGTAGTCGGCCACCACCCGGGCCTGGCCGGCGGCGCTGGCGGCCTCGGCCTGGCGGCGCCAGTCGGTCGGCAGCGTGTTGGGCTCGGCCATGAACAGGGCGAACAGGTCGCGCACCACCCGCCGCGCCTTGCTGGTCTCGCGGTTGACCAGATAGTGCCGGTAGACCTCGCGGAACATGAAGCCGCGCAGGACCTGGAGATCCGCCGCCACCGCGTCGGAGAAGGCGATTACCGCCTCCGGCGCCGCCCGCACCGCCTCGACCGAGGCCGGGCCCTGCGCCGTCAGCCGCCGCCGCGATTCCGCCAGCAGGTCGGTGACCATCTGGTCGATCACCCGGCGCACCGTCTCATGGATCAGCCGGCGCCGCGGCAGGCCGGGATGGCGGCCTTCGACCTCGGCCAGCACCGGCCCGACCAGCGGCAGCGGCCGCAGCGCGTCGAGGTCGAGCAGCCCGGCCCGCAGCGCGTCGTCGATGTCGTGGTTGGTGTAGGCGATGTCGTCGGCCAGCGCCGCCACCTGCGCCTCCGGCCCCGGCTGGGAGCCGAGGTCGAGGTCCCAGACCGCGCGGAACCCGTCGATCGTGGTCGGCAGCACCGCCCCGGGCAGCAGCGGCAGCAGCGGGCCGTTGTGCTTGACCACCCCCTCCAGCGCCTCCCAGCTCAGGTTGAGCCCGTCGAAATCGGCGTAGCGCTGCTCCAGCGCCGTCAGGATGCGCAGGGTCTGGTCGTTGTGGTAGAAGCCGCCATGCCCGGCCATCGCCGTGTGCAGCGCATCCTCCCCGGCATGGCCGAAGGGGGTGTGGCCGAGGTCATGGGCCAGCGCCACCGCCTCGCCGAGATCCTCGTCGAGCTCCAGCGCCCGGCAGATGGTGCGGGCGATCTGCGCCACCTCCAGCGTGTGGGTCAGTCGGGTTCGGTAATAGTCGCCCTCGTGGTAGATGAAGACCTGGGTCTTGTACTGCAGCTTGCGGAAGGCCGAGGAGTGGACGATGCGGTCGCGGTCGCGCTGGAACGGCGAGCGCATGCCGCTTTCCGGCTCGGGGTGCAGCCGGCCGCGGCTGCGGTCCGGACGTGAGGCATAGGCGGCGGTCATCGGGCCGAAGGCTAGTCGTGCCATGCGGGGCTGTCCATCGCGGCGGGTGCTTTGCATCCGGCCCCCGGCACCCTACATTGGGGGGGACCGGTTTCGACCGCCCGTTAGATCTGTGGAACACGCCATGCCCGACGATGGCCGCATCCTGAGCCTGACCGACAGCGCCGCCCGGCGGATTGCCGAGCTGCGCAAGGCCGAGCACAACGACGCTTTGATGCTGCGCATCGCGGTGTCCGGCGGCGGCTGCTCCGGCTTCCAGTACGGCTTCAGCTTCGACGACACGGTCAAGGGCGACGACCTGACCTTCCAGCGCAACGACGTCACCGTCGTGGTCGACGACATGTCGCTGGACTTGCTGGCCGGCGCCGAGATCGATTACGTCGAGGAGCTGATCGGCGCGTCCTTCCAGGTGAAGAACCCGAACGCCAGCTCCTCTTGCGGCTGCGGCACTTCCTTCGCACTCTGAGCCGCCGCGCCCGACGGAGTCGCGGCCGGCCTCGGCTTGCGAAGGAGTTCCCATGCGCCCCACCCTGCCCGCCTTGCGCCTGACGTCGATTCCCCGGGCGGAGGGCTGAGGCATGCGGATCGCGACCTGGAACGTCAATTCGGTCAAGGCCCGGCTGCCCAATGTGCTGGACTGGCTGCGCACCGCCGACCCCGACGTCGCGGTGCTGCAGGAGATCAAATGCGAGACCGACGGGTTCCCCCGCTTCGAGTTCGAGGCGCTGGGCTACAACCTGCTGATCCATGGCCAGAAGAGCTACAACGGCGTGGCCCTGCTGGCCAAGGCGCCGATCGAGGACCCGCTGACCGGCCTGCCCGGGGATAACGCCGACGTCCAGGCCCGCTATGTCGAGGCCACGGTGCGGGGCGTGCGGGTCGGCGGCCTGTACCTGCCCAACGGCAATCCCGTCGCCACCGAGAAATATCCCTACAAGCTGGGCTGGATGGACCGGCTGCGCGCCCGCGCCGAGACCCTGCTGGCCGCCGGCCAGCCCTTCGTCATGGGCGGCGACTTCAACGTCATCCCGGAGGAGCGCGACGCCGCCGACCCGGCCGCCTGGGTCGGCGACGCGCTGTTCCTGATCGAGACCCGGCGGCGCTTCCGGGCGCTGCTCAACCTTGGCCTGACCGATTCCTGGCGGGCGCTGAACCCGACCGCGATCGGCTACAGCTTCTGGGACTACCAGAACCGGGCCTGGCAGGCCGACAACGGCATCCGCATCGACCACCTCCTGTCCAGCCCGGAGATCGCCGACCGGCTCGACGCCTGCATCATCGACCGCGAGCCCCGCGGCCGCGACAAGGCTTCGGACCACACCCCTGTCATCGTGACCCTGGCGGAGTAGACGAAGCCTCCGGATCCCCTTATCCGCCAAGAGTTCGTCGTACGAATCCCCTCATGGTGGCGCGGGAAGCCTGCCTATACTGCGGACGGGCTTTTCCGCCCCGCCTTCCTGCAAGGCCGCCCGAGGGAGTGCATAAGCAAGAATGTCGCTTGTCGTCATCTTGGATGACCGGCCCACCAACCGGAACATCTTCTCCAAGCTCGCGGCCTCCCTCGAAAGCCAGGTCACGGTGCACGCATTCGGCGACCCGCTGGACGCGCTTGACTGGCTGACCGACCACACCCCCGACCTGGTGATCGCCGACTACAAGATGCCGCATCTCGACGGCGCCGAATTCACCCGGCGGCTGCGCGGCAAGCCGCATGTCGCCGACGTGCCGGTCATCGTCATCACCGCCTATGACGACCGCAGCTTCCGGCTGCGCGCGCTGGAGGCCGGCGCCACCGACTTCCTGCAGAGCCCGGTCGATCACCACGAATTCGTGACCCGGGCCCGCAACCTGCTGCGGCTGCGCCGCCAGCAGCAGCGCATCAAGCGCCGCGCCGCCACGCTGGAGCGCGAGCTGGAGCGCACCCGGCGGACCCAGGAAGAGGTGCTGCGCAACAGCCGCGAGGCCCTGGCGCAGGTCATCGACACCCTGCCGGCGATGATCAGCGCCGCCGACCGCGACGGCCGCTGCGTCTTCGTCAACGCCTACCAGGCCGCGATCAGCGGCTCGACCCCCGCCGCGCTGGTCGGCGAGGACATCGTCGCCGTGTTCGGGTCGGAGCGCGGCAAGCGCAGCCGCCAGCTCGACGAACTGGTCTTCGCCTCGGGCGAGCCGCTGCCGAGCTTCGAGGAGGTGGTCGAGCGCAGCGGCGTGCGCCAGGTGTTCCTGACCAGCAAGGCGCCGCTGCGCGACCCGTCGAACCAGGTGGTCAGCGTGCTGACCACGGCGCTGGACATCTCCGACCGCAAGCTGGCCGAGGAGCATCTGCACCATCTCGCCAACCACGATGCGCTGACCGACCTGCCCAACCGCGTGCACCTGCTGAACCGGATCCGCCAGGTCATGGCCCGCGGGCCGGGAACCACCTTCGCGCTGCATTTCCTGGACCTCGACCGCTTCAAGTCGATCAACGACGCGCTGGGGCATCATTTCGGCGACCAGATCCTGCAGGAGGTGGCGCGACGCCTGAGTTCGGCGGCACGGCCGGGTGACGTCGTCGCCCGGCTGGGCGGCGACGAGTTCGCCGTGCTGCAGACCGACCTGACCGGCGGCGACGATGCGGCCGCGGTGGCGGCGCGGCTGCTGGAGGAGATCGCCCGGCCCTATCTGCGCAACGACAGCACCGTCGCCCTGACCGCCAGCATCGGCATCACGCTGCACCCCCAGGACGGCGACGACCCGGACCAGCTGTTCCGCAACGCCGACCTGGCGATGTACCGGGCCAAGGCGGACGGCCCGAGCGAGTACCGCTTCTTCGCGTCCGAGCTGAACGCTGCCCTGCAGGATGCGGTGGTGCTCGAATCCGACCTCCGCGCCGCGGTCGAGAGCGAGCAGTTCGTGCTGCACTACCAGCCGCAGATCGACCTGCACACCGGCAAGATCGTCGGCGCGGAGGCGCTGATGCGCTGGCAGCACCCGACCCGCGGGCTGCTGCTGCCCGGCCAGTTCCTGCAGCTGGCGGAGGAAAGCGGCCTGATCATCGCCATGAACACCTGGGCGCTGCGCGAGGCGTGCGTCCAGGCCGTGGCCTGGGGGCAGGAAGGGCTGTCCCTGCGCGTCGGGGTCAATCTGACCTCGCTGCAGTTCCGTAAACAGGATATCTGCCAGCTGATCCGCCAGACCCTCGACGACACCGGGCTGCCCGCGTCGGGGCTGGAGCTGGAGCTGACCGAGGGCGTGCTGATGCAGAACGCGGAATCCGCGGCGACGAAGATCCTGGAGCTGCGCGGCCTGGGCGTGCGCTTCGCCATCGACGATTTCGGCACCGGCTACTCCTCGCTCAGCTACCTCAAATCCTTCCCGGTCCACCGCCTCAAGATCGACCGCAGCTTCATCCGCAATCTCGAGACCAGCCCCGGCGATGCCGCGATCGTCCGCGCCATCACCAATCTCGGCCATGACCTCGGCCTGGACGTGACGGCGGAAGGGGTAGAAACTAAAGAGCAATTGAAGACCATCCGCCTGGAGGGATGCGACGAGGTCCAGGGATTTTACTTCGCGCGGCCGATGCCGGACGACCAGCTGCGGGAGTTTGTACGGTGCTGGCCGGCCGATGGGCGCGGCTTGTGATTGATCATTTCGAGTCAGGAGGATCAGTACAGGCTCCGCACAACGGCGTGATCTTGCCGGCAGGCCGGAGTCCTTGCCACCGATGACGGACGAGAAACGACAGCCCGAACCGAGATCCTTCGTTGCCCGGATGGCGCGGCGCCTGAAGACGCGCCCCGACAGCGAGCATGAGATGCGGCTCAACGGGCTGTGCTTCGCGACCGCGATCCTGGTCTATTTCCTGTCCACGGGCGGCTACAACCCCGACGCGATCCTGGTACTGGCGGCCTATGTCTCGCTGAACTTCGCGATCCTGGGCCACATCCTGGTCCATCCCGGAATCTGCCGGCCGCGCCGCATCATCGCCCTGCTCGGCGACTTCATCGCCATGTTCTTCGAGATGCAGATCGGCGGCGAGACCACGGCGATCCTGTTCCCGATCTACCTCTGGGTGATCTTCGGCAACGGCTTCCGCTTCGGCCTGCAGTTCCTGGCCCTCGCCACCGCCACCGGCGTCATGTCCTTCGGCGCGGCGGTCGCGACGACGCCGTTCTGGACCGGCCATATGAGCCTGTCGGCCGGCCTGCTGGGCGGCATGGTGCTGCTGCCGCTCTACGCCGCGACGCTGATCCGCAAGCTGTCGATGGCCAAGCGCCAGGCCGAGGAGGCCAACCAGGCCAAGAGCCTGTTCCTGGCCAGCGTCAGCCATGAGCTGCGGACCCCGCTGACCGCCATCATCGGCAT
This sequence comes from Inquilinus ginsengisoli, assembly GCF_031453975.1. NCBI lineage: Bacteria > Pseudomonadati > Pseudomonadota > Alphaproteobacteria > Rhodospirillales > Rhodospirillaceae > Inquilinus > Inquilinus ginsengisoli. The sequence goes on from NZ_JAVDPW010000002.1 coordinate 643,605, forward strand.
GGGATCGGTGCTGCAGGACACCGACCTCGACCCCGATCAGCGCGAGATGACCGGGACGGTGGTGGCGGCGGGGCAGAGGCTGCTGGCGCTGATCAACGACATCCTCGACTTCTCCCGGATCGAGGCCGGTCAGATGCCGGTCCCGTCGGGCGATTTCGACCTGCCGTCGCTGCTGGCGGAAATGCGGTCGATGGTCCTGACCCAGGCCCAGTCGAAGGGGCTGGACCTCACCACCCATGTCGGCCCCGGCGTGCCGGTGCGGCTGAGCGGCAGCGAACGCCATCTCAAGGACGTGCTGCTGAACCTCGCCGGCAACGCCGTCAAGTTCACCGAGGCCGGCGGCGTCCTGATCGACGTCGCCCTGGACCAGGATCTGGGCGGCCGCCTGAGGCTGCGCTTCGCGGTGTCGGACACCGGCATCGGCATCTCGCCGGAGGCGGCTCCCTATATCTTCGACAGCTTCCGCCAGGCGGACGCCACCATCATGGACCGGTTCGGCGGCACCGGCCTGGGCCTGGCGATCAGCAAGCGGCTGGTCGGCCTGATGGGCGGCGAGATCGGCGTCGACAGCACCCCCGGTGCCGGCAGCGTCTTCTGGTTCACGGTCGAGCTCGGCCGGGCGGCGGAGGTCGAGAACCAGCCGGCCGTCGAGGCGGTGCCCGTCCTGCTGGTCTCGCCGGATCCGGCGCGGCTGGAGCGGCTGGCCCGGCTGCTCGACCCGGTGGCGGCGACCGTCGCCGCCTTCGACAGCCTGGCGGCCGCGCTTGCCCACGCCCCGCCGCAATCCCCCGATATGATGACGGCTGCCTTGATCGTCGACCGCCAGGTCGTGCCCGACGATCCCAGCCGCCGCACGGAGCTTCTGGCCATGTTGCGATCCTCGCCGACCCTGCGTCCGATCCTGCTGGACGACCGGCGTGCCGAGGCGGCGGCCCTGCCGCGGGTGCTGAAGGAAACCTTCGCCACCAGTATCCCGCTCGATGCGGACCGAGAGAGCGTCGTCGTCGCCCTGCGCATCGTCGCGACCGGTCGACGGCCCGCCGGCCGCGAGGCCGACGAAGCCGGCGGCCGCGAAGCCACCGCCGGGCGCCGGCTGCAGGTCCTGGTCGCCGACGACAACCGCATGAACCAGAAGGTGCTGCGCGAGATCCTGGTGCGGGCCGGCCACGAGGTCCGGCTGGTCGCCAATGGCGAGGAGGCGCTCGACGCGCTCGACGAGGCCGATTTCGATCTCGTGCTGATGGACATCAACATGCCGGTCATGAACGGCATCGAGGCGACCAAGCTGTATCGCTTCACGGCGCTGGACCGGCCGCATGTCCCGATCGTGGCGCTGACCGCGGACGCCACCGCCGGCGTCGCCGCACGCTGCGCCGAGGCCGGCATGGACGCCTGCCTGACCAAGCCGATCGAGCCCGAGACGCTGTTCGCCGCGATCGACGACATCCTCGGCGGCAACACCCCGATGGCGCGGCGGCGGGTGCTGCCCGACAATGTCAGGGCGCTGCCGCAGTCCAGCCCGGCTTCGGTGGATATGCGGGTGCTCGACCGGCTGGAGCTGCTGGGCGGATCCGATTTCCTGATCGAGCTGATCGATGACTTCCTGACCGATGTCGAGACCATCGCGGACGAGTTGCGCACCGCGGCACAGAAGGCCGATTCCCTGCAGTTCCGAGGCAGCGCGCACGCCCTGCGCAGTGCCGCGGCCAATATCGGCGCCGCCGGCCTGGCTACGCTGTGTGTCGAGTGGCAGGGCATCGGCACCGCCGAGCTGATCGCGCGCCGGGACGGCCATGTCCGGAAGCTCGAGGCGGAGCTCGAACGCCTGCGGCCGGCCCTGCTGCGGCGCCGCAACGCCGCCGCCCGGTCGGCCCAGAACGCCTGACCTCAATCAAAACGGCTGATCTCAAACAGACGAGGAGGCGACGGGTTTCCCCCGACCCGTCGCCTCAGCTGCCCCTTGGGCCCCACGGCCCGACGTCACTCTGCCGCGATCGGCACCACCGTGGCCCTCCGCCGGTCCTGCGCCGCGGTCAGCCGCCCCATCTTGCGGAGATCCGCCTCGCCCAGGCCGAGGCAGGCCTCGACCCAGATGTCGACCACGTCGCGCAGCTCGTCGAGCGGGATCGGGTTGACCCGCCGGCGCGCCTGGTACAGCGCACGGTGCGCATTGTGCTTGCGCCCGTGCTCGGCCACGTATTCGCGCACCGTCTCGGCGCCCTTGCCGTCTTCGGCCAGGACGTCGACCACCCCGATCTCGTGCAGCTCCTCGGCGGTGTAGATGCGGCCGCTGGTGATCATCTTCTCGGTCGCGATCGCGCCGATGCGCCGCGACAGGAAGCTGTAGGCGCCCATGCCGGGGAACAGGTTGAACAGGATTTCCGGCAGGCCCATCTTGGCGCTGCGCTCGGCCACGATCATGTCGAGCGACAGGGCGCATTCGAAGCCGCCGCCCAGCGCGTCGCCCTGGACCAGCGCCATGGTGACGACCGGCGTGTCGAAGGCGATGTGGTTGCGGTGGATCGCCTCGATCGCGATATGCGCGTAGCGCCGCAGCGCCGCGCGGTTGCGATCCCGGATCTTGTCGGCGAACAGGCCCAGGTCGCCGCCCAGGCTGTAGATGCCCGGCAGGCCGGAGGCGAAGACGAAGTAGCGGACCGGCGCGTCCTCGTCCGACCGCTCCGCGAACATGCGCTGGATCGAACGCTGCATGTCGCTGATGTCGTTCAGCAGATCGGGGGTGAAACTCGGCCGCCCCTGGGGCTGCATGTAGCACCAATAGGTCTTGTCGGCGGGATCGAGCTCGACGACAAGATTGCGGTAATGACTGCGGGAAACCTCGATGTGTGCCGGTTCTCTTGCCCCCGCGTTGCCGGCCGAGCGTGCCCGATGGGAAGCAAAATGGGCCGGAAGCTGATGAGTCGCGGGGTTACCGATGTAAGGGGACATGTCCTACTCCTTCGATTGATGCCGACCGCTTTGGTCCAGATCGTCGTACGAATGGGGGCTTCTTCCGCGGTGCGGTGCGTCATTGTGTGCATTTCCGCATTTCTTGACTACCCGCGATCAATTAGCGAATTATTACCTAGTAATTTCAAATTCATTTGAAACAATATTTATTGAAATCTTCATATCATTGTATATCTCCAAATCGGAGTTTAATTATTTAAAATTAATCTCATATCGAATCGAGTCCACCTCAAGGACGACGTCAGTCGTCCTTTTGGGGAGGGGCCACGATTTGGGTGAAGGCGCCGTCGCGCGCCTAAGACTTCCTGCCTAGGGGCGGCAGGGCGGCCGCAGCACTCGTTGCGGCCGCCCCTTTAAAGTCGGCACAGACATTTGAGGGGCGCCGCAGAGCCGGTCCGACAGCGTCATATCGGGCCTGCAGCCGCCACGGGGTCCTGCGCTTGACGCCGACGGCGCGCGCGAACAGGGTTTGCCTGCCCTCGTCCCGCCGGAGCGCGCCATGAGCCTCGAATCCCTGTTCGCCTTCACGATCGCCCTCGCCATCGCGGCCGCCCTGCCCGGCCCCGGCATCGTCGGGATCGTCGCCCGCTCGCTCGGCTTCGGCTTCCGGGCCGCGCTGTTCATGGTGTTCGGCCTGATCCTGGGCGACCTGACCTTCCTGATGGCGTCGCTGTTCGGCCTGGCGCTGCTGGCGCAGCAGCTGGGCGAGCTGTTCCTGGTGGTCAAGCTGGCCGGCGCCGCCTACCTGCTCTACCTCGGCTGGAAGCTGTGGCGCGCCCCGGCCAAGCCGGTCGGCGCCGAGGCCGCGACCGGCCTGCGCGAACCGCCGCTGCGCAGCCTGCTCTCGGGCCTGCTGCTGACGCTGGGCAACCCCAAGACCATGGTGTTCTACCTCGCCATCCTGCCGACGGTGATCGACACCCATGGCGTCACCCTGCTGGCGGCGGCGGAGCTGGCGGCCGTGGGGGTGGTGGTGCTGCTGGCGGTGCTGAGCGTCTATGCCGCCGCGGCGGCGCGGGCCCGGCGCTTCTTCACCAGCAGCCGGGCGATGCGCCGGCTCAACCGCAGCACCGGCGTGATCATGATCGGCGCCGCAGCCGGCGTCGCGGCGAGCTGAGGCCCGGACAACCGGCTGTCAGGCCGCCTGGCGGACCGGCGGCAGCTGTCGCAGGCTGTCCTCGATGAAGCCGACCAGCGACGCCTTGATCTCGCGCCGGCCGGTGCCTTCGCCGAACACCGCGAGCTCGACCTCGCCCAGGTCGGGGAAGCCCATGGCCGGCGTCAGCCGCTCGACATCCTCCGGCAGCGCGGTCTCGACCGTGACGGCGATGCCCAGCCCGGCCCGGGCCGCGGCGATCACCCCCATCACGCTCTCGCTGGTGTAGAGCACCCGCCAGGCCTGCCCCTGCGCCTTCAGCGCCTCCAGCGTGCGGCTGCGGAACACGCAGGGCGGCGGCAGGGCGCAGAGCGGGATCGGCGCGCCCGGCACCAGCTCCAGCCCCGGCGCGCGCAGCCAGGCCAGCCTTTCGCGATGGATCACCCGGCCGCGGGTCACGCCGTCGTCGCGCTTGGCGATGACGAGGTCGAGCTCGTGCCGGTCGAAGGCCTCGATCAGTCCGCTGCTCATGCCGACCCGGACCTCGATATGGACGCGCGGGAACACCCGGGCGAAGCGCGACAGCACGCCGGGCAGGTGCTGCGGCACGAAGTACTCGGCGATGCCGAGGCGGATCTCGCCCTCCGCCCCCGGCTCGGCGAAGCGCTGCACCGTCTCGTCGTTCAGCTCCAGCAGCCGGCGTGCATAGCCGAGCAGCAGTTCCCCGTCGCGGGTCAGCGCCAGCGACCGGCTGGTGCGCTCGAACAGCTGCCGGCCCAGCAGGGCCTCCAGCCGCTTGATCTTGACGCTGACGGCGGATTGGGTGCGGCCCAGCTTCGCGCCGGCCGCGGTGAAGCCGCCGGCATCGACGATGGCGGCGAAGGCGCGGAGCGCGTCGAGGTCGAGATCGGATGTGGCCATATCATCCATATGAAAACACGATCGCAAAAATCTCAACTATTCATTTCTACGATCGATCCCGCCGCCTCATCTTGAGCCGCGAACCCTTCGGGAGACGAGAATCATGAAAGCCATCGGTTACGTCGACAGCCTTCCGATCGAGGATGAGCGGTCGCTGTACGAATTCGAGACCCCGGTGCCGACACCCGGCCCGCACGACCTGCTGGTTAGGATCGAAGCGGTGTCGGTTAACCCGGTCGACACCAAGGTTCGGGTCCGCCGCGCCGGCACCGCCGAGGCGCCGGTGATCCTGGGCTGGGACGCCGCCGGCACCGTGGCCGCGGTCGGCAACGCCGTCACCCGGTTCCGGCCGGGCGACACAGTCTATTACGCCGGCGACCTGACCCGCCCCGGCACCAATGCCGAATACGGGCTGGTCGACGAGCGCATCGCCGGCCGCAAGCCCGAGAGCCTGTCCTTCGCCCAGGCCGCCGCCCTGCCGCTGACCGCGATCACCGCCTGGGAGGCGCTGTTCGACCGCTTCCGCCTGCCGGTGGGCAAGGCCCCGACCGACGACGCGATCCTGATCGTCGGCGCCGCCGGCGGCGTCGGGTCGATCGCGGTGCAACTGGCCCGCCGCCTGACCAACCTGACCGTGATCGGCACCGCCTCGCGCCCCGAGAGCCAGAAATGGGTCGCCGAACTGGGCGCCCATGCCGTGATCGACCACACCAAGCCGCTGTCGGAGGAGCTGGCGCGGATCGGCCGGCCGCAGGTGCGCTACGTCCTGTCGCTGACTCACACCGACCGGCACTGGGACCAGATCGCGGCGTCGCTGGCGCCGCAGGGCGAGATCTGCTTCATCGACGACCCCGGGGCGCTCGACATCATGAAGATCAAGGGCAAGGCCGGGGCGGTGCACATCGAGTTCATGTTCGCCCGCTCGATGCACCAGACGCCGGACATGGTCCAGCAGCACAAGCTGCTGACCGAGGTTGCCGGCCTGGTCGATGCCGGGCTGGTCAAGACCACGCTGGGCGAGGTGGTCGGCCCGATCACCGCCGCCAACCTCCGCCGCGCCCACGCCCTGGTCGAAGGCGGCCGCACCGTCGGCAAGCTGGTGCTGGCCGGGTTCTGAGCGGCTACTTCCCCGGCGCCGAGGGCACGTACCAGCCGCTGGGCAGCCCGCTGGCCTGGCGCCGGACCGGCGCCGGGCCGGCGGGCGCCGCCGGGGCGGACCGCGCCACCCGGGTCGGGGCGACCGTCACCGCCGCGGCGGTCGGCGCAGGCCGGATCTGGGCCCGCTGGACCTGCGGCTGCACCGCCGCGCGCGGCACCACCGGCACCGGGGCCGGCCGCTCGGGCGCCGAGGCGGCCATGGCCAGCAGCACGTCGTCGACCGGCGCGACCTCCTGCCGGTCCGGGATCGGCGCCATCCGCACCGGGGCGGGCGCCACGCGATCGGGGATCGGCTGCATCGTCACCACCGGACGGGTGGGCGGCGGCGGCGCCCGGTCGGGGATCGGCTGCATCGCCACCACCACCGGGCGGGACACCGGGATCTGCTGCGCCGGGATCGGTTGGCCGGAGCGGCCGGCGATGGCGGCGTCGACCCGTGCCCGGGTCTGCTGCTCGGCCGGCGACAGGCGGTCCGGAATCGGCTGCATCGCCACCACCACCGGCGCCGCCGGGATCGGCTGGCCGGTGCGGCCGGCGATCGCGGCCTCGACCCGCGCCCGGGTCTGCTGCTCCTCCGGCGACAGGCGGTCGGGGATCGGCTGCATCGCCATCACCACCGGCGCGCCCGACGGGGCGGGCACCCCGGTGCGCTGCTGGATCTGCTGCTCGGCATACTGGGTCATCCGGTCGGGCCGGCCGGATCCCGGTTCGATGCCGGCGATCTGGGTGCCGACGATGTCCATGTAGCGCCGGGTCTCGGGCGGCAGGCTGCGCCCGTTCTCGACATATTGCCGGTAGCGGCCGGGCCCGGCGTTGTAGGCGCCGAGGAAGCCGGGCGACCCGTACATCTCGTACAGCTCGCGGATATAGGCGGTCCCCGCCATGATGTTGTTCTCGGGGTCGTAGGGGTCGCTGCCCAGCCCGTGCTTCTCGCGCAGCTCCTCATAGGTCGCCGGCATCACCTGCATCAGGCCCTGGGCGCCGGCCGAGCTGGTGATCGGCTGGCCGCCCTTCCAGGTGGCCTGGCCGGCGCTCTCGATCCGCATCACCTCGCGGATCCATTCCGGCGGCACGTTGAAGCGCTTCGACGCCTTCTGGATCTGCGGTTCCCAATAGGCGATGTTGCCGCCCGACGGCCGCGGCTTTTCCGACGAACAGGCGCCGATCAGCCCGGCGACGAGAGCCAGTGCCGCCGCCGTCCGCAGCCACGTTCCCCTACCGGCCATGATGGCCCCCTCCACGCTTCCCCGGGCGATGCCAAACGCCCGAACTTACATCGTGATCTCAATGATCATCCACAAGGCATTCAAACGTATCATGTTTGTCGAAAGAATGGCAGCCCCGACGAATCGAGGAGCCGCCGGGCTTTCCGGCAATCCCTGGCGAAATCCCCCTCCGGCAAATCCGGCGGCGCCTGTATAAGGGCCCTCCCGACCATCGCTACCGGAGCCGGCCATGTCGCAGGACCGCGAGACCCTCCCCGCCCCGGCACGGCAGAAGCTGCGGCCGCTTCCCGCCGTGATCTTCGGGTCCCGCTGGCTGCAGCTGCCGCTGTATCTCGGCCTGATCGTCGCCCAGGCGGTCTATGTCTTTCTGTTCCTGAAGGAGCTGTGGCACCTCGTCATCCACGCCGTCGACTTCAACGAGCAGCAGATCATGCTGGTGGTGCTGGGCCTGATCGACGTGGTGATGATCTCGAACCTGCTGATGATGGTCATCGTCGGCGGCTACGAGACCTTCGTCTCGCGCCTCAAGCTGGGCGGCCACCCCGACCAGCCGGAATGGCTCGACCACGTCAACGCCAGCATCCTGAAGGTCAAGCTGGCCATGGCGATCATCGGCATCTCGTCGATCCACCTGCTGCGCACCTTCATCGAGGCGGGCAATGTCGGGTCGCCGGACAAGACCAACTACACCGAGACCGGGATCATCCTGCAGACGGTGATCCACACCGTGTTCATCCTGTCGGCGATCGGCATCGCCTTCATCGACCGCATCACCCAGCCGCTGCCCGACAAGGCGCATTGAGCCCGCCGCCCGGCATCGCCGCCCTGGCGGAGACGACTTTGGCTGCGGGGGAATTGCGGCTGGAACCGCTACGGCCCGACCATGCCGCGGTGCTGTTCGACGGCTTCGCCGACCCCGGCCTCTACCGCTTCATCCCGCAGGAGCCGCCGGCCGATGCCGCGACGCTGCGCGCCCGGTGCGAGCGGCTTGCCGCGCGGCAGTCGCCGGCCGGCGACCAGGCGTGGCTGAACTGGGCGATCCGGATCGGGCCGGAGGGCGGCTATGCCGGGCTGGTCGAGGTGACGGTCGGCAGCGCCGGCGCGGCCGACATCGCCTATTTCGTGTTCGCCGGCTGCCAGGGCCGCGGCATCGGCCGGCGGGCGGTGGCCGCGGTGGTCGACGCGCTGGCGGCGATCCCCGGGATCACCGCGATCGGCGCGTCGATCGACACCCGCAACGCCGCCTCCATGGCCCTGGTCGCGGCCCTCGGCTTCGAGCGCACGGGCTTTCTCCAGGACGCCGACCACTTCAAGGGCGCCGCCAGCGACGAGATCCGATTCCAGCTGCCGCTGAAGCGCTGAGAGACCGTTTGGAAACACTACTGGCGCGGCCGTCTGACGGCGGCTTCTCCGCTTCCGGTGCTCACGGACTCAAACGTCCGCTGCGCTCCGGTTCTCGAAGCCGCCGCCAGCCAACTCACGCCAGCGCATTTCCAAACGGTCTCTGAGGGCAGGGCCGCTTCAGCCCTTGCGGACGCCGAACTCGAAGCGACAGTGGTCATGGCCCATGGCGGCGCACTGCGTCTCCTCGCACTCGATCGCGGCGCCGGCGCCGGCGGCGCCGAGCAGGTGGCGCAAGGCCCCGGTCATGAAGCCTTCGAACATGTAGCAGACCGGCCGCCCCGCCCCCGGTCCGTATTCCAGCGCGAAGATCGAGGAGGACAGGGCGATGCGGCCCTGCCCCGCCGCGGCGTCCAGCGCCTCGATCTCGAACCGGCCCCAGCCGCGCTGCGACAGCCGCTGGAAGTAGCGGCGGACCGTCTGCTCTGGGTCCAGCCCCAGGCTGCGGGCCTGGACCGCGCACCAGTGCACGGCCGAGGCATCGGTGGCGTCGCGCAGGATCGCGCGGTAGGGCTCGATGCCCATCGCCGCCTCCACCGCCCGGTGGTTGTTCACCAGGAAGTGGCGCGGCAGGTACACCATCGGCAGGTCGTCGGTGCGCCAGATTCCGGTGTCGGGATCGACGTCGATCGGGATCTCGGGCGTCATTGTCAGGCGGCGACCGCGCCCTGGGATGCGCTCAGCACCGCGGACTGGTCCTTGTACAGCGCGCCGTCCTTCATGATCACGAGCAGGTTCTTCTCGTGCACCATGATGTCCAGGTCCTGCAGCGGGTCGCCGTCGACCAGCAGCAGGTCGGCGATGTAGCCGTCCTTGACCTCGCCCAGTTCGCCCTTCAGCCCCATCACCTCGCCGCCGTAGCGGGTGCCGCACACCAGCGCCTCGCTCGGGCTGTAGCCCAGCAGGTCGACGAAATGCTTGAGGTCGCGGGCATTCTGGCCCTGCGGCGACTGGGCGAAGCCGTAATCGCCGCCGATCAGCGCCTTGACCCCGCGCTTGCGCAGCTCGGTGTAGACCGTGCGGCTGGTGTCTAGCACCCGCTGCATGCCGATGCTGATGGCGAATTCGCGGGTGAAGCCGAACGGCTCGCCCTCGTACAGCGTGCCGTAGATGATGCCGATGGCCGGGCCGACGAAGACCTTGTGCTTCACCGATTCCAGCATGTCGAGGGCTTCCTCATCCGCGGATTCGCAATGGTAGATTACGTCGACGCCGCAGCGCACCGCGCGCTTCACCGATTCCGCGGCGCGGGCGTGGCAGTTGATCTTCTTGCCGAAGTCGCGCGCCACCGCGACCGCCATGCGGACCTCGTCCTCGCGCATCACGGTGGCGCCGCCGCCGGCCTTGGGGCCGAGATCGTCGCCCGAGATGTTGATCTTGATGTTGTCGACGCCCTCGCGGCAGCACAGCCGCACGGCGCGGGCGATCTCCTCCGGCCCGTCGGCGATCATGCCGAAGCTCTCATAGTACATGTGCTGCTTGCGCTCGTCGCCGAGGCCGCCGGTGACCGTGATCTCCGGGCTGCCGGCGCGGATGCGGGGCCCCGGCAGGCGGCCGGCCTCGATCTCGTTGCGGATCACCACGTCCAGCCGCAGCTTCGAGGTGGCGGCGCTGTAGCAGCTGGTGAAGCCGTGATCGAGCAGCGTCTTGGCGTTGCGCATGGTCAGCAGGACATGCTCTTCCGGCGGGATGTTGCCGAGGTCGCTGTCGTTGACGGCGCCGCCGAAGGAGATGTGGGCGTGGCCCTCGACCAGCCCGGGCATCAGCGTGCGGCCATGGCAGTCGATCACCTGGGCGCCGTCGGCCGCCAGCTGGCCGGGGGTGCGGGCGACGGTGCGGATGCGCGTGCCTTCGACCAGGACATCGGCCGGATAGGCCTCGGCCCCGCTGCCGTCCCAGACCATGGCGTTCCGGAAAATGACCCTGTTCATCGCGGCTCCCCTGTCCTTCTGGATCTGGCCCGGTTGCCCGACCCCGCCGCAGATCCGGACGGACGCGGGTCGCGCGAGCGGTGGATCGCCCGGTCCGCCGGGCCATCCCTGTCGTCTTGGCAGCACTGTGCGATATGGGTATATATAGGTCAACAAATAATATATTTTATTGACCAGCGTCGATCCGGCTTCGATAATCCAGGCTGACGCCGTCCAACCAGCGGCCCGAACCGGCTGTCCAACGACAAAGGCATCATGGCCCGAGACCCCACGCTCAATCGGACCCAAGGCGCTTACGAGGCCCTGCGCGCGGACCTGCTGTCCTGCCGCATCCTTCCCGGCAGCCGCCTGAAGATCCAGGAGCTGTGCGCCACCTTCGCGGTCAGCCTGGGCGCCATCCGCGAGGCGCTGTCGCGGCTGACCTCGGAAGGCCTGGTGGTGGCCGAACCGCAGCGCGGCTTCCGGGCGGCGCCGATCTCGGCGGCGGACCTGCAGGACCTGACCCTGGCCCGGATCGAGCTGGAGACGCTGTGCCTGCGGCACGCCATCCGCCTCGGCGACGTCGACTGGGAGGCGCGGCTGGTGGCGGCGACCCACCGGCTGGCGCGCACGCCGGAGCGCGACCCCGGCGACCCCGCGCGGACCAACGAGGACTGGGCCGAGGCCCATGCCGCCTTCCACCACGCTTTGGTCGAGGGCTGCGACAGCCCGTGGCTGCTGCGCCTGCGCGGCCAGCTCTACGACCAGAGCGAGCGCTACCGCCGGATCTCGGTGCCGCTGACCCGCAGCACCCGGAACATCGAGCAGGAGCACCAGCGCATCGTGCAGGCGACGCTGGACCGCGATGTGGAGGCGGCGACCGCCCTGCTGGCCGCCCATCTCCAGGCCACCGCCACCATCCTGCTCTCCGCCGCCTCGAGCGACGAGCTGCGGATGGTGGAGGAAGTGGAGGGGTAGAGAGGGCTGCCCGAGCCGGCCCGCCTCCCCCAAACACCGTCATTGCGAGCGCAGCGAAGCAATCCATCGGGCAGCCCGTACTGTGCGATGGATTGCTTCGTCGGCTTCGCCTCCTCGCAATGACGAAGGGGGGAGAGGTGACGGGCGTCGGGTTGCCGCCTACAGCCCCATCCACCGCCGTCCGATCTCGGTGTAGAGGCCGACCGCGGCGTCGATGGCCGGCACCAGGCAGTATTCGTCGGTCTTGTGCGCCATGGTCGGCTCGCCCGGGCCCAGGATCAGCACCGGGATGCCGCCCATGGCCGGCGCCAGCACCGAGGCGTCGGTGAAGAACGCCGCCCCCGCCGGGTCGATGCGCTGGCCGATGGCCCGCTCGCACAGGTCGAACACGCCGCTGATCCATTCGTCCTGCGGGCTGGTGGCAACAGCGCCGACATCGACGATGCGCGACAGCTCGACCCCCTCGCCCAGCACCGCCTCGACCTCGCGGCAGATCGCGTCGTTCGACTGGCCGGGGATGGTGCGGATATCGACCTGGATCTCGGCCCGGTCGGGCACCGAGTTGACGTTGAGGCCGCCGGCGAAGGTGCCGACATTGATCGACGGGCCGCCGAGATGGATGTGGCGCGGCGTGTCGAAGGCGTGCTCGGCCAGGCGCAGCACGCCCCGCGCCGCCTTGTAGACCGCGTTGACCCCCTGCTCCGGCATCGAGCCATGGGCGGTGACGCCGTGGAACGCCGCCCGCAGCCACAGCGCGCCGCGATGGCCGATCAGCGGCAGGTTGGCGGTGGGTTCGCCGACCACCAGGGCACCGGCCTGGGGCAGCGCCCCGGCCACGCCGGCGAGGTGGCGGGCGCCGTCACAACCCGTCTCCTCCCCCGCCGTCAGCACCAGGGACAGCCCGGCGCGCCGGCCCGGCAGGCTCGCCAGGCCGATCGCGGCGACCACCATGGCGGCGACGCCGGCCTTCATGTCGCTGGACCCGCGGCCATAGACCCGGTCGCCGTCGATCTCGGCGGCGAAGGGATCCCGGGTCCACGGCGCGGCGCCCAGCGGCACGGTGTCGAGATGGCCGGTGAAGCACAGCGGCGCGCCCTCGCCCGGCAGGCTGGCGACCAGGTTGGTGCGGCCCCTGGCCAAATCGTGGCGGGCGACGGCGAAACCCGCCGCCTCCAGCAGCCCCGCCGCCAGCTCGGCACAGGGCTGCTCCCCGCCCGGCGGGTTGATCGAACGCCGGCGGATCAGCTCGCGCGTCAGCTCGACGGCGGGGGATGTGCTCATGGTCCAGACCTCATCAGCGGGCAGGCGCCCAGCATCAACCACGGGCGCCCCACCCCACTCCCCCACTCTGTCATTGCCCGGCTTGACCGGGCAATCCAGGGGCCACCAAGAGCCGCTCTGGCCGCCCCTCGATGCCACGGTCGAGCCGTGGCATGACAATGGGAGAAAGCAGGCGCGACCAGCCTATTGTCTGAGCTTGGTCCAGATCCGGTCGTAGGCCCGCGTCGCCTTTTCCGGGCAGGCCGGGGCGAAGGTGATCTTCAAATCCTTCGGCGGGTTGAACTCCGGCGACGAGCCGAGCTCGGCCGACAGCAGCGTGTTGGCCCCGACCACGGCGTTCTGGTAGCCGGAGAAGCTGGACTGCAGGGCGATGTTCTCGGGCGCCATCAGGAAGTTCAGGAAGGCCTTGGCGTTGTCGAGGTCCGGCGCGCCCTTGGGCACCGCGACGTTGTCCATCCAGCCGACCACGCCCTCCTTGGGGTAGACGTACTTCACCGTCGCCTTCTGCTGGCGCGTCGCCTCGGCCTTGCCCGACCATTGCTGGTGCATCGCGGTCTCGCCCGAGACCTGGCGCTCGACCGTGCCGTCGGAGTTGTAGACCTTGACGAAGGGCTTCTGCGCCTCGAGCAGGGCGTCCAGCGCCTTCAGGTCGGTCGAATCCGTGTTGCATTGCGACTTGCCGAGATAGACCAGCGCCAGCGACATCACCTCGCTGGGCGACCCGAACATGCCGATCTTGCCCTGCAGCTCCGCCGGCGGCTCGAACAGCGTCTTCAGGCTGTCGAGCGGGCCCTTGTAGACCGCGGTGTCGACGGAATAGGAGGTGGTGCCCCACACCCAGGGCACGCTGTACCTGGCGTCCGGGTCCCAGCTGCGCCTCTGCCACGCCGGGTCGAGATTCCTAAAGTTGGGCATGGCGGCGACGTCGACCGGCTCGAACAGCCCTTGGCTCACGAAGATCGGCACGAAGTCGTTGCTGACCACGATCAGGTCGTAGCCCGAGGCGCCGGAGGTCAGCTTGGCCAGGGCGGTCTCGTTGGAATCATAGGTGTCGATCGAGACCTTGATGCCGGTCTCCTTCTCGAACTTCGCGATCAGCTCGGGCGAGGTGTAGTCGGTCCAGTTGTAGAGGTGCAGCTCGCCCGCCGCCTGCGCCGCAGCGGGCAGCGCCAGCGCCAAAGCGGCGCCGGTCATCAGCAAGGCCCAGTTCTTCATCATTGTTCTCCCTGTTTGATCGAATCCCTCGTCAGCCCGCGCGCCGGTTGCGGCGCCCGAGCAGCAGCGCCACGCCGACGAAGACCAGCGACACGGCGAGCAGGATGGTGGAGATGGCGTTGACCTCCGGGGTCACGCCCAGGCGCATCATGCCGTAGACATAGACCGGCAGCGTGGTCGACCCGGCGCTGGACACCATCATGCTGATCAGGAAGTCGTCGAGCGACACCACGAAAGCCATGATCGCGCCGGAGGCGATGGCCGGCGCCAGCAGCGGCAGGGTGATGCGGCGGAACAGCTGCCATTCGTCGGCATAGAGGTCGCGCCCCGCCTCCTCCAGCGCATGGCCCATCTCGCGCAGCCGGGCCTGCACCGGCAGCAGGGCGAAGGGGATGCAGAACACGGTGTGGGCGATCATCAGGTTGATCAGCCCGTTGTGCATGCCGATCGACGAGAAGAACACCAGCGTGGCGATGGCGACGATGATCTCGGGCACCACCAGCGGCATGGCGATCAGCATGGTGACGAAGCCGCGCCCGACGAAGCGGGTGCCGCGCTCCAGCGCCAGGGCGCCGGTGACGGCGATGACGGTCGAGGCGATGGTGGCGACCACGGCGATGACCAGGCTGTTCAAGGCCGCGTTCCGGATGTCGTCGTTGTGGGCGATCTTGACGAACCAGCGCAGGCTGAAGCCCTGCCAGACCGTGATCATCTGGCTGCTGTTGAAGGCGTAGACCACCAGGATCAGCAGCGGCGCGTAGAGGAAGGCGACCATCAGGGCGGTGTAGGACCCCAGGCCCGGCGTACGCCGCCAGTCGAAGGGCCGCGGGCCGGACCGTCGCGTGGTGGAAGCCGGCCGCCCGGCCGACGCATCGGGCAGCGAAGACGGGGTCACGCTCATGGCCTCAGCTCCCGCATCCGGGTCTTCCGCGCCTGCAGCATCAGCACCAGCAGAATGACGACGGTGATGGCCGTGGCCAGCGCCGCGCCGAACGGCCAGTTGCGCGACGAGGTGAACTGCATCTGGATCAGGCTGCCGATCAGCAGCGTCTTGCCGCCGCCCAGCAGGTCGGGGGCGAGGAAGGAGCCCAGCGCCGGGGCGAAGACCAGCGTCGCCCCGACCATGGCGCCGGGCCGGGCCAGCGGCCAGACGATGCGGCGGAACACCGCCCGGCGGTTGGCGTAGAGGTCGTAGGCGGCCTCGATCAGCCGCGGGTCCAGCCGCTCCAGCGTCGAATAGATCGGCAGCACCATGAAGGGCAGGAAGGTGTAGACGAGGCCCAGCAGGATGGCGCCGTCATTGTACAGCAGCGGCAGGGGCGCATCGGTGACGCCGAGGCCGCGCAGCAGCTGGTTGGCCACGCCCTCGTCGCGCAGGATCAGGATCCAGCAATAGGTGCGGATCAGCGTGTTGATCCAGAACGGCAGGGTGACGACGAACAGCAGCACCCGCCGCCGCGCCTCGCTCTGGCACACCACGTACCAGGCGATCGGCAGGGCCAGCGCCAGGCAGATCGCGGTGGTGGCGACGGCCAGCCACAGCGAGCGCAGGATGATGACGATGTAATCGGCCGAGAACACCAGCGTGTCGTCGAAGTCGCGCTGGTACAGGAACTGGATGTAGGCGTCGAAGGTGGCCGGCCCGGTCACGCCGCCATAGGCGCCGGCGGTCATGAAGGAATAGGCCACGGCGATGGCCATCGGGATCAGCATGAAGATGCCGATCACCAGGCCGGACGGAGCGATCAGGAGCAGCGTGCGCTTGAGCGACATCGGCGTGTCCGGTCAGTGCAGCAATTCGCGCTCGGCGTCGGCCGCCCAGTCGACGACCACGGAGTCGCCCCTGGAGAAGCCGTCCTCGTCGCCGCGGATGCGGGCCCGGATCGGGCCGTGCCCGGCGAGCTCGATCTCATACAGCGTGTCGAGGCCGAGGAAGGTCACCGCCGCCACCCGGCCCTTGGCGCGCCCGGAGGGGCGGCCGTAGCCGGCGCCGAGCACCACCCGCTCGGGCCGCACCGCGATGGTGAGCTCGGACCGGCGGCCCAGCACCGGGCCGGGGATCAGGTTGGCCTCGCCGATGAAGTCGGCGACGAAGCGGCAGGACGGGTCGTGGTAGATCTCGGCCGGCCGGCCTACCTGCAGCATGCTGCCGTCATGCAGCACCGCGATCCGGTCGGACATCGCCAGCGCCTCCTCCTGGTCATGGGTGACCAGGACGAAGGTGATGCCGGTCTCGCGCTGCAGGCGCTTGAGCTCGCCCTGCATCTCCTTGCGCAGCTTGAGGTCCAGCGCCGACAGCGGCTCGTCGAGCAGCAGGACGCTGGGCTTCGGCACCAGGGCGCGGGCCAGGGCCACCCGCTGCTGCTGGCCGCCCGACAGCTGGGCTGGCCGGCGGTTGGCGAAGCCGCCGAGCCGCACCATCTCCAGCGCCGCCGCGACCTGGGCCGCGATCTCCTGCGCCGGGCGGCCCAGCATGCGCAGGCCGAAGGCCACGTTCTCGCCCACCGTCATGTGCGGGAACAGCGCGTAGCTCTGGAACACCGTGTTCACCGGCCGCTTCTGCGGCGGCAGGGCGGCGACGTCCACCCCGTCGATGCGGATCATGCCGGTGGTCGGCATCTCGAAGCCGCCGATCAGCCGCAGCAGCGTGGTCTTGCCGCAGCCGGACGGGCCCAGCAGGGTGAAGAACTCATTGTCGCCGATCGTCAGGTCGACCGTCTTCAGCGCGGTGACGGTGCCGATGTCCTTGCTGACGAAACTCTTGGAAACCCTTTGCACCTCGATCATCGCGCGCTGCTGCTCCCTGGTTTCCCTAACGGATGGTCGCGTCAGGCCGCCTGGCGGCCGGCGATCGGTTCTTCCGCCTCGATCGGGTTGCGCAGCAGGCCGACGCGCTCGAGCTCGACCTCGCAGACGTCGCCGGGCTTCATGAACAGCTGGGGCTTGCGCGCCATGCCGACGCCGGCCGGGGTGCCGCTGACGATGATGTCGCCGGGCGACAGGGTCAGCGCCTCGGTGACGAAGGCGATGATGGTGGCGACGTCGAAGATCATGTCGTCGGTGGAGGCGGTCTGCACCACCTGGCCGTTCAGCCGGGTCTGCAGCCGCAGCCCCTTGCCGCCCGGCGGCAGTTCGTCGGCGGTGACGAAGACCGGGCCGAAGGCGCCGGTGGAGTCGAAATTCTTGCCCAGGGTCCATTGCGGCCCCTTGGACTGGTAGTCGCGCACCGACGCCTCGTTGAACACGGAGTAGCCGATGACGTGGTCGAGCGCCGATTCCTTGGTGATGTGGCGGCCGCCCTTGCCGATCACGGCGACCATCTCGCCCTCGTAATCCAGCTGCTCCGACAGCACCGGGCGCAGGATCGCGGCGCCATGGCCGATCAGGGTCGAGGCGAAGCGGGTGAAGATGGTCGGGAAGGCCGGCGGCTGGAAGCCGCTTTCGAGCGAATGATCGACGTAGTTCAGGCCGACGCAGATGATCTTGCCCGGCGCCGGCAGCGGCGGCAGCACGGTGACCGCGTCGAGATCGACGGCGCGGCCCTGCCGCAACAGGCCTGCCCCCGCCGAACGCAGGGCGCCGGGACCTTCGGCGATCAGCGCCGACAGGGGGCCCGGATAGGCCGGGTCATCCGACGGGCAGCCGAGGAAACCGCCGTCCGGCGCGGCCACGGCCAGCCCGTCCACACCCCGATCGCGATAGGCGACAAACCGCATTCCAGCCCCCGTCTGCCATGACCGGCGTTCAGCTCCGCCGGCTCTGGTTCAGACGGTATGGCCAGAAAGTATAATTGTCAAAATAATATATTATCTTGGTGAAAAGCGGATGCTTTGCTCCTCACGCCAGCAGCCGGGCCTCGATCCGCGCCAGCGAGCGCCGGAACGCGTCGGCGTCGTCGAGGGCGCGCGCCAGCACCAGGGCGCCCTGGATCGCCGCCACCGCCTCCTCCGCCCGGTCGCGCGCCACCGCGTCGTCCCGCCCCGCTCGGACCAGGGCCTGGGCCAGCGCCTCGATCCAGGCGGCGAAATAGCTCCGGATGGCGGCAGAGAAGCGATCGCGGACGTCGCCGAGGGCGAAGACGCCGACCAGGCAGACCCGGCCGCCCGAGCGGAAATAGGCGCCGACCGACCGGATCATCTCCGGCATGGCACGCTGCGGGTCGTCCTCCCGCAGCGGCCGGAAGACATGCTGCCCGAACCAGCCATCGATCTCGGCCAGCACGGCGGCCGCCATCTCTTCCTTCCCACCGGGAAAGAAGTGATAGAGGCTGCCCTTGCCCAGGCCGGTGCGCTGCCCGATCAGCGCCAAGCTGGCGCCCTCGAAGCCGTGCTCGCGGAACACCTCAGACAAGGCGGGCAGCACATCGGCGCGCTCGGTGACGGTCCGCGGCATCGCGTCAGAGGCCGAGGTCGCTCAGGCTGGGATGGTCGTCCGGCCGCGGCTTGGACGCGTCCCAATGGAACTTCCGCTCCGACTCCGTGATCGGACGGTCGTTGATCGAGGCATGGCGGGCGCGCATCAGCCCGTGTTCGTCGAACTCCCAGTTCTCGTTGCCATAGGCGCGGAACCAGTTGCCGGAATCGTCGCGGAATTCATAGGCGAAGCGGACGGCGATGCGGTTGCCCTCGAAGGCCCACAGCTCCTTGATCAGGCGGTAGTCCAGTTCGCGCGCCCATTTGCGGGTGAGGAACTCGACGATCGCCGGGCGGCCCTGCAGGAACTCGGCCCGGTTCCGCCAGCGGCTGTCCTCGGTGTAGGCCAGGGCGACCCGCTGGGGGTCGCGCGTGTTCCAGCCATTCTCGGCGCCGCGGACCTTGAGGATCGCGGTTTCGCGGGTGAAAGGCGGCAGCGGCGGACGGTCGGCGGACATGGCAGGCTCCTGTCTGGAAAGCATTCTCTGTACCGAATGGAACAGATTGTACTGAACGGTAAAAATAGGAAGCCCGCTCGTCAAGTGAAACCCTGGAGACCGGCTTGACGCGAAAGATGACGGCCGTCATTAATCACCGTGCCGCCGCCGAGACGCCCGGCTGATGACGGCAGTCCCGCCCCACTCCGCGTCCTTCGGGCGCAGGGCCGCGGGACCGGCTCTCGGCTTCCAATATCGGAGCACTCCCTTGCCCCTGTCCCTGCACGAGATCTCGATCGCGCTGATGATTCCGAAGCTGCGGATGCTGTCGACGCTGCTGGAGAAGGCCGTCGCCCATGCCGAGGCGGAGCGGGTCGACCCGGCCACCCTGGTCGAGGCCAGGCTGGCGCCCGACATGTACCCGCTGTCCGGCCAGATCCAGGCCGCCAGCGACGCCGCCAAATCCTGCGCCGCCCGCCTGGCTGGGCAGACGCCGCCGAGCTTCCCCGACACCGAGAAGACCTTCCCGGAGCTGCAGGAGCGCATCGCCAAGACCATCGCCTATATCGAAAGCGTCGGGCCGGCGCAGATCGACGGCCGCGAGGACGCGACCGTCACCATCCCCAGCCGCAATGGCGACCGCACCTTCACCGGCCGCGCCTATGTGCTGAACATGGCCCTGCCGAACTTCTTCTTCCACGTCACCACCGCCTACGACCTGCTGCGCCAGGCCGGGGTGCAGATCGGCAAGCGCGACTATCTGGCGGTGTCGTAACACCACTCCCTCTCCGTCATTGCGAGGGGGCGAAGCCGACGAAGCAATCCATGGCGCCGCTCTTCCGGCACGATGGATTGCTTCGCTGCGCTCGCAATGACGATGGTTTGAAAGGGTCTCCTACAGCGTCTTCAGCATCCCGCCATCGACGAAATAGGTCGACCCGACGCTGTAGCTGGCCTTGTCGGAGCACAGGAAGACGAAGAAGTTCGCCAGCTCCTGCGGCGTGCCGAAGCGCTTGATGGTGGCGTGCTCGTCGGCGACGCCCTGCAGATAGCCTTCCCAGTCGCCGCCGGTGTCGGCGGTCAGCTGCTTGGCGGTCTTGATCCAGTCGGGCGTCAGGATCAGCCCGGGATTGACGCAGTTCACCCGGATGTTGTCCTTCACCACCTCGCTGGCGAGGGTCTTGGAGAACATCATCAGCGCCGATTTGGTGACGTTGTAGATCGGCTCGTACCACAGCGGCTGCACCGCGCAGATCGAGGCGTTGTGCAGGATCACCCCGCCGCCGCGCCGCTTCATGCCGGGCACCAGGCCGCGGGCCAGCCGCACCGCCGCCATGACATGCAGGTCCCAGTAGGATTGCCACTTCTCATCCGGCGCCTCCAGGATCGTCTCGTTCGATCCGGTGCCGGCGTTGTTGATCAGGATGTCGGCGCCGCCGAAGCCCTGCTCCACCGCCGCGATCAGCGCCGCCGTGCCCTCAGGCGTCCCGACGTCACAGGCCACCGCCAGGGTCCTGACGCCGTGGCGCGACGCCAGCGATGCGGCCTCGGCCTCCAGCCGGTCGGCCTGGCGCGCCGCCAGCACGATATGGGCGCCTTCGGCCGCCAGCCCGTCGGCGACCGCAAGGCCGATGCCGATGCTGGCGCCGGTGACGACGGCGACCTTGCCGGTCAATCCGAGATCCATGGTGTTGTTCCCCCTGTGTCCCTTGCGGGCTATTTGGCGATCAGGATCTTGCCGCGATCCAGGGTGATGGCGACGGCAAGGATGAGGACGGAGCCGAACACCACCTGCTGGGCGAAGATGTTGACGCCGAGGAAGGTCATGCCGATGCGCACGACCGAGACGGTCAGCGCCCCGACCAGGGTGCGGCCGATGCCGCCGACGCCGCCGGTGATGGCGGTGCCGCCGACCAGCACCGCCGAGATCGCCGGCAGCAGCAGCTGGTTGGCGACGGTCGGCGACCCGCTGGCCAGCCGGGCCGCCAGCAGGATGCCGGCCAGCGCGGCGAAGGCGCCGGACAGCATGAAGGCCAGGATCTTCTGGCGGTTGACGCGGATCCCGGCCGCCCAGGCGGCCGGCTCGCCCGCGCCGATCGCCAGGCTGTAGCGGCCGAAGCGGCTGTAGCGCTGGAGATAGATGCCGAAAGCCAGCGCCAGGACGCCGACGCCGATGATGTTGGGCACGCCGAGGCTGGTGCCGGTGATCCAGTCCAAGAGGCCCCGCACCTCGGCGGCGATGGCGATGTTGCGGGCATCGGAGATGTAGAGGGCGACGCCGCCGACCACGCCGCCGGTGGCCAGGGTGGCGATGAAGGACGGCACCCGCAGCCGGACATGGACGAAGCCGCTGACCAGCCCGGCCGCGGCCCCGGCCAGCAGCGCCACGGCGAAGGCGCCGACGCCGATCCGCGGCAGCAGCAGCGCGACGATGACGGTGCTGAGCGAGGCGACCGACGGGATGCTGAGGTCGATGCTGCCGAGCAGGATGACGAAGGTCACGCCGGCCGCCAGGGTGAACAGGGTGGTGGTGTCGGCCAGCACCACCAGCAGCGTGTCGGGCGAACCGAAGCCCGGCTCCACCACCGCGATGGCCACCACCAGCAGCAGCAGGAACAGGGCCGGCGCCGCGCTGCGCAGGACGGCGGGATCGAGCAGGCGGGTCATACCATGTGTCCGATCAGGTCGACCTGGGCGGGCTTGCGGCCGGGTGCTGCGCCCATCCGGGCGGTGATCGTCCCGTCGCGCATCGCCAGCACGGTGTGGCTGAGGCCGATGGTCTCCTCCAGCGTGTCGGCGATCAGGATCACCGACACACCGTCGCGGCACAGCGCCCGGATCAGGCGGAACACCTCCTCCTTGGCGCCGACATCGATGCCGCGGGTGGGGTGGTCGAGGATCAGGATCCGCGACTCCGCCGTCAGCCACTTCGCCAGCACCACCTTCTGCTGGTTGCCGCCGCTGAGCGACAAGCAGGCCGCATCCGGCCCGGCGGCGCGGATCGCCAGCCGCTTGGTCCAGTCCTCGGCCAGGCTGCGCTCGCGGCGGCGGCTCAGGCCGATCGGGCCTTCCGCCGCCTCCAGCCGCGCCAGGGTCATGTTGGTGGCGACCGACAGCATCATCACCAGCCCTTCGACCCGGCGCTCGCTGGGGATGAAGCCGATGCCATGCTCGACCGCGTCGGCGGGGGAGCGGAAGCGCACCGCCTTGCCCGCGACCTCGAGCGTGCCCGCGGTCGGCTGGACGAAGCCGAAGAAGCTGCGCACCAGATCCTCACGCCCCGAGCCGATGACGCCGGCGATGCCCAGCACCTCGCCGCGATGGAGAGTCAGGTCGATGTCGCGGTAGCGGCCTTCGCAGCACAGGCCCTTGGCCTGCAGCACGATCTCGGACTGCGCTGGGTGCTGCTCGGATTCGCGGTAGTATTCGGCGTGGACCTCGCGGCCGACCATGATCCGGTGCAGGGTCGGCGTGTCGGCATCCGCCACCGGCATCTCGGCGACCACGCCGCCATCCTTCATGACGTAGATGCGGTCGCTGATCTCCAGCACCTCGTCCAGCCGGTGCGACACGAAGACGAAGCTGGCCCGGCTCTTCAGCGTGCGGACGCGGTCGAACAGCAGGTCGATCTCGGCCTGCTCCAGCACCGAGGTCGGCTCGTCCAGCAGGATCACCAGGTCGCCCTCGACCCGGTCCTCCAGCGCCAGCGCCTTGGCCAGCTCGACCATCTGCCGCGCCGCGAAGCTGAGGTCCTGCGCCCGGGTCGCCGGGTCGATGTCGAGGCCGACCTTCTCCAGCTGCCGTCGGGCCGCGGCGTTCAGGCGCTTCCAGTTGACCAGGCCGAAGCGGATGAACTCCTGCTCCTGGCCCAGGAAGATGTTCTCCGCCACCGACAGGTTCAGCAGCAGCGACTGCTCCTGGAACACCATGACGATGCCGCGGGCATTGGCCTGCCGGGGATCGCCCAGATGCAGCACCTCGCCGTCGCGCCGCAGTTCGCCGCTGGTCGGCTGCTGCACGCCGGCCAGGATGCGCATCAGCGTCGACTTGCCGGCGCCGTTCTCGCCGACCAGCCCGACCACCTCGTTCGGCCGGATCTCGACGTCGACGCCCTTCAGCGCCTGGACGCTGCCGAAAGATTTCTGGATGCCGACCGCTTGCAGCATGGCGTCACTTCACGATGCGAAGCTGCGACCGGTCGAGCGACAGCGCGACCGCGGCGATGATCATCAGGCCCTGGGCGGCCTGCTGCAGATAGGGCGGGATGCCGAGCAGCACCATGCCGTTGGCCAGCACCGACACGATCAGGATGCCGACCAGGGCGTTCAGCACGCCGCCCTGCCCGCCCATCAGCGAGGTGCCGCCGACCACGATGGCGGTGATGGTGGTGAACAGCCGGCCGGTGCCGATCTCGGCATTGGCCAGGCCCAGCTGCGCCGCCGCCAGTACGCTGGCCAGGCCGTAGAAGGTGCCGGCCAGGGCGAAGGCGATGACCTTGGTGCGCCGGATCGGCACGCCCGACAGCGCCGCCAGGTCCTCGCCGCCGCCGATGGCGTAGACATGGCGGCCGAAGCGGGTGTGGTTCTGGATCACCCAGGCGACGCCCAGCGCCGCCAGCGCGATCCACACCGACAGCGGCATCCCGGCCAGCCGGGTCAGGGCCAGGGCCCGGATGTCGGGGTCGAGGATCCGGACCGAACCGCCGCCGAGCAGGATGGTGGCGGTGCCGAGCCCGATGAACCAGCTGCCGATGGTGGCCATGAAGGACGGGATCTTCAGCCCGACATGCAGCGCGCCGTTGAGCAGCCCCATGGCGGTGCCGGTGGCCACGGCGATCGGCACCGCGAGCAGGCCGAAGCCGGCGCCGCCCCCGGCATCGTTGGAGACCAGCAGCGTCAGCACGATCGCCGCCACTGCCATCATGCCCTCGATCGACAGGTCGATGCTGCCGAGCAGGATGATGAAGGTGGCGCCCAGGGTCAGCACCAGCGGGATCGAGGCGGCGGCGGCCACCCGGGTGAAGTTGCCGGTGCTGAGGAAGTTCGGGTTGGCCAGGCCGAGCAGCAGGCACAGCACGACCAGGACGATCAGCGGGGCCGCCAGGCGCAGCCGGCGCTCCAGCTTCGGCCGGCGGATGGTGGCCCGCGGCGGCCCTGCCGGGGCCGCCGCCGATGCGATCGGGGCCGATGCTATCGGGGACTGTACGGTCACGACTCAGCCGTCAGCCCGGCCGGACCTGGCCGGTGACCCGGCCCCAGAGGTCGTTGTAGTCGATCTTCGGCTCGGCCTCGATGTTGGACTTGTAGAAGGCGTCGACATTGTCCTTCGTCACCACGATGCCGGTGCCGTAGAACTCGCGGTGCTCCTTCGGCTCCTTGGCCGGGTCGAACTTGCCGAGCGACGCCGCATAGGGGATCGCCAGGCCCATGCTGCCCTGCCAGTACGGGTCGGACGACACGGTGGCGGCGAATTCGCCGCTGCGCACGCCCTCGACCGCCGCCTTGATGCCGTCGATGCCGGTGACCGGCACCTTGCCGGCCAGGCCTTCGGCCCGCAGCGCCTCGAGCGCGCCGACGCCCATGTCGTCATTGGCGGCCCACACGCCCTTGATGTCGTCGCCGAAGCGGGTCAGCCAGGCGGCGACCACGTCATAGGCCTTGGTCGACTGCCAGTCGGCGACCTGGAAATCCAGCAGCTTCACGTCGGGATGGGCCGCGATCACCTTGTCCAGCCCGGCCTTGCGGGCGATCGCCACGGTGTTCGACAGGATGCCGCCGAGCGCGACAATGCCGCCCTTGCCGCCGATCGACTTGACCAGCGCCTCGCCGGTCTCGCCGCCGTAGCGCTCGCCGTCGAAGGTGACGAAGGCAGTGTAATAGGGGTTGTGGTCCCAGGGATGCAGATCCTCGGGCTTGTTCCACTGCGACATCACGAAGACCTTGGCCGCGGCGCAGGCCTCGACGATCGGCCGGGCGTCGGCCGAATCGTTCGGGTCGAGGTTCAGCACCATGTTGCCGCCGGTCTTGGCCAGGATCGCCCGGATGTCGGCCAGGCCCTTCTCGCTGTCGCCTTCGGTGACCAGCGTGACCAATTCGAGGCCCACGGCCTTGGCGTAGGTCTCTGCGCCCTGCTTCCAGGCGGCGTGATAGGGATTCGAGAGCGATCGGATCGAGGTGACCAGCGTCGGCTTGTCGGCGGCGAAGCCGCGACGCACGAAACCAGCGGGGGCCGCGAGGCCGACGCCGAGGGCCGCCGCGCCTTTGAGGGCGCCGCGCCGGGTCAGGGTCATGCCGAAGGGGTTGCGCCCATCTTTCATGTCGTCTCTCCCTGAAGAATGTTTTTACGTTGACTAGCTATGCACCAGTAATGACTAGCTATGCATTGACAGTTTCCGCCGTCAACCGGAAAAATGTCGTACCTATGGAGATCGCTGGATTCGGGCCGCGGAGCGCCCGGTGGCAAGGGAGGAGACGACGATGCGTGCCTTGGTCCTGGAGCGCCAGAGGGAACTGTCGCTGCGTGAGATCGACCTGCCCCAGACCCTCGGTCCGGGCGATGTCCGGATCAAGATCGACACCGTCGGCGTCTGCGGCAGCGACGTGCATTACTACACCCACGGCCGAATCGGCCCCTTCGTGGTCAACGCGCCGATGGTGCTGGGCCATGAGGCCGCCGGCACGGTGGTCGAACTCGGCGCCGGCGTCACCAGCCTCGCGGTCGGCGACCGCGTGTGCATGGAGCCGGGCATCCCCGACCTGTCCTCCAAGGCCTCCAAGCTCGGCCTCTACAATGTCGACCCCAGCGTCGTGTTCTGGGCGACGCCGCCGGTGCATGGCTGCCTGACGCCGCAGGTGGTCCATCCCGCGGCCTTCACCTTCAAGCTGCCGGACAATGTCTCCTTCGCCGAGGGCGCGATGGTCGAGCCCTTCGCCGTCGGCCTGCAGGCGGCGGTGAAGGCCAGGATCCAGCCGGGCGATGTTGCCGTGGTGATCGGCGCCGGGCCGATCGGCATCATGGCCGCCATCGCCGCGCTGGCCGGCGGCTGCAGCCGGGTGCTGATCTCCGACCTCTTGCCCGAGAAGCTGGCGATCGCCGAGCGCTATCCCGGCATCACCGGCGTCAACATCCGCGAGCGCAAGCTGGCCGACGCCATCGCCGAGGCCACCGACGGCTGGGGCGCCGATGTGGTGCTGGAGGCCAGCGGCAGCCCGCGGGCCTATCCCGGGATGTTCGACCTGGTGCGGCCGGGCGGCTGCGTCGTGCTGATCGGCATGCCGGTCGAGCCCGTCGCCTTCGACGTGGTGGCGGCCGCGGCCAAGGAGGTGCGGATCGAGACCGTGTTCCGCTACGCCAACGTGTTCGACCGTGCCGTCGCCATGATCGCGTCGGGCAAGGTCGACCTCAAGCCGCTGATCTCGCACACCTACGGCTTCGAGGACAGCATCGCCGCCTTCGAACGCGCGGCGGAGGGGCGGCCGGCGGATGTGAAGCTGCAGATTAAGCTTTGATGGCAGCGCCCACGTCCCTGCCCCGCCTCATGCCACGATGAATCGCCTGAAGAAATACGCGTCCTCCACCGACGTCGCCCGGCTGGCCGGGGTCTCGCAATCCGCGGTGTCGCGGACCTACAAGCCGGGCGCCAGCGTGTCGGAGGAGACCCGGGCGAAGGTGCTGGCGGCGGCGCAGCAGCTGGACTACCGGCCCAGCATGATCCCGCGGATCATGCTGACCCACCGGTCCAACCTGGTCGCGATCGTCATCGGCGGGATGTACAATCCGTTCTACTCGGTGGTGCTGGAGCAGTTCACCATCCGGCTGCAGGCGGCCGGATGGCAGGTGCTGCTGCTGCATGTCGACAGCGGCCATTCCTTCGACGCGGTGATCCCGCGGCTGGCCAGCTACCGGGTCGACGCCATCGTCAGCGCGCTGGCGGTGCTGGCGCCGGAATCCGCCGCCGAGCTGGCGCGGTTCCGCATCCCGACCATCTCGTTCAACACGCCGGTGAAGAACGAGTGGCTGTCCTCGGTGTGCTGTGACAACTGGGGGGCGGCGCGGACGGCCGTCGACCTGTTCCTGGCGCGCGGCGCCCGGTCCTTCGGCTACATCGCCGGCCCGGCCGGCAGCCCGGCCAATGAGGAGCGGCTGGGCGGCTTCCGCGAGCGGCTGCGCGAGCTCGGCCACCCCGACCCCATCGTGATCGGTGGGCATTTCCGCTACGAGGGCGGCTACGCCTCGGCGCTGCAGATGTGCCGCGGGCCGGACCGGCCGGACGCGATCTTCTGCGCCAACGACCTGGTGGCGATCGGCGCCATCGACGCCCTGCGCAAGGAGCTGCGGCTCGACGTGCCCGGCGACGTCATGATCGCCGGCTTCGACGACATCCCGGCCGCCGGCTATGCCGGCTACGACCTCACCACCTTCGTCCATGACGGCAAGCGCATGGTCGATGAATCGCTGAAGATCCTGGCGGCGGCGACCGCCTCCCCGCCCGAGCCGCACGAGGCCCGGATCGTGGTGCCGGCGATCCTGATCGAACGCGGCACCACGGCGCCCAGACCGTAGCGCTGCCGCTTGATTCTGCGTTCGCCATATGTTCCGATGCAGCGAACCAGATCGGGAGGGCGCCATGCCGTCGAAGCAAGCATCGGGAATCCGCGTCGGCATCGGCGGCTGGACCTTCGAACCCTGGCGCGGGACCTTCTACCCCGAGGGGCTGGCCCAGAAGCGCGAGCTGGAATACGCCGGCCAGCACCTGACCTCGATCGAGGTCAACGGCACCTATTACGGCTCGCAGAAGCCCGCGAGCTTCGCCAAATGGCGCGAGGAGACGCCCGAAGGCTTCGTGTTCTCGCTCAAGGGCACCCGCTTCACCACCAACCGCCGGGTGCTGGCCGAGGCCGGCGAGTCGATCGAGCGCTTCGTCACCAGCGGCCTCTTGGAGCTGAAGGAGAAGCTGGGCCCGATCAACTGGCAGTTCCTGCCGACCAAGCAGTTCGACCCCACGGATTTCGAGGCGTTCCTGAAGCTGCTGCCGCACAGCGTCGAGGGCCATGCCCTGCGCCACGTCGTCGAGGTCCGGCACGACAGCTTCAAGGTGCCGGAGTTCATCGACCTGCTGCGGGCCTACAAGGTGGCGGTGGTGCTGACCGACAAGGACGACTTCCCGCACATTCACGACGTCACGGCGCCCTTCGTCTACGCCCGGCTGCAGAAGGCGTCGGAGACGATCGAGACCGGCTATGCCCCCAAGGCGCTGGACCAGTGGGCCGCGCGGGCGAAGGAATGGGCCGGCGGCGGCGCGCCGAAGGACCTGGAGCCGGTCGGCAAGGCCGAGGCCAAGCCGCCGAAATCGCGCGACGTCTTCATCTACATGATCAACGGCTTCAAGCCCAAGGCCCCGGCCGCGGCGATGGAACTGATCAAACGGCTGGGGTGAGCGCCGTCAGATCCGCTCGGTGAACCGCAGCTCGTTCAGCCGCCGCTTCATGGTCTGGAAGCGCTGGAAATGGGCGTCGTTGCGGCGCAGGGCCACGGCGGTCGACAGGATGTCGATCACCACCAGCGCGGCGATGCGCGAGATCGTTGGCGTGTAGATGTTGGTGTTGTCGAGCGTCTCGGCCACCAGCGCCACGTCGCAATAGGTCACCAGCGGCGAATCCGTGCCGGTCAGGGCGATCACCTTGGCCCCGTTCTCGCGCGCCGTCCGCGCCACCTCGATGATCGACCGGGTCTTGCCGGTGTTGGAGATCACCACCGCGACATCGCCCGGCTGCATCATCGATGCCGCCATGATCTGCTGGTGGGAATCGAGCTCGGCCGAGCAGGGCACGCCGAACAGCGGGAACTTCTGCTGGGCGTCGCGCGCCACGATGCCGGAGGCGCCGAAGCCGAAGAAGGCGATCGACCGCGCCGCCTCCAGCACCTCGATCGCCCGCTCGATCGCGGCCTTGTCGAGATGGTGCCGCGCCCAGTCCAGGCTGGAGATGGTGTAGTCGAAGATCTTGTCGACCACGGTGCCCGGCGTGTCGGTGCCGAGCAGCACGGAATGGGTCGCCGGCAGGCCGAGCGCCACGCTGTGGGCCAGCCGCAGCTTGAACTCCTGGTAGCCGGTGCAGCCCACCGCGACGCAGAAGCGGATCACCGTGGGCTGGCTGACATCGGCCAGCTGCGCCATCTCCGCCACCGTGGCGTTGAGCACGCCGGCCGGGTTGGCCAGCACCGCATCGGCGACCTTCCGGTCGGATTTGCGCAGCTCCGGCCGCAGCGTCCGCACCACCTCGAGGATGTTGTGCGCGGCGGTCCGCGTGGCCTCCGGCGTGTCTGTCGGCATGCGTCCCCGTCCTGTCGGCCCCAGTGAAACCCACCCTACCCTTTCGAGGCTGCGGCGGCGATCCGCGAGAGATCGTCGAATTGCGGCCCGGCGGTGGCGATCGGGATGTGGAAGACCTCCGATATCACCTGGGTCCAGCCATGGATGAAGTAGGTCCAGCCATCCTCGATGGTCAGGTCGCGCGCCGCCTCCTGCCGCCGGGCCTGGTCCAGGAACACCAGGTCGCCACGGTAGTTCAGGTCCCACACCAGGCCGCCCGAGGGGAAGCGCACGGCGTCGGTCAGCGGTGACCCCGGCGCGTCCTTGCCCAGGCCGGTGGCGTTGATCACCAGCGATCCCGGCTTCAGCCCCGCGACCACCGCATCGTTGTCGGCGGGGGCCGGCGCCAGCACATAGTCGACCGGCACCTCGGCCCCCATCTCGCCATGGATGCGCCGGATCTCGTCCAGCCGGGCCGGGCTGCGGTTCGAGACGATGATCCGCGACGGCCGGTCGGCGCCGCGCCCGGACTGCATCATGTGCCAGGTCAGGGCGATGGTGGAGCCGCCGGCGCCGATCGAGAACAGCTCCGCCCCCGTCCGTGCGAAATGCCGCTCGGGGATGAAGGCGTCGAGCGCGAGGCCGGATGAGATCGGATCCTTGGCATGGCAGACCAGCCGGCCGCCGGCCTTCGAGATGCAGCTGGTCTCGCCCATCAGCGCCGCATGCGGGTCGATCACGTCGAACAGGTCGCGACAGGCCTCGAACAGGTCGATCTTGTGCGTCGTCACCAGCGCGCCCAGCGACATCGGGTCGTCGCGGATGAAGGTCACGGCCTCGCGATAGGCGGCCGGGTCGGCGTGCAGCGGAAAGTCGATGCCCTGGATCACGGCGTCCAGCCCCAGCGCCTGCGCCCAGGCCGGGAACACGGTCATGATCGAGCTTTTGCCGGTGGTGACGCCGATGAAGTACAGCGTCGGCCGGGTCGCGGGCGGATAGGCGGCCATGACTCAGCCCCCCTGCGACGCGGCGGCGAACAGGGCGTCGAGCTGCGCCTGCGGCCGCGGCCGGTAGTCGGGGTTGTCGACCGCGACCCAGCCGCCGGCGCCGTCGTCGAGGATGCGCTGCCGCATGCCCCCGGCCCGCTCGATGATGCCGTAATCCTGGCCGGCATCGGCGGGGTAGCAGAAGGTCATCACCAGCTCGGTGTCGCCGGTGTTGACCGAGCGGTGGATCCAGTAGGGCGGCACGTAGCAGAGGATGCGCGGCGCGATCTCGACGATGCGGATCTCGCCGGCGGGGGATTCCAGCAGCATCAGGCCGCGCCCCGCCTCGCCGGTGTAGATCTCCGGCCGGTCGGCCTTGGCGTGGATGTGCCCGCGGGTGAGGAAGTATTCCCGCCCGATCCGGCCCGGTACCATGCGGGTGACGCCGAAGATCAGGTCGCCGGAAGCGGCCGAGGGCCGGTGGTCCTGCACCTCATAGACGATCCGGTCGCCGGACTGCGCCACCGCCGCCGCATAGGCCGCCGCGTCGCCGTAGAGGCCGGCGAGGTCGGCCAGGGTCTTGATGTAGCGCCCGGTCGCCCCCGACAGCGACCCGTCGGTCGCGCCGACGACGCATCTCGCCGGCTCGCGCAACTGCATGGTTTACTCCGATTTCGTAGCAAAA
Organism: Inquilinus ginsengisoli; assembly: GCF_031453975.1. Taxonomy (NCBI): domain Bacteria; kingdom Pseudomonadati; phylum Pseudomonadota; class Alphaproteobacteria; order Rhodospirillales; family Rhodospirillaceae; genus Inquilinus; species Inquilinus ginsengisoli. The sequence continues at coordinate 674,590 of NZ_JAVDPW010000002.1, forward strand.
CTACGGACACGGAATGAATGAGCCAACTCCGGCGCTGTTTCAAGTGCCGATCTGGGCGATTGAGGCGGATGGACGCTTCAGAATCGGATTGACCATCGATCCATTCGGTACTTTAACTACGGAACCGGGTCGGCACAGGCCCGAAGACCAAAGGGAGGATCCGGATGTTCAAGACCGTGTTGACGGGGTGCCTGGCGACGACCGCCCTCCTGATCGGCACCGCCCAGGCGGCGGATTGCATGGTCGGCATCTCGATGAAGACGCTGAACGCGCCCTATTTCGCGGCGCAGGAGGCCGCGGCCAAGGACCAGGCCGCCAAGGCCGGCTGCCAGGTGGCCACCGCCGACGCCCAGAACGACATGGGCAAGCAGATCGGCGACGTCGAGGACATGGTGTCCAAGGGCGTCAACCTGCTGATCATCAACGCGGCCGACCCGCAGGGGCTGGTCCCCGCCATCAACGCCGCGGCCGCGGCCGGGGTGAAGGTGGTGGCGATCGACAGCACGGTCGACCCCAAGGCCAAGTTCATCACCCTGATCCAGTCCTCGAACGACCAGAACGGCTTCCAGGTCGGCCAGTGGCTGGCGCAGGCCACCCCGGGCAAGGCGCTGAAGATCGCCCTGATCTCCGGCGACAAGGGCAATGTCGTGGGGCAGGAGCGCCGGCTGGGCGTGTTCCGCGGCCTGGTCGAGGGCCAACTGGTCCATGACGGCAAGGTCGGCTTCACCGTGGTCGGCCAGGGCTGGGGCGGCTGGACGCATGAGGGCGGGCTGAAGGCGATGGAGGACCTGCTGGTCGCGCACCCCGACATCAACGTGGTGCTGGGCGAGAACGATTCGATGGTGCTGGGCGCCCGCAAGGCGCTGGAGGCCGCGGGCAAGCTGAACGACGTGCTGCTGGTCGCCGCCGCCGACGGGCAGAAGGAGGCGCTGCAGCTGATCCAGGAGGGCCAGTACGGCGCCACCGGGCTGAACGACCCGGCCCTGATCGCGCGCACCGCGGTCGATGTCGGCCTGAAGGCGCTGGACGGGTCGCTGCCCGCCGACTTCCCGAAGGTCGACCTCACCACCCCCGACGCCATCACCAAGGACAACGTGGCCAAATACTACCGGCCCGACGCCGTGTTCTGAGGCCGCCGGCTCTTGGGGCGCGAACCCCCTCCCCCTACCCCCTCCCGCAGGGGGAGGGAGGACTCGAGTGTAGCGGGGAGGAAGAACGGTTCTCTCGACCCAAGCAATCCTTGTCCCCCCTCCCCTCGCGGGAGGGGGTTGTCGACGCCACGAGCGGCATGAGGAAAGGAGTGCCATGACCGACCTGGTCGACCTGCGCGCCATCACCAAGGCCTTCGGCGGCGTCCGCGCCCTGAACGGGGTCGACTTCGCGGTGCGCCCGGGCGAAGTGCATGCCCTGCTGGGCGAGAACGGCGCCGGCAAGTCGACGCTGATGCGGGTGCTGGGCGGCGAGATGCGGCCCGATTCCGGCGAGGTCAGGATCGACGGCCACCCGATCGTGTTCGGCGGCCCGCGCGAGGCGCTGGAGCGCGGCATCGCCGTGATCCACCAGGAGCTGGCGCTGGCGCCCGACCTGTCGGTGGCCGAGAACATCTTCCTGCGCGAGCTGCCCGGCGTGATCGGCTGGCGGACGCTGAACCGCCGCGCCCGCACCCTGATCGACCGGTTGGGCTTCGACATCGACCCGCGCCGCCTGGTCGGCGACCTCGCCGTCGCCCACCAGCAGGTGGTCGAGATCGCCAAGGCGCTGTCGCGCGACGTCAAGGTCATCGTCTTCGACGAGCCGACCGCGGTGCTGTCGACCCGCGACGCGGAGCGGCTGCACCGGATCATCGGCGACCTGCGCGGCGCCGGCGTCGGCATCGTCTACATCTCGCACCGGCTGGAGGAAGTGTTCGGCCTCGCCGACCGCATGACGGTGATGAAGGATGGCCGCACGGTCGGCACCGTGACGCCGCAGGAGGCCGGGATCGACGACGTCATCCGCATGATGGTCGGCCGCCCGCTGGCGGCGATGTTCGCGGACAAGGCGCAGCGCCGTCCGGGCGCGGAAGCGCTGCGGGTTGAGAACCTGAACGCCGGGCGGCGGGTGCGCGATATCAGCTTTTCTGTGCGGGCCGGTGAGATCCTGGGCCTCGGCGGCCTGGTCGGGTCCGGCCGCACCGAGGTGGCGCGCCTGATCTTCGGCGCCGACCGGCGCGACGGCGGCGAGATCTTCCGCAACGGCCGCAAGGTCGCCATCCGCAGCCCGCTGGACGCCGTCGGCGCCGGCATCGGGCTGGTGCCGGAGGACCGCAAGGGCCAGGGCGTGGTGCTGGGCATGTCGATCCGGGTCAACGCCACCATGGCGCGGCTGAAGCCGGTGGTGAACCCGCTGGGCTTCATCCGCCGCGCGGTCGAGCGGCGCACCGTCGGCGCCTTGGCCGACAGCCTGCGGGTCAAGGCGGCGGGCATCGAGGCGCCCGTGTCCAGCCTGTCCGGCGGCAACCAGCAGAAGATCGTGCTGGCCAAGTGGTTCCATGTCGGCGGCGAGGTCATCATCCTCGACGAACCGACCCGCGGCGTCGATGTCGGCGCCAAGGCCGAGATCTACGCCCTGATCGAGCGCATGGCCGCCGGGGGCAAGGCGGTGATCGTGATCTCGTCGGAGCACCAGGAGCTGTTCGGCCTGTGCGACCGGGTGCTGGTGATGGGCGAAGGCGAGATCCGCGGCGAGCTGCCGCCGGAGCGCTACAGCGAGGAAAACCTGCTGTCGCTGGCGATGACCCGCCGCGACGGCGAGCTGAAGATGGCGGGCTGACCATGACCACCACGACTGCCCCGGCGCCGGACAAGGCGCACGACCGCATCGACATCGGCGAGCTGTTCCACCGCTACGGCACCTTCTGCATCTTCGTGCTGCTGATCATCGGCGCGCATTTCATGTCGCCGGCCTTCCTGACCGAGCGGAACATCATGAATGTGCTGCGCCAGATCTCCGGCACCGGGATCATGGCGGTGGGCATGCTGCTGGTGATCCTGACCCGCGGCATCGACCTGTCGGTGGGGTCGGTCTCGGCGCTGGGCAGCGTGCTGTCCGCCTATCTCGTCGCCACCTGGTCGCCGGGGGCGTCGACGGCGCTGACCGTCCTGTCCGGCGCCGGCTGCGGCCTGGTCACCGGCATCCTGGTCGCCTATCTGCGCCTGCCCGCCTTCGTCATGACCCTGGCGATGATGACGGCGGCGCGCGGCCTGTCGCTGATCGTCTCGAACGGCCAGCCGATCCTGCTGGGCGACAGCGGCCAGGCCTTCACCGATTTCGGCGCCGGCTTCCTGTTCGGCGTGCCCCAGCCGGTGATCCTGATGTTCGCCGTCTTCATCGTCGGCGGCGTGCTGCTGGCCTTCACCAAATTCGGCCGCATCGTCAAGGCGATCGGGTCGAATGAGGAGGCGGTGCGCCTGTCCGGCCTGGCCGTGCCGCGCTATGTCTGCGCCGTCTACGTCATCTCCGGCGCCCTGGCCGCCCTGGCCGGCATCATCTCCACCGCCCGCGCGGGGGTCGGCTCGGCCCAGGTCGGCGTCGGGGCCGAGCTGGCGGTGATTGCCGCGGTGGTGATCGGCGGCGCCAGCCTGATGGGCGGCCGCGGCGGCGTGATCAACACCCTGCTCGGCGCCATGGTGATGGGCGTGATCAGCAACATCATGAATCTCGGCAACGTGCCGGGCTATCATCAGCAGGTCCTGATGGGCGCCATCATCGTCATCGCCGTCCTGCTGCAGCACGGCACGCGGTGGCTGCGCCGCTAGGCCCCCTGCCCCGACCCCAGCCGCGCGGATCCACCATGACCAGCCAGGACCTGTATCTCTCGATCGATGTCGGCACCGGCAGCGCCCGGGCCGCGCTGGTCGATGCCGGCGGCCGGATCCTGACCATCGCGGCGCGGGAATACGACCAGATCGTCCCGGCCTTCGGCTGGTCGGAGCAGCGGCCGGCCGATTGGTGGGCCGGCGTCACCGAATCGGTCCGCACCGTGCTGGACCGGGTCGACGGCGCCCGCAGCCGGATCGCCGCTGTCTGCGCCTGCGGCCAGATGCACGGCACGGTGCTGGTCGACGCCAACGGCGCCCTGACCCGCGACACCGTCCCGCTGTGGAACGACAAGCGCACCCTGGACCTGGTCACCGCGTTCGAGCGCAGCCACGACCCGAAGGACTACCTGGCCGAAAGCGGCAATCCGCCGACCCCGGCCTGGCCGGCCTTCAAGCTGGCCTGGATCCGCGACCACGACCCGAAGGCCTACCACGCCGCGGCCGCGGTGATGATGCCCAAGGACTACGTCAATTTCCGCCTGACCGGCGAGATCGCCATGGAGGCGACGGAGGGGTCCTGCAGCTTCCTGATGAACCCCAAGACGCGCGAGTGGTCCCCCGCCATGGTGGCGATGATGGGGCTGGATGCGGCCAAGCTGCCGCGGCTGCGGTCGCCGCTGGAGATCCTGGGCGGGGTCACCGCCGCCGCGGCCGTCGAGACCGGCCTGGCCGAGGGCACGCCGGTGCTGGTCGGCGGCGCCGATTATCCGGTGGCGCTGCTGGGCTCGGGCGCCTGCCGCCCCGGTCTGGGGTCCGACGTCACCGGCACCTCCTCGATCATCACCCTGATCACCGAGGCGCCGCTGCTGGACCCGGAGATTTCCAACGTCGCGACCATCGAGGGCGGCTGGGGGCCGTTCGTGCTGCTGGAGACCGGCGGCGACGCCATGCGCTGGGCCCGCCGCGCCTTCCATGAGGGCGCGCTGGGCTATCCCGAGATCGTCGCCAAGGCGGCCGAGGCCGCGCCGGGCGCCCAGGGCCTGCTGTTCGTGCCCTACCTGACCGGCGAGCGGCTGGGCGCCCACCGCAACGCCCGGGCCCAGTTCTTCGGCCTCGGCGCCGGGCACGGCCTGGCCGAGCTGCACCGGGCGGTGCTGGAGGGCGTCGCCTTCGCCGTCACCCGGCATATCCGGGTGATGGAAACGGCGTCGGGCCGCCCGCTGGACCGCGTCATCGCCTCCGGCGGCGGCGCCAAGACCGAGCTGTGGCTGAAGATCAAGGCCAGTACCTATGGCATCCCGATCCTGGTGCCGGAAGAGGCGGAATGCGGCGTGATCGGCTGCGCCGCCATGGTCGCCGCCGCCACCGGCCGCTTTAGCACGGTGCAGGACGCCGCCGAGGCCTTCGTCCGCTATGGCGCCGAGATCCCGCCGGACCCGGCATGGGCCGACCGCTACCTCAGGATGCAGCCGGTGTTCGACCGGCTCTACCACCACAGCCAGGCGCTGTACGACGACCTGGACCGCATCGCCCAATGACGACCGGGCGGCGAGACCGCCCGCAGGAGCCTCCCATCATGATCATCGGCGCCCGCTTTCCCGGCCGCTACCTGCAGGGTCCCGGCATCGTCGCCCGGCTGGGCCAGGAACTGGCCGGCTTCGGGGCCAAGGCCATCATCGTGCTCGACCGCGGCGTCCACGACCTGCTGGCCGAGACCATCCGAGCGGCCTGCGACGGCCATCTCGCGATCGAGCTGATCCGCCATGGCGGCGAATGTTCGAACGACGAGATCGCGTCGGTGGCCGCGGCGGCCAGGGCGTCCGGCGCCCGCGTGGTGCTCGGCGCCGGCGGCGGCAAGGCGCTGGACACCGCCAAGGCGGCGGCGCATGAGGCCGGGATCGCCTGCGTGGTGATGCCGACCATCGCCGCGTCGGACGCGCCCTGCAGCGCCCTGGCCGTGGTCTACAAGCCGAACGGGTCGGTCGACCACGACCACTTCCTGCCGCGCAACCCGGACCTGGTGATCGTCGACACCGAGATCGTGGCCCGGGCGCCGGCCCGCTTCCTGGCCGCCGGCATCGGCGACGCGCTGGCGACCTGGTACGAGGCCGAGGCCTGCCGCCGCAGCGGCGCGCTGAACTGCCTGGGCGTGCGCGGCGTGCCGCTGGCCTATGAGATCGCCCGCATCTGCCGCGACACCGTGTTCGAATTCGGCGTGGCCGCCCTGGCCGAATGCGATGCCAAGGTCCCCGGCCCGGCCTTCGAGCGGATCGTCGAGGCCAACATCCTGCTGAGCGGGCTGGGCTTCGAATCCGGCGGCGTCGCCGGCGCCCACGCCATCCATCACGGGCTGTCGGAGCTGGACGAGGTGCACCACCACCTGCATGGCGAGAAGGTCGCGATCGGCGTGCTGGCCGAGCTGAAGCTGCAGGGCGTGCCGGAGGAGGAATACGTCAGGGTGCGCGACTTCTGCGCCGCGGTGCGGCTGCCGACCCGGCTGCGCGACATCGGCATCGTCGACGCCACCGAGGCGAAGCTGCGCATCATCGCCGAGCGCGCCTGCCGGCCGGGCGAGATCATGCACAATGAGGCGATGCCGGTGACCGCCGAGATGGTCGTGCGCGTCCTGCGCGAGTTGGTGTAACGCCCATAGCGTCCCCTCCATCTTGTCATTGCCCGGCTTGACCGGGCAATCCAGGGGCCATCGAGAGCCGCTCTCGAAAGCCCCTGGATCCTCGGGTCAAGCCCGAGGATGACAGCGGAGGGGGCGGCCGTAACATGTGTCTGACCGAACCGATCGACGACAACCGGAGACCATCGTGGACGAAATCAAGGCGACCTTCCGGCCGGACCTGTATGCCGGCAAGCGCGTGCTGGTGTCCGGCGCCTCCAGCGGCATCGGCCTGGCCGTGGCCCGCGGCTTCCGCGATGTCGGGGCCGCGGTGATCGCCACCGGCAGCTCCGAAGCCAAGCTGGCGGCGGCGCGGACCGACGGCCGCAATGAAGGCATCCGCTTCGAAACGCTGGATGTGCGCGACCCCGCAGCGCTCATCGCCTTCGTCGGCGCCCTGCCCGGCCTGGATGTCCTGGTCAACGCCGCCGGCATCGCCCGGCCGACGGCGGAGTTCACCGACGCGACCTATCTCGAGGTGATCGACGTCAACCTGAACAGCGTCATGCGCCTGTCGATGGCGGCGCGGCCGCATCTGGCGGCCAGCCGGGGGTCGATCATCAACTTCGCCTCGATGCTGAGCTATCTCGCCGACGCCACGGTCCCGGCCTATGGCGCCAGCAAGACCGGCGTGGTCGGGCTGACCCGGCAGCTGGCCCATGCCTTCGGGCCGGAGGGCATCCGGGTCAACGCCATCTCGCCGGGCTATCACCGCACCGACATGACCAAGGCGCTGTGGAACGACCCCGAGCCGGCGGCCCGCATCGCCGCACGCTCGGCCCTGAAGCGCTGGGGCGAGGCCGAGGACCTGGTCGGCACCGCCCTGTTCCTGGCCTCGCCCGCCGCCGCCTTCCTGACCGGCGCTGACCTGCCGGTGGATGGCGGCTATGTGACGGGCTAAGGCCTCAGGCCGCGACCGCGTCCCAGACCGGGGCCAGGCCGTCCGGGCTGACCAGGCGGCCATCCGGCCGGGCCAGGGCGTGGATCGCGGCCATCTCGTCATCCGACAGCGCGAAGTCTGAGATCGCCAGGTTGGCGGCGGCCCGGTCCTCGCTGACCGTCTTCGACAGGGCGACGACGCCCTGCTGCACCAGCCAGCGCAGCACCACCTGGGCCGCGGTCTTGCCGTGGCGGGCGCCGATCGCCTGGATCGCGGGATCGTCGATCACCTTGCCGTCGGCCATGCCGTAATAGGCGGTGACGCTCATGCCGGCCTTCCGCGCCGCGGCCAGCACCGGCGCCTGGTCGAGATAGGGGTGGTACTCGACCTGGTTGGTGACCAGCGGCGCCTGGCTCAGCACCACCGCCTCGGCCATCAGCGCCGTGCTGAAGTTGCTGACGCCGATGTGGCGCACCTTGCCCGCGGCCTTCACCTGGTTCAGCGCGCCGATCTGCTCGGCCAACGGCACCTGAGCGTTCGGCCAATGCAGCAGCAGCAGGTCGACATGGTCGGTGCGCAGCTTCTTCAGGCTTTCGTCGACCGAGCGCAGGAAGGCCTCGTGCCGATAATTCGCGACCCAGACCTTGGTGGTCAGGAAGACGTCGTTGCGGGCGACGCCGGACGCGGCCAGGCCTTCGCCCACCTCGGCCTCGTTGCCGTAGATCTGCGCCGTGTCGACATGGCGGTAGCCGTGCGACAGCACATGGCGGACCATGCGCGCGGTGTCGGCGCCGTTCATGCGGAAGGTGCCGAAGCCCAGCGCCGGGATCTCGGCGCCATTCGCGGTGACGGTGGGAAGGTTGGACATCTCAGGTTTCCTTGATTGGCCGAAGCGTTCGGGTCGGACCGCAATGTGGGTCGCAACTGGGCCGGCGATAATCCGGCGCTGGAGCCAAGAACCTGTGAATTGAATTCACGGCGGGCGGGATTGCCGCCTGGGAATTCGCGTCACGCCAGCTTGTCCGGCAGGGACGCTTATCACCGGCCCCTCCCTGCCCCATCTCTATGACCGCAAGCCCACAGCCCGGAGCCACCCATGACGATCTTCCTCACCGGAGCCAGCGGCTTCATCGGCGGCGCCATCGCCGCCAAGCTGATCGTCGCGGGGCACGGCATCCGCGGCCTGGTGCGGACGCCGGAGAAGGCGGCGCAGTTGCAGGCGCTCGGGATCGAGCCGGTGCTGGGCGACCTGTCGGACACCGCGCTGCTGGCGCGTGAGGCCCGGGCGGCCGACGGCGTGGTCAACGCCGCCAGCTCCGACGACCGCCCCGCGGTCGAGGCCTTCCTCGATGCGCTGGCCGGGACCGGCAAGCCGTTCCTGCACACCAGCGGCAGCAGCATCGTGGCCGACGAGGCCCGCGGCGACTGGGCGTCGGACCGCACCTATGACGAGGACACGCCGATCGACCCGCTGCCCGGCAAGTCGGCGCGCGTCGCCATCGACCGCCTGGTCACGGACGCCGCCGGCCGCGGCGTGCGGTCGGTGGTGCTGTGCAACACCCTGATCTACGGCACCGGCCCCGGCCTGCACGCCGACAGCGTGCAGATTCCGACCCTGGTGGCCCAGGCGCGCCAGAGCGGGATCGTCCGCCATGTCGGGCGCGGCCTGAACATCTGGTCGAACGTGCATGTCGAGGATGTCGCCGAGCTCTACGCCCTGGCGCTGGACCGGGCACCGGCCGGCGCCTTCTACTTCGTCGAGAACGGCGAGGCATCCTTCGCCCAGGCCACCGCCGCCATCGCCCACCGCCTCGGCCTCGGCGCGCCGCAGGACTGGCCGATCGACGACGCCGTCGCCGCGCTGGGCTTCGGCAAGGCCGTCTATTCCCTCGGCTCCAACAGCCGGGTACACGGCAAGCGGGCCCGATCGGAGCTGGGCTGGGCGCCGAAGCACGCCTCGCTGACGGAATGGATCGAGCGCGAGATGCCGGTGGCCTGAGGCCGGTTCGCCTCAGGCGTCGGCGGCGGGCGGCATCCAGCCGGTGCGCGCGGCCCATTGGGCGGCGCCGGCCATGATCACGTCGAACACCGGGTCCTTGATGTCGCAATAGGTATCGACGTCGGACAGGTCATAGGCGGCCATGGCGATCATGATCGGCTCCGGCTGGAACGGGGCCGGTGGTTCTATCGCCGCTCGGCGCCTGGCCCAGTGGCTCGCCACCGCCGGCCGGTCTCGCCCCGACGACCGTCAAGGGGCGCAGCGCCCGGGCGTAGGCCGCGAGGATCAGCGGCCAGCCCTGCGATGATGCCATGGCGTCTCGCAGCAGTGCCGCCCCCTCGCAGTGCCGCTCGAAACCCCGATGCTCCAGCTCCACACGGGTTCGGCTGCCTTCGGATGTGAAACGGATCTCCAATTCGCTGGCCTTTTCCGGCGGCCCCGGTGCCCGCTGCGGGCAGATGGCGAAGGCCAGCACCAGCCGCGACGGCGGCTCGAAGGCGCGGACCTCGCCCCAGCCGGTCTCGCGGCCGTGCCGATCACGCTCGTACCAGCGGCCGCCGGCCCGCGGTTCGATCGCCGCGGTGTCGAACGCCGCCTGGCCGTAGGTGTATTCGAGCGGCCACCAGCACCCGAGCCGGTTGGCGAAGCTGTCGAAGGCCCGAACTTGCGGCGCCTCGACGATGATGCTGGTCCGGACCGGGCTGAGAGTGTCTCCGATCATGGCTGTCTCCCTCGAAGGGCATCCCGGCCGCCGCGGCGAAGGCCGCGCTGCACCAGGGGTCGAGTCATCAACAGCCGCAGCGGCGAAAAATCACCACGTCATGCGGCGACCAGGCCGCGCCTGGTGTCGGCCAGGAATTCCAGCAGCTCGGCGACGCCCTTCTCGCCGGCATGGTCGCGCCGCACCAGCGCCATGCGCTCGGCCTTGGCGCCGGTGCCGCGGAACAGCAGGCGGAACACCCGGCGCAGGGCCAGGACCTCCGCTTCCTCGAAGCCGTGGCGGCGCAACCCGACCTCGTTCAGCGACACCAGCCGGGCCCGGTCGCCCTGGACCAGGCAGAACGGCGGCACGTCCTGCGCCACCATGGCGCCGGCGGCGACGAAGGCATGGGCGCCGATGCGGGTGAACTGGTGCACCCCCACGAGGCCGCTGACATGGGCGTGGTCGCCGACCTCGACATGCCCGGCCAGGGTGGCGGCGTTGGCGAAGCGGGTGTGGCTGCCGATGCGGCAGTCATGGGCGATGTGGGCGCAGGCCATGAACAGGTTGCCGTCGCCGATCTCGGTCAGCCCGCCGGAGACGCCGACGCCGGGCTGGATGGTGACGTATTCGCGGATGATGTTGTCGCGGCCGATCACCAGCCGCGTCTCCTCGCCCTTCCATTTCAGATCCTGCGGCGGCGCGCCGACCGAGGCGAACTGGAAGATCTGGTTGCCGTCGCCGATCTCGGTCCGGCCCTCGATCACGGCGTGCGGCCCGACGATGCAGTCGCGCCCCAGCCGGACCTTCGGCCCGATCACGGCATAAGGGCCGATGCGTGCGTCCTCGCCGATCTCGGCGCCGGGTTCGATGATGGCGGTGGCATGGATCTGGGACGGCATCGCGCAGGCTCCCGACAGCGGAAACGGACAGGCGCGGCCGGCCGAAGCCGATCCATCGCTGCCGCCGATCCTGCCGCCGGAGGCGAAGCCCACAAACTCAAAATTTGTTACGAATCATTGCGTTGCCGGACGGCATTGCGCCATCGGCGGTTCAGGCCGCCGCCAGCCCGCGCTTGCTGTCCGACAGGAAGGTCAGCAGTTGGTCGACGCCGCGCCGCTCGCCATAGGAGTGGCTGACCGCCGCCATCCGCTCGGCCTTGCTGCCGCCGTGGCGGAACAGCATGCGGAACACCTTGCGCAGCATCAGCACGTCGGCCTCGATGAAGCCGTTGCGGCGCAGCCCGACCTCGTTCAGCGACACCAGCCGGGCCCGGTCGCCCTGCGCCAGGCAGAAGGGCGGCACGTCCTGGGAAACCATGGCGCCGGCCGCCACGAAGGCGTAGGCGCCGATGCGGGTGAACTGGTGAACCGCCACCAGGCCGCTGAGGAAGGCGTGGTCGCCGACCTCGCCATAGCCGGCGATCATGGCGCCGTTGACGAAGCGGGTGTGGCTGCCGATGCGGCAATCATGGGCGACATGGGCGTTGGCCATGAACAGGTTGCCGTCGCCGATCGTGGTGACGCCGAGCGGCCGCGCCGCGCCGGAATGGATGGTGACATGTTCGCGGAAGACGTTGCCGTCGCCGATCCGCAGCCGGCTGTTGCCGCCGCTGAACTTCAGGTCCTGCGGCTGGGCGCCGACCGAGGCGAACTGGAAGATGTGGTTGCGGTCGCCGATCTCGGTGTCGCCTTCGACCACGGCATGCGGGCCGACGATGTTGTCGCGCCCGAGCCGAACCCCTTCGCCGATCACGGCATAAGCCCCGACGCGCGTGCCTTCGCCGATTTCGACACCGGGCGCAATGATGGAGGTGGCATGGAGCAAGCTCGGTGAAGACATGTTTTCCGATGCCCCAAAATATTTGGATAAAGCGGGCCGGATCTGGAGTAGATCGATGGCACCTTTTTATCGCTTATCGATACTGCGCCCAATCATGCCGCAAACAAAAGTTAAAATTTATTTCTGGATTTATTCTGGATCGTCAGAATCGTTCTAATCTGACGAATGTCTAACCTTTTCAATAGGCTGGGAGACGAGACGATTTCGAGCGTGCATAATGGCCGGGCCGATATTGCCAAGCCCTTGCCGAAGGTGCAGCCGATGGATCCGTCGACGCTTCTGATCTATGCCGTCACGCTCGGCGTGGCTTGCGCCGTCCCGGGCCCGACAACGGCGGCGCTGGTGGCGCGCGTGCTGGGCCGCGGCACCCAGGGAGCGCTCGCCTTCTGCGGCGGGCTGCTGTTCGGCGACCTGCTGTGGCTCAGCGCCACAGTCCTGGGCCTGGCCATGCTGGCGGCGACGCTGCAGCCGGTGTTCGTGGTGATCAAATATGCCGGCGCCGCCTATCTGCTGTACCTCGCCTGGCGGCTGTGGACCGCGCCGGCCGCGGCGCCGGTCGAGGCCCAGCCGGTGCGCGGCGAAGGGCTGCGGCTGTTCCTGACCGGGCTGTCGGTCTGCCTGGGCAACCCGAAGACGACGCTGTTCTACCTGGCGCTGCTGCCGACCCTGATCGACCTGCCGCACCTCACCTGGGTCGGCTTCACCGAGGTCGCCGCCACCCTGGTCGCAGTCTACACCACGGTGCTCACGCTCTATGTCGTGCTGGCCCTGCGGGCGCGCCGGATGTTCCGGTCGCCCCAGGCGATGCGGGTGATCAACCGCGGCACCGGCGCCGTGATGGCCGGCGCCGCGGTGGCCGTCGCGACGCGCTAGCCCACGGCCGCCAGCACCCCGTCGCAGACCCGGTCGGCGTCGGCGTCGGACAGGAAGGGGTGCATCGGCAGGCTCAGCACCTCGCGGCACAGCGCCTCGCTGACCGGCAGCGACCCCTCGCCCTCGCCATGGGCCCGGTAGGCCTCGGCCAGATGCATCGGCGTCGGGTAGTAGATCGCGGTCGGGATCCCGGCCTCGCCCAGCCTGGCCCGGACGGCGTCGCGGTTCGCCACGCGGATGGTGTACTGGGCCCAGGCGCAGAACAGCCCGTCCGGCATCACCGGCGTCTGCACCCGGTTGGACAGCCGGGCGGAATAGTGCCGCGCCAGCCGGTCGCGGGCGTCCAGCTCGTCCTGGAAGCTCGGCAGCTTGGCCAGCAGCACCGCCGCCTGGATGGTGTCGAACCGGGCGTTGAGGCCGACCCTAACGGTATCGTAGCGGCTCTTGCCCTCGCCATGGACGCGGATCGACTTCAGCACCTCGGCCAGCCCGTCGTCATCGGTGTAGACCGCGCCGCCGTCGCCGTAGCAGCCCAGCGGCTTGGCCGGGTAGAAGCTGGTGGCGGTGACCGGCGCCAGCGACCCGACGGGGCGGCCACGGAACTGGCCGCCGAGGCTCTGCGCGGCATCGGCGATGACGAACAGGTCGTGCGCGTCGGCGATCGCCTGCAGCTTGGGATAGTCGACCGGCAGGCCGAACAGGTCGACCGCGATCACCGCCTTCGGCGCCAGCTGGCCAGCGGCCTTGGTCGCCGCGATCCGGCGCTGGAGATCCGCGAGGTCGATCAGGAAGGTGTGCGGGTCGACATCGACGAAGACCGGCGACGCGCCGAGCAGCAGGATCGCCTCTGCCGTCGCGGTGAAGGTGAAGCCGGGCACGAAGACCGCATCGCCCCGGCCGATGCCGCGGGCCATCAGCGGCATGATCAGCGCGTCGGTGCCGCTGGCCACCGTCAGGCAGTGGCGAGCGCCGGCGCGGCGCGCCAGCTCGGCCTCCAGCTCCCCCACCTCGGGCCCCAGGATGTACTGTCCGTGGTCGAGCACCGCATGGATGCGGGCGTCGATCAGGGGCTTCAGGCGCGCGTATTGCTGCTTGAGGTCGACGAAGGGAAGAGACACGGGCGAGCCTCGGCTGGAACGGAACTGGGGCTGATGTAGCCCCGCGCCGCCGCCGGCGCCAGCCGGAAGTGCACTCCGGCGGCGCGCCGGGACGACGCGAATCAGTGCTCCGTCGCCTCCGGCCCCAGCGAGCGCAGCAGGTCGACCAGCCGGCGGCGGATGGTCGGATCCTCGATCCGGTAATAGGCGCGCACCAGCTCCAGCGTCTCGCGGCTGGCCACCATCTCGCTGTCATTGGCCGGATGGGTGGCATTGCCGTTGTGCTGGAGGTCGACGATGCCCTCGAAGAAATAGCCGACCGGCACGTTCAGGATGCGGGTCAGCTGATGCAGCCGGCTGGCGCTGACACGGTTGGCGCCGCGTTCGTACTTCTGGATCTGCTGGAACGAGACGCCGAAGGCCGCCGCCAGCTTTTCCTGGCTCATTCCCAGAAGGGTCCGGCGCTGGCGCAGGCGCGCGCCGACATGGATGTCCACCGGATCCGGGCCGTCTTCTGAAATCGTCTTGCGACGGCGCTGTCGATCCATACCCTGGGTGGCCATACTATTCTATCCTCCTGCGGGCCTTGGCCCGACACCAGATACGACCGCGAACGGTCGAATTTGGTGCGGTTCCCCAAAGCCGCAGCGTCGAACCGGGCCCGCCTACATACTATAGTATGCCGCGAGCAACCCGGCCGCAATACCCGCATAAGGCGATCTGCACCGGGACGTTTAACCCGCACGCCCCAGAACGGGTTCCACCGCCGCGAGGTCGGGCAACGGAATATGGCAGCGGATTACATGGCCGTCGCCATTGGCGCGGTCCGGCGGCGGTTCGCTCTCGCAGATGTCGCCTAGCTTGCGCGGGCAGCGGGTGTGGAACGGGCAGCCCAGGGGCGGGTCGAGCGGGCTGGGCATCGCCCCTTCCAGGATGATGCGCTTCTTCTCGATCGTCGGGTCCGCCACCGGCACCGCGGCCAGCAGCGCCTCGGTGTAGGGGTGGTAGGGCGGCTGGAACACGGCGTCGGTGGTGCCCTGCTCCATGATCTGGCCGAGATACATCACCACCACCTGGTCGGCGAGGTAGCGCACCACGCCGAGATCGTGGCTGATGAACAGCAGCGTGGTGCCGGAGCGGCGCTGGATGTCGATCAGGAGGCCGGTCACCGCCGCCTGGACCGAGACGTCGAGGGCCGAGACCGGCTCGTCCGCCACCACCATCGCCGGGTCGCCGGCGAAGGCGCGGGCGATGCCGATGCGCTGCTTCTGGCCGCCAGACAGCTGGCGCGGCTTGCGGTCGGCGAAGGCGCGCGGCAGCTTGACCAGGTCGAGCAGGCGGAAGACCTCGGCATCGACATCGGCGCGCCGCTTCTTCACCCCGAACTTGCGGATCACCCGGCCGATCTGCCGCCCGACTGTCATGCTGGGGTTCAGCGTGTCGTTCGGATTCTGGAACACCATCTGCAGCGACGACAGCAGCGGCGCGCCGCGGCTCTGCACCGGCTGGCGGCCGATGTCGGTGCCGCGGAAGGCGACGGTGCCGGCGGTCGCCGTCTCCAGCCCCATCAGCACCCGGGCGAAGGTCGACTTGCCGCAGCCGCTTTCGCCGACGATGGCGACGGTCTGGCCGCCCTTGGCCTCGAAGCTGAGCGCCTCGTTGGCGCGGATGTAGCGGGTGCGATCGCTGCCGAAGAAGGCGGCGATCGAGTTGTCGTAGATCGGGTAGTGCTTGCCCATGGCGGCGACCTGCAGCACCACTTGGTTGTCAGCCTTGGCCGCGGGCAGGGCCTCGGCCACCGCCGCCACCGGCGGCAGCGCCTCGATCTCCTGCCAGCGCAGGCAGCGCACGCCACGGGTCTCGCCGGCCGGCAGCATCGGCACCGGCGCCGCGTCGCAGCGGCCGGCCTCGAAGAAGTCGCAGCGCGGCGCGAACCAGCAGCCCTTGGGCCGGTTCTGCGGCAGCGGCAGCTGGCCGCGGATCGGCACCAGCGGCCGGCTGGTCTTGTCGCGCCCGGGCGTCGGAATGCAGCCGAACAGCCCCTGGGTGTAGGGGTGGCGCGGGGCGGCGAAGATCTGGGCGATCGTCCCCTCTTCCACCGCCTGGCCGGCATACATGACGCAGACCCGGTCGCAGGTCTCGCGGATCAGCCCGAGATTGTGGCTGATGTACAGCATCGCCGTGCCCAACGTCCGGCCGAGCTCGGCGATCAGGTCGACGATGCCGGCCTCGACCGTGACGTCCAGCGCAGTGGTCGGCTCGTCCAGCAGCAGCAGCGACGGGTTCGACAGCAGCGCCATGGCGATCACCACGCGCTGCTGCTGGCCACCCGAGATCTGGTGCGGATAGGCCTGCATCACCCGCCCGGGGTCGGCCAGCCGCACCCGGGCCAGCATGTCCCGCGCCCGGTCCCGCGCCTGGGCCGGGGTGCAGCCCGGCTCATGGCACAGCGGCACCTCGGCCAGCTGGTCGCCGATGCGCAGCGCCGGGTTCAGCGCCGACATCGGCTCCTGGTAGACCATGGCGATCTCGGCGCCGCGGATCCGGCGCAGATCCTCCTTCGACATCGCCAGCATGTCGCGGCCGCGGAACTTCATCGAGCCGCCGGCGATGCGGCCGTTGCCGCCGAGATAGCGCATGATCGCCATCGCGACGGTCGACTTGCCGCAGCCGCTTTCGCCCACCAGCCCGACGCATTCGCCCGGCTGGATGGTCAGCGAGAAATCCACCACCGCCGGGATCTCGGCGGCGCGGGTGAGATAGGAGATCGAGAGCTTGTCGATCTCCAGGATCGGCGAGCGGGTGTCGCGCGGCGGAATCACCTCGGCAATCATCGGCTCAGTCCTTGAGCGAGATCTCGCGCAGCCCGTCGGCCAGGAGATTGAGGCCGAGGACCAGCGAGGAGATCGCGATGCAGGGGAAGACCGTCATCCACGGCGCGAAGGTGGCCATGGCGCGGGTCTCGTTGACCATGCCGCCCCAGTCCGGGTCCGGCGGCGGCAGGCCGAGGCCGAGGAAGCCGAGCACGCCGATGGTGATGATGGTGTAGCCCAGGCGCAGGCAGGCATCCACGATCAGCGGCCCGCGGGCGTTGGGCAGGATTTCGACGAACATGATGTAGAGCGAGGATTCGCCCCGGGTCTGCGCCGCGGCGACGTAGTCGCGGTTGCGCAGGTCCAGCACCAGGCCGCGGACGATGCGCATGATGCCGGGGGCGCTGGCGCAGGTCACCGCCAGCACGATGTTGATGCCGGACGGGCCGAAGGTGGTGATGATGACGACGTAGAGCACCAGGATCGGGAAGGACAGAATGATGTCGCCGATCCGGCTGAGCACGTCGTCCCACAACCCGCGCTTGTAGCCGGCGAACAGCCCCATGGTGACGCCGAGGGCATAGGCGCAGGCGGTGGCCAGCGGCGCGTAGATCAGCACCCGCTGGGCGCCCCAGATCACCCGGCTGAGGATGTCGCGGCCGAGCTGGTCGGTGCCGAGCCAGAACACTCCGCCGCCCGGCGCGGGCGTGCCCGGCGGCTTGAACGGCACCAGGTTCTGGTTCGGCGGGAACGGCGCGATCACCGGCGCCAGGATCGCGACCAGGATCCAGGCCAGGACGATCAGCACCCCGATCAGCCCGACCCAGCTTTCGCGCAGCAGCAGCGCCGAGCGCAGCGCGCGCACCACCGGGTTGCGGCTGAGCGAGGATGGGGGCGGCAGCGAGACGTCGGCCATTGCGGTCTCCGTCAGGTGAAGCGGATGCGGGGATTGAGGTAGGTGTAGCCGACATCGGCGATGGTCTGGGTCGCCACCGCGACGAAGACCGAGACCATGGCGCAGGCCTGGATCAGATAGATGTCCTGGTTCAGCGAGGCCTCGAGCAGCAGGGCGCCGAAGCCCTTGTAGCCGAAGAAGGCCTCGACCACGATCACGCCCGACAGCAGCCAGTTGATCTGCAGCACGATCACGGTGAAGGGCGCGATCAGGGCGTTGCGCAAGGCGTGGCGCATGATCACCCGCCGGTACGGGATGCCCTTCAGCACCGCGGTGCGGATATAGGGGCTCTGCATCACTTCGGCCATCGAGGCGCGCATCATCCGGGTGATGTAGCCGAAATCGTAGAGCACCAGGACCAGCACCGGCATGACCAGCTGCAGCGGGTCGAAGCCCTGGTTCATCCCGCTGGTGCCCGGCAGCCATTTCAGGACCAGGACGAACAGGAAGGACAGGAAGGTCGCCGAGGCGAATTCGGGGATCGAGGTGGTGATGATCGACAGCACCGAGATCGACCGGTCGGTGGCCGACCCCTCGCGCATGCCAGCGAGCACGCCGAGCACGACCGAGACCGGCACCATCAGCGCGAAGACGAAGGCAGCCAGGATCCCGGTGTTGGCCAGCCGCGGCCACAGCACCGCGGCGACCGGCGTCTTGAAGCGCAGCGAATCGCCGAAATCGCCGCTCGCCATGCGGCCGAGCCAGGCGAAGTAGCGCTCGTACCACGGCGCGAAATAGCCATGCGCCTCGAGCCAAAGATGGCGCTGCTCGTCCGAGCTGTAGGGGCCGAGGACCTTCACCGCCACGGCCGACCCGTTCACCTCCAGCAGGAGGAAGACCAGCAGCGACACCGCCAGCATGGTCAGGATCATGAAGAAGGCGCGCTTGGCGAGGAAGATCAGCATGGCTAGACCGCCTCGCCGGCCTTGCCGGCACGGGGGCGCAAGACGCGCCCCCGTCCGGAAGCTACAGGCTGTGCCGTCACGCCGACAGCCACACCTTGTCGAGATACATCTCGCGGGCGAAGTGGTAGGCGAAGCCCTGCACCTTGTCGGTGCCCGCGGTGTAGATCTTCAGCCAGAACGGGATGATGCTGATGGCATCTTCCTGCAGGATCTGTTCGATCTTCTTCATGATCTCCTTGCGCTTGGGCACGTCGATCGTGGCCTGCGCCTGGTTCAGAAGAGTCTCGAACTCGGGGTTGTCGTAGCCGCTCTCGTTCCAGGCGGCACCCTTGCGGTAGGCGACGTCGAGCACCTGCACGCCGAGCGGGCGGGTGGTCCACTGGGTCACGCTGAACGGCCATTTGGTCCAGCGGTCCCAATAGGTGCCGCCGGGCAGGATGTTCACCTTCAGGTTGATCCCCGCCGGCTTCAGCATCTCGGACAGGACGACGCCGATCTGGCCTTCCCATTTCGGGTCGTCGACGCAGTGGATCTCGATGTCCAGGCCGTTGGGGTAGCCCGCCTCGGCCAGCAGCTTCTTGGCCTTGTCGTAATCCTGCTTCAGCGGCCCGAGATCGGTGTATTCGGGGTGGATCGGGGCGACGTGGAAATCCTGGCCCGCGGTGCCCAGCCCCTGATAGGCCAGCTGCAGCAGCCGGTCGTGGTCGACGCAGGCCTGCACCGCCTGGCGCACCTTCTTGTTGTCGAACGGCTTCTCGGTCACCCGCATGCGGGCGACGCCGACGATCGCGGTGTCCTTGTCGTAGACCTTGATCGCCGGATTGGCCTGGTAGCCGGGCAGCAGGTTGGGATCGAGCTTGTACAGGAGGTCGACCTGGCCGGAGGACAGCGCCGCCAGCTCCGCCGCCGGATCGGCACCGAGATCGATGAACTGAAGCTCGTCGACATAGGGCTCGCCGCCCCAGTAGTCGGCCTTCTTGGTGAAGATCGCGCGCTGGCCGACGGAATATTCCTTCAGGGTGAACGGGCCGGTGCCGATCGGGTTCTTGATCAGGTTGGCGCCGTCCTTGGCGAAGTTGCGATGGGTAATCAGCGCGGGATAGTCGCCCAGGCTCTCGGGGAAGGAGAGCATGGCGTTGGTGAAGTTGAAGCGCACGGTGTGGTCGTCGATCTTTTCCAGCGCGTTCGGCGCCATCTTCACCGTCTCGCCGTCCTTGACCGTCAGGCCGCTGAAGCGGCCCTGGTTGGACGAACCGGTCTTGCTGTCCAGCCAGCGGGTAAAGGTGGCGATCACGTCGTCGGCGCCGAAATCGTCGCCGTTGCTCCACTTCACGCCCTGGCGCAGATGCATGGTCCAGACCGTGACGGTGTCGTTCGCCTCCCACTTCTCGGCGAGATGGGGGTGGGCGAGGTTGTCGGTGCCGACCCGCACCAGCGGCTCGATGATCTGCCGCGCCGAATTGCCCTTCTCCGACCAGTCGTAGATGGCGGGGTCGCTGGCATCCATCACGAAGATGCCCAGGCGCAGCGTGCCGCCCTTGCGCGGCGTCTCCTGCGCCAGCGCCTGCGGCATCAGCGGTTCGCCGGTCAGCAGCGAGGCCATGGAATAGGCGGTCGGAATCGCGAGACCGAGCAGCACCGAGGTGCGTAGGAATTCGCGCCGGTCGACCCGCCCGTCGCGGAGGTCCTCCGCCAGCTTCGGAATCGCCACGTGGACTTTTCCGAGATCTTTGATGTTCATCTGTCTCTCCCTGTCGAGACGCTGGAACCCACCCTGTCGGGCGGCGGCTTTCTTTAGCTTTTGAAGCCTCGGCCCGAAGCCGAGGACATTAGACGGCCGGGCGGCGATCCCGTTGTTTCCCCTGGCGACAGTGAAGCGCCCGTCCGCGACATTGGGCCGCCCCAACCCGACCCCGGAGTATCGCGGCCGTTTTCCCGCCCCGTCAAACCCTATCCCGGCAGCATCCCCGGACTCGCGGCACGCGATGTCCAGGGCCTGCGGCGTGCCGCGCCGTGGCGCCGCGGGGCGGGCGCCGCTATGGTCCGGCCGTCGCCGTCGCGCAGGAGAGAACCAGAGTGGCCTTCGACAACGATCGGGATGTCGAGCTGATCGAGCGCCGGACCGAATATGCCGGATTCTTCCGGCTGGACCGGCTGCAGCTGCGCCATCGCCGCTTCAACGGCGACTGGACCGCCCCGCTGACGCGCGAACTGGTGCTGCGCCGCCCCGCCGTCGCCCTGCTGCCTTATGATCCGGTCGCGGACCGGGTGGTGCTGCTGGAGCAGTTCCGGCTGGGCGCCTGGATCGCCGACCGGCCAGGCTGGATGGTCGAGATCCCGGCCGGGCTGATCGATACTGGCGAGTCGAAGGAGGATTCGGCCGCCCGCGAGACCCTGGAGGAGACCGGCCTCGCCGTGGCCGAGCTGCTGCCGGTCGGCGAGTTCGCCACCAGCCCGGGCGGCTTCAACGAATGGGTCAGCCTGTTCTGCGGCCGGGTCGACGCCCCAGCCGAGACCAGCCTGCACGGGCTGGCGTCGGAGCAGGAGGACATCCGCATCCTGCCGATGCCGGCGTCGGACGCCCTGGCGCTGCTGGCCGAGGGCCGCATCCAGAACGCCATCACCCTGATCGCCCTGCAATGGTTCGCCCTGAACCGCGACGCGCTGCGCCGCCGCTGGGCTTCGCTTGAAGCCTCCGGCAGCGCCGCCTAAGGTCCGCAAGGACGCCGCGACCCGAATGGGACCCAGCATGACCGACACGCCATCCCGCCATATCGTCGACGGCCTCGTCGGCGCCATCGGCAACACCCCGCTGATCCGCCTCCGCGGCCTGTCGGAGGAGACCGGCTGCGAGATCCTGGGCAAGGCCGAGTTCCTCAACCCCGGCGGCTCGGTCAAGGACCGCGCGGCGCTGGCGATCATCCGCGACGCCGAGGCGCGCGGCACGCTGAGGCCCGGCGGCACCATCGTCGAGGGCACGGCGGGCAACACCGGCATCGGCCTGGCCCTGGTGGGCCGGGCGCTGGGCTATCGCAGCGTCATCGTCCTGCCGCGGACCCAGAGCCAGGAGAAGAAGGACGCGATCCGCCTGGCCGGGGCCAAGCTGGTCGAGGTCGATGCGGTGCCCTACAAGGACCCCGGCAACTACGTCCACTACTCCGGCCGCCTCGCTGCCGAGCTGGCCAAGACCGAGCCGAACGGCGCCATCTGGGCCAACCAGTTCGACAACACCGCCAATCGCGACGGCCACTATCGCACCACCGGGCCGGAGATCTGGGACCAGACCGGCGGACGGATCGACGGCTTCACCTGCGCCGTCGGCACCGGCGGCACCCTGGCCGGCATCGCCATGGCGCTGAAGGAGCGCGACCCCAAGGTGCAGATCGCGCTGACCGACCCGCTCGGCGCCTCGCTGTACAATTGGTATGCCCATGGCGAGTTGAAGGCCGAGGGCAGTTCGATCACCGAAGGCATCGGCCAGGGCCGGGTGACCAAGAACCTCGAGGGCATGCCGCTGGACTGGGCGCAGCAGGCGACCGATGAGGAGGCGCTGACCATCCTGTTCCGCCTGGCCAAGGAGGAAGGGCTGCTGCTCGGCGGGTCCACCGGCATCAACCTGGCCGGTGCGGTCAAGATGGCGCAGCGGCTGGGGCCCGGCCACACCATCGTCACCATCCTGGCCGACCACGGAAGCCGCTACCAATCCAAGCTCTACAACCCGGAATTCCTGCGCGAGAAGGGATTGCCGCTGCCCGACTGGCTGGAGACCGCCGCATGACCGAGCTGCTGTTCCGCGACGACGCCTATCTCGGCACCGCGACCGCCACGGTGGTCGCCGCGACGCCGGAGGGCATCGTTCTGGACCGGACCATCTTCTACGCCACCGGCGGCGGCCAGCCCGGCGACACCGGCACGATCCGCTGGGCCGGCGGCGAGGCCGCGATCGCCGACACCCGCAAGGGCGAGGCGCCGGACGAGATCCGCCACATCCTGGCGGAGGGCGCTGCCCTGCCCGCCCCCGGCACCGCGGTCGAGCTGGCCCTGGACTGGGAGCGGCGGCACCGCCACATGCGGATGCACACCGCCCTGCACCTGCTGTGCATCGCCGTCATCGGCGACGTCACCGGCGGCCAGATCGGCGCCGATCGCAGCCGGCTGGACTTCAACCTGCCGGACGGGCCGCCGGACGCCGCGGCCGTCACCGCCGAGCTGAACCGCCTGGTCGCGGCCGCCCTGCCGATCGGGACGTCCTGGATCACCGACGAGGAGATGGCGGCGCGGCCGGACCTGGTGCGCACCATGTCGGTGAAGCCGCCGACCGGCTCCGGCCGGGTCCGGCTGGTGCGGATCGGCGATCCCGAGGCGCCGATCGACCTGCAGCCCTGCGGCGGCACCCATGTCCGCAACACCGCTGAGATCGGCGCCCTCGCGATCGCCAAGATCGAGAACAAGGGCAAGCAGAACCGCCGGATCGTCATCACCTTCGCAGGCGAAGCATGAACACCATCGTCTCCACCGCCTGGCTGGCCGACCACCTGGACGATCCCGACATCCGGATCGTCGACGCCACCTACCACCTGCCGACGGCGAAGCGCGACGCGGCGGCGGAGTTCGCCGAGGCCCATATCCCCGGCGCCGTCCGGTTCGACGTCGACGACATCGCGGCGCCGGAGAGCAAGCTGCCCGGCGGGCTGCCCCACATGCTGCCCTCCCCGGCCCTGTTCGCGGAGAAGGTCGGCGCTCTCGGCATCGGCAATGACAGCTTCGTGGTCTGCTACGACGTCTACGGGCTGATGAGCGCGGCCCGTGCCTGGTGGATGCTGCGCGCCTTCGGCCATGACGGGGTGGCCGTGCTGGATGGCGGCCTGCCGGCCTGGCGGGCCGAGGGCCGGCCGCTGGCCAGCGGCCCGACGACATCAGCCGCAGCCCGATTCGTGGCCCACCCCCGGCCGCGGCTGGTGCGCGCCAAGGGCGAGATCCTGGCCGGCAGGGCGGGCACGGTGATCGACGCGCGCGCCCGCGACCGCTTCGAGGGCACCGCGCCGGAGCCGCGGGCCGGGCTGCGCGGCGGGCATATTCCCGGCAGCCTCAGCCTGCCTTTCGGCGACCTGCTGGATCCCGCCACCAAGACCCTGCTGCCGCCCGAGGCGATCGCCGCGCGCTTCGCCGCCGCCGGATTGCCGGAGGACGGGCCGGTCACGACCAGCTGCGGCAGCGGCGTCACCGCCTGCGTCCTGGCCCTCGGCCTGCACCGGATCGGCCGCGAGGACGCCGCCGTGTATGATGGCGCCTGGTCGGAATGGGGCCTGCCGGGGGACACGCCGGTCGAGACCGGCCCGGCCCGGAGGTGAGCATGAGCGATCCGGCGGTCGGCGAGCTGACGATCACCGTCACCCAGCTGGAGATGACGGCCCGGCCGGTGCGCCCGCCCCCGCCGCCGCCCCTGGCGCGGCATGCGCTGATGCGGGCCGAGCCCGCGACCGTGTCCTACTACCGCTACCTCTACGACACGGTCGGCGCCAACTGGCTGTGGACCGACCGGCGGCTGTGGGACGATGCCCGGCTGCAGGCCCGGCTGGTCGACGACCGGACCGAGGTCTATGTGCTGTATGTCGACGGCGTGCCGGCCGGGTTCGGCGAGCTGTTCCAGACCGAGGCGGACCTGTCCGACCTCGCCTATTTCGGGCTGCTGCCCGACTTCATCGGCCGCCGGCTGGGGCCGTTCCTGCTGCGGTCGATCATCGACATCGCCTGGTCGCGGCCGATCCGGCGGATGACGGTCGATACCTGCACCCTCGACCATCCCAAGGCGCTGGCCCACTACCAGCGCGCCGGCTTCGCGCCCTATGGGCAGCGGGTGGTGCGCCGGCCCGACCCCCGGCTGACCGGCCTGCTGCCGATCACCGCCGCGCCGCATATCCCGCTCGCAACCTGAGGGTTGAGCCAGCCTTTTGCTGTCATTGCCGGGCCTGACCCGGGCATCCAGAGGCTGTCGACAGTCTCTGGATGCCCGGGTCAGGCCCGGGCATGACAGTTGTAAATGGAATGTCAGGCTCTCAAACTACCCCGTTGCCTCAGAAGCCGAGGATGAGACCCGTGATCAGGTTGGCGTTCTCGAAATCCCCGCCCTCGCGGAAGTTCTGCTTCTCGTAGATCACTTCGGCATAGGTGTTGAGGCCGGGGGCCACGGTGTAGGTCACGTTCGCGCCGACGATGTGGTTGTCCTGCAGGTCCTGGCCGTTGCCGTCACCATCGGCCGCGTTCAGGCCGCTGTGCTTGCCCGCCCAGGTGTAGGCGTAGGACAGCGATGCCAGGAACGGGCCGGACTGGTAGCTGAGATCGCCGATGATCGTGTCGACCGACTTGTCGGCAAGAGCGATGCTCTCATTGTGGGTCCAGTTCACGCTGGCCCAGAAGCCCTGGTACCCAACCTTGCCGCCGATCGTGTAGACCTCGAGATTGTGGCCATGCGGATTGGCGCCGGCCGCTGAGGTCTGGACGCCGTTGCCGTAGGCCGCGGTGGCGGCGCCCCGCACCGACAGATCGCCGAACGTGTCCTCGTAGTTCACGCCGGCGGTGACGACATTCTCGTAGAAGGTCTGGTCGTCGTTGATCAGGTCGTTGACGCCGCCGGCGCCGGCATGGCCCGCGCCGCCGACCACGGGCGTGAAGTCGATGCCGAAGCTGAAGCCGTTGAAGGTCGGCGACAGATACTTGATGCGGGTGTCCTCGTTGGTCAGCCCGGCCAGGTAGGTCGCATCGATCGAGTAGAAATTCCCGCCGCCGAGCGGGAAATCACCGTCGAGCAGCTCGCCGAAATCCAGCGCGCCCGCGCCCATATCGCTGACGAGATCATCATGGGCATAGACGTAGCCGATGTCGTCGGCGATCGTCGGCGCATTGCCGAAGGTGATCGTGCCGAAGGTGCCCTTCACATAGACATAGGTGCGCGTGACCCGGACGCCGTCGTCCCGGTTGACGGAGTTGAAACGTATGCGGGCCCCGTATTCGAGGCCGGAATCGGTGACGTTCTTGACGTCGAAGATCAGCCGCGCATTGGTCTGGAAGTCGTAGTCGCGATCGAAACTGTCACTGCGGGAATCCGACAGCGACAATGTGGACTGGAAAGCAACGAAGCCGCTGATCTTGACCTGCAGGCCGGCGGCGGCAACAGGGGCCGAAGCCAATGCCACCACCGCCAGCGCCGCGGCGCCGCTGATCACTACCCTCATCATGGTCCCTCCTCTGCCTTGCGTCCCCCATCTCCATCTCTCAGGGGGCCGTTCCCGGTCCGCCATCCGAGGTTGTCGTCGGGGGGCCGAGGCCCGGCTATGCAAGCCTGACAAAGAATCACATCGAAAAACGCCTCTCCGGGCAGGCGCCGGCCTTCGCCGCTGGGGCGTGGCGGGTGCCCTGCGTGGGAACCTTACCCGGAAGGAGTGCGGAAAGTTAATCCGCTCCTTGGTGCCAAAGCAATCGTAATATACATACATGTATGTATGCAATATGAGTCCGGGCTTGGCCTGAAATGAAAAGGGGCGGCTCAGCGAGCCGCCCCAATGGAACCAGGCAATAAAAAAGGATGCGCGGCCTGCAGACCGCGCATCCTCCTTCGACCGGACGTGACCTTTCAGCCTTCGAGGGGACGAGACAGAGACCGTTAGGAGTGGTCTGTCACGCCCGGTCTTCCCGGACCAACCGTCCGGACGGGTCTTCCTGGGCCTCAGAAGGCCAGGTTGATGCCCGTCAGCAGGTTGGCATTCTCGAACTCCGAACCCGTGCGGAAATTCTGGCGCTCGTAGATGACTTCCGCGTAGGTGTTCAGGCCCGGCGCGACGGTGTAGGTCAGGTTCACACCGGCGATGTGGTTGTCCCGCAGGTCCTGGCCGTCGCCGTCGCCCGAGGCCGCATTGAGGCCGTTGTGGCTGCCGGCCCAGGTGTAGGCGTAGGACACGGAGGCCAGGAACGGACCCCAGGTGTAGCTCAGGTCGCCGATGACGGTGTCGACGGACTTGTCGGTCGCGAAGAAGCTGGCGTTGTGGGTCCAGTTCACGCTGGCCGCGATGCCGCCGGACCGGACCCGGCCACCGAGGGTGTAGACCTCGAGGTCGTGATTCTCGGGGTTGTTGGCGGTGGTCACGCCGTTACCGTAGGCGGCGGTGCCGGCCAGCAACACGTTGAGGCCGTCGAAATCCTGCGTCCAGTTCACGCCGCCGGTGACGACGTTCTCGTAGATCGTGCTGTCGTCGTTGATCAGGTCGTTCACGCCGCCGGAGCCGGCATGGGCTGCGCCACCGACCACGGGGGTGAAGTCGACGCCGAAGCTGAAGCCGTTGATCGTCGGCGAGATGTACTTGATGCGGGTGTCCTGGTTGGTCAGGCCCGCGAGGTAGGTGGCGTCGATCGAGTAGAAGTTCATGCCGCCCTGGGCGATATTGTCGCCGTCGAGCAGGTCGCCGAAGTCGCCGCCGCCGGCGCCGCGTTCCCCGGCCAGTTCGTCATGCGCGTAGATGTAGCCGATGTCGTCGGCCACCGTCGGCGCGTTACCGAAGGTGATCGTGCCGAAGCCGCCCTTCACGTACACATAGGTACGGGTGACCTTGACGCCGGCATCGCGGTTGACGTCGTTGAAGCGGATGCGGGCACCGTATTCGAGGCCGGAATCGGTGACGTTCTTGATGTCGAAGACCAGTCGCGCGTTGGTCTGGAAATCATAGTCGCGATCGAAGTTGTCGCTGCGGGTGTCGGTCAGCGACAGCGAGCCCTGGAACGCGACGAAACCGCTGATCTTGACCTGCAGTTCAGCCGAGGCGGAGGCCGAGGCCAACGCAACTGCCACCAGCGCCGTGGTGCCGATAAGTACCTTCTTCATCTTCCCTCCTCTGCCCCGCATCTCTGTGAGGCTATTCGCTCTGGACGCCTGTCGGCCCGTCTGCTTGCCCTGGCCTAGGCAGTTTGCCGGAACCCCGGGCAAGAACCCGGCCTCGAAAGCCGGGTGATGGCGGTCGTGTCGAAAGCGAGTCCCCCGAAACGGCGCCGATCTGTGTCATCAAAAGCACCATCCGGATCGGCCTTACCCACCCACCGAATGACGTCCCTCTGATGTGCCGGACGTTAGTCCCGCGCTGGGAAGTGGAGCAATGGGATTATACATCCAAGAATGTATGTAAGATGAAATAGCAACGATGTGTGGCGAACCGGCAACACTGACGGTTACCCGAATGGCATCATCCGATTTCTGGCTGAATCAGAAGGGCCGCGTCCCTGCCGGCACCGGCCGCGAGGGAGCTGTCGAATTCCAGCCACGCTGGGATCCGGAGTCGCGCTTGATTCCGGTCGTCATGACCGGTGGCTCGAAACGGCGGGGTCGCACAGGCAGGCTATGCGGGGGGATCGACCGCCACGACGGCAACGCACGTCAGGCGGAGCGGAGGCCGGCCCATTCCGGACCGAACCCAGGGGCGCCGCCGACTCGGCGACGCCCCGGCACGGTCAATGCGCCAGGATCTGGCTCAGGAACAGCTTGGTGCGGTCCGACTTCGGGTTCTTGAAGAACTCTTCCGGCTCGTTCTGTTCGACGATCTGGCCGCGGTCCATGAAGATCACCCGGTTCGCCACGGTCCGCGCGAAGCCCATCTCATGGGTGACGCAGATCATGGTGATGCCCTCGCGGGCCAGCTCGATCATCACGTCGAGCACTTCCTTGATCATCTCGGGGTCCAGCGCCGAGGTCGGCTCGTCGAACAGCAGGATCTTCGGCTTCATGCACAGCGAGCGGGCGATCGCCACGCGCTGCTGCTGGCCGCCGGAGAGCTGGCCCGGATATTTCCCGGCCTGTTCGGGGATCTTGACCCGGCTGAGGAAGTACATCGCCGTCTCCTCGGCCTCCTTCTTCGGGATCTTGCGAACCCAGATCGGGGCCAGGGTCAGGTTCTCCAGCACGGTCAGGTGCGGGAACAGGTTGAACTGCTGGAACACCATGCCGACCTCGCGGCGGATGGCGTCAATGTTCTTCACATCGTTGGTCAGCTCGATCTTGTCGACGATGATCGAGCCCTTCTGATGCTCCTCCAGCCGGTTGAGGCAGCGGATCAGGGTCGATTTGCCGGAGCCCGAGGGCCCGCAGATCACGACCTTCTCGCCCCTCTCGACGGCGAGGTTGATGTCCCGGAGGACATGGAACTCACCGTACCATTTGTTGACCCCGGACATCTGGATCAGCACGTCCGGTTCGGTGGCGGCGGGCGCCGGTGTTGCGGCCATTTTCAGTCTCCCTGTCTCAGCGACGGCGCGTGCCGATGTTCAGATACCTCTCCAGGTGCTGCGAGTATTTCGACATGGAGAAGCAGAACACGAAGAACAGCAGCGAAACGAACAGATAGGCTTCCTTGTAGAACGGCCCCCAGATCGAGTCGGACAGGCCAAGCCGGGCGGCGCCGAGCAGGTCGAACAGGCCGACCATGATCACCAGCGTCGTGTCCATGAAGGACCCGATGAAGGTGTTGACCAGGGCCGGGATCGAGATCCGCAGCGCCTGCGGCAGGATGATCAGCCGCTGCTTCTGCCAATAGCTCAGGCCGAGGCTGTCGGCCGCCTCGAACTGGCCCTTGGGGATCGACTGCAGCCCGCCGCGCACCACCTCGGCCAGATAGGCGGCGGTGAACATGATGATCGCCACCTGGGCGCGCAGCAGGTAGTTGAAGTTCCAGCCCTCGGGCAGGAACAGCGGGAACATCACCGAGGCCATGAACAGCACGGTGATCAGCGGCACGCCGCGCACCAGTTCGATGTAGGTGACGCACAGCGTCCGGATCGCCGGCATGTTCGACCGGCGGCCGAGCGCCAGCAGGATCGAGAACGGGAAGGCCAGGGCCAGGCCGATCATCGACAGGCCCATGGTCAGCGGCAGGCCGCCCCATTTCCCGGTCTCGACCAGCGTCATGCCGGGGATCGGGATTTCGAGGAAGCCGAGCGGGATGGCCCCGTACATCAGCGTGATGGCCGCGACGATCACGACCACCCAGGCGACGATCAGCCGCTTGCCCCAGAACCGCCGCACGGTGCTGCTGACGGCAAGGCCGAGCAGCAGCAGCATGGCCAGGATCGGCCGCCAATACTCGTCGAACGGGTAGAGGCCGAAGAAGATCAGCCGGTACTTCTCGTTGACGAAGGCCCAGCACGCCCCCGTCGCGGCCCGGCAGGCGGCGACGACATCGGCCGGCGTCTGGTCCGGTGTCGCCGGCCCCCACACCGGGTCGATGAACGCCCAGGAGATGAAGGGCGGGATCAGCCGGATCGCGAGGTAGGCGATCACCACGGTCAGGACGATGTTGTACCAGGTGCTGAACAGGTTGTGCCGGACCCAGGCGATCGGCCCGGTGGTCGAGCCGGGCGGCGGCTCGGCCGGGATCTCCCGGGTGGCGACGAAGGGTTCGGTGAAGGAGTGGGTCGCCGCCATGATCAGCGCTCCCGCAGCGACATGCGCCGGTTGTAGATGTTCATGCCGATCGAGATCGACAGGCTGATGAACAGATAGACCGCCATGAAGATCGAGATCGCCTCGACCACCTGGCCGGTCTGGTTGCCGATGGTGTTGCCGATCGACACCAGCTCGGGATAGCCGATCACCACCGCGAGCGAGCTGTTCTTGGTGATGTTGAGGTATTGGCTGGTCATCGGCGGGATGATCATGCGCAGCGCCTGCGGCAGGATGATCCGGCGCAACGTGACCCCGGAATGCAGGCCGAGCGCGCGGGCCGCCTCGGTCTGGCCATGCGAGACGGCGAGGATGCCGCCGCGCACGATCTCGGCGATGAAGCTGGCGGTGTAGACGGTCAGGCCCAGCAGCATCGCCGCGAATTCCGGCGAAAGCGTCCAGCCCCCCGAGAAGTTGAAGCCCTTCAGCTCGGGGATCTCGAACGCCGCTGGCGCACCGCCGGCCAGCCAGACCACCAGCGGCAGGCCGATGAACAGGGCCAGCCCGACCCAGAAGCTGTGGAACGGCTGCCCGGTCGCCGCCTGGCGCTGGCGGGCCCAGCGGGCGATGCCCCAGCCGATGACCAGCGCCACCAGCGCGGCGATCAGGACCCAGACGAAGATCGGGTTGTCCTCGATCGACGGCACCTGGATGCCGCGATTGCTGATGAAGACGCCGGGCACCGGGTTCGCCGCCTGGCGCGGGGCCGGGGCGCTGACCCGGATCAGCCCGGCCCAGAGCAGCAGCTGGACGGTCAGCGGGATGTTGCGCACCAGGTCGACATAGCCGGCGGCCAGCTTGGCCACCAGCCAGTTCGAGGACAGCCGGCTGACGCCGACGACGACTCCCAGCAAGGTCGCCAGGATGATGCCGAGAATGGACACCTTGAGCGTGTTCACCAGCCCGACCAGGAAGGCGCGGGAATAGGGATCGCTGGGCGTGTAGGAAATCGGCGTCTCGGCGATGGCGAAGCCGGCCTCACGGTTGAGGAAGCCGTATCCCGTCGCGATGCCGCGAACCTCGCGGTTGTGGATCAGGTTCGACACCAGGAACCAGCCGACGCCGATCACCACCAGCAGAAGGACGACCTGGTAAAAAATCGAACGGAGCCTCGGGTCGTTGAAGGCCGATCCACGGCGCACGGCAGTTCCTGCCGCGGCAACGTCCATGGTCATTGCGTCACACCTCGTTCAAACCGCCCTGTCGCTTCTTTTCGGCCTGAAACAACACCGCCGGCCCGTTTCGGGGCCGGCGGCTTGATCGTCCGTTAACGGATCGGAGGCGCGTATTGCAGGCCGCCCTGGGTCCACAGCGCGTTCAGGCCGCGCTTCAGCCCCAGCGTCGTCTTCTCGCCGACATTGCGCTCGAACATCTCGCCGTAATTGCCGACCTGCTTGATGGCGTTGTAGGCCCAGGTCTCCGGCAGGCCGAGCGCCTCGCCCATGCCCGGGGTCTTGCCCAGCAGGCGCTGGATCGTCGGGTCCGGCGAATCCGCGAAGCTGTCGATGTTCGCGCTGGTGACGCCGCTTTCTTCCGCCTGGAGCTGGGCGTTGAACACCCAGCGGGTGATGTTGGCCCATTGCGGGTCGCCCTGGCGGACGCCGATGGCCAGCGGCTCCTTCGAGATGATCTCGGGCAGGATGATGTAGTCGTCCGGCTTCGGCGCCTTGGCGGCGCGGGTCGCGGCAAGGCCGGAGGCGTCGGTGGTGTAGGCATCGCAGCGGCCGGAGAAGAAGGCGGATTCGACATCCTCCAGCTTCTCGATGACCACCGGCTTGAACTCGAGCTTGTTGGCCCGGAACCAGTCGGTCAGGTTCAGCTCGGTGGTGGTGCCGGGCTGGACGCAGATGGTGGCGCCGTTGAGGTCCTTGGCGCTGGTGACGCCGAGCGACTTGGCCACCATGAAGCCCTGGCCGTCATAGAAGTTGACGGCGGTGAAGTCGAGGCCGAGCGAGGTGTTGCGCGACAGCGACCAGGTCGTGTTGCGGGCCAGCACATCGACTTCGCCCGACTGCAGGGCGGTGAAGCGCACCTGGGCGTTGAGCGGCGTGAACTTGACCTTTTCGGCGTCGCCGAACACCGCGGCGGCGAGGGCGCGGCAGGTGTCGACGTCGATCCCGGTCCACTTGCCCTGGCTGTCCGGCAGCGCGAAGCCGGCGAGGCCGGTGTTCACGCCGCACTGGATGAAGCCGCGCTGCTTGACGGCGTCGAAGGTCGCACCGGCCTGGGCCGAGGCGGCGAAGCCTGCCGCGACAACGGCCGCAACGCCCGCGGCGAGCAGAGTACGAAAATTCATGAAACCTCCCCTTATGGCTCCAGCATTCGCCGAAGCGAAACCGCAGATCGTCCCGGCGGCATACCGCCGCCGGGGGAGAGCCATTAGAATGAACATTCCCGAGGAATGCACGGCATTTTTGCTACCCCCTCAATCACGACCGGAATGGGCGGAATGCTTTCCGAATAATCATCCGACCAATCCAGACAAGCACAGTTGCCGGTTCTTTCGGCAACCCAGGCTTTGCCCTGCCCGAACCCTGGACGGGGGGTGGATCGGCCGGCCATCCCATCCGGGACCGGATGTATCGCGACAATCGCCAAGAAGAAGCGTCGGGCCGGTCCAACGCCGCCTCCGTGGTCAACGCAGCAGGCCGTCCATGAAGCCGGCGACGAGGCGTTCGCGGTCGATCCGCGTCGCCACCCGGATGACGGGCCGGCTCGCAGCACCCGGCTCCTCGGGATAGCCGCGACGGTCGGCCAGGGTCATGCCGCGCGTCAGGTCGCCGTCGAGCTCGACCCGCACCGCCCAGTCGGCGTAGTCGGCCAGGCCGGGATCGACCAGCAGCATCGCCGCGGCCGGATCATGCAGGGCGCAGCCGCGCACGCCGTGGCGGCTGTGATAGAAGCCGGTGTAGTGCTGCAGGATCGACCAGGCGAAGCGCCCGCGCGGGCGGCCGTCGGCCTCGATCCGCGCCAGCTCCGCCTCGCCGAGCCAAGCAGTCATGGTGACGTCGAGCCCGACCAGGACGACCGGCCAGGCGGCGGCGAACACCGCCTCCGCCGCTTCCGGATCGTGGAAGATGTTGGCCTCGGCCGCGGCGGTGATGTTGCCGGGCACCGTCACCGCGCCACCCATCACCACCACCCGCTCGACCAGCTGCGGCAGGTCGGGCTCGAGATGCAGCGCCAGCGCCAGGTTGGTCAGCGGGCCGGTGGCCAGGATGGTGCAGGCCCCGGGTTCGGCGCGCACCAGCCGGACCAGCTGCTCCGCCGCCGTCTCGGCCGCGAAGGGGCGCAGCGGCGCGCCGGGGCCGTAGCCGCCGAGGCCGTCATCGCCATGGACATGGCCGCTGATGCTGACCGGCTGGGCCAGCGGCGCCTCGGCCCCGACCGCGACCGGCACATGGCTTAGCCCGACGAGGTCGAAGACATGCTGGGCGTTGGCCGCGGCGACCGTGGCGTGGGCGTTGCCATGGACGCTGCCGAGGGCCGCGATCTCGATGCCCGGCCGGTCGGCCAGCCACAGGATGGCCAGCGCGTCGTCGATGCCGACATCGCAGTCGAGAATGATCTTGGACATCGCAGCACCGTCCTTCCGGTCGAACCCTATTGGCGAAAGCCGGCGACCATAACGCCGCGGTTGCCGGGGAGAAAGCGCGTTGCGGGAGGCGCCGGGCTGGATGCCCGCCGCGGTCCGTGCCACTCTCCCCGCCCCTGCCCTGCCTCCCCTGGAGATCCATGCCGACGCCGCAAGCGCATCCCTGGCTCGAACCGCTCTGGGTCCGGCTGCTGATCATCGTGCTGCTGATCGCGGCGCTGACGGCGGAGGTCCTGTGGCTGCAGGACCATCTGTGGCTCTTCCTCTGGGGCGGCGCCCTGGTCTATGCGATCTGGGACTTCTTCCTGCGCGGCGTCTACGGCCGGCCGAAGGCTTAGTAGGCGGCGGGATCAGGCCGCCGCACCGCCCTGGCTGTCGCGGACGGCCTCGTAGGCCTTCTGCAGGCGTTCGCCGACGCTGGGTCCGCGGGCCGGGTGGGGCAGGCCGAGATGGGCCGCGCGCAGCTCGTCCATGAATTCGGCCCAGAGGTCGGGCCCGCCCTCCTCCAGCAGCTGGGCTCGGATCGACAGCTCCGGCGTCGCCGGCGTGTGCCGCCGGCCCCAGGCGCCCATATGGGCCAGCAGCGGCACCAGCTGGATCGCCTTCTCGGTCAGGCTGTAGATCGCCTTCTGCTTGTGGCTGGCGTCGTCGGCCCGGGTCAGGAAGCCCGATTCGGTCAACCGCTTCAGCCGGTCGGCCAGGATGTTGGAGGCGATGCCCTCCTCCGACCGGGTCAGCAGCTCGCGGAAATGCCGGCGGCCACCGAACATCATGTCGCGGATCACCAGCAGGCTCCAGCGGTCGCCCAGGGCCTCGAGGGTGAGATTGATCGGACAGCCGGATCGCGGTTCGCTGCTCATGAGGGTCGCTCCATTCCGATTGTAATATGCAACCGGAATGATCGAGGTGCAACCAGTTGTTATAAGAAACCACACGCAGCGCCGAGGGCCCGGCTGAACGCCTTCAGACCGCCTGGCCGCCGGCCGTCTCGAACAGGTGCAGCCGCTCGGGGTCGAAGCTGATCCGGGTCGGCTCGTCCGGCCGGGCCGGGAAATGGGCGTCGACCTGCGCGGTGAAGCGGCCGCCCGCGACCTCACCCAGGATCAGGGTGTGGGGGCCCAGCGGCTCGATCACCCGCGGCATGATCGGCAGCGTGACCGGCCCGGCGTCGCCGCCCGCCACATGCTCCGGCCGCAGGCCGATGGTGACGGCAAGGCCGTCGCGCCCGGCCAGCGCCGCGCGCCTGGCCGCGGGCACCGGCAGCACCGTGCCGTCCGCCAGCCGCAGCCCCGGCGTACCGCCATGGGCGACCAGGGTCGCGGGCAAAAAATTCATGCTGGGCGCGCCGATGAAGGCGGCGACGAACAGGTTGGCCGGGGTCTCGTACAGTGTCAGCGGCTCGGCCGCCTGCTCGATCCGGCCCTGGTTCATCACCACCACCCGGTCGGCCATGGTCATGGCCTCGACCTGGTCATGGGTGACGTAGACGATGGTGGTCTGCAGCCGCCGGTGCAGCGCCTTGATCTCGGCCCGCATCTCGATGCGCAGCTTGGCGTCGAGGTTGGACAGCGGCTCGTCGAACAGGAACACATCGGGGTCGCGGACGATGGCGCGGCCGATGGCGACGCGCTGGCGCTGGCCGCCCGAGAGCTGCTTCGGCCGGCGGTCGAGATAGGGGTCGAGGCCGAGGATGCGCGCGGCGTTGGCGATCTTGGCCTCGATCTCGGCCTTCGGCTCGCGCCGCACCTTCATGCCGTAGCCGATGTTCTCCCGCACGCTCATATGCGGGTAGAGGGCATAGTTCTGGAACACCATGGCGCAGTTGCGCAGGCCGGGCCGCAGCTGGGTGACGTCGCGGTCGCCGATCCGGATGGCGCCGCCGGTGGTGGGCTCCAGCCCGGCGATCATGCGCAGGGTGGTGGTCTTGCCGCAGCCGGACGGGCCGACCAGCACCACGAATTCGCGGTCCGCGATCTCGAGGTCGAGCGACGGGATGACAGGGACGTCGCCGTAGTTCTTGGTCACGGCTTCGAGTGTGACGCGGGCCATGCTGTCCTTGCGGGTCTGGAACCGTGGGCCTCGGTGCGGGTCCCCGCCACGAACGGTGCGGCGGGGACCCGGCTGCCGTCTACTTCTTCAGGGGCGGCAGGCCCATCGAGGCGCGATAGGCGGCAAGCTGGGTGTCGCGGCCGAACTCGTCGGTCAGCTTGTTCCATTCGGTCGCGATGGTGTCGAGCGCCTGCTGCGCCGTCTCCTGCCCCGCCAGCGCCTTGGACAGCTCGATCTCCAGCACTTCGGTGTAGGAGAAGTAGCCGGGGATGCGCATGTCGAGCGCGACGTTCTTGGCCTCCAGGCTGCCGCGCTGGGCGGCGAGGTACTCGTCCGCCTCCTCCTTGGTCATCTTGGCCAGCCAGCGGTCCGGCACGAAATGGCTGAGGCGGTAGGGGTTGACGCCGGAGCCGCCGGTCACCGTGGCGATGCCGCTGTTCTCCGGGTTCGAGACCCATTCGACGAAGTTCCAGGACGCCTCGACATTCTTGCCGGCCGAGGGCACCGCCGCCTGCCAGCCGCCGAAGGCCATGAAGGGCGAGAACACCGGCTGGTCGGTCTTCTCCCAATCCTTGGTCTTGTGGTTCCAGATCTCGGTCGACCCCGGGGTCAGGGCCGAGCCGACATGGCCGGCGACCTGGCTTTGGGTCTTGTCGGAGGCGATGACGCCGGTGTCGCCCCAGTCGAAGTTCATCGCCACCTGGCCGCCGGCGAAGGCGGTGCGGATGTCGCCCGAGGAGAAGTTGAGCGCGCCCGGCGGCGAGAACTTCACCGACTTGATGTAGTCGTCCAGCGCCCGCACCCAGCCCGGGTTGTTGACCGCGGCGTCCATCGTCTCCGGGTCGAAGAACATGCTGCCGGGGTTCTGCGGGTCGTTGGTGTAGCTGGCGGCGTGGGTGAAGAAGAACCAGAACTGCTGGCCGCCGCGCCGGAACGCCTCCGCCGTGCCCCACAGCTTCTGGTCGGGCCGGGTGAAGAACTCGGCGATGTCGTAGTATTCCTTCCAGGTCTTCGGCACCGCCAGGTCGTAGCCGTACTTGGCCTTGAACGCCGCCTGCTCCTTCGGGTCGTCGAACAGATCCTTGCGGTAGGACAGGGTGTGCAGGTCGCCGTCGATGGTCTGCGACAGGTGCTTGCCGTCCCACACCATCAGCCGGTCGCGATAGACCGGGGCGATGTCCTCCCAGTCCTTGCCCTCGCGCACCGAGGCCGGCATCTCCGACAGGTAGGGTGCGAAATCCGGCATCCAGGCCGGAGCGAAGGTGATGATGTCGAAGGTCGATTCCCCGGCGGTCATCGCCGTCAGGTATTTCGGATACAGCTCGCCGAACGGGAACTCCACGACATTGACCTTGCCGCAGGTCTTCTGCTCCCAGGTCTTGGCCGCCATCTGCACCGCCAGGGCGATGAAGGGGCCGGTCTGCGACCCCGCGGTCAGGGTCACGCCGGTGTAGTCGGGGTCGCAGGCCGCCGCGGCCGGCCCGGCCAGCGCCGCCGCCAGCGTCAGCGCACCGGCGGTTGCAAGAAGCATGGTCTTCATTGTTGTTCTCCCTCCCTGTCGCGCGATCATCGGATGCTGCCCAGCAGCAGGCCCGATCGCATGAGCCTGGCCAGGAGGACGGCCATCACCATCATCGGGGCGATCGAGACCATGGCGGCGACCGAGATCGCCCACCATTCGTCGCCGCGATAGGAGTTCTGCCCCGACAGCAGGATCGGCAGGGTCTGCCAGCTTCCCGCGGTCAGCAGCAGCGAGAACAGGAACTCGTTCCAGACGAAGCTGAGCGTGATCATCGCCGTGGCGATCAGCCCCGGCCGCGCCATCGGCAGCACGATCTCGAAGAAGATGCGGATCCGCGGCACGTCGTCGACCAGCGCCGCCTCCTCGATCTCGACCGGCAGCGCCTGGAAGAAGTCGCGCATCAGCCAGACCACGATCGGCAGCGAGAAGGCGGTGTAGCACAGCACCATGCCCCAGTAGCTGTCGAGCAGCGGGAAGCCGGCCTTGCCGACTTCGGAATAGAGCAGGTAGAGCGCGAAGGCGGTGACGATCGGCGGGAACATGCGCTGGCTGACGAACCAGAACACCACATCGTCATTGCCCAGGACCGGCCCGGGCAGGCGCAGGCGGTTCAGCAGCATCGACACGGCGAGGGCCAGCACCAGGGCGCCGCCCAGCGCCGGCAGCCGCTTCAGCCCCAGCACGTTTCCCAGCAGCAGGAAGGCGCCAATGGCGACCACCGCGAAGGACAGACCGGCCAGCAGCCGCACCTGGAACGGGAAGCGCACCAGCGCATAGGCGGCCATCGACCCCAGCAGCACCGCCAGCGCGGTCGCCGACACCGCGATCAGGGTCGAGTTGACGAAGGGGGTGATGAAATCGCCGCGCAGGCCGGACCAGGCGTCGACCCAGGCCTGCACCGTGGGCTGGAAGTCGATCCAGGGCAGGTAGGTCGGCCCACCATTGACCGCGGTCGGCGGCTTGAACGAGGTGATCAGCGTCCAGTAGACCGGGAACAGCGTGACCAGGAACCACCCCAGGCACAGCAGGAAGATGAAGCCGCGCTTGATCCCGCCGCCGTTCATGTCCTGGGCGCCCCTCATCGCTGCTTCTCCAGATGCGGCTTGAGAATGGCGAGGTAGATCGTGCCGAAGATGGTGATCACGATCAGGAACAGGAAGCTGAGCGCCGAGGTGTAGCCCAGGTTGAACTTCTTGAACCCCTCCTGATAGGCGAACAGGGTCAGGGTCTCGGTCGACACGCCGGGCCCGCCGCCGGTCAGCACGAACACCGTGTCGATGATCTTGAAGCTCTCGATGATGCGGATGAAGATCACCGCGGCCGAGATCGGCAGCAGCATCGGGAAGGTGATGCCCCAGAACTGCTGCCAGCTGCTGGCGTTCTCCAGCTGCGCCGCCTCGTAGACATCCTGCGGCAGGCTCTGCAGCCCGGCCAGCAGCATCAGGATGACGAAGGGCGTCCACTGCCAGACCTCGACCGCGATGATGGTGCCCAAGGCCCAGGTCGCGTCGGTCAGGAACGGCAGGTTGGGCAGCCCGAACCAGGTGAAGAACTGGTTGACCGGCCCGACCGTCGAATGGAACAGCATGCGCCCGACCAGCGACACCGCGATCGGCGCCATCAGCATCGGCAGCAGGAAGCCGACGCGGAACAGACGTTCGCCGGGAATCTTGCTATGCAGCGCGAGCGCAACAGCAAAGCCGAGGACGTACTGGATCGAGACCGAGACGAACACGATGATCGAGGTCGTCTGGACGGTGGCCCAGAAGCGCGGATTGACGAGCAGCGATGTGTAGTTGTCGAAGCCGACGAAGCGCGGCGGCAGCGGCGGCACCAGCCGCATGCTCTGGAAGCTGATGGTGAACGAATAGATCAGCGGAAAGATGCCGACCAGGAGGACGACGAGGAAGGCCGGCCAGATGAAGACATGCTTGATCGGCTCTCGCAACGCCCCTATCCCCCCGATCGCCGGCGGTCCTTGCCTTCCGGTCTCGTTGACTTGTCGTACGTTATGGTAAGACCGCCCTGTCGCGCAACCGGGCGGACGGAAGTGGAGAGAGACCCGATGGATACCGTCGACCCCGTGCAGATCGCCCTACCCGTCTCTTTCGGGACCGGCGTGTCGGCGGTAATCTTCGACTGCGACGGCGTGCTGGTCGACAGCGAGTTCGTGGCCTGCCGTGCGGTGGCCGAGCTGATCGCGCATTTCGAGCCGCGGGCGCCGGTCGAGGAACTGGTCGAACAGCTGGTCGGCACCCCCGACACCTACATCCTGCGCCAGGTGGCGGAGCGCTTCGGCACGGTGTTCCCGGACGACATCGGCCAGCGCATGGTGCGGGTGATCGACGACGCGCTGGCCCAGGGCCTCGACGCCATTCCGGGGGTGCGCCCGGCGCTGGAGGGCCTGGCCCTGCCGATGGCGGTGGCGTCGAACAGCCATGCCGCCCGGGTCCGCCGCTCGCTCGAGATCGCCGGGATCTCGCATCTGTTCGGCGACCACGTCTACACGCCGGAGATGGTGGCGCACCCGAAGCCGGCGCCGGACCTCTATCTGCATGCGGCCGGGCGCCTGGGCATCGACCCGCGGCATTGCCTGGTGATCGAGGACAGCGTGCCCGGCACCACCGCCGGCGTCGCCGCCGGCATGCGGGTGATCGGCTTCCTCGGCGGGCGCCACATCCGCGACGGCCATGCCGAGCGGCTGCGCGCCGCCGGCGCCGGGCTGATCTGCCCGCACATGGACGACCTCGCGGGACTGGTCGCAGGCCTCAGGGCCTGACCGGCCAGCCCCCCGGCAGGGGTCAGGCGGCGGCCTGCGCCCGCTCGATCTTGGTCACGGTGAGGTTGCGCGGCTTGCCGGACGGGGTGACCCAGGTGATGGTCTGGCCGCGACGCAGGCCGATCAGCGCGACGCCGACCGGGGTCAGCACCGACAGGCGCCCGGCCTCGATGTCGGCCTCCTCCGGATACACCAGCGTGACGGTGTGCTCGTCCCCGGTCTCGGCGTCGCGATAGCTGACGGTCGAATGCATCTGCACGACACCCTTGGCCGCGGCCGCGTCGATGATCTGGGCGCGCTCCAGCTCGTCCGCCAGGAAGTCCGCGATCGCCGGGAAAGCATCTGCCGCGGCGTCGGCCAGCGCGGCGAGACGGTCGAAGTCGCCGGCGGTGACGTGAATCTCGGGGCGCTTCGGCAGGCTGCTGCGGGACATGTTGTTTTTCCTTTCTTTTAAGACGACCGCCCCGGGATCGTGATCGCGGCTGGCGCCCAGTCTGGCCGGGACACGAGGGCTTTTTTCGGGGGTGGGGCGAACGGTGTCGCGGGACGCGACTCAGGCGAGAACGGACGAAGGGCGCCGACGGTGCGGGGCGACAGCCCCGGCGGTCAGCGGCCTGGAATCACAAGCGGCGTTCGACACGCCGCCATCCGGTTCGTCCACACGGTTCTCATAGCCAAGAGATAGGCAGTCGGACGGCAGGCGTCAACGACGGCCGCTGCGGGCCAGGGCCACGCAAGGAAAAGGGCCGCGCGACGCTGGGCGCCGCGCGGCCGTCCCGGACCGAAGCCCGGTCAGAGCACGAAGTCGGCCGCCACCAGCTGGCCGTGGGTGTCCACGCGGATCTCGAAATCCGCGCGGCCGTCGCCATTGGTGTCGCCGGACACGATCCCCCCGGCGAACCGCAGCTCGCCCGCGACATTGTGGAAGGCCTGGTTGCCGATGAAGGTGAAGGCCTGGTTGCCGAAGGCGAAGAAGTTCGAGTTTGCGTCGATCGCCGACAGGTCGATCCTGTCGCCCTCGATATGGCTGAAGTCGGTGATCACGTCGCGCCCGGTGCCCACCGCGGATTCCGTGGCCAGCGTGAAGCGGAACGTGTCGGCCCCGCCGCCACCGGTCATGGTGTCGGTGCCGGCGCCACCGACCAGCGCGTCCTGGCCCAGCCCGCCCTTCAGGGCATCATTGCCGACGCCGCCCTTCAGCAGGTCGTCGCCGGTGCCGCCCGAGAGCTTGTCATTGCCGCTGCCGCCGTCGAGCTGGTCGTTGCCGAGCCAGCCGTCGATGGTGTCGGCACCTGATGTGCCGACGCGGATGTCGTTGATGTCGCGCAGCGCGCCGTGCAGGTCGGTCAGGGTCTGCGCCGCCGCATCCACCGTGCTCTCCAGCGTGCCGGCCAGCTGGATCAGGGCGGCCAGCTGCGGCACGCCGCCGATGTCCTGCAGGTCGGCGATCACCTCCTTGAGGTCCTGCACCACGTCGGAGGTGTTGGTCAGTGTCATGTCGAGCACCGCCTGCAGGCCGTCGCGGCCGTTGACGCCCCCGACCAGGTCCTCCAGCGCCACGCCGAGCACGCCATGCTCGCCGAAGAACTGGTTGAGGATCGCGTCGGGCACGACGCCGTGCAGCAGGCCGTTGTCGCCGGCCAGCAGGTCGGCCACCGTGCCGGCGATCGCCAGCGGGCCGGCGACCTTGATCACCTCGCCGCCCGCGACCAGCACACCGACGTCGAGCAGTGTGTTGAACACGTCTCCGACCAGGCCGTCACTCAGGGCGCCGCGCAGGCCGAGCTGGTCGCCGCCGAGGATGCCGAACTCGCCGAAGATGTTGCCGATCAGGCCGCCGTCGCCGTGCAGCAGGCTGCCGGTCAGCACCCCACCGAGCACATCGGTCAGCAGGGTGTCGACCACGCCGGTGGCGGCGCCGAGCACGCTGTTCAGCAGGCCCGCCACCCCGCCGGTGCCGAGCAGGCCGCCCAGCAGCACGTCCGGCGACAGGCTGCCGAGGATGCCGGTCAAGAGGTCGGTCAGGCCGCTGCCGTCGGGCCCCAGCACGCCGCCCAGCAGCCCGCCGAGGATGCCGTCCTGCAGCAGGGTGTCGAGCACGTCCAGGCCCGGCAGCGAGGTGAAGATCCCGCCGATGATCTCGCCGATGTCGGTGCTGACCCCGATGCCGTGCAGGATGCTGCCGATCAGGCCGTCTTCGGCCAGCAGGTTGCCGACGATGCCGGACACCGAGAGGTCGTCGAACAGGTCGCCGACATTCCCGAGCAGGCCGCCGATCAGCCCGGTGATCAGGCCATGCTCGCCGACCAGGCTGTCGGCGATGCCGCCGACCGTGCCGACGACGCCGCCAAGCAGCCCGTCAGCGCCGATCAGCGCGTCGATCAGGCCGGCTGGCCCGCTCTGCAGCACGTCGACGAGATGGGTCAGCAGCCCGTCCTCGCCCAGCAGGTTGCCAAGCAGCCCATGGGCGCCGAGCAGGCCGGTGTCGCTGAGCAGCGCGTCGAGCAGCGCGCCCAGGGGCAGGCCGCCCAGCAGGTTGCCCAACAACCCGTCGAGGTTGCCGAGCACATCGGTGACGAGCCCGCTGATGATGCCGGTGAGCGCGTCGCCGCTGAGCAAGTCGCCGAGCAGGCCGCCGGCATCGGCCAAGCCGTCGAGCAGCCCGGTGAGCAAGCCGGTCAGGCCGCCGCTGAGCAACCCGCCGA
Organism: Inquilinus ginsengisoli; assembly: GCF_031453975.1. NCBI lineage: Bacteria > Pseudomonadati > Pseudomonadota > Alphaproteobacteria > Rhodospirillales > Rhodospirillaceae > Inquilinus > Inquilinus ginsengisoli. Next base: position 717,251 of record NZ_JAVDPW010000002.1, read on the forward strand.
GCAGGCCTTCCAGCAGGCCGTTCAGCACGCCGTCCAGCAGGCCGCCGACGCCGCCCAGCACCGCCCCGAGCAGGCCGCCGACCACGCCGGTGAGCAGGTCGTCGAGCCCGCCGAGCAGGTCGTCGACGCCGGTGAGGACGCCGCCGAGCAGGCCGTCCTCGCCCAAGAGGCCGTCGAGCAACCCCCCAAGCAGGCCGCCGTCATCCAACAATCCATCCAAGGAATTCGCTGAAGCCATCGTCTCCTCCTCCAGGGAAAGAATTGCCCCAGACGCCATCGTTCTTTGCGATGGTTGCTAGCCTCTGCTATCAAGCTAGCACGCATTACGGGTTTGAATAAGAATTTATGCAGAAAAGTAGGATTCAGAACTTTTCAACTGCAGAACAAATTGCATCAGTATTTGATTTCACTTTGCATAAAATATTAATCAACACCGTGCGCAGGCCACCCGCTGCGGCGACCGTGCCGCACCGGCAATGCCCGGATGGCCCGGGCTAGGCGTTGCGCAGCAGGGCCTCGACCTCGTCGCGCCGTGGCATCGAGGGGGCGGTGCCGGGGCGGGTCACCGAGATGCCGGCGACGGCGCAGCCGAAGCGCACCGCCTCGGCGACCGGCCGGCCTTCGGCCAGCGCCAGGGCGAAGCCGCCGTTGAAGGCGTCGCCCGCCCCCGCGGTCTCGACCACCTCGCCGGCCGAAAACGCTGGAATGTGAATGCATTCTGACCGGTTCTTCAGAAGCGCGCCCTTGGCCCCGAGGGTGACGACCACGGCGCCGACGCCCTTGGCCAGCAGCACCTGGGCCGCCCGCTCGGCCTGCTGGCCGCTGTCGACCGCGAAATCGACCAGGCTTTCCGCCTCGGTCTCGTTCGGGGTGAGATAGTCGACCAGGGGATAGAGATCGTCCGGCAAGGCCATGGCCGGGGCCGGATTCAGGATGGTGGTGACGCCATGCCGCCGGGCGATCTCCAGCCCCCGCCGCACCACCGGCAGCGGCAGCTCGAGCTGAGCGACGAAGATCCGCGCCCCGGCGATCGCCGGGGCCGCCGCCTCCATCTCGGCCTCGGTCAGGGCGGCGGCCGCCCCGGCCTCGATGATGATGGCGTTCTCGCCGGTCCGGCTGTCGATGAAGATGAAGGCGGCGCCGGTCGGGCGCTGCGCATCGGTCAGCACATGGCCGGAATCGATGCCCTCGGCGGCATAGAGCCCGCGCGCCATCTCGCCGAACGGATCGGCCCCGATCTTGGTGATGAAGGCGACGTCGGCGCCGGCCCGCGCCGCCGCGACCGACTGGTTCGACCCCTTGCCGCCGGGGCCGAGCTTGAAGCCGTTCGACAGCAGGGTCTCGCCCATCATCGGCAGGCGGGCGGCGCGGAAGGCGAGGTCGGCGACGAACACGCCTTGGATGGCGATCTTCGGCAAGGCCATGGCGGTCGGTTCCCTACTTCGGCGCGATCACGCCCATCTTCAGCAGGAAGCAGCCATAGAACCGCCCCTCCCCGGCCCGGACCACGGCAAAGGACTTCTTCGCCGCCTCGTAGAAGGCGAAGCGCTCGATCGACCCCATCGGCCAGGACCGGCCCTCGGCGCGGTCGATCTCGGCCTGGACCTCGCGCTGCACCTCCGGGATCTCGTCGGGCTGGCCCACCACCTCCATGCGCTGGGCGGGATGGTCGACGAAGGTGTCGAGCGGCATCACCGACAGGATGGCGCGCACCGCGCGGGCGGCGCTGATGCCCGGCAGCTCCAGCGGTGTCTTGACCATGGTCAGCTGCGCCACCGAGCGGGCGGGGAAGTTGGTGTCGCAGATCACGAGGTCGTCGCCATGGCCCATGCTGGCCAGGGTGTAGAGCAGGTCCGGGGTGATGATCGGATCGATGTTCTTGAGCATTTTCCGTCGCTTCCCTGAAGAACTTCAGATTGTTTGTGATGGCGTGCGCAGCGGCGCCAGGGCCGGGTACAGCTGCTGGTAGCGGGCGTAGATCTCGCGGTAGGCGGCGTGGCGGGCAGGGTCGGGCTCGACCACCCGCTCCGGCTGCACCATCGCCGCCGCGACCTCCGCCATGTCGGCGAAATGGCCGGCGCCGAGCGCCGCCAGCATGCCGCTGCCCAGCAGCGGCGCCTCCGGCACCCTGGTCACCTGCAGCGGCACGCCGGAGACGTCGGCATGGGTCTGCAGCCACAGCGGCGAGCGGGTGGCGCCGCCGCAGATCACCACCTCGCTGGGGGCGAAGCCGTTGGCGCGCATCGCGTCCAGGATCAGCTCGCTGCCGAAGGCAATGCCCTCGATCGCGGCGCGGAAGATGTGCGCCGGCCCGTGCTTGAGGCTGAGGCCGGTGATGGCGCCGCGCGAGGCCGGGTCGGTGTAGGGCGTGCGGTTGCCCTGAAAATGGTCGAGCATCAGCAGGCCTTCGGCCCCCGGCGGCAGCGCCGCGGCCTCCCGGTTCAGCTGGTCGTAGCTCGCGCCCTCGCCGAACAGCCGCTTCAGCCAGGCGATCACCGAGCCGGTCGAGGTCTGGCCGCCCTCGACCACATGCAGCCCCGGCACCACCGCGTCGGGATAGCTGCCCCAGATGCCGCGGCCGTGCAGGGCCGTGGGCGACAGGCCGAGCAGGAGATGCGAGGAGCCGGTGATGAAGGCCAGCTTGCCCGGCGTCACCACGCCGAGGCCGATCATGCCGATGAAGGCGTCGGGCCCGCCCTGGGCCACCGGCGTCCCCGGCTTCAACCCGAGATGGGCGGCGGCGTCCGGCGTCAGGGGTCCGATCACCTCACCCAGCGGCAGGATCTCGGACGGCCATTTCTCGAGCAGCGCGGACAGGCCGAGCGTGTCGAGCAGGCTGCGGGGGTGGCCGCCATTGCGGTTGTCGTGGTGCCAGCGGATCGACGCGGTGTTGATCGACCCGACCCAGCGGCCGCTCAGGCGCAGGGTGATGAAGTCCTGGTATTCGCCGATCAGCGCGGCGGCGTCGAACACCCGGGGCTCGTTCTCCTTCAGCCACAGCGCCTTGGGGATCATCCATTCCGACGAGACCGGCCCGGCGCCGGCGCTGTTGACCTTCAGCGCCGGGTCGCCCGATGCCGCCACCTTGGCGGCCTGTGCCGCGGCCCGCACATCCATCCAGATCAAGGCGGGGCGCAGGGCCCGGCCCGCCCGGTCGAGCGCGACGACGGAGCAGCAGGTGGTGTCGACCGACAGGGCGTCGACCTGGTCGGCCGCGATCCCGGCCTGGGCCAGGGCAGCCGGCACCGCCTCGCCCATCGCCCGCCACCAGTCCTCGGGATCCTGCTCGGCTTGGGCCGGGGCCGGGAACCGGGTGGGATAGGTCGCGACACCCATGCCCCGCACGGCGCCCTGCAGGTCGAACACGGCGGCGCGCAGCCCTTCGGTGCCGCCATCCACGCCGATCACATATCCGCCTGCCATGCGCCTCCCCATTCGCGCGTTGATTTGTCGTGCATTTCGGCGCGCGGCATTGTGGATCAGGGCCGCGACGCTTGGCAACATTGGCCGTCTCGCGCGCGCTGGTGTATAGCCTCGGCCATGTCGCTGCTCAGCCGCTATGTCTTCCGTCAGATCGCGGTGGCCACGGTGCTCGCCACCGTGATCCTCGTCTTCGCCATCATGCTCACCACCTCGATGCGGCTGATCCAGCTGATCGTCGACGGCGGCGTCGGCGTGGGCACCTTCCTGCACCTCGTCATCCTGTCGATGCCGGAGTTCCTGATCGCGGTGCTGCCGATCGGCGTCGTGGCGGCCTGCCTGATCATCTACAACCGGATGCTGGCCGACGGCGAGCTGCTGGTGATGCGCGGCGCCGGTATCGGCCAGATGCGTCTGGCCCTGCCCGGCCTGGCGATGGCGGTGATCATCACCGGCTTCAGCTATTCGATGACCCTGTACTTCTGGCCGGTGGCCAATCGCGAGTTCCGCGATCTCAGCGCCATCGCCCAGTCGGACGTCTCGGCCGCGCTGCTGCAGACCGGCGAGTTCAACGCCATCGGCGATTCGATGACCGTGTTCGTGCGCGACCGCAACCCGGTGACCGGCGATCTCAGCGACATCCTGGTGCACAACACCGACAACCAGGACCAGCCGGTCACCATCATCGCCAAGCGCGGCTATATCGAGGACAGCGACGACGGGCCGCGGATGGTGGCCATCGACGGCGTGATCCAGCAGCTCAACCGCAAGACCGGGCGGGTCGAGCCGGTTGCCTTCGACAGCTATACGGTGCCCCTGAGCTCGGCCGGCGCCGAGGATCTGGCCCGCAACTACCGCCAGCCCTCCGAGCGGTTCCTGCCCGACCTGCTGTACCCCGACCCGAACTCGCCCCGCGACCAGAAGAACTATGGCCGGCTGGTGATGGAAGGCCACAAGCGGCTGACCGACCCGCTGCTGCCCTTCGCCTATGTCGTGTTCTGCCTCGGCGTGCTGCTCAGCGGCGACTACAACCGCCGCGGCCTGGCCCGACGCATCCTGATCGCCGCCCTCGGCGTGGTCGCCGTGCAGGCCACCACCATGAGCGTCGCCGGCATGGCCCGCGATTCGCTGGCGCTGCTGCCGCTCATGTACGCGCTGCCGGTCCTGACCACGGTGGTGGGCTTCGCCATCCTGCTGCTGTCCCGCCGCCGGCATGTCCCGGCGGAGGCGCCGCGCGCCTCCGGCATGGCCCCGGCCTGACGCGGATCCGGCCAGCCAAGGCTGGTGGAACGACGTCGTCCAACCACAATCTGTTGTGGTTTGAATCGAACCCAAACCAGCATTTGGTTTGATCCGCGCGGGCCGCTATAAGCGGCTCATGCGCGATCCGCTCACCGTCCTCCACGATGTCTTCGGCTATTCCGCCTTCCGCGGCGAGCAGGCGGAGATCGTCGACCATCTGGTTTCCGGCGGCGACGCGCTGGTGCTGATGCCGACCGGCGGCGGCAAGTCGCTGTGCTTCCAGGTGCCGGCTTTGGTGCGGCCGGGGATCGGCGTCGTGGTCTCGCCGCTGATCGCGCTGATGCAGGACCAGGTCGAGACGCTGCGCCAGCTCGGCGTCCGCGCCTCGGCGCTGCATTCATCGCTGCCCCCCGGCGAATCGGGGAACATCATGCGGGCGATGCGGGCGGGTGAGCTGGACCTGCTCTACGTCTCGCCGGAGCGGCTGCTGACCGACGGGCTGCTGGACCTGCTCGACGGCTGCAAGCTGGCCCTGTTCGCGATCGACGAGGCCCATTGCGTGTCGCAATGGGGCCACGACTTCCGGCCGGAATACCTGCAGCTCGACGTGCTGGCGACGCGCTATCCCGGCGTGCCGCGCATCGCCCTGACCGCGACCGCCGACGGTCCGACCCGGCGCGACATCGCCGAGCGGCTGAAGCTGCAGGGCGGCCGCATCTTCGTCGCCGGCTTCGACCGGCCGAACATCCGCTACCGCATCGTGCCGAAGGAGAATCCGAAGGCGCAGCTGCTGTCCTTCATCCAGCGCGAGCACCAGAACGAGGCCGGCATCGTCTATTGCCTGTCGCGCAACAAGGTCGACACCACGGCCGAGTGGCTGCGCGGCGAGGGCATCGAGGCCCTGCCCTACCATGCCGGGCTGGACCGCGAGGTCCGGGCCCGGAACCAGGACCGCTTCCTCAAGGAGGACGGCGTGGTCATGGTCGCGACCATCGCCTTCGGCATGGGCATCGACAAGCCGGACGTCCGCTTCGTCGCCCATCTCGACCTGCCGAAGAGCCTGGAGGCCTATTACCAGGAGACCGGCCGCGCCGGGCGCGACGGGCTGCCCTCGGACGCCTGGATGGCCTACGGCATCCAGGATGTCGGCAAGATCCAGGGGCTGATCGCCGAATCGGACGCACCGGAGCGGCAGAAGCAGATCGACCGGCAGAAGCTGGATGCGCTGCTGGGCTATTGCGAGACGGTGCGCTGCCGGCGCCAGGTGCTGCTGGAGTATTTCTCCGACTCGCTGCCCGCCCCCTGCGGCAACTGCGACACCTGCCTGGAGCCGATCGAGGCCTTCGACGGCACCGAGCTGGCGCGCAAGGCGTTGTCCTGCGTCTACCGCACCGGCCAGCGCTTCGGCGTCGGCCAGGTGATCGACGTGCTGACCGCGACCGAGACCGACCGCGTCCGCCAGCTCGGCCACGACAAGCTCAGCACCTGGGGCATCGGCCGCGACCTGGCCAAGGCGGAGTGGAAATCGGTCTTCCGCCAGCTGGTGGCGGCCGGCCTGCTGATCGTCGACACCGAAGGCCATGGCGCGCTGCACCTGGCCCCGGAATGCCGCGACGTGCTGCGCGGCGAGCGCGAGATCCGGCTGCGGCGCGAGGCGGTGAAGAAGGCGGTTCGCGGCAACGGCCGCAACGGCAGCCGCACCCCGCGGGCCCTGCCGAGCGACCCGGCCGAGGCCTCGCTGTTCCAGGCGCTGCGGACCCGGCGGCTGGAGCTGGCGCGGGAACAGGGCGTGCCGCCCTACGTCATCTTCCACGACGCCACCCTGACCGAGCTGGCCCATGCCAAGCCGCGCTCGATGACCGAATTCGCCGCCATCCCCGGCGTCGGCCAGGCCAAGCTGCTGCGCTATGCCGAAGCCTTCCTGACGGTGATCGAACAGCACGCGGAATAGAGCGGAGGCCAGATTCGGGTCGGGCGAAACCCTCTTGGCTTCAGTGAGCTACGGGACTTACTTAAGATGTCATTGCCCGGCTTGACCGGGCAATCCAGGGGCCACCAAGAGCTGTTCTGGCCCGCCCCTGGATGCCACGGTCAAGCCGTGGCATGACAAAAAAAAGATGAAGCCCATATATCCTTAACTCTCGATTCTCGTTCATGATGTGTTCCATGAACAAGCCGCAGACCGCCCAGGCATCGGAGGCCCCGGCCGCTCCCCAGGAGGAGCGGGCGGCGCGGCATCTGCGCCTGCTGGCCCGGGCGGCCGAGATCCAGATGGAGGTGATGGAGGCCACCCGCACCGAGGCGATCACGAAACCGCAGCCCGGCATCGACTATTGCCAGCACATCGCGGTCGCCACCCGCTCGCTGCGGCTGACCCTGCTGCTGGAGGAGGAGATGGCCCGACCCCCGGAGGAGCGCGCGGCGCTGGCGAAGGCCAGGCCCGCGGCATCGCCATGGGCCAACTGGCACGAGAAGCACGCGACGCTGGGCGTCACCCCAGTGGCTGCCGAGGTGGCTGTCGAGGCGGCGGTCGGAAGGACCGAAAACAAGGCGGGCGACCACCTGCGCGCCGAGACCGTCGAGCGGCTGGAACGTCCCGAGCGGGTGGAGATGGCGGAACGGGTCGAGCGCTGCCCGATGCCGAAAGCCCGGTCGACCGTGGTGCCGCGGTGGGCGTGGCACCAGGAGCGGGTGAAGCTGGCCGTCGTCCGGGCGGCCGATGACGGGAGTGGGAGCGAGGAGAGCGACCGCCTCCATGCCAGGGTCTGCCAGCGGCTGGAGCAGCCGGAGGTGGCGGAGATGATTGAGCGCAGTCCGGCGCCGGAGGCGGTGGCCCGGCTGTGCCGGGAGCTCGGCCTGCCGCCGGAGGCGGATCGATGGCTCGAGCTGGCGGATGAGATGCTGGAGGAGGAGGGTTTCATCCCCGAGCCGGAGGCGCCCCCCGCCGCCCCCGCCCGCAGGCCCGAGGCGCCGGACACGGGGTGAGCGCGTCGCCTCTCCCGCCCCCTCCCTCGTCATTGAGAGGAGGCGAAGCCGACGAAGCAATCCATGGGCCCGCACGAGCGGCCCGATGGATTGCTTTGCTGCGCTCACAATGACAATGGGGGATGGCGGGAGAGGCGAGGTGAACGGCTGCCCCGGCGTCCCGCCCGCCCCCCCTCACACCTCCAGATGCGCGGCGATGTCCCGGGCCAGGCGGCGCAGGTCGTCGCCATCGGCCATCTGGCCGTGGCCATGCCCCTTCAGCGGCCGGCCCTGCCAGCACGGAATGACGTGGAAGTGCAGGTGGTCGACCGTCTGCCCCGCGGCGCGACCATTGAACTGCGTCACCACCACGCCGTCGGGCAGCAGCGCCACCCGCACCGCCGCCGCCACCCGCTGCACCACCACGATCAGCCGCCGCAGCGTCTCGGCCTCCGCGTCGAGGATGGTGCGGGCGTCGGCCTTGGGGATGACCAGCACATGGCCCCTGGATTGCGGGAACAGGTCCATGAACGCCAGGGCGTCGGCATCCTCATGGACGGGGATCGCGGGGGCCTCGCCGCGCAGGATGCGGGCGAAGATGTTCTCGGGGTCGTAGGGTCCGTCCAGCGACATCGCTTGTCCTGACTGCAGAAATCGACGATCGCGCCAGCATCGCCGGCCCGGGTTACCGCGGATTTGCACCGATCGCGTTTCGGGTTGCAGCGGTAGCCCGTGGCCCCTGCCCCGCGCCCTCTGCTATCCTCGCCGACATGGAACCGGCCGGTATCGACCTGGAGACTCCCCGGCTTCGGCTGCGTCGCTGGCGCGCCGAGGATCGCCCGCGCTTCGCGGCCATCAACGCCGAACCCGCCGTGCAGCGCCACCTCAACCCCCTCACGCGCGAGGGGTCGGATGCCATGCTGGACCGGATCGACGCGCATTTCGCCCGGCACGGCTGGGGCTTCTGGGCGGTCGAGGAGCGCGAGGGCGGCGCCCTGATCGGGCTGTGCGGGCTGGCGCGGGCCGATTGGCCGGCCTTCTTCACCCCGGCGGTGGAGATCGGCTGGCGCCTGTCCACCCCCTGGCAAGGCCGGGGCTTGGCGCGGGAGGCCGCGTCGGCCGCGCTGGACTTCGCCTTCGGCACCCTCGAGCTGGACCGGGTGGTCAGCTTCACGGTGCCGGCGAACACCCCGTCCTGGGGGCTGATGGAGCGGCTGGGCATGCGCCGGCTCGGCGAGTTCGACCATCCCAACCTGCCGGAAGGCCACGCCCTGCGGCGCCACGTGGTCTACGAGACCACCGCCGCGGAGCACCGGGCGAGGTCGGCCGTTCCGCGCTGAATCCACGCAGTCAGGGCGGAATTGCGCGGATCGGGTTTGACCGTGCTGTCCGGCTGGCCGAAAGATGGCGGCGTCCAGCGCCACCACCGACTGACAGCCAACCCCATGTCCAAATCCCGCCGCCCCGCCACCATCCTCGCCCATGCCGGCCGCGACCCCGGGGCCAATCACGGCATGGTCAATCCGCCGGTCTATCACACCTCCACCGTGATCTGGCCGACCGTGGCGGCGATGGACGCGGCGCACACCGGCTTCGAGCATGGCCAGTACAGCTATGGTCGGGTCGGCACGCCGACCAGCGAGGCCTTCGAGGACGTGGTCACGGCGCTGGAGGGCGGCTATGGCAGCATCGCCGTGTCCTCCGGCCTCGCCGCGGTCAACGTGGCGATGACCGCCTTCGTCAAGGCCGGCGACCATGTCCTGGTGACCGACAGCGTCTACGGACCCGGCCGCCGCTACGGCGACGCGGTGCTGAGCCGCTTCGGCGTCCAGGTCGAATACTACGACCCGCTGATCGGCGCCGGGATCGAGGCCCTGTTCCGCGACAACACCCGGCTGGTCTATCTCGAATCGCCGGGATCGCTGACCTTCGAGGTGCAGGACGTGCCGGCGATCACCGCCGCGGCGCGGGCCCAGGGCATCGTCTCCATCCTCGACAACACCTGGGCCACCCCGCTGTATTTCGATGCCTTCGGCCATGGCGTCGACGTCACCGTCCATGCCGCGACCAAATACATGGTCGGCCATTCCGACGCGATGATGGGCATCGTCGGCGCCCGCGAGAAATCGGTGTGGTCGCAGCTGAAAACCTTCGCGGTCCAGGCCGGGCACTGCGCCGGGCCCGACGACCTCTACCTCGCCCAGCGCGGCCTGCGCACCATGGGGGTGCGGCTGCGCCAGCACCAGGAGAACGGCCTGGAGGTCGCTCGCTGGCTGCAGGCGCGGCCCGAGGTGTCGCGGGTGCTGCACCCGGCCCTGCCGCAGGATCCCGGCCACACCACGTGGAAGCGCGACTTCACCGGCGCGTCCGGCCTGTTCTCCTTCGTGCTGAAGCCGGCGGCGAAGGCCCAGGTCGACGCCATGCTGGACGGGATGGAGCTGTTCCAGATGGGCGCCAGCTGGGGCGGCTATGAGAGCCTGATCACCCCGATCCAGCCGGAGAAGATCCGCACCGCGACGCATTGGCAGGCCGAAGGCCCCGGCATCCGCCTGCATGTCGGGCTGGAGGACACCGGCGACCTGATCGCCGACCTGGAGGCCGGCTTCGACCGGCTGCGGGCGGGGGCATGACTGCGGATCCGTTCCTCGACGAGGTCCGGTTCGACGCCGACGGGCTGGTTCCGGCGATCGCGCAGCAGCATGACACCGGCGAGATCCTGATGATGGCCTGGATGAGCCGCGAGGCGCTGGCGGAGACCCTGGCCACCGGCCGGGTCTGCTACTGGTCGCGCTCGCGCCAGGCCCTATGGCGCAAGGGCGACACCTCGGGCCAGACCCAGCGGCTGGTCGAGTTGCGGCTGGATTGCGACGGCGATGCGGTGCTGGTCCGGGTCGACCAGACCGGCGTCGCCTGCCACACCGGCCGGCGCAGCTGCTTCTTCCGGGTGGCCGACGGCGGCGCCTGGAAGACCGACCAGCCGGTGCTGCACGATCCCAAGGCGCTGTACGGCCACAGCCACGGGTGAGCCGCGCGGGCGGCGATCGTCACGGCGGTGCGATGCCGGCGTCGTCGTGCGCGCCGATCCCGAGCGCGGCCAGCCTCGCGGCGGCAAGCTCGATGAAGGCCCTGACCAGCGGCGGCAGGTGCTGGCTGCTGGGATAGACCGCATGGAGACCGCCGGCCGGCGTGGCGTAGCCGGCCAGGACGCGGCGCAGCCGCCCGTCCGCGACCAGGGGCCGGGCGAACGCGTCGGGCAGCAGGGCGATGCCGTGGCCGGCGAGCGTGGCCCCCGCCACCGCCTGCATCTCGTTTGCGGCGAAGCGCCCGGACACCGCCACGGTCTCCTGGCCCTGCGGCCCGTCCAGCACCCAGGACGCGCCGGCCGCCGACGGGCCCGCGATGACGCAGTCATGGCCGGCGAGATCCGCCGGCGCGGCCGGCACGCCGCGGCGCGCCAGATAGTCCGGGCTGGCGCACAGGATGCGGCGGATGGGGCCGAGCTTGCGCGCGATCAAGGTCGAGTCCGGGAGGATCCCCGTCCGGAAGGCAAGATCGATGCCGTTCTCGACCAGGTTCAGCTTGTCGTCGGTCAGCCGCAGTTCGACCTTGGCTTTGGGATAGGCCGCCAGGAAGTCGAACACCGTGGCGGTCAGGAAGCCGCTGCCGAAGCCGACCGGCGCCGAGATCCGGATCGTGCCCGACGGCTCCGACCGCGCTTCCGCCAGCCGCTGATGGGCGTCGTCGATCAGCCGCAGCGCCTGACTGCCCTGCTCATAGTAGAGCCGGCCCGCATCCGTCACGCCCAGGCTGCGCGTGGTCCGCTGCAGCAGCCGCACCCCGACCGCCAGCTCCAGCGCGGCGACGCGGCGGCTGACCGTCGTCTTGGGCATGCCGAGCAGCCGCGCGGCGGCGGTGAAGCTGCCGGCCTCGACCACGCGGGCGAACACCACGATGTCGTTCAGATCGAGCATTATATCCCCAGATGGGACAGGATTTCCCGATTGTCGCCTATAATGGACCAATATGGGAGACCCCAACTCTGCTCCGTCAGCCACAGAAGGAGCAGACCCATGAGCAGCATCAAACGAAGCGTCCTGGTCACCGGCGCCACGGGCCAGCAGGGCGGCGCGGTTGCCGACGCCTTGCTGTCGCGGGGCCATCGCGTCAAGGCGCTGACCCGCAAGCCGGACGGCGAGGCCGCGCGGCGGCTGGCCGCGGCCGGCGCGGAGATCGTGCCCGGCGATCTCGACGACACGGCCGCCGTGGTGAAGGCGGCCCAGGGCGTCGACACCATGTTCCTGATGGGCACCAGCTACGAGGCCGGGCCGGAGGAAGAGACCCGCCAGGGGATCAAGGCCGCGGATGCGGCGAAGACCGCCGGCATCGGGCACCTGATCTATTCCTCGGTCGCGAGCGCCGACCGCAAGACCGGCGTGCCGCATTTCGAGAGCAAATATCTGGTCGAGCGGCATATCGCCGGGCTCGGCCTGCCCTTCACCGTCAGCGCGCCGGTCGCGTTCATGGAGAATGCCGTCGCGCCCTGGGGGATCGGCGGGCTGCGCCAGGGCGTGCACGCCTTTGCAATGCCGCCCGATCGCGCCCTCCAGCTGGTCGCCCTGGCGGATATCGGGGCCTTCGTCGCGGCCCTGGCCGAGCGGCGCGAGCCGGTGTTCGGCCGGCGCTTCGACATCGCCGGGGACGAGCTGGCGGGCGCGGAGCAGGCGCGGATCCTGTCACAGGCCATCGGCCGCCCGATCGCCTATCAGGAGATCCCGATCGCCGCCGCGCGGCAGCAGAGCGAGGACACGGCGCTGATGTTCGAGTGGTTCACCCGCACCGGCTACTCCACCGACATCGCCGGGTTGCGGCGGGACTTCCCGGAGGTCCGCTGGCACAGCTATGCCGATTGGGCGGGCGGCTTCGACTGGAGCGTGCTCGGCTGAGGGGCACTGGCCGCCGATCCCCGCGGGCGCGTCGTGCCCGCGGGGATCGGTGCGTCTCAGTTGTGTCCGGACACCCGGGTCAGGTCCTCGCGGCTGGTCTCGTTGATCAGCCACACCGCGATCACGCTGATCACCGCGGCGACGGTGATGTAGCCGCCGACCCAGCCGAGGCCGCCTTCCGTCGCCAGGGTCTGGGCGATGTAGGGGGCCAGCGAGGCGCCGAGGATGCCGGCCAGATTGTAGGTCAGCGATGCCCCGGTGTAGCGCACCCGGGTCGGGAACAGCTCGGGCAGGAACGCGCCCATCGGCCCGAAGATCAGCCCCATCAGGAACAGCCCCAGGCACAGGAACAGGGTGACCAGCACCACCGAGCCGCTGCCGAGCAGCGGGGCCAGGGCGAAGCCGAACAGCGCGGTCAGGATGCCGCCGATGATCAGCACCGGGCGGCGGCCGAAGCGGTCGCTGAGCCGCGACGAGATCGGGATGCCGATGCCGAGGAACACGATGGCGATGCATTCGAGGCCCAGGAACGCCTGCCGCGAATAGCCCAGCGACTTGGTGCCGAAGCCCAGCGCGAACACCGTGGTGATGTAGAACAGGGCATAGCAGGACACCATCGCCAGGGTGCCGAGGAGGGTGACCCTGCCGTAGCGGGTCAGCACCTCGCCGATCGGCACCCGCACCCGCTCCTGCCGCGCCATCGCCTCGCGGAACACCGGCGTCTCCACCAGCTTCAGCCGGACATAGAGGCCGACGATCACCAGCGCGGCGCTGAGCAGGAACGGCACCCGCCAGCCCCAGCTGCGGAAATGCGCGTCGTCCAGCCCCAGCGCCAGCAGCAGGAACAGCCCGTTGGCGGCGAGGAAGCCGATCGGGGCGCCGAGCTGCGGGAACATGCCGAACCAGCCGCGCTTGCCGGCCGGCGCATTCTCCACCGCCAGCAGCGCCGCCCCGCCCCATTCGCCGCCGAGGCCCAGCCCCTGGCCGAAGCGCAGCAGGCACAGCAGGGCCGGTGCCACCCAGCCGATGGTGGCGTAGCCGGGCAAGAACCCGATCAGCGTGGTCGAGATCCCCATCAGCAGCAGCGACGCCACCAGCGTCGCCTTGCGGCCGATGCGGTCGCCGAAATGGCCCAGCAGCGCGGAGCCGACCGGCCGGGCGATGAAGGCGATGGCGAAGGTGGCGAAGGACAGCAGAAGCTGCGCCGTCTCCGATTCGCTGGGGAAGAACACCGGGCCCAGCACCAGTGCAGCGGCGGTGCCGTAGACGTAGAAGTCGTAGAACTCGATGGCGGTGCCGATCAGGCTCGCGACCACGATCCGGCCAGTGGTGTTGGCGGGCGCGGGCGCTGCCGCTCCGAATGTTGTGTCAGTCATGAAGCGATGCACCGATGGTTGCGCGAGCCGGGAGGACGGGGACTATTTCTGTCGGGGAAGGCAGCGGCGTCAACTCCGGCCGGCCCTGGCGCCGAGCGCCGCCGGCATGACTGGAACGCGTCCGATGAAGGCCGCCGGCCGTCGCATCCCTCGAAATCCCCGCCAGTGCCCCACCGACAGATGCCGGATCGCCGCTACGCTTTGATGTCGGAACCGGCAGAATGGGTTACCGCGGTAATCCGCAGCGGCGAGAATTTCCAGGGAATGCGCTGGCCGGCCGCCCCAAGTTCAACAGGCGAATCCATCGCGGTCCGAGGCCGGGTCTCTCGAATGACTGTTCATTTTTCGGAAAAAGCCAAACGGAAGCGGCCGAACATCTGATTCCGTGTGTTTGCTGTTTTGCGGTCGACAAAACGCCCGGAATGCCGCGACGATCTTGCGATTGGAAACAGAACGGCGCATCACAGCGTTCGTCGCCCGGAGGACCCAAAACGCCTCCATCCGTTCGACGTCGTAAGGACCTGTTGCCCGATGACCGACCACAAAGCCGCCCAAGACCGGCCGGATATGAACCCCTGGCTGTTCTTCCGCCGCTGGCTCGCCAACCCCCGCGAAGTGGGATCGGTGACCCCGTCCTCGCCCGCGCTGAAGCGCCGGCTGACGCAGGAGATCGTCCGTGCGCCCGACGAGTATGTCGTCGAGCTCGGCGGCGGCACCGGTGCCATCACCCGTGGCATCCTGGAGCGCGGGGTTCCGGCCGACCGGCTCTACGTCATCGAGATCAACCACGAGATGGCGCAGCACCTGCGCGACATCTTTCCCGGCATCCATGTCATCGAAGGCGATGCCCGCCGCCTGACCGAGATCCTGCCGCCGCAGGTCGTCGGCAAGGTCGGCACCACGCTGTGCGGCATCCCGATGATGCTGCTGACGATCGAGGAGCAGCAGGCGATCGTCGATTCGGCCTATTCGGTGATGCCGAAGGGCCGGCAGATCGTGCTGTACACCTACGCCCTCGCCTCGCCGCTGCCGCGCGACAAGCTCGGGCTGGCCGGCCGCCGCGTCGGCTTCGTCCCAGCCAACATCCCGCCGGCCTCGGTCTGGGCCTACCGGCAGGGCAAGGCGGGCTGACCCGCCCCGCTTCCGTGCGGATGCGCGACAGGGCATAATTCCGAACTGGTGAACGGGACGGCGGCGCGGGATCGATGCCGCCTCCGTCGGGCTTCGAGGGGGAGTGCGACGATGAGACGTTCGGCAGTTCTGCTGGCCGTTTTCGGGTTGGCCGCGCCGGCGGCGCAGGCGCAGGTCCCGAACACCGCCTACCACGTGCAGCTCCAGGTCAATCGCTACAGCGAGGATATCGGCCTGTCCGGCGTCGGGTCGTGCCGGATCGGCACCGGCGTGATCGGCACCTTCCCCGACAGCGCCGGCCGCCTGGCCATCGGCACGCCGGTCGACCTGGCGGTGCCCTGCGCCCGGCCCGGCCGCGGTTCCGGCTATTCGACCGCCGACCTGGCGAGTGCCCATTTCCTCGACGCCCGCCTCGCCGGCGTCCCTGGCGGCGGCTTCAGCATCATCGCCCTGCAGCCGCGTGCCGTGCCTTCGGTCCTGCCGTCGGCCGCGGCGCCGCAGCCGGTCATCCAGCAGCAGGTGCTGATCGCCCCGCCGCCCCCGGTGGTGATCCGGTCACCGGCCCAGCCATCGATGCCGCTGCCGGTGGCTCCGGTGGCGCCGTCGCGCCCGCTGGTGATCGGACAGCAGCCGATCGCCCCGACCGTGGTGCCCGCGTCGCCCGGCCCCGCCTTCGTGCCGCGGCCCCTGGGCTATGTCCCGGCGCCGCAGCCGGTGGCCGGCGACAGCGCGACCATGCGTCCCGACGCCGCGATCGTGATCACCTACGACGCCGCCGGGGCCGGTCGGTCGCAGCGCGTCGTGACGCCGACCGATCCGGCCTATCCCGGGCTGTTGAGCCAGCTGGGCGGCATCGCACCGGGCCAGACCAAGCCGCTGCCGCGGCCGGTGGCGGCCGCGGCGCTGGTGCCGAACGCGGTGGGCGGCGACAAGCTGCGCTCGCTCGTGGTCGGCAACTCCCTGACCGGGACCGACCTCCGCTATAACCGCCAGGGGGCCTGGACCGAGTATTACGACCCGAGCGGGGTCGTCACCCGGTCCGAGGCGACCCGGCGCCAGGTCGGCAGCTGGGCCATCCGCGGCGATGCGCTGTGCACCCGCTATCCCGGCCAGGCCGAAAGCTGCCTGACCCTGTCGACCACCGCGACGGCGCTGCGCGGCTATGCTGGCGCCACGCTGATCGCGCTGGACCTGCGGATCCTGCCCGGGAATGCGATCCCGGGCTGAACCGCGGCCCCCTCAGGGGCGTTCGATGGCGATGGCTGTGGCCTCGCCGCCGCCGATGCACAGCGCGGCGACGCCGCGATGCACGCCCTGCCGCTGCATCGCCGCCAGCAGGGTGACGATCAGCCGGGCGCCGGTGGCGCCGATCGGATGGCCCAGCGCGCAGGCGCCGCCATGGATGTTGACCTTGTCGTGCGGCAGGTCGAGGTCGCGCATCGCCGCCATCACCACCGCGGCGAAGGCCTCGTTGATCTCGAACAGGTCGACGTCGCCGGCCCGCCAGCCGACCCGGTCGAGCAGGGTGCGGATCGCGCCGATCGGCGCTGTGGTGAACCATTCGGGTGCCTGGGAGTGGGTGGCGTGGCCGCGGATCACCGCCAGCACCGGCAGCCCCAGCCGGTCGGCCACCGAACGCCGGGCCAGCACCAGCGCCGCGGCGCCGTCGGCATTGGCGCTGGAGCTGGCGGCGGTGATGGTGCCGTCGGGCCGGAAGGCCGGCTTCAGCGTCGGGATCTTGTCGGCCGACAGCTTCTGCGGATTCTCGTCGACCGCGATCTCCACGGCGCCGCCCTTGCCGGGCACCGACACCGGCACGATTTCGGCCACGAAGGCACCTTCGGCGATCGCGGCCTGGGCCCGCCGCAGCGAGGTCATGGCGTAGTCGTCCTGGTCGGCCCGGGTGAAGCCGTAGCGCTGTGCGGTGGCCTCGCCGAAATCGCCCATCGCCCGGCCCTTGTCATAGGCGTCCTCGAGCCCGTCCAGCGCAGCGTGGTCGAAGATCCGGCTGTGGCCGAAGCGCAGGCCGTCGCGGGCGCCGGGCAGCAGGTACGGCGCGTTCGACATGCTCTCCATGCCGCCGGTGACCACGATCCCGGCCGAGCCGGCGGCGATCAGGTCGCGGCCGAGCATGGTGGCCTTCATGCCGGAGCCGCAGACCTTGTTGACCGTGGTGGCCCCGACCGCGTCGGGCAGCCCTGCCCCGCGGGCAGCCTGGCGCGCCGGCGCCTGCCCCTGCCCGGCCGGCAGCACGCAGCCGATCAGCACCTCGTCGACCTGCGCCGGCGTGACGCCGGCCCGGGCCACGGCCGCGGCGATGGCGGCCGCCCCAAGCTGCGGCGCGGCCAGCGGCACCAGCGCGCCCCGGAACCGGCCGAGGGGGGTGCGGGCGGCACCGACGATCACGACGGGATCTTCAGCGGACATGGGAAGTCCTCGGGTCTATAATATGATGAACAACATATTATAACCATCATCTAAAAAGACAACCACCCGCTGACGAGACCGCGCCGGCAGCGATGATCGGGAAGACGCCCATGCGCTACAGCAAGGACCACAAGAGCGAGACCCGCGACCGGATCGTCCAGACCGCCGCCCGCCGCTTCCGCGAGGATGGGGTGGAGGCGGTCGGCGTCGCCGCGCTGATGGCGGATGCCGGCCTGACCCATGGCGGCTTCTACGCCCATTTCCCGTCGAAGGAGGCGCTGGTCGCCGCCGCCTGCGCCGAGGGCTTCAGCCAGAACGGCGCCCGGCTGCGCAGGACGGTGGAGCGCCACCCGGCCGGCGAGCGCGTGGCGGCGCTGGCGGACGCCTATCTGAGCCCGGCGCATCGCGACAATCCCGGCCAGGGCTGCGCCGCCGCCGCGATCGGGGCGGAGATCGCGCGCCACCCGGCCGAGACCCGCGCCGCCTTCACCCAGGGCCTGCAGGGGCTGCTGCGGCTGGCGGAGGACGCCCTGCGGGCCGATGGCGGCGACCCGGCGGCCGCGCCGCAGGCGGTCAACGCCATGGTCGGCGCCCTGATCATGGCGCGCACCGCGGCGGATGACCCTGTCCTGTCGGACAGCCTGCTGGAGGCCGGAAGGCGGACTCTCCGCAGCCTGGTGCCGGCGCCGCAAGCCCCCGCCCGCTGAGGCTGGCGGACCGGTCGGTCGCCCATTGCAGCTGTAACCGACGCACCCGGATCTGACATTCTTGCGAAATGAGTGTCGGCCAGCTTCGATCGCGGAAGTTCACTTTGTCCCCGGGGAGGACGGATATGCACCGATCGATGAGAAGCATCCTGCGAGGCGCGGTGGTGGCCATCGGCCTGGGCGTCGCGACCCCGGCCCTGATGGCGCCGATCGCGACCGGCCAGGCCCGGGCGGCCGAGGTATGGCAGACCCTGCCGGCGCCGGCCCCGGCGCCGAAGGGCGCCACCACCGGCATGGCCCCGGTCAACGGCATCCAGATGTATTACGCCGTCTACGGCAAGGGCCGGCCGGTGATCCTGCTGCATGGCGGCCTGTCCAACTCGGATTATTGGAACAGCCTGGTGCCCGAACTGGTGGCGCGCAACTTCCAGGTGATCGTGGCCGACAGCCGCGGCCACGGCCGCAGCACGCGTTCGGCCCAGCCCTACAGCTACGACCTCATGTCGTCGGACGTGCTGGCGCTGCTGGACTACCTGAAGGTTCCGAAGGCCGACCTGGTGGGCTGGAGCGATGGCGGCATCATCGGCCTCGACATCGCCATCCACCAGCCGGAGCGGCTGAACCGCCTCTACGCCTACGGCGCCAATTCCGACCTGACCGGGCTGAAGCCGGATTTCGACAAGAGCCCGACCTTCGCCGCCTTCATCGAGCGCGCCGGCACGGAATATCAGAAGCTGTCCAAGACGCCGGACCAGTATGACGCGTTCCTGCAGCAGGTCTCGCAGATGTGGTCGACGCAGCCCGACTTCACCGCCGACCAGCTGCGCGGCATCACGGTGCGGACCGCGATTGCCGACGGCGAGTACGAAGAGGCCATCAAGCGCGGGCACACGGACTACATGGCCCGCACCATCCCGGGCGCCGAGCTGCACATCCTGCCGAATGTCAGCCATTTCGGCCTGCTGCAGAACCCGGAGGAATTCAATCGCGTGGTCCTTGAGTTCCTGACTGAAAAATAGGTCCATTGACCCCCTGACCCATCGCGACCACCCTGCCCCGTCTTTCACAGCGGCAGGGCGGATGCGATGACCGATTTCTGGCGGATCCCGGTGATCGACATCGCGGCGCTGCAGCAGGACGACGCGGTGGCGGCCGGTCAAATCGCCGCCAGGATCGGCCGGGCCTGCGAGACCGCCGGGTTCTTCTACGTCACCGGCCATGGCGTGCCGGAGCCGGTGGTCGACGGCGTGCTGGCCGCGGCGGCCTGGTTCTTCGATCGGCCGCAGGCGGAGCGCGACGCGCTGGATGTCGCCGGGTCGCCCTGCTTCCGCGGCTATGTGCCGATGGGCATCACCGGCCCCGGCGTGCCCCACCGTCTGCTGGAGGCGTTCCAGCTGATGCTCGACCTCGGCCCTGACGATCCCGACGTCCGCGCCGGCAGCGTCATGCACGGGCCCAACCGGTGGCCGGAGGATGGCCTGGATTTCCGGATGGCGCTGGAGACCTACTACAGCGCGATGACCGCGCTGTCCGACCGGCTGCTGGACGCCTTCGCCCGGGCGCTCGGCCTCGACGCCGGCTATTTCCGGCCCTATTTCACCAAGCCGCTGACCCAGCTGCGCCTGCTGCATTATCCGCCGCAGCCGCCCGACGAGGATGCGATGGGGGTCGAGGCGCACACCGACACCGGCGCCTTCACCATCCTGCTGCAGGACGCCTCGGGCGGGCTGGAGGTGCGCAACCGCGCCGGCGAGTGGATTGCGGCGGCGCCGGTCCCGGGCAGCTTCGTCATCAACATCGGCGACATGATGCAGCGCTGGACCGAAAGCCGCTTCGTCTCCACCCCGCACCGCGTCGCAAACCGGTCGGGCCGGGATCGGATCTCGGTGCCGTTCTTCGCCAACCCCGACTATGCCGCGGTGATCACGCCGGTGACCGGCGACCGCACCGAACCGCTGGCCTGCGGCCCCTATGTGGAAGCCGCCTACCGCGCTGCCTGGCCGCGGGCGGCCCGCACGCCGGCACCGGTCTGACCCGGGCGTTGCCGCGCCGCCGGGCCGGCTGGTAGAAGGCGCCATGCCGCCCCGCCCGATCTTCACCTTCCCCGACGATGCCGATTGGAACGAGCCGCGCCAGGCTGTCGAGTTCGGGGTCGAGATCGGCGACTACATCGGCCGCGCCTTCCTGCCGGCCGCGGCGATGCGGACCCTGCTCGGCCACAAGCCGACACCGGCCGAAGCGGTGGAGGTCTACCACTACCACCGCACCGCGATCGAACGCGCGGTGGAGCTGCGGATCGAGGAACGGCGGTTGGACCCCGATGCGAACGTAACCCTGGATGGCCGCGACCTGCGGCGGCGGTGACGGATCGAAAGCCGGGCACGCCGTTCACTCCGGAGGCGGATGCTTGAAAGCCGGCATGCGAAAGCCGTTGCCCCACACGACGGTGTAGCCTTGTTTCATCAGGCAGATCTGGAGAAGCGTCAGATCGTCCACCGCCCCATTCGAGGTCATGGACGCGGCCAATCCATTGAACCCGGCGGCCGCCCCCGTCAGGGCGCCCAGGCCGGCCGCGTTCCGGACATTGCCGTTGAAGAGAGTCGCGCCTCCTCCCGCAATCGTCGCCCCCGCCATCGTTGTCGCCGCGACAAGCATCGCGCCGTTCGGGCGAGACGACGGCTGTCCCGCGACATGGTCCTGGCACAGCTTCAGATCCGCCTCGTAATGGACGCCGCCGTCGCGGGAGGCATAGGGATCGATATCGGGATGCATATCATAGACGCTGCAGGCGGAGAGCAGCACGGACACGACCGCGATCAACGGCGCGCGGCGGTTGATGAACCGGGCTTCGGTGTTGCGATCGCGCTTTGGGGCAACACGGTCCTGCTGTCGCATGGAAAGGCCTCATTGAAAGCGTCAGCCCGACATATACCAAAAATAGTGTTATCGCTTTGCATGCTATTTTTATATGACCCGGGCTTCAGTCTATGCGTCGGAGCACGAGCGCCCTTCACGGGATAGAAATTGCGATCGCTTCTTATTGTGATGGCTGTGACACCTGATTCATCGCAGACAGACCAGCTGGGCGCGACACGCGCCGATGCGTGCTGACCGAGGGGATCCGACATCCGCCGATCCGGCGGATCGGGTCCACGGGGCTCGGCGCCCGGCATGATCGAGCAATGCGGCGGTCTATCTCGACTGGATCCTGGGCGAGATCGCGGCCCACTCGCTGGCGGGCGCGATGGCGGCGGAGGCGGCCTGCCTGCTGCGCCGCCGCGACCGGCCGGACGGCACGCCCCAACCCGCTGTTCGAGCCGATCCAGACGATTGAGATCCGGCCGCTCGAAGACTGTTTGTGGTTGCGAGAACCGGAGCGCAGCGGACGTTTGGTCTCGTCGAGCACGGGAAGCGCAGGAACCGCCATCAGACGGCGGCGCCGGCGCGTTCCCAGACGGTCTCTCAGTCCCGCGCGTCCAGGAACTCCGCCACCGCGGCGAGGCAGGCCGCCTTTTCCTCGACATGCGGCATGTGGCTGGACTCCTCGAAGATCCGCCAGCGCACATCCGGGATATGGTCGGCGAAGGGCTGCACCGTCGCCGGCGTCGCCTCGTCGTGACGGCCCGAGATCAGCAGCACCGGCACCGCGATGCGGTCGAGCCGGTCGATCACGCTCCAGTTCTTCAGCGAGCCCACGACATGGAACTCGGTCGGCCCGTTCATGCTGCGATAGACGGTCGGGTCGGCGTCGACGGCCGCGAAGGTGCGCGCCACCTCGGGCGGCCAGGGCACCACGCGGCAGACATGGCGGTCGTAGAACACCCGGCTGGCGGCGGCATATTCGGCGGAATCGATGGTGCCGGCCTGCTCGTGCCGCAGCAGCGTCGCCTGGACCTCGGGCGGCAGCGCCGCGCGCAGCCGGTTCGCCTCGCGGATCCACAGCGCCATCGAGGCCGGGGAATTGGCGATGACCAGGCTCTTCAGCCCGGGCGGCCGCCGCACCGCGTGCTCCGCCCCCAGCATGCCGCCCCAGGACTGGCCGAGCAGATGGTAGCCGTCGGCGATGCCGAGATGGCGCAGCAGGGTGTCGAGCTCGTCCAGGAACAGGTCGACCGTCCAGAAGTCGGCGCCCTTGTCCGGCAGATGGGTCGAATGGCCATTGCCGAGCTGGTCGTAATGCACCACCGCCCGCCCGGTCGCCGCCAGGTCCTTGAAGGAATCGACATAGTCGTGGGTGCAGCCCGGCCCGCCATGGGCCACGACCAGCGGCCGCTTCGGCCCGCCGAGGTCGCCGGTGATCCGGACCCAGGTGCGGTGTCCGCGGAAGCCAACATGGTCTTCCCGGCTGGTGATCGTCCCTGCCATTGCACCCCCCTTGCTGCTGTGCAAACGACGCTAGCCGCCCGTAGGGTTCGGAACAACCCCGATGGCAGGAACCGCCGGCCATTGGCGCTGGCGGCCCCTTGCAATGCTCAAACGATGCCGATACATACCGTCCGGGTTCGCGTTGGTCGTCAGGGGCTTTGGGCGACTCCCAGATTTGCATTGAGCATTTGTGCTTAGGAGGGAACGGCATATGCTCTTGGGGAATTTTCTGGGCTGGTCGCCAATACGCGCGATCACTTTGGGTATTCTTGCGGCCCTTCGACTTTTCATGCGATTTGTCAATCTCGCGC
Source organism: Inquilinus ginsengisoli (assembly GCF_031453975.1). Classification (NCBI taxonomy): domain Bacteria; kingdom Pseudomonadati; phylum Pseudomonadota; class Alphaproteobacteria; order Rhodospirillales; family Rhodospirillaceae; genus Inquilinus; species Inquilinus ginsengisoli. Next base: position 740,137 of record NZ_JAVDPW010000002.1, read on the forward strand.
GGGCGCGCGCCCTGTTCCCGACTTCCCGTGACGTGTTCGTGCATTGGACGGCTGAAATCAAACAGCCGGAGAATCTCACCCTCGGCAAGGGCGTGATCATCGGCCAGCGCTGCACCATCGGCGCCGCCGCCCCGATCTACCTCGGCGACGACGTCCATCTGTCGAAGGGCGTCTTGATCGACACCGGCTACGCCGACATCACCACGCTGCCGCCCTACAAGTCCTTTTCGAAGCCGATCCGGATCGAACGCGGCGTCTGGCTGGGCGCCGGCTCGATGGTGCTCGCCGGCGTGACCATCGGCGAGAACTCGGTGGTGGCCGCGGGCGCCATCGTCCGCAAGAGCGTGCCGCCGAACACGGTGGTGTCGTCGCCGCGCCCGACCCTGCAATCCCTGGCCGATATCGAGCGGGTGCCGCGATGACCGATCCCCAGTCCCTTCCCGAGACCGCCCTGGACCTGTCGCTGGACGCGCTGCCGGTCGGCTATACCGCCACGATCGCCTGGACCGCCGAGAACGCGGAGATCGATGCCTTCGCTGCGGTGAGCGGGGATTACAACCCGCTGCACATGGATCCGGCCTATGCCACCTCGCTGGGGTTCGCCGACCGCGTCTCGCACGGCATGCTGCTGGGCGCCAAGCTGTCCGGCTTCATCGGCATGGTGCTGCCGGGCCGGCGCTGCCTGCTGCTGGAACAGACCCTGGCCTTTCCCAACGCCGTGCTGCCGGGCGATCGGGTGACCCTCACCGGAGAGGTCGCCGAGATCTGGCCCGACCAGTCGATGCTGCGGCTGAAGGTCAGGGCGACCAAGGCCGGGGCCGGCAAGCCCATCGTCGTCGCCCGGGGGTCGGTGCTGTGCAAAACCCTGTCCTGATCCTCGGCGCGTCCGGCGGCATCGGCGCCGGGATCGCCCGGCGGCTGGCCCGGCAGGGATCCAGCGTCATCCTGCATGGCCGCCAGCGCGACCGGCTCGACGCGCTGGCCGCCGAGATCGGCCCGGCCGCCACGGTGGAGATCGCCGACCTCACCGACGAGGCCGAGATCGGCGCCCTGTTCGCGCGCATCGCGGAGGCCCGCACCGCCCTCTCCGGGCTGGTGTTCTCGGTGGCCGCGCCGTTCGCGAAGAAGCTGACGCACCGCACCGGCTGGGGCGAGTTCGACCGCCAGATCACGACGCAGCTCAAGGCCCTGCATCTCTGCGCGGCCGCGGCCTTCCCGCTGCTCGCCGGCCAGGAAGCCACCACCCGGATGGTGGTCGTCACCTCGGAATACGCGATGGGCATGCCGCCGGTGAAGACCGCGAGCTATTCCGCCGCCAAGGCCGCGATCACCGCCTATGCCCGCGTGGTGGCCCAGGAATGGATCGGGCGCGGCGTCCGGGTCCATATCGTGGCGCCGGGCATGGTGCGGACGGAGTTCACCTCGGACATCCCCGACGCCTGGCTTGAAGACCATGTGACGCGGCTGCCGGAAAAGCGGCTGACGACGGTGGAGGATGTCGCGGATATGGTGGCGTTCCTGATGACCGACGCGGCCGACTGCCTCTACGGCACGCCGCTGCAGGTCAGCCGGGCGGAGCGGCGCTGAGGAGATGGCGATGGACATGGCCGTGACCACCCTGATCGACGAATGCCGCGCGCCCGGCTTCGCCTCGCAGGACTATGTCGCCCTGCAGCGCGCCGGCAGGCGGGTGCGCAAGGCCATCGCGAGCGGCGAGATCGCGGGACCGCCGGTCCGCATCGCCGTCGTGTCCTCCTTCCTGTCGGACATGGTGGTCGACCTGCTGCCGGCGCTGCTGCTGCGGCGCGGCGTGGTCGCGACGATCGCCGCCGGCCCCTATGGCGGGATCGCGACCGAGATCCTGAACCCGGGCGGCGGCGTGTGCCGCGGCGCCGACTTGGTGATGGTGCTGCCGACCCATCGCGACCTGGCCCACGCGCCCGGCTTCGACGCCACGCGCGCGGACTCCGATGCGGCGGTGGCCCGCGAGGTGGCCGACTGGCAGGGGCTGTGGTCCGCCCTTGCCGTCCCGACGGTCCAGCTCAGCTTCGACCCGCCGCCGGACCGGCCGCTGGGCGAGCTCGACGGGCTGTCGCCGGGCGGGCTGCTGTTCCACGCCCGCAGCGTCAACCGCGCGATCGCCGAGGCGGTGCCGGCGCATGTCACCGTGGTCGATGCCGAGGCGCTGGCGCAGCGCGTCGGCCCGGCCTGGCACGACGCGGCGCTGTACGCCCTGTGCAAGCAGCCCTTCGGCGCCGCAGCCCTGGTCGAGGTCGCCGACACCCTGGCCGCCGCCGCGGCGGGGCAGCTGGGCAAGGCCCGCAAGGTGCTGGTGCTCGACCTCGACAACACGGTGTGGGGCGGCGTCGTCGGCGATGTCGGCCTCGCCGGGCTGGTGCTCGGCCGCGAGACCGCGGAGGGCGAGGCGTTCCTGGCGCTGCAGGCCTATGCCAAGCGGCTGGCGGGGCGCGGCGTCATCCTCGCCGTCTGCTCCAAGAACCGGGAGGATCTGGCGCGCGAGCCCTTCCGCGACCATCCCTCGATGATCCTGAAGGAAGAGGACATCGCCTGCTTCGTCGCCAATTTCGACGATAAGGCGACCAACCTGCGCCGCATCGCCGCCACCCTGAATGTCGGCCTCGACAGCTTGGTCTTCGTCGACGACAACCCGGTCGAGCGCGCCTGGGTGCAGCGTGAGCTCGGCGAGGTCCTGGTGGTCGACCTGCCGGAGGATCCGGCCGGCTACTGCGCCGCGATCGAGCGGGAGAAGGCCTTCCCCACCTCGCGCATCACCGGCGAGGATCTGCGCCGCAATGCGCTGTACCGGACCCGCGCCGAGACCATCGCGCAGGCCGGCGCGGCCCACGACATCGACGCCTTCCTGGCCAGCCTGGAGCCGGTGGCGGAGGTCGAGCCGGTCGGCCCCGCCTCGCTCGACCGCATCGTCCAACTGATCGCCAAGACCAACCAGTTCAAGCTGAACCCGACGGTGTTCACGCCCGACGAGATCACCGCCAATCGCGACGGCGTCATCGCCATCCGCTTCAAGGACCGGCTGCAGGACCACGGCATCACCGCCATCGCCGTGACCGAGCCGGAAGACGGCGCGCTGGTCATCCGCAACTGGGTGATGAGCTGCCGGGTGTTCTCGCGCCGGCTGGAGCATGCGACGCTGGAGCTGATCCGGCGCCGGGCGGCCCGCCTCGACCTCGACCGCATCGTGCTCGACTTCCGGCTGTCGCCGAAGAACGCCCTGGTCAAGGACGTGCTGGCCGAGCTCGGCTTCGAGGAGACGTCGCCGGAGGGCCGTTATGCCGCCTCTTTGTTGCCGCAACGCGCGCGCATGCAGCACCACATCAGCATCGTGACCCCTGACGGAGACGGCAATTGACCAAGGAAGACGTGATCGCCCGCCTCGCCGACGTGTTCCACGCGGTGTTCGACGATGACAGCATCGTGCTGACGCCGCAGACCACCGCGGCCGACATCGAGGAATGGGACAGCCTGAACCAGATCAAGATCATCGTCGGCGCCCAGAGCGCCTTCGGCGTGAAGCTCGACGCGCGCCGGATCAAGGACTTCCAGAATGTCGGCCAGATGGTCGACTACATCTCGGAACAGCTGGCCGCCGCCGGCTGAGGGGCACCCCCCTTCGCCGCACACACCCCCGATCATCGACGGTCTCGACGAGCCCGGTCGCGAGGCAACAGACGGTCCTGGATTTAGCCCTGCCTCCCCCGGCCGGGCATGATTCGATTGACGTTCACGATGCGACCATTGTCCATCAGCAGGAGTTGAAGCATATGCTCGAGCAGTTTGCCAAAAAGTTTGTCGACGCCCTGCTGCTGCCGACCGCGCGCCGGCTGCGCCGCCGTCTGGGCACCAGCACGGTGGTCGGCGTGATGCAGCAGATGGCCAGGGAGCGGTCTGCGGCATATGGCACGGAGCATATGAAGTCGGCGATCCTGTTCGACGATCCGGACGGGCTGCGCCCCTACGCCTTCAAGAAGCGCATCCCGGGTGGGCTGAACCTGGAATTCGGCGTCTGGCAGGGCAAGGGCGTCAACACCTTCGCGTCGCTGACCGACGAGATGGTCTATGGCTTCGACTCCTTCGAAGGGCTGATGGAGGATTGGGGCGGGCAGATCGGCAGCGAGAAGGGGCTGTTCGACGTGGGCGGGCAGTTGCCCAAGGTGCGGTCGAATGTCCGGCTGATCAAAGGCTGGTTCCAGGACACCCTGCCGGGCTTCCTGGCGGAACATCCCGGCGACCTGTCCTTCATGAATGTGGATTGCGACACCTACGAAGCGACGACCTACGTCCTTCAGACCATCGACAAGCGGATCGTCGTCGGCACCATCATCATTTTCGACGAGTACCTGAACTACCCCGGCTGGGAGCTGGGCGAGTACAAGGCCTGGCAGGAATTCTGCGCCGCCAACGCCGTGACCTACGACTATCTCGCCATCTACGAGGGACGGGTCGCCCTCAAGGTCACCGGGCGGAGCTGAAGGCCCGGCCGGCCGGATGCAGGATGTCGAGAGCGATCATGAGGATGCGGGCTTGAGGCGGACGTCAGACCAGAGGCACGGCGAGGGGTCTGCGGCACGGCCCGCGGGTCTGGAGTCCGTGCAGCGCCCGGGCGATAGGGTTGGCGCCGGCGTATGAACCTGGCACGGGTCAGAGCCATCGGCGGACAGGCGGCACTGTTCCTGATGGCCTTCGCGCTCGGCAAGGGGATCGCCTTCTTCGGCCCCCTGCTGCTGTCGCAGATCATGAACATCCAGGATTACGGCACCGCGGAGCTGTCGCTCAGCGTCGGCACGATCGGGGCCCAGGTCCTCAGCCTCGGCATTCTCGGCGCCATCCCGCAACTGGTGCTGATCCGGAAAGAGGATCGCGTCCAGGACCTGCTGTTCTTCGTCGTCGCGTCGATCGGCGTGCTCGGCCTCGCCGCGGCGGCTGTCGCCTATGCTGCGTCCAGCGACCTCCTCTATGCCTTTGCCGCGATTGCCATCGTCGGCACCGGCGCCCAGCTCACAGCGGCCACCTACTACCGCACCATCGGGCGGCGCTACCGCACCCTGGTCTCCGACAACCTGTCGCTCTACCTCTTCCTCGCCGTCGGCGGCGTGGTCTTCCTCATGCTGGGGCGGGTGCCGCTGGGGCCGGTGGTCCTGGGTTATGGCGGCGTGGTGCTCGGCGTCACCATCTTCTCCTTCATCGCCCTGGCCCGGACGATCCGGCCGCACTTCTTCGCCGCCCACGCCGACGCCCGGCGCATGGGCTTCTTCATGATGGTGAACTCGCTGGTCTATTTCACCATCGTCAACAGCTCGCGCGTCCTGATCGGCTACTTCCTGTCGGTGGAGGCGGTCTCGGTCTATTCCGTCTGCTTCCGCATCTCGATCGCGATCTTCCTGGTCCACCAGCTGGTCGGCACCGCCTTCTACAAGACGCTGTACGAGGCCTCGGCCGAATGGTTCGACCGGTATTTCGTGATCCTGCTGGCCGTCACCATGGTGGGGGCGTCCGTCCTCCTCACCACCTTCGAGCTGTATGGCGCCGTCCTGCTGCCCGCTTGGGCCGGATACATGGACCAGATGTCGGGCGTGCTGCCGATCACCTGCATGCAGGTGATCTGGTGGGTGTCGCTGGCGCTGCTGGAGTTCCGGATCAACCGCACCCTGATCTCGAAACAGGCGACGCTGTGGCTGGTCGCCTGCGCCGGACTGATGATCGTGGCCCTGGCCACGCTGAGTGCGCTGCACCTGCTGACCCTGGCGACCGCGGCGCTGGTCTTCGCCTGCACCCTGTTCCTGGCGCTTCAGGCGCAGCTGTTCCTGCTGCGGCGCAACCGAGTGCCTCTGCCGAAGACCCAGATCGCGCTGTTCGCGCCGCTGGTGTTCCTGGTCCCCGCGTTCTTCCTGCAGAGCTGACGGCGGCCCGCCGTGACCATGCCGGCACGACCGGGCAGATCCTCCCTGTGGCGCGGCCTGCGGTGGATGCTGGCGGCCCTGACGGTCCTGCTGTTGCTGCCGCTGCTGTCGGTGCTGGCGACCGCCCTGATCGCCAACACTCTGGGATGCGCGGTCGACGAGGGCAGCATCCATCCCTGCCTGGTGGCCGGCACCGACATCGGCGGCCTGCTCTACGGCATGGGCATGATGGGCTGGCTGATGATCTTCACCGCGCCGCTGACCGTCCTGGCCCTCCTCGGCTGGCTGGCGGCCGGGCTCCTGGCACTGGCGAGGATTCTGCGCCGGCGCTAGCAAACAGCCAATCCCTGACCGATCGATCGGTCAGGGATTGGCCCTTGCTACAGAGGGAAGGATCAGGCCGTCACTGCCCGGCCATTGCCTGGGCGACCCAGCCGTCGAATTCGGCCTGGTTGGCGGCGATCCAGTCGTCGGCCAGCTTCTTGATGTTGCGGTTGCTGCTGCCGTCCTTGTTGATCGAGCCTTCCCAGGCCACCCAGGTCTCGCGCGGCCAGCTGGCGGCTTCGATCAGCGTCTTCACCGCCGGGTTGGCGGCCAGGAAGCTGCGGTTGACGACGGTGTTGTAGTTCCATTCGCCCAGCGCCATGCGGCACGGGTCCTGGCCGCCGGCGCAGCCGACCACGCCGGGAACCAGGGCGGTCTTGATCGGCGGCATGCCCTCGGGCAGGGAATCGAACGGGGTCGGCAGCCACACCACATCCTTGCCGGGCACCAGCGCGTCGTTCACCCAGGATGGGCTCCAGGTGTAGTACAGCGCGGGTTCGCCGCGCTGGACCCGGGCCACGGTCTCGCCCATCAGCGCCTCGTACTTGCCGCGGACGATGTGGACGGTGTCGGACAGGCCGAACGCCTTGACCTGGTGCTCGATGACGTCGGCGCAGCTCCAGCCGGGATCGCAGCCGGTCAGCTCGGCCTTGCCGTCGGTGCCGAACAGGGCAGCGATCTTCGGGTCCTTCAGCTGGTCGAAATGGGTGATGGCGTTGGCGTCGGCGGTCTTCTTGTCGATCAGGTAGCCGTTGATGCCGCCGCCGCGGATGCCGCCGGTGCCGACGACCGCCAGCTCCTTCTCGACCTTGCGGTAGCCCGGCTCGCGCTGCGGCAGGGTGACGGCGGAGCTCATGTCGACATCGCCCTGCGACGCCGCCTGGAAGAACAGCGTGCCGTTCATCACGGTGACGTTGACGTCGTAGCCCAGCTTCTTGAACGCCGTGACCAGGATCTGGTCCTCGACATAGTTGCCGCCCAGGCTGTCGTCCTGGACGAAGCGGATGGTCTTGCCGCTGCCCGGCAGGTCGGCCGCCAGGGCGGGCAGCGCCGTTGCGGACAGGGCTGCGGTCAGGATTGCTGCTGCCAGAACTGTTGAAGACAGGCGGGCGCGACGGCCCATGCTGGAAACCATTGGTGTGCCTCCGAGTGACTTTTGTTGTTTGCCGAACGATGAAGATCCGGGTCAGGCCGTAGGCTGCGCCGTCGACCCGCCGGCGACGGCCGGCTGTGCCCGATCGTCCTGCCGGCCGACCAGGCGCAGCAGCACGGCGCGGAGCGATACCCCCTTGCCGCCCTTGGATTTGGCGAGCGATTGGGTGATGCGGTCGAGTGTCATGGCCAGCAGCACGATGGCCAGGCCGCCGACCGCGGCGCGGCCGACATCCAGCCGGCCGAGGCCCTGCAGCACCACCAGCCCCAGCCCTTCCGCGCCGATCATGGCGACCACCACCGACATCACCATGGCGGTCAGCACGGTCTGGTTCAGGCCGCCCAGGATGGTCGGCATCGCCAGCGGCAGCTGCACTTCCCATAGCAGTTGCCGACCGGTGGCGCCGAAGGCCAGCCCGGCCTCGACCATCTCCTTGTCGACCATGCGGATGCCGAGATTGGTGAAGCGGATCAGTGGCGGCGCCGCCGCCATGATCACCGCCACCTCGCCCGGCACGGTGCCGACGCCGAACATCATCACGATCGGCACGAGATAGACGAAGGTTGGCGTGGTCTGCATCACGTCCAGCACCGGGCGGACGATGCGCCACACCGCGTCGCTGCGGGCGCACAGGATGCCGATCGGCACGCTGATGCAGACGCAGATCACGATTGCGGTGGTGATCAGCGCCAGGGTCGTGATCGCCTCGGTCCAGACGCCGGTGAAGGCGATGACGACCAGGGACACCACGGTGAACAGGGCGACGCCGCGGGACGAGAGCTTCCAGGCGATCAGCCCTGCCAGCACGACGAAGACCGGGAATGGAATGCCCTGCAGCGTGTGCTCGATCAGGCCCAGCAGGTGCTCCACCGGCCATTTGACGGTCTGGAAGAAGGGCCGCAGGTTTTGCGACATCCATTGCACGCCCGCCTGGATCCATTTGTCGACCGGCAGGACGTAGAGATCATCCGCATCGAACATCGGTGCCGTCCGTTGTCAGGAGTGGGGGGCGGTCGCGGCGGGGGCCGCGATGCGGGCGAGGATCTGGGCGGGTTCGACGCAGCCGAGCAGCCGGCCGCCATCGTCGATCACGGCCACGGGCTGGCCGGTGCTGCAGGCGCCGGCGATGTCGGCCAGCCGGGCATGGCCCGGCACGGTGGCGCAGCCGGCGGCGGCGAGGGTCCGGGCGCTGATGCCCTGCTGCAGCCGCGGCAGGTCGGCTTCGGCGATGGTGCCGATCAGCCGGCCGGCATCGTCGACCACGAAGGACCGGCCGGCGCGGCCGGGGCCGGCCCGGTCGGCGGTGCCGTCGGCACGGACGACGATCGGGGCGGCGTCGACCATCACCGAGCGGGCGTCGAACAGGCGCGACCGGTCGACCTCGCGGGTGAAGGCGGCGACGTAGTCGCTGCCCGGGGCGGTCACGATCTCCTGCGGCGTCCCCTCCCGCACCACGGCGCCGTCGGCCATGATGGCGATGCGGGTGCCGAGCTTCAGCGCTTCCTGGAAGTCGTGGGTGATGAACAGGATGGTCTTGTGCAGCGTGCGCTGCAGCCGCAGCAGTTCGTCCTGCATCTCGGTGCGGATCAGCGGGTCGAGGGCGCTGAACGCCTCGTCCATGATCAGCACATCGGCATCGGTGGCCAGCGCGCGGGCCAGCCCCACCCGCTGGCGCATGCCGCCGCTGAGCGCGCTCGGCAGATGGTGGCCCCAGCGCGCCAGGCCGACCACGGACAGGATCTCCTCCGCCTTCTTCCGGCGCTCGCGGGCGGAGATGCCGCGCAGCTTGAGGCCGAATTCGACATTCTCGAACACGGTCCGGTGCGGCATCAGGGCGAAGTGCTGGAACACCATCGACACGCGGGTCCGGCGGATGTCGCGCAGATGGGCGGCGTCGGCCGCGACCACGTCGTCGCCATCCAGCAGGATGCGCCCGGCGGTGGGTTCGATGAGCCGGTTGATGCAGCGCGCCAGGGTGGATTTGCCGGAGCCGGACAGGCCCATGATCATGTAGATCGCCCCCGCCGGAACCGACAGCGAGACGTTGTTCAGCCCCACCACCTGGCCGGTCTCGGCCTGGACCTGCTCCTTGGTCGCGCCGGCGGCCAGCCGCTGCAGCGCGGCCTTCGGCATGTCGGAAAAGACCTTGTAGAGGTGCTCGACCCGAATTCGATCCGTCACCGTCACCACCCTGTTTTCGGGGCGGCCAGTCGCGGCAGTCGCGCCAGCCACCGTTCTTTGGCCCTGGGATATTGGGGCTGGAATCCGGCGATGCGTCTTCCCGCGATGCGGGGGAAGCAGCGCCCCGGCCCTCCTATGAAGAGTAGCAAACCCGCGATGCCTCCCTCCCCTACCGCAACGGCGAGAAATCGGTCGGCACCAGGATGCGGTTCTCCAGCGTGTCCAGCGTCGCGGTCAGCTTGACCAGGAAGGCCTGCCAGGCCGGGTCGGCGGCCAGGCGCCGGCGCCGCTCCGCCCGGTCGTTGAGGTCGGCATAGCCCCAGAGATGGACGATGTGGTTCAGCGGCCCGATCTCGGTGTGGAAATAGCCGATCAGGTTGCCGAGGATCGGCTGCTGGATCGCCAGCCCCTCCTCGCGCACCAGCTGCAAATAGCGCGCCAGTTGGCCCGGTTTGACCTTGTAGATCCGCTCCTCGACGATCACGGCGCCGCCTCCGCCGCCATCTCGATGCGGACCGCCCTGGCGATGCGGAAGCACTCGACGCCGGCCGGCACGCCGCAATAGACCGCGATCTGAATCAGCGCCGCCCGCAGCTCGGCATCGCTCAGCCCGTTGCGGATGGCGCCGCGGAAATGCACCTGGAACTCGTGCATCCGGCCCAGCGCTGCGAGCATGCCGAGATTGAGCAGGCTGCGCTGGCGCAGATCCAGGTCGTCATTGGTCCAGCACTGGCCCCAGCAATACTCGTTCAGCACATCCTGGAACGGCCGCGAGAAGTCGTCGGCATTCTCCAGGGCGCGGTCGACATAGGCGTCGCCGAGCACGGCGCGGCGCACGGTCTCGCCGCGGGCACGGAGCGTTTCATCCATGAGGGGCCTCGTCGGGAAAGAGCAGGAAGTCGCGCATCAGGCCGGCGATCCGGTCCGGCGCCTCGACCAGGATCGAATGGCGCAGGCCGGGCAGGATCTCCAGCCGCGACCCGGCGATGCGGTCGTGCATGAAGCGGGCCATCCGCGGGTTCGATCCCTGGTCGTCCGCGCCGGTCGCGATCAGGGTCGGGTGGCGGATGCGGTCGAGCTGATCGCCGAGATCGGTTTCGGCCAGGACGCGGTATGAAGCGGCATAGCAGCCCGGGTCGTTGGCGGCGTTGCGTTCGCGCAGCCGCTGCAGCAGCTCCGGATTGGCCGCCTGGAACGCCTCGGTCAGCCAGCGTCCGACCGAGGCGTCGTAATGCGAGGCCGGTTCGCCGCGCTGCATCGCCGCCAGCCGGTCCCGCACCCGCTCGCGCTCGGCCTCGGTGCGGCCGGCGATGGTGCTGAGCAGCACCAGCCGCCGCACCCGGTGGCCATGGGTCAGCGCCAGGCGCTGGGCGATCAACCCGCCGAGCGAGAAGCCGGCGAGGTCGAAGCGGCCGAAGCCCTCGCGATCCGCCAGTTCCAACAGGTCGCAGACGAAATCGTCGATCTCGTAGCGCCCCGTCACCCGTTCCGACCGCCCATGCCCACGCAGGTCGAAGCGCAGGATGCGGAAGTCGCCTTCCAGGGCCGCGACGACGCCGTCCCAGGCCTCGAGATACGACCCCACGCCATGGACCAGGACAAGCGGGCGGATGCCTGTACCATCCACGCGATGATGAAGGGCGACCGTCATCGGCTGGTGTCCTGGCTCACAATTAGCTGACCCGGCGCGGGGTAGATCTGGCGGCTCGTGGCCGATGCAGCCGGCCTTGTTTTGCCTCTCCCGCAAGCGAGACCTTTTCGGAATAGACCGAGCCCGCTCCTTTCTCGTCCCCCCTCCCCTTGCGGGAGGGGGTTAGGGGGAGGGGGCTGCGCGCGTCCGCGCGCGAATGGGCAAAGGACAGGCTTCGCCTCCGGAGCCAAATTGCGCGAGTCCGGGTCGGCTCTGCGCATCGAAAACCCCCTCCCCCTACCCCCCTCTCGCAAGGGGAGGGGGGACTCATTTTTGAGTGCGGTCGAAGTCATTGCGAACCTCCGGGACGATCCGGAGGCATTCTGAGAAGCCCCGCAAGCGGGAGAGGCAATCGGGGTATGCCGGAGGATCTGTGAGTCAGACATTCCCAAAGCCAGACCTAGCCTGCCATCGCCAGCTTGGCCGCATCCGCCGCGCGGGACCGCGCCCGTTCCGCGAACACCGGCATGACCTCGCGGATGAACAGCGACAGGGTCTTCTTCTGCAGCTCGAAGGGCAGGTTGAAGGACAGGCCCAGGCAGTACTGGTCGACCCCCGCCGCCTCATAGGGCAGCAGCTTCTCGATCACCTCGTCCGGCGTGCCGAACATCAGGTTCTCGCGCACGCTTTCCGGGCTGTAATTGGACCGGTTGGCCACGACCTCGAACGGCACCGCCTCGGGGAAGCCGTTGGTCACGGTGCCGACATTCTGGAACAGGTTCTCGAAATAGCGGCCGTAATCGACGCTGTGGCGGACCGGCACCTCCCAATCCTCCGGCCGCTCATAGACGCAGGTCCGGCGCTGCATCATGAAGCGCGGCCGCGGCACCTTCGGATGGTCGGCGACCGCCTTAGCGAACTTGTCGCCCAGCACCGCGATCTCCGCCGCCGGGGCGGACAGCGGGGTCGACAGGATGCTGGCGCCGATGCCGACGGCCCAGTCGAAGGTGCCGGGGTCGCGGGCGGCGACCCAGATCGGCGGGTGGCCCTTCTGCAGCGGCTTCGGCACCGAGGTCGCCAGCGGGAACTTCCAGTACTTGCCGTCATGGGCGTAGTCGCCGGCCCACAGCGCCTTCACCGCCGGCACGATCTCCTTGAGATAGGCCACGCCCTCCTGCTGGATCATGCCGCCGGCCATGCGGTCGAACTCGTACTGGTACGAGCCGCGGGCGATGCCGAATTCGAGGCGCCCGCCGGTCAGCTGGTCGCACAGCGCAGCCTCGCCGGCCAGGCGGATCGGGTCCCAGTAGGGCGCGACCAGGGTGGCGGTGCCCAGGCGGATCCGGTCGGTGTGGTGGCCGTACCAGGCTAGGGTGGTGAACGGGTTCGGCGCGATGGTGCATTCGATGGTGTGGTGCTCGGCCGTCCACACGGTCTCGAACCCGCCGGCATCGGCCATCTTCACCAGCTCCAGCGTCTCGGCCATGACGGTCTGCATGTCCCGGGCCGGGCTGAAGCGCTCCATATTGATCGAAACGGCGAATTTCATCGGGTCGCTCTCCCCATTGGGTCGAAAGGTTGCGAGGTGCGGCGCCGTCAGCGCAGGCGGATGACGAACGGGTCCTGGGTCGCGCCGGAGTAGTCGACGACGACGTTCTTGAGGCGCGAGAACTCGCGCATCACCTCGAAGCCGCCGCGCCGGCCGTAGCCGCTTTCCTTGAAGCCGCCATTCGGCGACATGTAGGCGGCGGAGCGGTAGGTGTTGATCCACACCGTCCCGGCATCGACGTTGCGGGCGAAGCGCAGGGCGCGGTCGATGTTCTGGGTCCAGATGCCGGCGGCCAGGCCGTAGCGGGTGTCGTTGGCCAGGCCGATCAGCTCCGCCTCGTCGCGGAACGGCACCACCCCGACCACCGGGCCGAAGATCTCGTCGCGCATGAAGCCCATGTCGTTGCGCGCATCGACCAGCACCGTCGGCTCGTAATACCAGCCGCGCCCCAGCTCCCCCTGCTGCGGCCGGTGCCCGCCGACCGCGATCCGGGCGCCTTCGGCGACGCCGGAGCCGACATAGCCCTCGACCTTCTCGAGCTGGGCCGACAGGGCCAGCGGCCCGATCTCGGTGTCGTCGTTCTCGGGATGGCCGATGCGGATCCGCCGGGTGCGGTCGACCAGGCTGTCGACGAACCTGTCGTAGATGCCGGCCTCGACGAAGCAGCGCGACCCGGCGATGCAGGTCTGCCCGGCCGCGGCGAAGACGCCGGCGACGACGCCGTTCACCGCGCGGTCGAGGTCGACATCGGCGAACACCACATGCGGCGACTTGCCCCCCAGCTCCATCTGGCAGGGCACCAGTTGGGACGCGGCGTTGGCGGCGATCCGCTTGCCGGTCGCGGTGCTGCCGGTGAACACGATCTTGGCCAGGCCGGGATGGCGGGTCAGCGCCTCGCCCGCGGTGGCCCCGTTGCCGGTCACGACATTGACCACGCCGGCCGGGAACCCCGCCTCCATGATGATCTCGGCCAGGGCCAAGGTGGAGGCCGAGGTGTGCTCCGACGGCTTGATCACCACCGTGTTGCCGATGGCCAGACAGGGCGCCAGCGTGCCGGTCAGCAGCATCAGCGGCGAATTCCACGGCGTGATCATGCCGACCACGCCGACCGGTTCGCGCAGCGTCAGGTTCAGCATGTCCAGCTTGTTGACCGGGATGGTGTCGCCCTGCAGCTTGTCGGCCATCCCCGCAAAGTAGAGATAGGCGTCGGGCATGGCCCGCAGCTGGGCCAGCATCTCGCGCAGCAGCTTGCCGTTGTCGCGGGTCTCGATCCGGGCGAGGTCGTCGGCATGCTGCAGCAGCAGGTCGGCCAGCCGGCGCACCAGCTTGCCGCGGTCGGTCTGGGTCATGCGGCGCCAGGCCGGGTCGACGAAGGCGGCCTGGGCCGAGCGCACCGCCGCATCGACATCCTCGGCCCCTGCATCGGCCACCTCGTACCAGGGTTCGGCGGTGGTCGGGTCATAGCTCGCGATATAGCGGCCCGACAGCGGCGCCACGCGCCGGCCGCCGATGAACAGGCCCTGGCGCGACCCTTCGATGCTCTTCACGGAATGACTCATCATGCGTCTCTTCGGTCGGAATTTCAGGGGCGGCTCAGGCGTCGCTGGCCTGCCAGGGGCGGGCGTCGCCATCGATCATCGCGACGCGGCCGCCATCGCTGGAATCGATGTAGATACCGAAGCGGTCGGAGCTGCGTTCGCGCAGGTAGCGCCGCAGCATCGAGCGGATCTCGCGCACCGGGATCGCCTCGAAGGGCAGATCCTCGGGCGCGAAGAAGCGGAGGTCGGGCGGCAGTGCGGCGGCCGGGGCCGCGTCCTCCAGCCGGCCGCGATAGATGATGTAGCCGGGGTCGCTGTCGCCGACGTCGAACACCGCATAGAGGAAGGTGGAGTCGGACAAGAGCGGCAGGGCGCCGACATCGTCGAGGTCGACGGCGTGCTCGGCCCGGCGGCGGCGCGCGGTGGGCAGGCCCCAGCCGCCGTGGCCGTCGGCGCGCAGCAGGATGCGGCCGTCATGCTCGATCAGGTAGCCGACCACCATGCTGTGCGACGGCGACCAGCCGGCCGGCAGCGGGTCCTTCACCGCGGCGTAGCGCCCGCGGCAGAAGCCGAGCGGGGCCGAGGCGCTGGTGCCGAAGGCCTGCACCCGGCCGATCAGCACCATGTGGTCGCCGGCCTCGACCCGGTCGTGCACGGTGCAGTCGAACCAGGTCATGCAGTCGGTCAGCACCGGGGCGCCGGTGTGGACGGTGTCGTGCGAGATCGCCCCGAACTTGTCCGGCGACTTCGACGCGAACAGCGACGACACGTCGGTCTGCGCCTCGTGCAGCAGGTTGACGGCGAAGGCGGTGGAGGTACTGAACGCCGGGAAGCTGGCCGCGTGCCTGCCGATGCAGACCAGCAGCAGGGGCGGGTCGAGCGACACCGAGGTGAAGGAGTTCGCGGTCATGCCGCGCGGCGCCCCCTCCCCGTCCCAGGTGGTGACGACGGTGACCCCGGTGACGAAGGTCCCGAACGCCCGCCGCAGCTCGACGGCGTCGATCGGGCTGTGACCGTTCTGCTGGGGTGCTGACATCCGCGGGGCCTCCTCGATTTCGAGTGAGGCTATTCGCTCGGAACCGGGTGATCTTCCTGCGGTCGAGAGGAAGCGGAGGCGATGATGCTCCTATCCGTCGGAGCAAGCGGGGGCGTCAGCCGCGGCCGGCGCCGTCCTTGACCATGCCGTGCAGCCGGATGGCGAGTTCGAGCGAGAAGCGCCGCTCCGGCGTGTCCAGCTCGATGCCGAACAGCTCGTGGATCCGTGCCAGGCGATAGCGCAGCGTGGTGACGTGCAGGCCCATGGCGTCGGCGCAGGCCTGGTTGCGGCAGCCCTGGTCGAGGAACCGGGCCAGGGTCTCGATATAGGCCGTGCCGTGCTTCTGGTCGTGGCGCGCCACGGCGCCGATCGCGCCGTCGACGAAGCCCCGGACCTCATCGGTGTCGGCGGCCGACAGCAGCACCGGGAACGGCCCGAAATCCTGCGGCGTCAGCACCCCCTGGCGATGGAAGCGGCGGGCCAGCACGATCATGCGCTGGCACTGCTCCCAGGCGCCGGGATAGTCGCCCAGCGCGCGGCACGGCTTGCTGGCTACGACGATCGGGACGGCGTCGAGGACCCGCCGCGCCTCCTCCACGATCCGGCGCATCAGCTTCCGCGCCGCCTCCTCGCCGTCGCCGCCATCGGTCGGCAGCCGGCAGATGATGGCATCGCCGAAGGCCACGGCGCTGGACTGGGGATGCTGTTCCTGCGCCGCGCGGGTCACCGAACGGTGCAGTTCCAGCCCCGTGGCGGTGCCGATGCCGGTACCGGCCGGAAGACCGACCGCGATCAGCAGGGCGGGCACGGCTAGGTCGAAGCCCAGCCGCAGCGCCCGGGCGGTGATGTCGGCCGGGTCGCGCCAGCGCTGCTCGACGATCTCGGAGAACAGGTCGGTCAGGGTCTGCGATTCCGCCCGGAACCGGATGAAGCTGCGCATCATCTGGACGCTGAGCGCGAATTTGGCGCTGTCGAGCAAGAGGTGGTCGAGGTCGCCGAAATCGGTCGAGCGCGGGAACACCATCAGCACGCCGACCGCCTCGCGGTCGATCACCAGCGGCTCGATCCGCGCCGCCACCTTGAACCGCCCGGCGCCATGGTCGAGATGCAGGTCCCAGGCCTCGGCGCGCGGCTGGTCCACGGCGGCGCGGGCCGCCTTCACCAGTTGCCGGTTGAGCGTGGTGCGAACGGCCAGCTGCCAGGCCGCGTCGTCCAGGATCTCGGGCCGCGGCGAACGGCCGGCGACGATCAGGTTGGCGGTCAGGTCCAGCACCACGATCGGGTTGGGAAACACCTCGCCGATCATCGCCGCCGCCGACACCACCGACCCGTCGGCCAGCACCTGCTCCATCAGCGCCGAATTCACCGCCAGCACGCTCTGCAACCGTTCGGCGAAGACGTGCTCGGCCCGCAGCCGGTGCGCCTTGTCGACGGCGATGGCGCCGAGATGGACGATGCTGCCGAGGAAGGCGAGGTCGTCCTCGGTGACCTCGACCACGGTGCGCGACTGCACGGTCAGGACCATGGCGCGGCCCTCGGCGTCGTGGCAGCCCATCGGCAGCACCACCACGGTGCGGTAGCCGCGCTCATGCGCCTCCTGGCGGTAGGCCGGGAACTCCTCGGAGGCGAAGGCGTCGGGGATCACCACCGGCTCGTTGCGCGTCAGGGCGATCAGCGACGGGCTGGTGGCGAGGTTCCAGCGGTTCTCCAGCACGTTCGGGATCAGCGTCGGATCGTGCCGGGCCACGACATAGGCATAGCCGTTCTGCTGGTCGACGCTCATCACCGCGCCCATCGACCACATGCCGTGGTGGCAGGCGGCGTAGACGAGGTGCCGCAGCATGGTGGCGAGGTCGCCGCTGGAATTGATCAGGCTGGCGGCATCGCGAAGCGCGCGGAGCAGCGACCGGTGGTCCAAGGGCAAATGGCTCATCTGCGGAAACGATGCCGAGTTTAGGCGCGGGCGCGCGCCCCACTCTACCTCCCGGCCGGGGGGATTTCAGCGTCCGTTTCCTCCGATTCATAGGAAGACGCCCGCCGCGGCGCTGCCTAGGGTCGCGGCCTCCGAACCAGCCGAGAGCATGAGAGCGCGCCATGACGCTTGAGATCCGCAAGATCGCCGCCCACACGGAGCAGATATTCATCGAGGGCGGCAAGCGCGGCGCCCGGCCGGTGACCTCGGTCATCGTCGCGGCGGTGCTGGCGAACCCCTGGGCAGGGCGCGGCTTCGTCGAGGACCTGCGGCCGGAGGTGCTGGCGATCGCCCCGCCGCTGGCCGAGGCGCTGGTCGCCCGGCTGCTCGAGCTGATGCCGGCGGACCGGATCGAGGCCTATGGCAAGGCCGCGATCGTCGGCACCGGCGGCGAGGTCGAGCACGCCTCCGCCCTGATCCACACGCTGCGCTTCGGCAATGTGTTCCGCAACGCGGTGGGCGGCACCGCCTATCTCAGCTTCACCAACACCCGCGGGCCGGCCGGCGTCACCGTCTCGGTGCCGATGATCCACAAGACCGAGACCGGCAAGCGGTCGCATTTCATCACCGCCGAATTCGCCGTCACCGACGCGCCGGGGCCGGACGAGGTGCTGGTGGCGATCGGTGCCGCGGATGGCGGCCGGCTGCATCCGCGCATCGCCGACCGGTTCCAGGATATGCGGGAGATGGGGCTGGCCTGACCGATGGGCTAGCCGAGCGCAGCGGCCCATTGCCCCGGCGTGAGGCCGTGGCTGCAGGCGCCCTTGGCCCTACCGCCGCGCGGGCCGGTGTCGCACAAGCGTCCAAGACCGGCGTCGCTTCGCCCCTGTAGCCTGGTTCCCATCCGGCGACGCTACAGGGATTCCCATGATGGATCAGCTGCTTTTGGACCCCGGGGCCTGGCACCCCGTCCTGTCGCTGGTCCTGGCGGCCCTGGTGGTGATGGGCAGCCCGGGCCCGTCGACCATCAGCGTCACCGCCGTCGGCGCCGCCTTCGGCTTCCGGCGGTCCCTGCCCTATGTGTCGGGGCTGATCCTGGGCACCACCGCCGTCCTGCTCGCGATCGCCGCGGGGCTGGTCTCAATCCTGCTGTCGCTGCCACGCCTTGCCCCGGTCCTGCTGGGCCTGTCCGTCGCCTACATGATCTATCTGGCGTTCAGGATCGCCACGGCGCCGCCCTTGTCCGAACCCGGCCGGGACGTCCAGGCGCCCGGCCTCGTCGGCGGCTTTCTGCTCGCGGTGGCCAATCCCAAGGCCTATCTCGCCATCGCCGCGGTCTTCACCGGCACCACGCTCGCCGCCGATTCCCGCCTGACGGAAACGATGATCAAGGTGGCGGTGCTGACCGGGATGATCACCCTGATCCATCTCGCCTGGCTGGTCGCCGGCAGCGTCTTTGCCAGACTACTGCACCAACCGACGATATCCCGGGTGGTCAATCTGCTGTTCGCGGCCATCCTGGTGGCGACCACGGCCCTGGCAATTCTTTGATAGGATCGCGAGCGCCTCAGTTCCCGCAAGGTCGCGACTCGCGCCAGCCCAGCAGTTGAACCTGGTATTCCAGTTCGGTTACTCTGCGTATCTTACATGGGGGAAAGGCCGACGAGCATGGATGCATCAGAACCCTCGTGGCGGTCGATCGCTATTCTCATCGGCAGGATCATCTTCGCCGCGGTTTTCATCATGGCCGTGAGCTTCAAGTTCCTCGGCATGGGCGACACCGCGGGCTACATCGCCGCCGCGGGTTTTCCGGCTCCGCTTCTCCTGGCCTGGCTTGCCGCGATCCTGGAATGTGCGCTGGCCATCTGTTTCCTCACGGGCGCGTTCTTCTCGGAAGCGGCGCTCGTCGCCGCGGCCTATGTCCTGTTCCTGGCCTTCGCCTTCCACGGCCCATCGCATTGGGCGGGGAACCAGGCCGAGTTCGGCTTCTTCGTCGATCACTTCTCCTTCATCGCCGGGCTGCTGTTCGCGGCCGTGAACGGTCCGGGGCGGCTGTTGGCGGTCTCCCGGACCGTGATCGGCAGGTCGTAGGCCCGGCGCGGTTTCAGACGCCCTCGTAGACCAGCTTGGTGAAGAGGGCGGGGCCGATGACGAACTGGCCCCATTTCGCGTCATAGGCCGCGGTCGGCTTGGCCGCGACGATCTCCTCCAGGGACCGGCCCTGGCGTTTCAGCGCCGCGACGTTGTCCCGGATCGCCACCAGCATGTCGCGATAGGCCTGGAGCTCCGCCCGGTTGCTGACGGGCTGGCCGTGGCCCGGGATGATGATCGTCTTGTCGGTGGTCACAGCCAGGGTGGCCTCGGCCCCGCGGATCGTGCCGTCGATGCTGCCGCCGGTCGAATAGTCGATGAACGGGTAGATCCCATTCCAGTAGATATCGGCGGCGTGGACGATGTCCGCCTCGGCGAAGGTGACGGAGATGTCGCTGTCGGTGTGGGCCGGGCCGTAATACTTCAGCGCGAGGGTGGAGCGGTTCAGTTGCACGCTCCGGTCCGTGGCGAAGACGTCGGCCGGAATGGCGCCCGGCGGCGATGCCGGGAAGTCGAAGTTCCAGTCCTCGACCCGCTGGGCGGCGATGAGATGCTTGCGGGTGTTCTCATGGGCCAGGATGGCAGCACCTTCGGCATGCAGCCATTCATTGCCGTCGGCATGGTCGAAATGCCAATGGGTGTTGATCAGGTGCGTGATCGGCTCGGGTCCCAGGCTGGCGAGGGCCTTGGTGAGCTGCGGCCGGGACACGCCGATGCCGGCATCGACCAGCAGCTTGCCGTCCGGGCCGGTGAGCACGGCGATGTTGCCGCCGGACCCCTCGAGCACGCTGACATTGCCGCGCAGCGTGTGGACCTGGATCGGCGCCGTGGCCGCCGCCGCGCGGATCGTGTCGACGATGCCGCGGGCCTCGGTAAAGACCTGGTGCGGGGTCAGCCAGCTGCCGTCAGGGGCGAAGGTGGCCGAGCCGCCGCAGCACAGACAGAAGCCCTGGCGTGACGCGACGGGGTGATCGGCCGGCGTCACGGCCCGCCCCCTACCTTCCGATCGAGGAAGTCGCGGATCAGGGGGAAGATCTCGTCGGCCTTGTCCTCCAGGGCGAAATGGCCGGTGTCGAACAGGTGGAATTCGAGGTCCGGCAGGTCGCGCTTGTAGGGGTGGGCGCCGTCGGCCGGAAAGATGACGTCGTTCTGGCCCCACACGATCAGCGTCGGCGGCTTGCGCTCGCGGAAGAAGGCCTGGAACTGGGGGTAGAGCGGGACGTTGCTGCCGTAGTCCTTGAACAGGTCGAGCTGGACGTCCTTGTTCCCCGGCCGGTCCAGCAGCGCCTGGTCGTGGACCCAGTTGTCGGGGGAGATGCGTGAGACGTCGCGCACGCCGTCGGTGTACTGGAACTTCGTCGTCTCCGGCGCCACCAGGAAGGCCAGCGCCTCGCGCCGCGCCGCCGAGTCCTCCGCCCAATACGCCTTGATCGGGTCCCAGAACTGCTTGAGGCCCTCCTCATAGGCGTTGCCGTTCTGAATGATCAGCGCGCTGACCCGCTCGGGGTGCTTCAGCGCCAGGCGGTAGCCGACCGGCGCGCCATAATCCATCACATACATGGCGTAGCGCCGGACGCCGAGCTGCTCCAGCAGCCCGTCCACCACATCGGCGTAGTGGGCGAAGGTGTAGGCGTACTCCCGGTGGTCGGGCATGCCGCTCTGGCCGAAGCCGGGATAGTCCGGCGCGATCACGCGGTAGCGGTCCGCCAAAGCGGGGATCAAATTGCGGAACATATGCGACGAGGTCGGGAAGCCGTGCAGCAGCAGCACGACCGGCGCATCGGCCGGGCCGGCCTCGCGGTAGAAGACCTCCACGCCTTCGATGGCGACGGTGCGATGGTGGGTGACGGCCGGCTTCGGGGCTTGCATCTCGGTCTTCCTCATCTGGAGGGCCTGCGGGGGAGTGACCCATCTGCCGCCGCAAGAGGCTACGGCTTTGTCCCCGTCGCCAGAACGTCTATCGTGGGAAAGCCTTGCTTTCGCCAGCCGGAAGGACCGATGGACCGACTGGACGCCATGCGCGTGTTCGTCACCACGCTCGATGAAGGGAGCCTTGCCGGTGCCGGACGTCGGCTGGGCCGCTCACCGGCCGCCGTCACCCGCGCCATCGCCTTTCTCGAAAGCCAGGTCGGCGTCCAGCTGCTGCATCGCAGCACGCGTGGCCTGCGGCTGACCGATGCGGGCGAACGCTACGCCGCGGCCTGCCGCCGCATGCTGACCGACCTCGAGGAAGCCGACCTGTCGGTGGCCGGCGAACGAACCGCGCCGCGTGGCCTGCTGACGATCACGGCGCCGGTGATGTTCGGAACCCAGATCCTGCGCCCGATCATCGGCGCCTTCCTGCGGGCCCATCCCGACGTCCAGGTCCGCTTCCTGCTGCTCGACCAGATGATCAACCTGATCGAGGAGGGCGTGGACGTGGCGCTGAGGATCGCGGCCCTGCCGGATTCGGCGATGATCGCGCTGCATGTCGGCAATGTCAGGCGCGTGCTGTGCGCCTCGCCGGACTACCTCGCGCGCAAGCCGGCGATCACGGTGCCGGCCGATCTTTCGGAGCATGACTGCATCGCGATCGCCCCGCTGAGCCCGAATGAGGTCTGGAGCTTCCCGCCGGCGCCGGGACACCGGGTGAACCGCAACGTGCGGGTGCGCCCGCGCCTGATGGTCAATGCCGATCAGGCCGCGGTGGACGCCGCCGTGGACGGCGAGGGCGTGCTGCGCGTCATGTCGTACAAGATCGACCGCCACGTCCGGGAAGGCCGCCTCGTCATCCTGCTGCCGGACGACGAGTTGCCCCCGCTGCCCGCCCATCTCATCGCCCCCGAAGGCCGGCTGGCGACCGCCAAGGTCCGGGCCTTCATGGATTTCGCCGCGGCCCGGCTGAAGGCGGTGTTCGCCGACATGAACCGACCGTGACGCCCTAATCCTCCACGGTGCCGATCACCGTCAGGCAGTCCCCCGCCTTGACCAGGCCGGGGAAGTGCCGGGCGGCGAGGATGCCGTTCAGCGCCGCCCGGTATTCCGCCGGCGCCCCGCCGGTGCGGTCGACCGGGTGGATCCGGGCGATGACGTCGCCCTTCCGCACCGGGTCGCCGAGATCGACGCAGGTCTCGGCCATGCCGTCCTGCTCCGCGAAGCAGAAGCAGTCGGAAGACGGCATGTCGAGCCAGCGGCTGGGCGCCGGCTCCACCGCCTCCGCCAGGATGCCGGCATGGCGCAGCAGGTTGCGCACGCCGCGTTTGGCGATGCCGACGGTGCGGGCCGTGGCGGTGCCGCCGCCGCCGAGTTCGGTGGTGACGAAGACCTTGCCCGCCGCCTCGGCCGCGGTGTCGTACATGCCGACGGCGTCGATCTCCAGCATCCGCATCGACCAGGGCGCCGCGAAGGCCGCGACCGCCGCGAAGCTGCGCGCCTCCTGGTCCTTGTCGGGCAGGATATGGGCGGCGGCGAAGGGCACGAAATCCAGCGTCTTCCCGCCGGAATGGAAGTCCAGCACGATGTCGGCCAGCGGCAGCAGGGCGCGCTGGAAATAGTCCGCGATCTTCTGCGTCGCGGTGCCGTCGGGCCGGCCGGGGAAGCTGCGGTTCAGATTGCCCTTGTCGATCGGCGAGGTGCGGGTGCCGGCGCGGAAGGCCGGGTAGTTCATCGCCGGGACGATGATCACCCGCCCCCGCACCTGCGCCGGATCCAGCGTCCGCGCCAGGTCGAACAGCGCGATCGGGCCCTCGTATTCGTCGCCGTGATTGGCGCCGGTGAGAAGGGCGGTCGGGCCCTCCCCGTTCTGGATCACGGCGATCGGGATCATCACCGAGCCCCAGGCGGAATCGTCCCGGCTGTAGGGCAGGCGCAGCGTGCCGTGCTGCACCCCGTCGCGGTCGAAATCGACCGACGGCACGATCGGCGATGGCGGCAGGTCGACACCGGTCATGGCTTGACGAAGAGCTGGCGCGGCACGTCGGCCAGGATCTCGACCCCGCCCTCGGCGATGGCGATGCTCTCGGTGATCTCCAGCCCCATGTCTTCCAGCCATAGCCCGGTCATGAAGTGGAAGGTCATGCCGGGCTCCAGCACGGTGCGGTCGCCCGGGCGCAGGCTCATGGTCCGTTCGCCCCAATCCGGCGGATAGCTCAGCCCGATCGGGTAGCCGGTGCGGTTGTCCTTGGTGATGCCGTACTTCTTCAGCACGCCGAAGAAGGCATGGGCGATGTCCTCGCAGGTGTTGCCCGGCCGCGCCGCCTCCAGCCCGGCCTCCATCCCCTCCAGCACCGCCTTCTCGGCGTCGAGGAAGGCCTGGGTCGGCTTGCCCAGGAACACCGTGCGCGACAGCGGGCAGTGGTAGCGCTTGTAGCAGCCGGCGATCTCGAAGAAGGTTCCCTCCCCGCTGCGCATCGGCTTGTCGTCCCAGGTCAGGTGCGGCGCCGAGGCGTCCGCGCCCGAGGGCAGCAGCGGCACGATTGCGGGATAGTCGCCGCCGACGCCGTCCACCCCGCGGATGCCGGCATCGTAGATCTCGGCGACGAGGTCGTTCTTGCGCAGGCCGGGCTCGACTTTCTCGACGATCCGCTTGTGCATCGCCTCGACGATGCGCGCGGCCTTTCGCATGTAGTCCAGCTCCTGCGGGCTCTTCACCGCGCGCTGCCAGTTCACCAGCGCGGTGGCGTCGGCGAAGCGGGCGTTGGGCAGGTGGCGCTGCAGCGATGCGAAGGCGGCGGCCGAGAACCAGTAATTGTCCATCTCGACGCCGATCGACAGCCGGCCCCAGCCGCGCGAGTCGATGATCCCGGCCAGCCGGTCCATCGGGTGCCGTTCGGTCGACTGCACGTAATGGTCGGGATAGCCGATGATGTTGTCATGCGCGAGATAGGCGGTGCGCTTTGCGCCGTTGGCGTCCTGGCCGCGGCCGTACCAGATCGGCTCGCCCTCCGGCGGCACCAGCACGCCCTGGTGGACGTAGAAGGACCAGCCGTCATAGCCGGTCAGCCACGCCATGTTCGAGGGGTCGCTGACCCACAGCAGGTCGATCCCCTGGCGGGCCATGGCGGCGCGGGTCTTGGCCAGCCGCGCGGCATATTCCTCGCGGCTGAAGTTCAAGGTGACGGACATGGCGGTGCCTTTCAGCTTTCGAAGGGGGTGCCGATGCCGGCGGCGGCCACGCGGCCGCGGGCCAGGGTGGCGATGGCGGTGTCCTGGGCGCCGGTGCCGGTGAGGTCGGCGACGGTGATGGCGGTGGCGGAGCTGCGGCTGGGCGCGGTGCCGGCGATGACGGCGCCGAGTTCGGGGAAGACGGCATCGGCCGCGACGGTGCCGGCGGCGATGGCGTGATGCAGCTCGCCCAGCCGCCGCACCTGCGCCAGGCTGTCGGCGACATAGAGGTCGGCACGGGCGAGGATGGCGGGATCCAGCTCGTTCTTGTGCTCGGCGTCCGAGCCTATCGCGGTGATGTGCTGGCCGGGCGACAGCCAGCCGGCGCTCAGCACCGGTTCGGTCGCCGGCGTGGTGGTGACGATGATGTCGGCGCCGTCGACCGCTGCTTCCGGCGCCACCTCGGCGCGGACGGCGATGCCCAGCCGGTCGGACAACGTCACCGCCAGGGCATCCGCCCGCTCGGGCCGGCGGGCCCAGATCCGCGCCTCGACGATCGGCCGCACCAGCATCAGCGCCTGCAACTGCAGCTGCGCCTGCATGCCGGCACCGAAGATCGCGGCCACCTTCGCATCCTTGCGGGACAGGTGCCTGGCCGCCACCGCGCCCGCCGCGGCGGTGCGCACGTCGGTCAGGTAGCCATTGTCGAACAGCACCGCATCGACCTGCCCGGTCCTGGCACTGAACAGCACCATCAGCCCGCTGGTGCTGGGCAGGCCCAGCTTCGGGTTGTCGAAGAAGCCGGGGCTGATCTTGATGGCGAAGCCGTCCAGGCCGGGCACATAGGCGGTCTTCACATCGACCTCGCCATGATGCTCAGGGATGTCCAGGCGCAGGATCGGCGGCATCACCACCGCCTTGGTGGCCAGCGCCAGGAACGCCTGCTCGACGCAGGCGACGGTATCGCGGTCGAGCGGCACGGCGCGGCGCAGTTCCGCCTCCGTCACGATGGTCATGCGGGGCACGGTGTCTCCTCCCAGGCGCCGCTGACGATCCTGCGGTGCAGCGCCATGTCGATGTTGCGGCCCGAGACCACCAGCACGGTCGGACCGGATACGGTGAGCTTGCCGGCCAGCAACGCGCCGATGCCGACCGCGCCGCCGCCCTCGACGATCTCCTGCTCCGCGGCATAGGCGTGGTCGATCGCCGCGGCGATCTCGGCCTCGGCCAGCAGCACGACCTCGTCCAGCAGGTCGCGGGCCAGGGCAAAGGTGTGGCGGTTGTCCAGGCCGATGCCGCCGCCGAGCGAATCCGCCAGGGTCGGCAATTCCTCGACCGGCACCGGGCGGCCGGCGGCAAGGCTGAGCTGCATCGCCGGGCCGCGTTCCATCGACACGCCGGTCATCCGGGCCAGTGGCCGCAACGCCTTGACCGCCGCGGCGATGCCGCCGAACAGGCCGCCGCCGGACAGCGGCACCACCACCTGCTCCACGTCGGCCACGTCGGCGACGATCTCCAGCCCGATGCTGCCCTGGCCGGAGATCACATCCGGGTGATCGAAGGGCGGGATGGCGGTGAACCCCTCCTCCGCCACCAGCCGGTCGACCTCATCCTGGGCGTCGTCCTGCGACCGGCCGACGATGCGGATCTCCGCCCCCAGGGTGCGGATCGCGGCGACCTTGTTCTCCGGCACCAGGGCGGACATGCACACGATGCAACGCAGGCCTTGGCGGGCGGCGGCATGAGCCAGGCCGCGGCCGTGATTGCCGGTCGAGGCGGCGGCGATCCCAACCTTGCGGGCCTCCGGCGGCAGCGACAGCACCGCGTTGGTCGCGCCGCGCAGCTTGAAGCTGCCGGTGGTCTGCCGGGTCTCGAGCTTGAGGAACACCGGCGCGCCGGCGCGCTCCGACAGGGTCGGCGACGGCACCAGCGGCGTGCGCACGACCTCTCCGGCGATGCGCTCCGCGGCGGCATGGATGGTGGCGAGGGTGACGGCGTGGGTCATCGGGCGGGCCTCGCCGTCCGCAGAGAGACGTAGGTTGGGTTCGCACTTGGCGAACCCAACCTACGAACTGTTCCCTCAGGACGCAGGCCCACCTTTTTTTGTCCCCCCTCCCCTTGCGGGAGGGGGGCAGGGGGAGGGGTCTGCGCGCGTCCGCGCGCGAATGCGATGGGCCTCGGAGTTCCGACCGGATGCGGCCGGTTCTGGCGGAGGGAACCCCCTCCCCCTACCCCCCTCCCGCAAGGGGAGGGGGGACTCGAATAGCCCGAATTGCTCGAATGGGATGCGCCGACCATCACCCCGCCCCTCACACCGCCATCAGCCGGCCGAGATCCGGCCGGGGCTGGTCGTCGCCGCACAGCCGCAGGGCCATCCAGGCGGTGGCGAGGTTGCTGGTCACCACCGGCTTGCCGATCCGGCGCTCGATCTCCGCCGCCACCCCGGCGGCACGCAGGGCGGTGCAGGAGATGAACAGCGCCTCGGCGTCCGGCGTCATCGCCGCCTCGGCCGCCGCGATGATCGAAGCCGGGGTGATCCGCGCCATCTCCCGGTCGTCGTCGAGGCCGAGGCAGGTAAAGCGGGCGATGCCGTAGCCGTGATCGGCGAAATAGGCCGCCATCGGCCGGCTGGTCTCGACCGTGTAGGGCGTCAGCAGCGCGATCCGGCGGACGCCCAGCGCGTCGAGGCCGCGGCGCGCGGCCAGCGGCGGCGTCACCACGGTGACGCCGGGCTTGGCCTCGCGGATCGCCACCTCGATCGCATCGTCGCCCATCACCACCGACGCCGAGGTGCAGGAGTAGCAGACGAGATCCAGATCCTCTTCCGGCAGGATCAGCCGGGCGCCTTCGCTCAGCCGCGGCTGCATCCGGCGCAGATTCTCCGGCGTGGTCGGGTTGGCATAGGCGATGCGGGCGACATAGACGCCGATCCGGTCGCTGGCCACCATGCGACGGAAATCCGGCTCGCTGGTGTGGTCGGTCGCCAGGGTGACGAGGCCGACCCGCTTCGGCAGCGGCCGGTCGTCGAAGCTGAGCGGCAGGGCGGATCGTTCGATCTCGGGCAGCGGCATCATCGACTCCGGGTCAGCGCAGCGGCCGGAAGCGGCGCTCCAGGACGCGGAGGCCGGTCACGGCGATCAGGCTGATGACGAGGAAGAAGGCGCCGACCAGCGTGATCGGCTCCAGGTAGCGGTAGTTGAAGTTGGCGACGCTGCGGGCCTGGTTCATCAGCTCCAGGACCGTGATGGCGGAGAGCAGCGGCGTCTCCTTGAACATGGCGATGAAGTAGTTGGCCAGGGCCGGGATCATCGGCGGGATCGCCTGCGGCAGGATGATGTGGCGCCAGCTCTGGCCGACCGTGAGGTTGCAGGCCTTCGCCGCTTCCCACTGGCCGCGCGGCGTGTTGTCGATGCCGGCGCGGTACACCTCCGCCGTGTAGGTGGCGTAGTGCAGGCCGAGGCCGATCACCCCGGCGGTCAGCGGCGACAGGGTCAGGCCGAGATCCGGCATGATGTAGAACAGGAAGTAGAGTTGCACGAGCAGCGGGGTGCCGCGGATGAATTCGGCGACGAAGCCGGTGCCGCGCGCCAGCCAGCGGCGCGGCGACCGGCGCAGCAGCGCCAGGCCGAGGCCCAGCACCACCGCCAGGGCATAGCCCAGGATGGTGGCCAGGATGGTGATCTTGGCGCCCTGCAGCAGGGTCGGCAGGATCTCGACGACGAAGGCCCAGTCCCAATCCATGGCGTCAGCTCCGCACGCCGTCGAGGCCGCGCGCCAAGCGGCGTTCCAGCGCCCGCACTCCCGTCGAGATCAGCGTGGCGAGGAGGAAGTAGATCACCAGGATGGTGAGGAAGGGAAAGGCGGTGCTGCCAGTCTGGGCCCGCACGATCTGGGCCTGGAAGGTGAGGTCGGCCAGCGAGATCAGCGACACCACGGCAGTGGCCTTCAAGAGTTCGATCGCATTGTTGCCGAAGGTCGGCAGCATCAGCACGAAGGCCTGGGGCAGGATGACATGGCGCAGGCTCTGCCGCCGTGTCAGGTTCAGCGCCACGCAGGCCTCGCGCTGTTCGCGGCCGATCGACTGCACCGCGCCGCGCACCACCTCGGCGCCATAGGCCCCGACATTGAGGCCCAGCGCCAGCACCCCGGCCTGCAGCGGGCTGAGTTCGAACCCCGCCAGCGGCAGCACGAAATAGACCCAGAACAGCTGCACGAAGATCGAGGTGCCGCGGAAGAACTCGATATAGACGGTGGCCAGCGATCGCAGGGCGAAGCTGGACGAGATTCGCCCCAGCCCGGCCAGGAAGGCGACGACCAACGCCAGGGCGCAGCCGAGCACGGTCAGCTCGATCGTCACCCAGGCGCCCTGCAGGATCAGCCCGAAATAGCCGGCCCAGTCGGTCATGCGGCGGCTCTTCCCTCAGCCCCTCAGTTCGGACCGCCGCACAGCGCGTCGCGGTTGGTCTCGATCGCGGCCTTGGCCGAGAAGCCGTAGGGTTCGACGATCTTGGCGAATTCGCCGGACTGCTTCAGCGCCGCCAGCTCCTTGTCGAAGGCGTCGCGCAGCGCCGTGTCCTGCTTGCGGAAGGCGGCACCGTCGCAATAGACCGGGGCGTTCTTCACCGGGCCGATCATCTCGATGTTCGGGTCCGACGCCTTCTTCATCAGGTCCTGGATCGACAGGATCGGCAGCGAATAGGCGTCGATGCGGCCGTCCTGCAGCATCTTGATGCCGCTCTGCCCGTCCGGCACCACGATCACCCGCTCCCGCGGTACCCCGGCCTCCAGTGCCAGCCGCTCCTCGGTGCCGCCGCCGGGCGCGCCGATCTTGGCGTCGGCATTGGCGGCGATGTCGGCATAGCTCTGGAAGTTCAGCGGATTGCCCTTCTTCACCGCGAAGGCCTCGCCGTCGCACAGGATCGGCTGGGAATAGGCGACGGCGCGGCAGCGCTCCGGCTTCATGAACAGGCCAGCGGTGACGGCATCGAAGCGGCGCGCCTGCAGCCCGGGGATCATGGCGCCGTATTCCGAGATCGAGGCGACGACGTCGGCCACGCCCATGCGCTTGAACACCTCGCGGGCCACGTCCGGCCCGGCGCCGGAGACCTTGCCGTCCGCCGCCACCGCGGTGAAGGGCGGCTCGTTGGCGATGGCGATGCGAGCGAAGCCCTGCTCCTTGAGATTGTCCAGCGTGTCGGCTGCGGCCGGCTGCGCCAAAGCCACGGCCGACGCGGCGGCCAGGACCAGACGCGCGCAAAATCCATTGTTCATTTCTGCCTCTCCTGTTTTGCGTTGTCGCAGCGCGGCGTCAGACCCGATGGCCGGCGGCAATGATCTTCTTGAGGAAAATCTGGGTCCGCTCCTCGCGCGGATTGCGGAAGATCGCGTCCGGCGGCCCCTCCTCCACGATCCGGCCCTGGTCGAAGAACAGGACGCGGTCGGCGAAGTCGTGGGCGAAGCTCATCTCGTGGGTGACCAGCAACATGGTCATGTCGGTCTCGGCGGCCAGGCGGCGCATGACGTTCAGCACCTCCTCCACCAGCTCGGGGTCGAGCGCCGAGGTGACCTCGTCGAACAGCATGATCCTGGGTTGCAGCGCCAAAGCGCGGGCGATGGCGACGCGCTGCTTCTGGCCGCCGGACAGCTGCGCCGGCATCGCCTTGGCCTTGCCGGCCATGCCGACCAGCTCGAGCAATTCCATCGCTCGCGTCTCGGCCGATTTGCGGTCGACGCCGGCGGTCAGCATCGGGGCCAAGGTGACGTTGTCCAGCACGCATTTGTGCGGGAACAGGTTGAACAGCTGGAACACCATGCCGATCTTGGCGCGCATCTTGTGCAGGTGGCGCTCATCGGCCGCCACCAGCCCGCCATTGCGCGGCATGTGGAACAGCTGCTCGCCCTCGATGCGGATGTGGCCGCCGTTGATCTCCTCCAGCGTCATCAGGATGCGCAGGATGGTGGTCTTGCCGGAGCCGGACGGGCCGATCAGCGCCAGCTTCTCACCGGGCTTCACGGTGAAGGACAGGTCGTTCAGCACAGTCAGCGGGCCGAAGCGCTTGGTCACGCCTTCGACGCTGATGCATGGGGCCGATGATGTCGGGTCTGGCAAGTCGCTCTCCCTGTTGCGGCGACGGCCTTGAATGGACGTCACGATGGGAGGGAGACAAAATCATGTCAAATGGAAAAACAAATCAGTACAATTTTCAGTTCGTGATGATTTGTTAGGCATCGGCATGCCTGTTTCTACATCGCCAGCAACACCGGCTCCGGTTCGCCCTGCAGCAGGTTGACCACGATCTTGAGGCCGTCGCGCAGCTGCTCCGGCGTGGTCGACCCGACCGAGACGCGCACCGCCGGCCAAGCCGGACGGCCGTCGATGGCGAAGGACGCACCCGGCGCGATGGCCACGCCCTGCAGCCGGGCATGGGACACGAACTCCTCCTCCGACCGGCCTTCGCCCAGGGGCAGCCAGACATGCAGCCCTTCCGGATGGGCGCGATGCGGGATGCCGGCCAGCAGTTCCGCCGCGATCGCCTGGCGGCCGCGGATCGCCGTGTTCTGCCAGCGCACCAGCTCCGCCGCCGTGCCGGTTTCGACCCAGCGGGCGGCCAGTTCGGCGACCAGCCCGGTCGCCATCCAGTTGGTGACCAGGCTGCGGTTGGCCACGGCCGGGCAGAGCCGGTCGGGCACCACGAGATAGCCGGCCCGCAGCCCCGGCATCACGCATTTGGTGAAGGTGGTGACGTACAGCGTCCGCTCCGGCGCCAGGGCCGCCAGCGGCGGCAGCCGCTCGCTCAACAGCGGCGCCAGCACGTCGTTCTCGATGATCTGCAGCCCGTGGCGCCGCGCCACCGTAACGATCTCCGCCCGCCGCGCCGCGCCCATCAGGCTGGCGGTGGCGTTGATCGGGTTCGGCATGACGAACAGGGCGCGGACATCGCCCTCGCGGCAGGCCTCGTCCAGCGCCTCGGGCACCACGCCCTCGCCGTCGATCGCCACGCCGCGCAGCCGCAGGCCGAGATAGGCGGCCAGCGGCACCAGCGTGTGGTGGCCGACCGCCTCGGTCACCACGGTCGATCCCGGCGGCGCCGCGGCCATCAGGGCGATGGTCATGCCCGAGGTGGCGCCGTTGGTCAGGTGGATGGTGCTCGGCGCCGCTTCCACCCCGCAATGGTCGCGCAGCCAGTCCTGGCCCACCCGGCGGTGGCGGGCGAACAGCATGTTCGGCCGGAAGGACAGCACGGCGGAGGGCGGCAGGGTGTCGGCCAGATCATGCAGCGCCGCCTTCATCGCCTCGATGTGCTTGGTCTCGCACACCACCGGCTTCAGGATCGACAGGTCAATCACCTCGCTCAGCCGCTCCGGAATATAGGGCGGCGCCGGCTCGCGCTGCGGCGGGCGGATGAAGGTGCCGCGCCCGGTCTCGCCGGAGATCAGGCCGCGGCGGATCAGCTCCTCATAGGCACGGCTGACGGTCTGCACCGACAGCTTCAGCGTCTCCGCCATCTGCCGGTGCGTCGCCAGCCTTTCCCCCGGCTGCAGCCGCCCGTCGGCGATGGCGCGCGCGATCTGGTCGGCCAGGGACAGATAGGCGGGCCGGCGCAGGGTCTCGGGGTCGGGTTGCCAGATTGTCATGATTGGACTGTGATCCAGGATCAGTTCAATTGACAACCGGAATCCCGACCCGGCATGGTCAGGACCATGTCCGTCAAGCTCGACCCCATCGACCTGCGCATCCTCGCCGAGATCCAGCGCGACGGTCGCATCACCAAACTCGCCCTCGCCGAGCGGGTCGGGCTGTCGCCGACGCCGTGCTGGACCCGGCTGCACCGGCTGCAGCAGGAAGGCATCATCACCGGCTATCACGCCCGCATCGCGCTGCGCCGGATCGCGCCCTTCGCCATGGTGTTCGTCGAGATCACGCTGGGCGCCCACCGCCAGGCCGATTTCGACCGGTTCGAGCGGGCGGTGAAGGCGGTGCCGGAGGTGGTCGGCTGCTGGTCGCTGGGCGGCGGCATCGACTATCTCCTGAAGATCGTCGCCCGCGACATCGACGGCTACCAGCGGCTGATCGACCGGCTGCTGGAAAGCGAGATCGGCATCGACCGCTACTTCACCTACATCGTCACCCGCACCGTGAAGGACGATGTCGCCGTGCCGATCGAGGTGTTGGCGGAACCGGGTCAGGCCTAGCGGGGAGAGAGACTCTCTCCTCGGGAGGGGATGGGCGGAGACATCCTCTCCATCCTCCCCCGCAAACAGCCTCCTTCTCCCCGGCCCCGCCCCTACCCTGCAGGCCTCGCCCTTGACGGAGGCCCGCCCATGACCGCCCTCGCCACCCGGCCCAGCCAGCATGAGGCGCTGGGCCGCCTGACCGACCGCCGGCTGCTGCGCGAGATGGCCTATGTCGATGGCCGCTGGACCGCGGCGCCGAGCGGCGCCGTGTTCGAGGTCACCGATCCCGCCACCGGCATCGCCATTGCCCGCGTCGCCCGGCTGGGCGCGGCGGAGACGGACCGCGCCATCGTCGCCGCCCAGGCCGCCTTTCCCGCCTGGCGGGCGCTGCTGCCGCAAGAGCGCGCTGCCCGGCTGCGCAACTGGTTCGACCGCATCCTGGCGGCCAGGGAAGACCTGGCCCTGCTGATGACCCTGGAGCAGGGCAAGCCGCTGGCGGAATCCCGCGGTGAGATCGATTACGGTGCCGGCTTCGTCGAGTGGTTCGCCGAGGAGGCGAAGCGCCTGAACGTCGAATCCGTCACCAGCCACCTGCCCGGCGCCGAGATGATGGTGCGGCGCGAGGCGCTGGGCGTGGTCGGCGTCGCCACCCCCTGGAACTTCCCCTGCGCCATGCTGACCCGCAAGGCCGCGGCCGCCCTGGCCGCCGGCTGCACCGTGGTGGCGCATCCGTCGTCGCAGACCCCGCTTTCTGCCCTGGCCCTGGCCGAGCTGGCGGAGCGGGCGAGCATCCCGGCCGGGGTGTTCAACGTCGTCACCGGCGACCCGGAGCCGATCGTCGGCCGCCTGTGCGCCGACAAGCGGGTGCGGGCCGTGAGCTTCACCGGGTCGACCGAGATCGGCCGGCTGATCGCCGAACGCTGCGCCCCGACGATCAAGCGGCTGCAGCTGGAGCTGGGCGGCCACGCGCCCCTGATCGTCTTCGCCGATGCCGATCTCGACCGCGCCGTGTCGATCGCGGTCGATGCCAAATTCGCCACTTCGGGCCAGGACTGCTTGGCGGCCAACCGGATCTATGTCGAACGGCCGGTCTACGCCGCCTTCTGCCAGGCCTTCGCGGCCCGGGTCGCCACGCTCAAGGTCGGCAACGGCCTCAATTCCGAAACCGAGATCGGGCCGCTGATGCACGATCGCGCCGTGGCCAAGGCGGCGGCCCAGGTGGCGGACGCGGTGGCGCAGGGCGCCCGCTGCCTGACCGGCGGTGGGGTCCATGCCGCCGGCCCGCTGTTCTTCGCACCGACCGTGCTGGCCGATGTGCCGGACAGCGCCGCGATCATGCGCGAGGAGACCTTCGCCCCGGTCGCCGCCGTCGTCCCGTTCGACAGCGAAGACGAGGTCGTCGCCCGCGCCAACGACACCGAATACGGCCTGGTCGCATACGTCGTCACCCGCGACGGCGCCCGCATGCTGCGGCTGGGCCGGGCGCTGGACTATGGCATGGTCGCGATCAACCGGGTGAAGATCACCGGCGCCCCGATCCCGTTCGGCGGCACCAAGCAGTCCGGCCTCGGCCGCGAAGGCTCGCGCCACGGCATCGAAGCCTTCACCGAGCTGAAATACCTCTGCCTCGACGCGGCCTGAACCCATGAAAGATCGTCATTGCGAGCGCAGCGAAGCAATCCATGCCAGGCGGCGCCATGGATTGCTTCGTCGACTTCGTCTCCTCGCAATGACGATTTTGACGGGCTCGTCTGTCCAAGCAGCACTCTTTTACTGAGGAGACTTCCGATGGCCCTTCGCGGCAACGAACTCGACGCCTGGGATCGCGACCATTTCTTCCATCCCTCGACCCATATGGCGGCCCATGCGCGGGGCGAGACGCCGAACCGGATCATCACCGGCGGCGAAGGCGTCTACATCACCGACCGCGACGGCAAGCGCAGCCTGGATGCCTTCGCCGGCCTGTACTGCGTCAATGTCGGCTATGGCCGCCGCGAGATCGCCGATGCGATCGCCGCGCAGGCGCAGAAGCTGGCCTACTACCATGCCTATGTCGGCCATGGCAGCGAGCCGTCGATCCAGCTGGCCAAGATGATCATCGACCGGGCCCCCGCCGGCATGTCGCGGGTGTTCTTCGGCCTGTCCGGCTCCGACGCCAACGAGACCAACATCAAGCTGGTCTGGTACGTGAACAACGTCCTGGGGCGGCCGGAGAAGAAGAAGATCATCTCGCGCTGGCGCGGCTATCACGGCTCCGGCCTGATGACCGGCAGCCTGACCGGGCTGGAGGTGTTCCACAAGGCCTTCGACCTGCCGCTGACCCAAGTGCGGCACACCGAGGCCCCCTACTATTACGGCCGCCAGGACCGATCGCAGAGTGAGGAGCAGTTCTCCCAAGCCTGCGCCGACAAGCTGGAAGAGATGATCCTGGCCGAGGGGCCGGAGACGGTGGCCGCCTTCATCGGCGAGCCGATGCTCGGCACCGGCGGGCTGGTGCCGCCGCCATCAGGCTATTGGGAGAAGATCCAGGCGGTCCTGGCCAGATACGACGTGCTGCTGATCGCCGACGAGGTCATCACCGGCTTCGGCCGCCTCGGCTCGATGTTCGGGTCCGACCATTACGGCATCAAGCCGGACCTGATCACCATCGCCAAGGGCCTGACCTCGGCCTATGCGCCCCTATCCGGCGTGATCGTGTCGGAGAAGGTCTGGAAGATCCTGGAGAAGGGCTCCGACGCGCTGGGCGCCATCGGCCATGGCTGGACCTATTCCTCGCACCCGCTGTGCACCGCCGCCGCAGTCGCCAATCTGGAGCTGGTCGACAGCCTGGGCCTGGTCGAGAACGCGCGGGAGACCGGCGCCTATTTCCGGCAGTCCCTGGCCGATGCCCTGGCCGGGCAGCGCATCGTCGGCGACGTGCGCGGCGAAGGCCTGGCGGCGGCGGTGGAGTTCAGCGCCGACAAGGACGACCGGGTGGCGTTCGACCCGGCGCTGAAGATCGGCCCGCGGATCTATGCGGCGACGCTGGCCCGCGGCGTCATCACCCGCGCCATGCCCCAGGGCGACATCCTGGGCCTCGCCCCGCCGCTGTGCCTGACCCGCGACGAGGCCGACATCGTGGTCAAGGCCGTCGCCGGCGCGGTCGAGGCGGTGTCCAGAGAGCTGTGAACGGGAGGGACGTCATGATCGCCGAAACCATCCCCGCCACCATGCACGCCGTGGTCCTGACCGGCCATGGCGGGCCGGACAAGCTGGTCCATCGCAGCGACGTGCCGGTGCCGAGGCCGGCCGCCGGCGAGGTGCTGATCGCGGTCTCGGCCTGCGGCATGAACAACACCGATGTCTGGGTCCGCGAAGGCGCCTATGGCACCGAGGCCGATCCGGACGCGGTGTCGAGCTGGCGCGGCCGCGGCGAACGGTCGACCCTGACCTTCCCGCGGATCCAGGGCACCGACGCGGTCGGCCGCATCGCCGCGGTCGGCCCCGGCGTGCCCGCCGGGCGGATCGGTGAACGGGTGATGGTCGATTTCAGCATCTACAACCGCGATGACGACAGCCTGGCCGACATCGACTACATCGGCCACGGCCGCGACGGCGGCTATGCCGACTACATGACCGTTCCGGCCGATCACGCCCATCGCGTCGACACACCGATGACCGATGTCGAGCTGGCCACCTTCTGCTGCGCCTACCTGACCGGCGAGCACATGCTGGACCGAGCCCGGGTGGCGGCGGGCGAGCGGGTGCTGGTCACCGGTGCCTCCGGCGGCGTCGGCTCCGGCATCGTCCAGCTGTGCCGGGCCCGCGGCGCCATCCCCTATGCCGTGGTCGGGCGCGGCAAGGAGGATGCGGTGGCAGCGATCGGTGCCGAAGCCGTGATCACCCGCGACGCCGGCGACCTGGTCTCAGCGGTGGAGGCCGCGACCAAGGGCCGGCCGATCGACGTCGTCGCCGATCTGGTCGGCGGTGCCATGTTCAACGACCTGCTGCGCATCCTGCGGCCGGAGGGGCGCTACACCACCGCCGGCGCCATCGCCGGCCCGGTGGTGCAGCTCGACCTGCGGACGATGTATCTGAAGCACCTCGAGCTGCACGGCTCGTCCCAGGGCACCCGCGGCGCGTTCCGGCGGCTGGTGCGCTATATCGAGGACGGCAAGCTCAAGCCCCTGGTCGGCGGCATCTACCGCCTGTCCGACTTCCGCCGCGCCCAGGCCGATTTCATCGCCAAGGGCTTCGTCGGCAAGCTGGTGGTGGTACCCGACGCGAAATGGAGCGCCGCGGCGGGGTGACCTACTGGCGGGCCGGCCCCGCCTGCCGCACGAACAGCGCCAGCCGGTCCAGCCCCTCCTCGGTTCCACGTCGCCGGCTGCCCTGGTCGGGGTAGCCATCGAGGAACACCACCTGCTCGGTGAAGGTCATCGCGGTGCCGGCGGCGGACGGTTCAAGGACGACGGTCGCCAGCGATACCGAGATCCGCGTCTGCCCAACCTGCATGTCATAGGCGTAGACGATGCGCTGGTCGGCAACGATGTCGAGGAACCGCGCCTGGTAGAGA
The DNA here is from genome assembly GCF_031453975.1 of Inquilinus ginsengisoli. Classification (NCBI taxonomy): domain Bacteria; kingdom Pseudomonadati; phylum Pseudomonadota; class Alphaproteobacteria; order Rhodospirillales; family Rhodospirillaceae; genus Inquilinus; species Inquilinus ginsengisoli. The sequence goes on from NZ_JAVDPW010000002.1 coordinate 777,302, forward strand.
TGGTCGGGGTGGCCCGGCGGGGCGACCCGGTTCAGCTCGGTCCCGCCGACGCGGAAATCGAGGCTGTATTCGACCCCGGCCCAATCGTCGTGGCAGGCGAACCAGCTGCGCTTGGCCTCGGCATTCGCCCAGGCGGCGAAGACACGGCGCGGCGGGGCGGCCAGGCTGCGCTCGATGACGAAGGTCTCGTGGGCGACGGATCGGATGGTCATTCCTGGGCTCCAGGGTCGTCGGGGTGGTCGGCGAGATAGCGGTCGAGACGATCGAAGCGACCATTCCAGGAGGCCCGGCGGTCGGCCACCCAGCCCTCGATCAGGGCCAAAGCCGCGGCCTCGATCCGGTAGGTCCGCACCCGGCCGGCCTTCTCCGACAGCACGATGCCGCCGGCCTCGAGCACATGCAGGTGCTTCAGCACCGACGGCAGCGCCATGGCCAGCGGCCGCGCCAGCTCCTTCACTGAAGCCGGCCCCCGGCTCAGCCGGTCGACCATGCCGCGGCGGGTCGGGTCCGACAGCGCGTGGAACAGGCGGTCGAGCGGGTCCGGAGTCACGGCACCCGGCTCAATCCGCGAGGAACCGCGCCGGGATGGCGTCGTATGCCGGGTAGAAATGGAAGTAGGGCCGCGCCTCCCTGAGGGTGCGGACCACCGAGGGCCGCGCCACCAGGCGCTCGAAATAGGCGGCCGTCCGCGGATGGCTCGCGGCGAAGGGCACCAGGGTGCCGGCGTAGAACAGCGCCGGGGTGGCGGCGCAGTCGGCGATGCTGAATGCCTCGCCGATCGCCCAGGGCCCCGTTTCCAGCTGCCGTTCGATCACATCGTAGGCGGTGGCCAGCGTCGCCTTCGCCTCGGCGACGCCCTGGGGGTCCTTCTGCCCGTCCGGCCGCCGCAGATCGGTCACCAGCTTCTGCATCGGCCCCTGGACGTAGAGATCGAAGAACCGATCCCACAGCCGCGCCTGCAGGGCCAGGTCGGGATCGTCGGGCAGCAGCGGCACCGGGCCGCGGTGATGGCGGTCGAGATACTCGATGATGATGCTGGTTTCCGGGATCATCTGGCCACGGGCCTCGTCGCGCAGCACCGGAAACTTGCCGACCGGCCAGACGGCGGTGAATTCCGCTGCGGACGCCTCGTCCAGCTTGTCGACGATCCGGCCCTCGAAGGGCGTGCCGTTCTCGTACAGCGCGATCAGGACCTTGTGGCAGAACGAGGCCAGCGGATGGAGGTACAGCGTCAGTGCCATGGTCCGGCTCCCGGCTGAACAGTTTCTATATCAGCTAACTATCAGCCCGGCCTGGCCGTCGCAAGCATTGGTTTCCCAATCGGCTCACTATCCCGAAACCACTGGTGCGGCGGAAACAAAAAGACACACAACATCACGTGACGCGGGGCAGTGCGGCACCGACAATGGGCCAGCCTCGAAGCCTTTCCCCTCATCCCGACAGTCAAGCCAAGCGACGCCATGGCGCCCGTCCGTTCGACCCGACCTGCCGCGAAACCGCACATCCTGCTGGTCGAGGACGATCCCGAGATCTCGCGGATGCTGACCGACGTGCTGTCCGAGAGCGGGTTCATCGCCTCCTCGGTGGGTTCGGCAGTCGACATGGATGCGTTCCTGGCCCGCAAGACGGTGGACCTGATCGTGCTCGACATCATGCTGCCGGGCGAGGACGGGCTGAGCATCTGCCGCCGGCTGCGGGCGGCGTCGGAGGTCCCGATCATCATGGTGACGGCGCGCGGCGAGGACATCGACCGGATCATCGGGCTGGAGATCGGCGCCGACGACTATGTGCCCAAGCCGTTCAACTCGCGCGAGCTGATGGCGCGCATCCGCGCCCTGTTGCGCCGCGCCCAGGGCGGGCACACAGCCGTCCGCAGCCGCGCCCGGCCGCTGGGTTTCGCCGGATGGCGGATCGACGCCGCGCTGCGGCAGCTGCACGACCCGGACGGCGTCAGGGTGGCCATGACCAGCATGGAGTTCGACCTGCTGCTGGTGCTGTGCCGCAACCCCGGCCGGGTGCTGTCGCGCGAGCAGCTGCTGGAGCTGGTCCATTCCGGCGCGTCGGGCCCGATCGAACGCAGCATCGACGTCCATGTCAGCCGCATCCGCCAGAAGATCGAGCCGGATCCGCGCGACCCCACGCTGATCAAGACCGTACGTCTGGGGGGCTATGTCTTCACCCCGACCGTGAAGGAGGGCTGATGCGGTTTCCGGATCGCCTGATTCCCCGCAGCATCACCACCCAGATCACCGGCATCGTCACGCTCTCCGTGCTGATCGGCACGGTGCTGACCGCGACGGCCACCTTCGTGGTCACCGGCGGGCCATCGTCTCGGGACCGCCCGGTCGTCCGGATCGCACAGATCGCACAGCTGGCCCAGGCGGCGGAGACCCCGGCCGATGTGGCCGTGATCATCGCCACCGCCCGGCGCGCTGGCGTCCAGGTCACCCAGGTCCCGCCGGGCGAGTTCGAGACCCTGCCCCGCGCCGACCTGCCCGGCCTGCCGGAGCTGGAGGCCCGCGAGCCAGGGCTCGATCGCGGCAACGACGTGATCGAGGTGGTCCGGCACCCGGGACAGGGCGGCCGCCAACTGGCGGTCCGGATCAGCGACGGCAGCGCCCTGGTCTTCGAGGCGCCGCGGCGACCCAACCTCTGGCACTTCGTCCTGGGGCCGACCGCCCTGACCTCGATCACGCTGCTGGTCGTCGTCCTGCTGCTCTCCGTCTACGCCGTGCGCTGGATCATCGCGCCGCTCTCCGCCGTCGCCGCCGCCACGCAATCCTTCGGCCGGTTCCCCGACCAGGACCAGGCGGTGCGCCGCAAGGGGCCGCGCGAGATCGTCCGGGTCGCCGACGCGCTCAACGAGATGCGAACCCGCATCCGCGCCCTGCTCGACGACCGCATGCGCATGCTGGCCGCCATCAGCCACGACCTGCGCACCCCCCTGACCCGCCTGCGGCTGCGGGCGGAGCGGGTGGCGGACCGGCGCCTGCGCGACGCCATGCTGCATGACATCGGGCGGGTCAGCCGCATGCTGGACGAGACCCTGGACTATCTGCGGCAGGATGGCCGGTCCGAATGCATGTCGCGCGCCGACCTGCCGAGCCTGCTGCAGACCGTCTGCTCCGACTTCGCCGATGTCGGCCATGCCGTGTCCTACAGCGGGCCCGGCCGGCTGACCTGGACCTGCCGGCCCAGCGCGCTGACCCGGGCCGTGACCAATGTGGTGGAGAACGGCGTCAAGCATGGCTCGTCGGTGACCGTGGCCCTCGCGGTCGGCGCCGACGGGACGGCCGAGATCGAGGTCTCGGATGACGGCCCCGGCATCCGGGCCGAGCTGCGCGACCGGGTGTTCGAACCCTTCTTCAAGGCCGACGACGCGCGGGCGGCGGGCGACGGCTTCGGCCTGGGCCTTTCGATCGCGCGGGACGTGGTGAAGGGCCATGGCGGCGACATATCCCTGCTGGAACGTCACCCCGCCGGCCTGACCGTCCGCATCACATTGCCGGCACCGGCCAGCAGCGCGGAGGCCACGCGATGACCGTCGATCCGGCTTGGCGGGACCACAGCGACACCGTCGCCTGCGCCCGCCTGCTGATGGCGATGGACGGCGGGCAGGCCGGCAGCGCCGCGGTACAGCTGGCGGCCCGGGCGCTGGATAACGGCGACATCGAGCTGAGCCACGCCTGGCGCCGGGTTTCCGAGGTCATCGAGGACCTCAGCCGCACCTGATCGCGGACACCGAACCGCCGCGCTTCGTTACAGACTGAAACATCGGACACAAAACGTAACAAAAATAAACCCCACAGACATTCTCCCAGGGGCCACCTCCCGTAGTGTTCGCTGGTGAACCGGTCGGGATGCCGGGTCCGACCAAGGACCTGGAGACAGAGCGCCGGGACCGCAGGGAGCCCCGTCTCGTCGAGGACTTCGCCTAGTCCACGAGCGGGTTCGTCCGAGCCGATCCAGACTTTGCCCATCTCCCGTGGAGAATGTTGATGAACGACAACCAGCTCGCTGCCGGTGAAACCCAGGCGACAGACAAGATGCGGCCCCTCACCACCCAGATCGTCACCGCCTATCTCTCGCACAACAAGGTCTCGAGCCGGGATCTTCCGGACGTCATCCGCCAGGTCCATGACGCGCTCCACGACCTCGATACGACGGCCCGACCGGCCTCGAACCAGCTGAAGCCCGCAGTGCCCGTGAAGAAGTCGGTGATGCCGGACTACATCATCTGCCTCGAGGACGGCCGGAAGCGGAAGCTGCTGAAGCGCTACCTGCTGGCCACATACAACCTGACCCCGGAGGCCTATCGCCAGCGCTGGGGGCTGCCGGCCACCTATCCCATGATCGCCCCGAACTACGCCAAGCAGCGCCGGACCTACGCCATGGCGATCGGCCTCGGCACCTATGACCGCTCGGAAGCCACGGCGCCCGACGCGTCGAACGAACAGCCGGCCGAGGCGCCGCGCCGCGCCCAGATGCGTTCGGCGGCTGAATGATCGAGGCCGATCCAGGCAGGACGGCGGCGAGTCGGGATGCTGCGGCTGAGAGACCATGGCGCCCAAGCTGATCGCGCCCGGCCTCTACGCCATTCCCGTCGGCGCGGTGAACACCTTCCTGCTCGATTCGTGCAGGGGCTGCACCCTGATCGACACCGGCTTCCCGGGCAGCGCGGACAGGATCCTGCGGGCGATGCGGCAGATCGGGAAGCAGCCATCCGATCTCCGCCACATCGTCCTGACCCACGCCCATCCCGACCACATCGGCAGCCTCGCCGTGCTGAAGGGGGCGACCGGGGCGGTGGCCTACATGCACCCGCTCGATGCCCCGATTGCGATCGCCGGGACCGGGTTCCGTGCCGTCCACGCGGCGCCGGGCCGGCTGACCGGCCTGATGTTCCGGCTGTTTGTCCGGCCGGTCGACGCGATCGCGCCGGCCACCGTCGAACACCAGGTCCGCGACGGCGAGACCCTGCCGATCGCCGGGGGCCTGACGGCGATCCACGTTCCCGGCCACTGCGCCGGACAGCTGGCGTTCCTGTGGCCGCAGCATGGCGGCGTGCTGTTCGCGGCCGACGCCTGCAGCAACCTGCCGGGCCTGGGCCTGAGCCTGGGATACGAGGATCTCGAGGAGGGCAGACGCAGCCTGGGCCGGCTGGCGGCGCTGGATTTCCAGATCGCCTGCTTCGGGCATGGCGGCGCCATCCTGCAGGACGCCTCCGCCCGGTTCCGCAGGAAGTGGGGGTCGGGACCGTAGAGGGGGAGCGGACTGGAAAGCCCCGCCGGCCTCGGCGATACTCCATGGGACGTCCGCCGCGGCCGCGCGGCCCCACTCCGCCTCATGGAACCCGACCGTCATGCCCGACCACATCGGCATCGTGGGCTGCTCCGCCGAAGGCGCGGCGCTGTGCTACCGCACCATCTGCGCCGAGGGCGCGCAATTGCTCGGCCCGCACGCCCACCCTGAGATCTCGATGCACACGCCGTCGCTGGCCGACTATGTCGCCTGCCTCGAACGCGGCGACCGGCAGGGCGTGGCCGCGCTGATGCTGGACTCGGCGGCCAGGCTGGCCAGGGCCGGCGCGGACTTCCTGATCTGCCCGGACAACACCATCCACCAGGCGATGCCCGACGTCCTGCCGCGGTCGCCCCTGCCCTGGCTGCATATCGCCGAGGTCGTCGCCGACGAGGCCGTGGCGCGCGGCTTCCGGCGCCTCGGCGTCACCGGCACCCGCTGGCTGGTCGACAGCGAGGTCTATCCGGACAAGCTGACGGCGGTGGGGCTGGAGTTCCTGCGCCCCACCGACGCCGAGCGCGACGAGACCAACCGCATCATCATGGACGAGCTGGTCTATGGCGTGCTGAAGCCCGAGGCGGTCGCCGCCTTCCAGCGGGTGATCGGGCGGATGAAGGACCAAGGCTGCGACGCGGTCATCCTGGGCTGCACCGAGATCCCGCTGATCATGAACGACGGGAACTCGCCGTTGCCGACGCTCGATTCCACCCGCCTGCTGGCCCGGGCGGCCCTGCGCCGCGCGGTGCAAGGCGCCACAACGGCGACCTGAACGCACCGCAAGATAAAGCCGTCCGCAGGGCGAAGCCCCGGCTCGCCTGCGGCTTCGCTTCATCATAAATAACACTATTAATATGTATATATTGGTTATAAACTTTTCTTGCATGGTAAATTATATCTAATAGTATCTATCTCTCGTTGTTTCGGGCAATCGCCGGATCAAAGGCGGGACTCGGCACATCACACGCGGCTGATACACATATTTTTCTTGCGGAAATCGCAGCGCCGAGTCCGGCGATGAGGGGGACCATCGTGCCGATCAACCACCGTCTCAGAACCACCGCCGGAGCTGTCGCCGCCCTGCTGTCGACGATGCTGCTCGCGGCCCCGTCATCGGCCGCCGGCGATGCGGACACGCCGGTCACCGGCGGCACGCTGGTCTATCTCGAGCAGCAGCCCCACACCAACCTGTATCCCCCGGCGGGCGGGTTCTATCCGAATGGCGGCGTGCTGAACCAGATCACCGACAAGCTGACCTGGCAGGATCCGAAGACGCTGAAGATCGAGCCCTGGATCGCGGAATCCTGGACCGTCAACGCCGACGCCACCGAATATACCTTCAAGATCCGCGACGGTGTCACCTTCTCCGACGGCACGCCGCTGGACGCCAATGCGGTGGCGAAGAACTTCGACACCTACGGCAAGGGCAATGCCGCCCTGAAGCAGCCGGTGTCGGAGGTGATCAACAACTACGACCACAGCGAGGTGGTCGACGCGCACACGGTGCGCTTCTTCTTCAAGAAGCCGTCGCCGGGCTTCCTGCAGGGCACATCGGTGATCGGCTCCGGCCTCGTCTCGCTGGCCACCCTGGCGCGGCCGTTCGAGGAGCTGGGCGACGCGACCAGGATCATCGGGTCCGGCCCCTTCGTGGTCGAGAGCGAGACCCTGGGCAAGGAACTGACCTTCAAGGCCCGGGCGGACTACAATTGGGGCCCGGCGCCGCTGGCGCATCAGGGCCGCGCCTATCTCGACGGCATCAAGCTGATCGTGACGCCGGAGGACAGCGTCCGGATCGGCGCGCTGCTGGCCGGCCAGGCCGATTTCATCCGCCAGGTCCAGGCCTATGACGAGCCGCAGGTGAAGGACCAGGGCTACCTCGTCTATGCCGCGCCGACCCGCGGCGTGAACAACAGCGTGGTGTTCCGGCCGGACAATCCGCTGGTGGCGGATGTGCGGGTGCGCCAGGCGCTGCTGCACGCCACCGACGCCGACGAGATCGTCGGCACCCTGTTCTCCGACAACTATCCGAAGGCGACCTCGGTCATCGCCTCGACGGCGCAGGGCTATGTCGACCTGTCGGCCAAGCTGACCCATGACGAGGGCGAGGCGAAGCGGCTGCTCGACGAGGCCGGCTGGACCGTCGGCGCCGACGGGCTGCGCCAGAAGGACGGGCGCGAGCTGGTGCTGACCGCCTATGAATCCCTGCCCCAGCCGCAGAACAAGGAGACGCTGCAGCTGGTGGCCCAGCAATGGGGCCGCGTCGGGGTCAAGCTGAACGTGCTGGCCGGCGATGCCGGCAGCGCCATCGTCGACAATCTCGACCCGGAGAAGACGCCGGTGTCCCCGGCCATGGTCGGCCGCGCCGACCCCGACGTGATCAAGAGCCAGTTCTACCCGACCAACCGCGACGTGCTGCGGCAGAAGGGCGGCGCCAGCACCAAGGTGAAGAGCTTCGTCGACGACAAGCTGAACGGCCTGCTGGTGGCGCTGTCGTCCGAGCCGGACACGGCCAAGCGGCTGGCGATCGTCGCCGAGGTCCAGGCCTATGTGCTGGACCAGGCCTATGCCATCCCGATCTTCGAGGAGCCGCAGGCCTTCGCCGGCGCGCCCTACGCCAAGGGCATCGCCTTCGAGGCGGTCGGCCGCCCCAGCTTCTACGGCGCCTGGCTGGCGGCGCACTGAGCGGCGGAAGGTTCGACGGATGCTCAACGTGGCAAGACAAAGCGTGTTGCCTCTCCCGCTTGCGGGAGAGGTCGGACATCCGAAGGATGTCCGGGTGAGGGGATCGCGGCCTCGCCGAAAGCACGGCTCTGCCCCGGGAGAGCGCGTGATCCGCCCGGTCCTGAAACACCGGTCCTGGCCTCGTGGCCGAGATGCCCTCACCCGGTCTCGCTGCGCGAGCCCGACCTCTCCCGCAAGCGGGAGAGGCAATCGGATGGCGCGCAATTCCATGGCTGAGACGGTCTCCACGAGCTCTCTCCCATGACCCGCTATCTCCTCGGCCGGATCGGACAGGCGGTGGTGGTGCTGTGGGCCGCCTTCACGGCGTCCTTCATCCTGCTGCAGGCCCTGCCGGGCGACGCGATCCTGATCAAGTTCCAGAACCCGGATCTGGGGTTGAGCCCGGTCCAGATCGCCGAGATCCGGGAGTCCTACGGCGCCGACAGCCCGGTGTGGGCGCAGTACCTGCACACGCTGGGCAATTTCCTGACCGGGGATTTCGGCTATTCGGTCCAGGCCGGCGTGCCGGTCGGCGACGGCCTGCTGGCCAACCTGCCGCCGACCTTCCGCCTGGCCGCCTTCGGCTTCGCGCTGGCCGTGCTGCTGGCGGTGGCGATCGCCGCCCTGTCCAGCCTCGCATCCTTCTCCTGGCTGCGCTCCACCATCCAGGCCCTGCCCTCGCTGTTCGTGTCGGTGCCGACCTTCTGGCTCGGCATCATGCTGATCCAGCTGTTCTCGTTCCGGCTGAAGCTGATCCCGGTGATCAATCCCGGGCCGTGGGAGGGCCTGATCCTGCCGATGGTGACCCTGGCCATCCCGATCTCGGCGCCGCTGGCCCAGATCCTGGTGCGCAACATCGACGAGGTGCTGACCCATCCCTTCGTGGCCGTGGCCCGGGCCAAGGGCGCGTCGCGGGCCTGGGTGCTGTGGCGCCATGTGGCGCGCAACGCGCTGCTGCCCACCCTGACCATCGCCGGCGTGCTGTCGGGCGAGTTGCTGGCCGGCGCCGTGATCACCGAGACGGTGTTCGGGCTGAACGGCCTGGGCAGCATGACCGAGCAAGCGGTGCGCAACCAGGACACGGCGGTGATCCAGGCCGTCGTCGTGCTGTCGGCGGCGGTGTTCGTGGCCGTCAACCTGGCCGTGGACCTGCTGGTCCCGGTGCTCGACCCCCGTCTCAGGTCCAGGCTGGGAGCCGCCGCATGACCACGCTGCACACCGCCGACCGCACGCTGCTGCCTTCGGATGAGGGGCTGGAGGTCCGCGCCTCGGTCGCGCTGCCGGCCGACCGGCGCCGGCGGCCGCTGCTCGGCCGGTTGCAGCCGGGCCTGCTGCTGTCCTGGCTGGTGATCGCCATCGTCGCGCTGTGGGCCATCGCCCCCGGCCTGTTCACCAGCTACAGCGGCATCGCGGGCGTCCCGCGCGAGAAGCTGCGCCCGCCCGGCGTCAAGCACATCCTGGGCACCGATGCGCTGGGCCGGGACGTGTTCGCCCGCATCGTCCATGGCGCGGTGAACTCGCTGTCCGGCGCCTTCGTCGCGGTGGCCGTCGGCCTGATCGTCGGGACCGCGATGGGCCTGGTCGCGGGCTCGGCCGGCCGCCGGATCGACGATGTCGTCATGCGCATCGTCGATGTCCTGCTGTCGGTCCCGGCCCTGCTGCTGTGCCTCAGCATCGTCATCCTGCTCGGCTTCGGCACCATGAACGCGGCGATCGCCGTCGGCCTGACCACCATCGGGCGGTTCGCGCGGCTGTCGCGGTCCGAGGTGGTGCGGGTGCGGCGGACCGACTATGTCGAGGCCGCCTTCGGCAGCGGCGGCAGCTTCGGCGCGGTGCTGTGGCGGCACATCCTGCCGAACTCCCTGACCTCGGTGATCGCCCTGTCGGCGCTGCAGTTCGGCACTGCCATCCTGTGGCTGTCGACCCTCGGCTTCCTCGGCTACGGCGCCCCGCCACCGACCCCGGAATGGGGGCTGCTGATCGCCGAGGGCCGCAACTACATCGCCACCGCATGGTGGCTGACCACCGTGCCGGGGCTGGTCGTGGTGCTGGTCGTGCTGTCGGCCAACCGCATCGGCCGGTCGCTCGGGCGGGAGGCGGCATGACCGGCGAAGCGCTCCCGGTGCTCGAGGTCGAGAACCTCAGCGTCTCCTACCGCGACGGCCACAACGGCGCGCAGCGCGTCGTCGACGGGGTCAGCTTCCGGATCCTGCCGGGCGAAGTCGTCGCCCTGGTCGGGGAATCCGGTTCGGGCAAAACCACGACCGCCCAGGCGGTCATCGGCCTGCTGGCCGAGAACGGCCGGCTGGACGGCGGCGCCATCCGGCTGGCCGGGACCGACATCTCCGGCTGGTCGCAGAAGCGGCTCGATGCCATCCGCGGTGCCCGGATCAGCCTGATCCCGCAGGACCCCGGCAGCTCGCTGAACCCGGTCAAGACCATCGGCGCCCAGGTCGAGGAGATCCTGACCATCCACCGCCGCGGCGACCGGGTCGCCAACCGGGCCCGGGTGATCGAACTGCTGGGCCGCGTCGGCCTGTCCGACCCGGCGCTGCGGGCGACGCAGTATCCGCACGAGCTGTCGGGCGGCATGAAGCAGCGCGTGCTGATCGCCATCGCCATCGCGCTGCAGCCGGCCCTGATCATCGCGGACGAACCGACCAGCGCGCTCGACGTCACCGTGCAGCGCCGCATCCTCGACCTGATCGACGAGCTGCGCCGCGAATACGGCACCGCGGTGCTGCTGGTGACCCATGACCTCGGCGTCGCCGCCGACCGGGCCGACCGGCTGGTGGTGCTGCAGGGCGGCCGCATCCAGGAGCAGGGCCCCACCGCCGAGGTCCTGGCGGCGCCGCGCAGCCCCTACACCCGGCAGCTGCTGGCCGACGCCCCGTCCCTGGCCAAGGCCGAATTCCGCGGTCCGCGGCCCCAGGCCGGCGCCGACGACGCCATCGTGGTCGAGGCCCTGGTCCAGGACTTCGCGTCCGGCGGCCGGCGGGGCGAACCGTTCCGGGCGGTCGACGGCGTGTCCTTCGCGGTGCGGCGCGGCACCACCCACGCCCTGGTCGGCGAATCCGGGTCGGGCAAGACCACCACGGTGCGCGCCGTGGTCGGCTTCCAGAAGCCCAGCTCGGGCCGCATCCTGATCAACGGCACCGATCCCGCGACCCTGAAGGGCGAGGCGCTGCGCCGGTTCCGCCGGACCATCCAGCTGGTCTACCAGAACCCGTTCGGGTCGCTCGATCCGCGCCAGACCATCTTCGAGATCATCGAGGAACCGCTGCTGAACTTCGACCGGCTGCCGAAGGCCGAGCGGGCGGCCAAGGTGCAGGACATGCTCGACCGGGTCGGCCTGCCCCGGGCCGTGCTGACCCGCCGGCCGCGGGCGCTGTCGGGCGGCCAGCGGCAGCGCGTCGCCATCGCCCGCGCCCTGGTGCTGGACCCGCAGGTGCTGGTGCTGGACGAGGCGGTCTCCGCCCTCGACGTCACCGTTCAGGCCCAGATCCTGGCCCTGCTGGACGAGCTGCAGAAGGAGCTGGGCCTGACCTACCTGTTCATCTCCCACGACCTCGCCGTGGTCCGCCAGATCTCCGACACGGTGTCGGTCCTGCACAATGGCCGCCAGGTCGACAGCGGCACCGTCGAGGATGTGTTCCTGCGCCCGGGCAGCGCCTACACGCGCGAGCTGCTGGACGCGATACCGGGGTCGGCCCGTTCGCCCGGCGGCAAGGTCCCCGTCCCGGCATGACCCAAGATCACGAAGGCACGACAGCAGTGAACGCAAAACGGCTCGGCTTCTTCACCCGCCTGCTCGACGAGGCCAGCGCCGGGGAGCGCTATCGCCTGGCGACCGAGCAGATCGTCGCGGCGGAGCGGCATGGCTTCGATTCCGCCTGGGTCGCCCAGCATCATTTCCACGAGGCCGAGGGTGGGCTGCCGGCGCCGCTGGTCTTCCTGGCGCAGGTGGCGGCGCGAACCTCGCGGATCCGCCTCGGCACCGGCATCATCACCCTGCCGCTGGAGAACCCGGTGCGGGTGGCCGAGGACACCGCGGTGCTGGACCTGCTGTCGGGCGGGCGGCTCGAAATCGGCCTCGGCACCGGCGGCACGCCCTCGGCCTTCGCCGCCTTCGGCCTGGACAGCGCCGAGCGTTCGGAGATTTTCGGCCGGCACCTGCGCGTGCTGCTCGACGCCTGGGGCGGTCGGCCGCTCGACGGCGGCGACACCCGGCTGTACCCCGCGGCGCCGCAGCTGCTCGGCCGCCTGTGGCAGGCGACCTTCTCGGTCGCCGGCGGCGCCCGGGCCGGCGCGGCCGGCGATGGGCTGATGCTGTCGCGCACCCAGCCGCGCCCGGCCTCCGCCCCCGACGCGTCGCTCGCCGACCTGCAGAACCCGATCGTCGACGCCTATCTCGCGGCGCTGCCCGCCGGAATCGAGCCCCGCATCCTGGGATCGCGCAGCGTCTTCGTCGCCGATGACCGCGCCGAGGCCCGGCACTTCGCCGAATGCGGCCTGCGCCGGCAGGCCGACCGCTTCGCCGCCGCCGGGCGCGGCGCTCCGGCCGACACGCTGGACGAGCTGATCGCCGCCTTCGACGTGCATCTCGGCACGCCGGAGGAGGTGATCGCCTCGCTGGCCGCGGACACCACGCTGGAGCGCGTCACCGACCTGGTGGTCCAGGTGCATTCGGTCGACCCGCCGCACCCGCTGATCCTGCGCTCGATCGAGCTGGTCGCCCAACAGGTGGCGCCGGCCCTGGGCTGGGCGCGCCGGGCCGCCACCGACGGAATCCGGGTCGCCGCGGCACGCTGAGCGCCGCCCGGCCACCCCACGAACACTGGAAGGATGGAAACCATGACCGCACCGACGGCCGATGTCATCGACCTGCTGGCCGGGATCGAGCCGGGCTCCCGCCTCGACGGCATCCGGGCGCAACGGCCGGCGGCCCGGGAGAATGCGCAGAAGAGCTGGCTGGCGCTGTTCGAGCCCGAGATCCCCGGCACCGTGACGGCGCTGGAGCGCCGCGCCGTCGCCGCCTTCGTCGCCGCGCTGCACCGCGAGCCGGCGCCGGCCGGCTTCTACGCCGATGCCCTGGCCGGGCAGGACGGCTCCGCCGCCATCGCTGCCGCCATTGCGGCGGAAGCGGAGCGCGGGGCGGCGACCGGCCCCTACGGCCAGTATCCCGCCGGTCCCCTGAGCGTCGAGGATGTCGCCGGCCCGGTCCACCGGGTCGCGGACGACTCCCGGCGCGTCCTCGGCCCCCGCCTCGCCGCCGCGCTGGAACACACGCATCTGCTGGTGTTCCGGCCGCGCGACGCCAGCACCGCGGCATTGCAGGCGCTGCTCGACGCCGGCTGGTCGACCACCGACATCGTCACCCTGTCACAGCTGGTCGCCTTCCTGTCCTTCCAGATCCGCGTCGTCGCCGGGCTGCGCGCCCTGGCCGCCGCCTGAGGCTCTTGACATGACCGAGACCGTTCTCACCCATCCCGATGGCCGTCCGCCCGTCGCCTTCACCCAGGCCGAACTCGACTGGCTGCCCTGGCTCGAGCCGTTCCCGGCCGACCAGCTGACCGAACGGCACTGGGCCGGGCTGGTCGATGCCGCCCGCGCCAAATCCGACTATTTCCGCCTGCTGGTGCGCGACCCGGACGTGCTGCAGGCGCGGACCAAGACCGACAAGGACATCTTCTACAATCCCGAGGGCGGCCTGCCGCGGGCGGAGCGCGAGCTGGCCGCCGCTGCCGCCTCGCGCCTCAACGGCTGCATCTACTGCGCCTCGGTCCATTCCCGCTTCGCCACCACCCATTCCAAGCGCGGCGAGGATGTCCAGCGCCTGCTGGACGAGGGCGTCGGCGCCGACCTCGGCGAACGCTGGAACGCGGTCGTCGCTGCCTCGGCGGCGCTGACGGCGACGCCGCCGGCCTTCGGGCCCGAGCATGTCGAGCGGCTGCGCGCGGCCGGGCTGGACGATGCGGCGATCGCCGACGTCGTGCAGGGCGCCGCCTTCTTCAACTGGGCCAACCGGCTGATGCTGTCGCTGGGCGAGCCGGACACGCGCGCCGCGTGAGGCCGAAGGAGAGCTGACATGGGATTGTCCCTCGACCATGTGGTGATCGCCGTCCGCGACCTGGACCGGACGATCGCCGACTACACGGCGCTCGGCTTCACCGTGACGGTGGGTGGGGAGCACACCGGCGGCGCCAGCCACAACGCGCTGATCGACTTCGCCGACGGCGCCTATATCGAGCTGATCGCCTTCAAGCGGCCGAATCCGGAGTTCCGCTGGTGGCGGGTGCTGGACGAGGCCGGCGACGGCTTCGTCGACTATGCCCTGCTGCCTGGCGACATCGCCGCCGACGTCGCGGCGGCCAAGGCGCGCGGCCTCGACCTCGACGGCCCGAACGACGGCGGCCGGCTGCGGCCGGACGGGGTGCGGCTGGACTGGCGCACGGCGCGGGCCTCGACCTCGGACCTGCCCTTCCTGTGTGGCGACGTCACGCCGCGCGCCCTTCGGGTGCCGGAAGGCGATGTCCGGCGCCATGCCAACGGCGTGGTCGGCGTCGCCGCGATCGAGATCGCGGTGGAGAATCCGCAGGTCAGCGCCTGGCGCTACGGCGCCCTGCTGGGCACCCCGGCCGACGCCGCCGCCCCGATCGCCCTCGGCAATGCGTCGATCCGCCTGGCCGGCCCCGAGCGGGCTGCGGCGGCCCTGGCGGCGCGGGGCGAGGCGCCGGTGTCACTGCTGCTGCGCACAGCACCCGGCAGCGCCACCGGCGATTTCGACCCGGCGCTCAGCCACGGCGCCCGGCTGACCCGGATCGCCGAATAGGTGACGGCTCCGCGCAGGCGACCGCGCGGAGCCGCTCCAACCCTCAGGGCTGCTCCGAGATCGCGTCGACCCGGTCGGGGTAGAAGGCGAGGTGGTCTTTGATCGCGGCGACGGCCTCGTGGGGCGCCTCGTAGGTCCAGATCGCATTGGCCGACCGCTCGCCGCCGCCGGGGATGCTGTAATAGGACGCGTCGCCCTTGTAGGGGCAGTAGGTGCTGTGGTCGGTGCGCTGCAGCAGCGCCATGTCGGCATCCTGGCGCGGGATGTACAGGACCGCCGGATACGAGGCCTCGCGCAGCGTCAGCGCCGCCCGGGTGTCGGCGACGACGCGGCCGGCGACCGTGACGACGACGCGGCCCGGATTCGGCGCGATCGTGATCGGATGGTCCGGACCGGGGATCTTGATCGGCTTTTCCGCCATGACTTCGATTTCCTTCAGCTTCGGGCTGTCTCGAGGACAGGTTTGGATATGGGGGCGCCGCGGGGCTGAAGCCACCCCCATTCCGGGCCGTCCGGCATCTTGACCTTCCAGGAACTGGAATCCCCATCTCTCTGAAAACACAGTGACGAGAGCCGACGATGGGCCACCCAGACCACGACCATTCCAGCCCTCATCACGGCCACGCCGGCCATGGCCATTCGATGGCCGCCCATGGCCATGCGGTGAAGGACCAGGCCCCGGCTCCGGCCGGGACCATCTACACCTGCCCGATGCATCCGGAGATCCGGCAGGAGGGCCCCGGCAACTGCCCGATCTGCGGCATGGCGCTGGAGCCGGAGCGGGCCACGGCGGAGGCCGGCCCGAACCCCGAACTCATCGACATGACCCGGCGGTTCTGGATCGGCCTCGTTCTCACCATCCCGGTCCTGCTGCTGGAGATGGGTGGGCATCTGCTCGGGATCGACGTCGCCCGGTGGATCGGCGCCCGCGCCGCGGTCTGGGCCCAGCTCATCCTCGCCACGCCGGTCGTGCTGTGGGCGGGATGGCCGTTCTTCGTGCGCGGATGGCAGTCGATCGTCCGGCGCAGCCTAAACATGTTCACCCTGATCGCGCTGGGAACCGGCGCCGCCTATCTCTACAGCCTGGTCGCGACCCTGGCGCCCGGCCTGTTCCCCGACGGCTTCCGCGGCATGGACGGCATCGTCGCGGTCTATTTCGAGCCGGCGGCGGTGATCACCGTCCTGGTCCTGCTGGGCCAGGTGCTGGAGCTGCGGGCGCGCGAGCGCACCGGCGGCGCGATCCGGGCCCTGCTGGATCTCGCGCCCAAGCTGGCGCAGCGCGTCCGCGACGACGGATCGGATGAGGAGATCCCGCTCGAACACGTCCATGTCGGCGACAGGCTGCGCGTCCGGCCGGGCGACAAGGTGCCGGTCGACGGCGTGGTGGCCGAGGGCCGCAGCGTGATCGACGAAAGCATGATCACCGGCGAGGCCATCCCGGTCGAGAAGTCGACCGGCGACAAGGTGGTCGGCGGCACCATCAACGGCACCGGCGGCTTCGTCATGCGGGCCGAGCGGGTCGGCGGCGAGACCGTGCTGGCCCGCATCGTCGAGATGGTGGGCCAGGCCCAGCGCAGCCGGGCGCCGATCCAGCGCCTGGCCGACCGGGTCTCCGGCTGGTTCGTGCCGCTGGTGGTGCTGATCGCGGTGCTCGCCTTCGTCGCCTGGGCGGTCTGGGGTCCCTCCCCTGCCCTGTCCTACGGCCTCGTCGCCGCGGTCTCGGTGCTGATCATCGCCTGCCCCTGCGCCCTCGGCCTGGCCACGCCGATGTCGATCATGGTCGGGATCGGGCGCGGCGCCCGGCTCGGCGTGCTGATCAAGGACGCCGAGGCGCTGGAGCGGCTCGAGACCGTCGACATCCTGGTCTTCGACAAGACCGGCACCCTGACCGAAGGCAAGCCGCGCCTGGTCCGCATCGCCGCGGCGCCGGGCCGGGACGAAACCGACCTTCTCCGCCTCGCCGCCGGGCTCGAACGCGGCAGCGAGCATCCGCTGGCCGCCGCCATCCTGGCCGGCGCGGCGGAACGCGGCGCGGCGCCGGCGCCGGTGGCGGAGTTCCGGTCGCTGACCGGCAAGGGCGTCGCCGGCCGCGCGGACGGCCGGGAGGTCGCGCTCGGCAATGCCGCCCTGCTGCAGGAGCTGGGCATCGCCGCCGGGCCGCTGGCGGCCGAGGCCGAGACGCTGCGGCGCGACGGCTCCACGGTGATGCACCTGGCCGTGGACGGCACCGTCGCCGGGCTGATCGTGGTCGCCGACCCGATCAAGCCATCGACCCAGAGCGCGCTCGCAGCGCTGCGCGCCGAGGGAATGCGCATCGTCATGCTGACCGGCGACAGCCGGACAACGGCCGCGGCGGTGGCCGGCCGACTGGGCATCGACGAGGTCGAGGCCGAGGTGCTGCCCGAGGACAAGGGCGCGATCGTCCGGCGTCTCAAGGCCGAGGGCCGGGTGGTGGCGATGGCCGGCGACGGGGTGAACGACGCCCCGGCCCTGGCCGAGGCCGATGTCGGCATCGCCATGGGCACCGGCACCGACGTGGCGATCCAAAGCGCGCATGTGACCTTGGTGAAGGGCGATCTCGCCGCCATCGCAAGGGCCCGGGCGCTCAGCCAGGCGACCATGGGCAACATCCGCCAGAACCTGGTCTTCGCCTTCCTCTACAACGCGGTCGGGGTGCCGGTGGCGGCCGGGATCCTCTACCCGGCCTTCGGCCTCCTGCTGAGCCCGGAGATCGCGGCGGCGGCCATGGCGCTGAGCTCGGTCTCGGTGATCGCCAATGCGCTGCGCCTGCGCGTGGCCCGGCTCGACGGCTGAGGCCTCTCGATCGGGCGCTTCACGAGGGGAGTGGCGAGCCGGGTGGAAGCTAAAGATCCTCAATGAATCAACAGCTTGTCGTCTACAAACCTCAGTTCGGGGCCTGCAGCAAATCAATGGGTTAGAAACACATTCACAAACCCTGCCGCCCTTCGAAACCTCGGCATCTCGCCCTGCCCCGAACGAGGCCGCCATGACGCCCTACTGCAGTACACGGATGAACACTGCACCTTCGTTCGATGCACCCCAGTCACTCGTGGTGCGCCCGGATCAGTGCAGGTTCAAATCGATCGCAGGTTCAAATCGGGGACCCGCAACCGCGGTTGTTATCACTTCGGGCCGGGGCGGCGGCCGGCGGCCGGCTGCGAAGTCGAGGATAGCCATCAATTCGCCGCTTAGCCGGGCCTTGACCACTCCCCTGCCCTCGCCCGGTGTCAGCACCACCTGCCCCACCAGCGACCGGATCGCCTCCGCCGCTTCGTCCCGGGTCTCGGGATGTGCCAAGGTCTCCGTGAGTTCCCGCACCTTCCGCCGATAGATCTCAGCCACGTTCGGATGCACATCCGGGATGTCGGCCGGCGCCTCGTTGAGTCGGGCCTCGATGTCGGCCTTCTGTCGCTCCAGCTCGTTCATGCGTGCCTTGATCGACGGCTGGTACATGCCGTCCTCGATTGCCTGCATGATGCCGCGGATGCCGCGCTCGATCCGGATCAGGGCGGCACGATCCGCCTCCTCCCGCGCCCTCCGCTCATGGTTCTCGTGGTTGGTCTGCTCGACACAGGATCGCACTGCCTCTGCCACCGCTTCAGGCGAGATCAGCTTATCGGTCAGGCCGGCCAGCACGCGCTTTTCAATCTTCTCCCGCATGATCGTCCTTGAGTTATCGCAGCGCCCACGTCGGAAGTGCGCGAGGCAACCGTAGCGGCCCGCGGCCATGATGCCGTACTTGCCGCCGCAGCAGCCGCAGATGAGCAGACCCGACAGCAGAAAGGCCGGACGGCGCAGGCTGTGCATTGTCTTCGCCCGCGCCTTGCGCACCGCGATCGTGGTCGCCTCGAACTGTTTCGCCAGGACGGCCTGCCGCGCCTTCACGGCCTGCCACAGCTCATCGCCGACGATGCTAAGCGCCGGCACTTCGGTGCGGATCCACTTCGCCTCTGGGTTCGGCCGCGACACCCGCCGGCCGGTGGTCGGGTCCTTGACGAAGTGAAGCCGGTTCCAGACCAGCGCCCCGGCATAAAGCTCGTTGTTGAGGATGCCAGTACCGCGGGAGGCATGGCCCCGAATGGTGGTGTCGGCCCACTCCCGGCCAAGTGGCCCGGGGATGCCGTCAGCGTTCAGCCCGGTCGCAATCGCATGCGGCGAGCGGCCGGCCGCAAACTCCCGGAAGATCCGCAGGACCACAGTGGCCTCGGCCTCGTTGATCCGCCGCTCACCACGGAGCGGGTCGCCCTCGGCATCGGTGCGCTTGACCACGTCATAGCCATAGCAGAGCCCGCCGCCGGACCGGCCCTTCTCCACCCGGCCGCGGATGCCGCGATGAGTTTTCGCCGCGAGGTCCTTCAGGAACAGGGCGTTCATCGTGCCCTTGAGCCCGACATGCAGCTCCGTGATCTCGCCCTCCGCCAGGGTGACGATGCGCACGCCAGCGAAGCGGAGGTGCTTGAAGAGGATCGCCACATCCGCCTGATCCCGGCTGATCCGGTCGAGAGCTTCGGCCATGACCACCTCGAAGCGGCGGCGCTGCGCCGCCTTGAGCAAGGCCTGGATGGCGGGCCGCTGGATGATGCTGGCGCCTGAAATAGCGGGGTCCTGGTAGGTGCAGGCCACGACCATGCCCTCACGCTCAGCCTGCTCCCGGCAGATGCGAAACTGGTCCTCGATCGAGGCGGCGTTCTGGCTGTCGTCGGAATAGCGGGCGTAAAGGGCAACCTGGGTCATATCTCGTCTCTCCCCTGGTCTGATACGTTCGGCCGGTTGTCATTGGCGGCCTCGGCCCGGAGCAGCTCCCGCGCGATCTGCCGGCCGATGGCCCAGGCGATCACAAGCAGGCGTGGATCAATCCTGCCGGCTTGGCCGGCATTGTCGTTGGCGGGCGGTGCTTGACCGGCCCGTTCCCAGTCCGATTCCATCGCCGATCTCCTGCCGCAGCTCGGCATCAGGCGAACATCGAACCGGGACAACAACCGGTCAATACGGCTGCCGGCCTTCACGGATACTCAACTCCGCGATCATGCATGATGATAGCAGAAGATCGCAGGTCGACGCGCAACCGGCCGAATACATTCTGGAATATATTCGAGAGTGCATCGGTGAATGCACCCGCTCTTCTACCTGCCGGGCCACATCGAGCGCGACCCGGCAGCATCGAACTTCACCACGGCGCTTCGGCATAGCCCGGCAGCTTTGTAATCAGCGCCCGGGCCATCTGAGAGCCGAAGTCGTAGGCCAGGCTCTCTTCCCAATCCTCGCATTCGCAGGCTTGGTACTCGAAGCAGGCCAAGCGCTTGGCAGCTCGACCGGGCGGCACAGGGCGCCAGGTGAAGCGATTGGCCCCGACTGCGGCCTCGTACTCCGCTGCCTCCTCGGTGCCGGACAGTCGGTAGCGATGAATGACGGAGCGGATGTTCTCGGCCCAGAGCATCCGGCCGAAATCGTTGGCGTTCTCGTGGTTCACCTGTCGATAGCCTCGGTCGGTCACGAGGCGGGCGCGGATCTCCAGATCGATGGCAGCCGAGACCAGTTCGTCGATATGCTCCTGGACGACGACGAAAGCGGACATTGGCAGTCTCCCCTTGCTTCGCGGCAGCGGGTTGATGCCGCTGCATCAACCCCTGCCCGTCCGGCGAGGACCGGGGAGTGGGGGCAAGGGCGCCGGGACCAGAGCCACGCGCAGCCGCGGGAGCGCACGCGACGCGGCGAGCATGGCGAGGACCCGCCCCTTGCAGGGCGAGGGGCAGAGCCCTTCGCCCCTCCTGCGCCTTGGGAGCCTATGTCGCTCGATCCGCCGCTACGGCCGGACCGGCTTCTTGATGCGAATGCCGGGAACCTCGCCGTTAGTGAACTCGATGCCGGCATTCTCCAGCGCCGCCCGGATCCGAGCTCGCATTTCGTCACTGACCTTAAGAGTTTGCTCGCCATCGCTTTCGCTGCGCTTGATCGTGGGGACCGACACGCCCGCCGCACGAGCTAATTCGGCTTGAGAGATCCCAAGGAATCCGCGCGCCGCCCTAATCTGGCCTGGTGTTATCACTTTCCTCTTGATCCCAAAAGGATCAACGGGCATGATCCCGTTGGTATCAATCCCTCTTATGGCAGAATTGCCGTGTGAGCAACCGCTTGCGCGCGTTCGTCGAGTGAGGATTGATCAGCGGTCTAGGACAGGCGGCCGGACGAGGTGCGGAAACACCCCGCCCGGCCTGACCACAATCCAGCTTCAGGGAGCCGGATCATGGCTGATTCCGACGATATCACGACTTTGCCTGCGCTCAGCCGCCGCGACCTGCTCGGCGGCGCCACCGTCCTCTCGATCAACGCAGCCGATGCCCGGCGCCGCGGCGCCAGCTCCGATCCAGTACTCGATCTCTTCCAGGAATGGCGGGCTCTCGATGCCGAGCTCGATGCTTGGCAGGACGATTGGCAGAAGAAGGAGGGCGTCCTGCTCCGTACCGTCGGCATGCCGCGCGTGATCGTACCAGTTCCGGGCGAGGCGGAGCCGGTTTCGGCCTGCGAGCCGGCAGAGATCGACGCGCTGCTGGAGGACCTGCCGGGGACGGAAGAGCTTCGGCAAAGGCTGCACCGCGAGTTCGCGGCTCACCGGCGCCGCTGGGAGATGGCGGCGGCGGCAATCGGGTTCGGTCCAGCGGAAGAACGTGTCAATCTCGCCTGGGACCGCTGGGACACGCTGACCGAAACCATCTGGCAGGTGCCAGCCGGAACGTTGGCCGGCATGGCTGCCAAGCTCGCCATGGTGCTCTCCATCGGTCAGTCTCGGTCGGATGACGACGAGTTCCCCTGGCCGCCGCTTCGATCTGTTCTCGCCGACCTGCAGCAGCTCGTAGAGTTGCCAGTCAGTTTGGACCCGACGTGACGTCAATGGAGTGCAGCGCTGCATCGGGGACAGCCGATGTCCGATCCGCTCGAACATCCTTGCCGGCGTTGCGGCGCTGCTTCACGCCAACCCTGTACCGATCGAGCAGGGCACATCAAACGCGACGTTCATGCCGCCCACAGACGCACTGCGCAGCCGGCGGCCACTGCGTCGGCGATCGAATGGCTTCGTCACGTGGACGATGGGAGTCTATGGTGCGTTGAGGACCTGGCAGCGGGCCTCTACGTGACCTACGCGATCCTTGATCCACGGACCGACGAATTCGTCTATGTGGGCCAGAGCGGCAGCTTCGCAAGGCGAATTGCAGATCACCTGAAGACACGAACGGAGCGGCCACATTCCCGCCTCCGTCCAATCCGGGCTTGGATCTGGGATGTGACTAAGACAGGAAGTACGCCGCGCTTCCGAGTGCTCGATATCTGCGAAACTGAAGAGCGATCGCTTGCATCAGAAGCTCTCTGGGTCGAGCGCCTAGCCGCACAGGGCCATAAGCTTTTGAATCGCTGGCTAAATCATCACCAAGACCGGTCACCCCTACCCGACGAGCGAATAAAAAGACCGTGCCGCCAGAGCCAGGAGCGCGCCAGCGGCGAGGAAGCGGATCGGCCGGTGCCAAGCCCGCGCCGCGCGCCTGGCCCGGGAGCTGCCGAGTAGCGATGCCGCCAGCAGGGCGACGCCGAGCGCCTCCAGCGGCACCATCAGCAGCACGCAAGTCTGCGCCGGCTCGGGCAGCTGTGTCGCCATGACCAGGAATTGCGACAGGAAGAACGCGCCGGTCAACGGGTTGGTGGCAGCGATGC
This sequence comes from Inquilinus ginsengisoli, assembly GCF_031453975.1. Lineage (NCBI taxonomy): Bacteria > Pseudomonadati > Pseudomonadota > Alphaproteobacteria > Rhodospirillales > Rhodospirillaceae > Inquilinus > Inquilinus ginsengisoli. The sequence continues at coordinate 799,878 of NZ_JAVDPW010000002.1, forward strand.
AGAGCCCTGCCCCGAAAGCGACGAACACCGGACCTTCGCCGCGTCCCAGCCCGACCTCGCCGACAGGCACACGCTGCCGCAGCAGCTGCAGCGCCATAAGCGCCAGAAGAAGCGCGCCGACGGCCCGTCCGGACAACGCGATCCCGCTCAGGGCCACCGATAGACTCAGGGCCTGGTGCAGCATCAGCGCCAGCAGGCCTGCGCCGATTGCCATGCCGATGCAGAACGGCAGCGCCGCGCGCCGGCCCCGCAGGGCAGCAATGCCGCCGATGGCCAACATGTTGGGACCGGGAATAACAAGGATGCCCGCATAGCTCAGGGCGAACCCCACAATCGTCTGGAAAGTCGCGTTGGACGTCATCGATTCATCCCGCAGAGAACAGGCTAGTGGCTCCTGAGCCGCCGGTGAGAAGGCGCCGCTCCGCTGTTGCAGCCGGATCACTTGCGGGATGCTCGCGCGTTAGCGCCCTCAGGGTGCCGTAGGAAGACTCCCATATCGGGGCCGACGCGGCGTCATCCGTTCATATGATGCGCAGCGAAATAGTTGCCGGTCGCAAGACCGCCTTCGGGCACGCCATGAGATAGCTGTGCCACACGCGCCGGTACCCCCTATGCCAGGCAGAATCTGCGCGAGAGCCTAAGCACGGAGGATCTGGCGCGCGCGGCGTGCCTGAGCCCACGGCAGTTCACACGTCTCTTCCGCTCGCAGACCGGAACGACCCCGGCGAAGGCGGTCGAGGCCCTGCGGATCGAGGCCGCGAAACTGATGCTGGAGCAGAGCCGGCTGCCCATCGAGGTCGTCGGGCTTCGCAAACCGCGAGCGCATGCGCCAGGCCTTCATCCGTGCGCATGGCGAGGTGCCCAGAGCGATCCGCAACGAAGCAGGCAGCCTCGCCATGCTTTAGAAACCGGACGTCAGCTCAGCCGGATATTGGACATATCGATCGACACCACCAGCGGCTCTTCGCTGAAGCCGCCGTCGGGCTGCCGCGCGAAGATGCGCCTCCTGGTCGGAACCCTGATGCCCGAGACGTCCACATAGTCGTCGACCAGGCGGGCGCCCGGCGTATTGCCGGCGATCTCCACGTCATAGTCATGCCGCTTCAGCAGCCCCTCGCCATCGAAGTAGAGCGTCTGCACCGCGCTGTGCGTCGCGATGTGAGCCGGGAAGCGGACGGCGAGACGGCGCCAGAGCCCCTTGCTCGTCCGCCACGGCTCGATCTCCTCGGCCTCAACCCCCGGCCAGGCGAGCAGGAAGGGCGTGTTGAGATATGTCCACATGGCGCAGCCGGCGAAGTAGGCCAGTTGAAGCTCCGTCCACGGCGTCTGCAGCGTGTGGCCTGCGAAGCTCTTTCGAGGATCCCGGAGCTCCTCCAGCACTGTCCCGTCCGCGGCTTCCAGGGCCACCCGCCCGGGCTCGAATTCGGAATGGCGGTGCCCGGCGCCGAACGGCGCATGGGAGGCCCATTCCCTGCGCAGGTCCACCGTGACCGTGGTGCGTTCGAGGGTCTGCGGCTGCCCCTTCAACGGCCACAGCACCCCTCCCTGCTGAAGATCAGCCGACAGCCGTTCAAACTGCCGCCAACGCTGCAATCCCCCATGGGCTTCGATCGCGAGTTCCCTGAGCTTTGTCATGGCATGCTCCTCCTGCAGTGGCCGAGAAAGTCCGGCCTGTGCCGCCTGGAGGCTAGGGGCCCGGCAAGCACCCGCGAACGTCGTAGATGCCTTGTTTCCGGCCACCGAGTTTACCAGCTCGCTCAGCTTCGCGTCCGAAGCGCACCATTTCAGGCCATTGCCGAGACTTCTCTAAACCGGACGCAGCCCAAGCTGGCCGGAAGAGGCCCTGCTTGGCCAGCCCAGCGGCCTGAAGAGCTCCCGAAACCGGCCATCGACTTTAGCTCCGCGAAGCGGACGTAACCGCGAGCGGTTCAGTGCGGTTCGCGGGAGACAAGAGCCGTTTCGCCCGGTATCCACTTCGGCCGATACAGCCTCAGGCGAAGGCCCGACGACGCACCACGAAGCTCGCGTCAGCGATGGCTTGGTCGGCCGCCTCCGACCGGCCGGCGAAGGCGTCGAGGATGGGCAAGTCGCCGCGGCTGCCCGCCTCACGGATCAGCTCCGCGAGGACGATGGCGGACTGTCCTCCGAACGTTCCGCCCGCCCACTTGACCGCGGTTTTGAGCACCTGGGGCCAGGTCAGCCCGGTCTCGACGATGGCTTGATCTCGTGATCCAAGCGGCAACGTTGGCCGGTTCGGAAGATGCCCGCTCCTGAGACCTCGATGCGATGGTATCGTGTGGCGATGGACGCGCGCAGAGCATCTCGCCTTGGATCGCCTCCGGCCCTTCCCCCCGGCCTGCCGTCGTCGCGTTGGCGCCGATATCGTTGAAAAAGTCCCCAACGACCGCTTGGGACGCAAAATCAAGCCAAGCCTGTTGCTGATCTGGTCGTCATTTGGCATTTTTCGGCGCACTACCCATTCGTTTTCAGGTCTTTTGTTGCGCGCGGAAATGACCTTCTGACTTTTCAACGATATCCGCCAAAAGCGGACATAGCGCTCACCGCCCGGGAGCGGACATTCTCGTGTCAGGCGGAACTCAGCCGAAGCTCTGAAACTAGATTTCAGAAATATTACTAGATTAAATAAATTACTACATGATTCAATGTAGTATTTGAGAATATTTGTTGATTTAATTTAATAAACATCGACCACCAACAATTCATCATAATAGACGAATATTTTCCCTTGTCATATGTCGGTCGAAATGGCACATCTTCTCAGACAGACGCCGGCGTCACATGAAGTGAACGCTGTCGAAACTCAGAGCTTCCACATAAGTCGCTGACAAGGCGAATTCTACTTTATCGTCAAGAGTGGCCCTCTGGCATTGAGGATCGGGAGGGGTATTGTGTTAACGCAATTTAAAGGGAACGTTCCCGGCCCATCGTTTGCAGCTGGGACGCTGTTTGATCTGGGTCAGCCCATCCCCTGGGGGGCCGTCCCCGAACGGATGCATGCCTGGACCATTCGCCGTGAAAATCATGGCTTGCCCCCGACCGCCTTCCAGCGGGAAGTCGTCAATGTCCCGACGATCGGCCCGGATGAGGTTCTCGTCCTGGTGATGGCCGCCGGCGTCAACTACAACGGCGTCTGGGCGGCGCTCGGCCATCCGGTGTCGCCGCTGGACTTCCACGACCATCCCTTTCACATCGCGGGCTCGGACGCGTCCGGGATCGTCTGGGCGGTCGGGTCGAATGTCCGCAACTGGCGCGTCGGCGACGAGGTCGTAGCCCATTGCTGCCAAGTCGCCGGCGACGACGAGGAATGCAACGGCGGCGACCCAATGCTGTCGCCGAGTCAGCGCATCTGGGGTTACGAGACCTCCTACGGCGCCTTCGCCCAGTTCACCCGCGTCCAGGCGGTTCAGCTTCTGCCGAAGCCGCGGCATCTGAGCTGGGAAGCCAGCGCCTGCTATACGCTGGTGCTGGCGACCGCATACCGAATGCTGTTTGGGCATGCGCCCCATGTCCTCGGCCCCGGCAGGACTGTGCTGGTCTGGGGCGCGGCGGGCGGCCTCGGCTCGATGGCGATCCAGCTGGCGGCGATCGTCGGGGCACGGCCGATCGCCGTGGTCTCCGACGAGGCGAAGGCTGCGCACGCCCGCAGGCTGGGCGCGGCGGCGACGATCAACCGGTCGCAATTCGACTGCTGGGGGACGCCACCGCCGATCGGCTCGGCCGGCCACGCGGCGTATCTGGACAAGGTGAAGGCCTTCGGGCGGGCGGTGCGCCAGGCGGCCGGACCGACCGGCGAGGTCGACATCGTCTTCGAGCATCCGGGGCGGGACACCTTCGCGGTCTCCAGCTTCCTGGTGAAACGCGGCGGCATGGTGGTGTTCTGCGCGGCGACCAGCGGCTATGACCTGACCTTCGATGCCCGCTATGTGTGGATGCGGCAGAAGCGGATCCAAGGCAGCCATTTCGCCAATCTGAAACAGGCGGCCGAAGCCAACCGGCTCGTCATGGCCGGGCGCATCGACCCATGCCTATCGGAGCTGTTTCCCTGGGACCAGCTGCCGGAGGCCCATGCCAGGATGCTGCGCAACCAGCATCCCCCCGGCAACATGGCGGTGCTGGTGCATTCGGGCCGCGCGGGCGAGGGATGCCGGCTGGAATGACCTGAGACCGCCCGGCGGCAGCTCGCCCGCACTCACGGATTGGACCTGAGCCCGCACGTCATCTGGATGCGGGCCACCCCGATGCCGCGCCCTTCGGGCGCGCAAGGAGACCTCGATGGCGACGGACCCGCTGGCGAAGGCCGATGACCGCTGTTTCTCGGACATTCTCGCCCAAAGAGCTGCGGCCCATCCGGCCAAGGACGCGCTGGTCGTGGTCGGCACCGATGGCACCGAGAAGCTGCGGCTGAGCTATGGTGAGCTCGGCGCGCAGGTCGACCGATATGCGGCCGGGCTGATCGAACGAGGCCTGGCGGGGCAGCGGGCGCTGATGCTGTTCGAGCCCGGCGTCGGCTTCGTCGTGGCCTTCATGGCCTGCCTGCGGGCGGGCGTGACCGCCCTGCCCTGCCACTTGGCCAAGCCGGGCCGGTCCACCTGGGACCGGCTGATCGCCATCGTGCAGGATTCCGACGCCGCCTGCATCCTGACGGAAGAGGCGTCGATACCGAAGCTTACCGGCTGGTTCGCCGACAGTCCGGAGCTGTCGTCGCTGCCGATGCTCTCGCCGGGCGATCTCGATGCCGATCCCGCCGGCATCGGCCGGCAGCGGCCGTCGGCCGACACCCCCGCCTTCCTGCAATACACCTCCGGGTCGACCGGCATCCCCAAGGGCACAGTCGTGACCTTCGGCAACCTGATCGCCAATGCGGCGGTGATCGGCCCCCATTGCGGCTTCGATTTCGACACGATCGTCGTCTGCTGGCTGCCGCCCTATCACGATCTCGGGCTGATCGGGAACATCCTGCAATCGCTGCTGGACGGGGCGCTGTGCGTGCTTCTGCCGCCGGTGTCGCTGGTCCAGAATCCGCGGCGATGGCTCGAGACCATCAGCCGCTACCGGGCCACGATCAGCATGGCGCCGAACTTCGCCTATGAGCTCTGCGTCCGCCGGATCCTGCCCGAGAAGCGGCACGGGCTCGACCTGTCGAGCTGGAGATCCGCCGTCAACGCCGCCGAGCCGATCCGGGCCTCGACCATCGACGGCCTCGTCGAGGCCTATCGGGACCATGGCTTCCGCGGGGAAACATTCCGGCCGGTCTACGGCTTGGCGGAGGCGACGCTGATGGTCTCGGTCGGGGACCTCGACCGGCCAGCCCGGAGGCTCTCGGTGAACGCCTCCGCCGTGGACGCCGGCCGGATCGTCCCGGCCTCGGGCGCGGGATCCCGCCTCATCATCAGCTCGGGCAAGGTCCGGGCGCCGCAGCAGGTCGCGATCGTCGACCCCGACAGCCACCGGCTCTGCGCCGGGGGAGCGATCGGCGAGGTGTGGGTGGCGGGTCCCTGCGTCGCGAGCGGCTACTGGCGACGCCCCGAAGTCTCGGCCCAGACATTCGGCGCACGTCTGGCAGATGGGCTGGGACCGTTTCTGCGGACCGGGGACCTCGGCATCGTCATCGACGACGAGCTCTACATCACCGGCCGGATCAAGGAGGTCATGATCGTCCGCGGCCGGAACCTCTACCCGCAGGACATCGAGGCCACCGTGCAGAGCGCGCATGACGCCTTCAAGCCCGCGGGGGGGCGGTGTTCTCGATCGACCGCGAGGATGGAGAGATGATCGTCGTGGTCCAGGAGATCGAGCGGTCCTGGCTGGCGACGGCAAACCGCGACGAGCTGGTGGCCCGGATCCGCGACGCCGTCTTCCAGGAGCATGAGGTGGCGGTGGCCGAGGTGGTGCTGACCAAGCCCGAGACGGTGCCGAAGACCTCGGCCGGCAAGATCCAGCGCGTGCTTTGCCGCGATCTCTACCTGCGCGGCGAGCTGGAGCGAGCGATCCAGGGCCGGTCGGTCAAGGCCGGGCCGATCGCGATCCGGCCGAACGACGACGCCGCGACCCCGTCTCCCGCACCGGCGGACTCGGCCGGGACCATTGTGGCGCTGGTCGCACGATGGGCTGCCGGCCGGGAGCTGCAGCTCCCTCCGGCCGGCCGGACCTTCGCCGAGGCTGGCTTCGATTCCGTCAGCGCCGTCGAACTGACCCATTTCCTCGAGACCGAGCTGGGGCTCGAACTCGACCAGACCCTGCTATGGACCTGCACCACGATCGAGGCCCTGTCCCGCCATCTGGCGGTGCTGCGGGGCCCCGGCGCCCTGGCCGCCGTGTCCGCACCGGCGGAGCCGATCGCGGAATCGGCCAACTGGTAACGGGACCGGAAAATGCAAGCTGAACGGGAGGCGAGGCCGATGGACACCCAGCCGGCCCGCGGCGGTCCGGTCGACCCGATCGCGATCATCGGCATGGCGTTCCGGCTGCCGGGCGGCAACGACACGCCATCCGGGTTCTGGGACTTCATCCGGTCGGCGCAGGTCGCCATCCGCGACACGCCGCCCGATCGCTTCGACATCGACGCCTGGCATTCGCCGGACCCCGACCGGTCGGGGACGACCTATTCTAGGCGGGCGGGCTATGTCGACGATCCCTACGGCTTCGATCCGGAGTTCTTCCGCATCTCTCAGGCCGAGGCGCTGGAGATGGACCCGCAGCAGCGCTGGATGCTGCAGCTGTGCTGGAGCGCGTTGGAACATGCCGGGATTGTGCCGTCGAGCCTGCGCGGGCAGCGCGTCGGCCTATTCCTGACGGCCGGCGACGTCGACTATGCGCGCCGGACGGTCGCGTCGGGCGACCCGCACCGCATCACTGCCTGGGGCAAGCTCGGCGCCAACCGCGCGGTCGGCGTCGGCCGGGTCGCCTACACGCTCGGGCTGCAGGGCCCGGCGATCTTCCTGGATTCGACCTGCTCCTCCTCGCTCGTAGCGGTGCATCTGGCGGCGCAGAGCCTGCGCTGTGGCGATTGCGACCTGGCGATCGCCGGCGGCACCAACCTGATCCTGGGGCCCGAGGAAACGATCGGCTTCGCCCGGCTGCAGGCGATGTCGCGGACCGACACCTGCCGCACCTTCGACGCCAAGGCCGACGGCTACATCCGCGGCGAGGGCGGCGCCGTGGTCGTGCTGAAGCGGGCCGGCGAGGCGATGGCCGACAAGGATCGGATCGAGGCGCTGCTGGTCGGATCGGCAGTGAACAACGATGGCGCCAGCAACGGGCTGACGGCCCCGAACGGCGCGGCCCAGGAGGCCGTGATCCGCCAGGCGCTGGCCCAGGCCGGCGCGGGCCCGGAGGATGTCGCCTATGTCGAGGCCCACGGCACCGGCACGCCGCTGGGCGACCCGATCGAGCTTTCGGCCCTGCGGAACGCTTACACTAGCGGCGTGGCGCGGCGGTCGCCGCTGCTGCTCGGCGGGTTGAAGTCCCAGGTCGGCCATCTCGAGGGGGCGGCGGGCATCGCCGGGCTGATCAAGGCGATCCTGGTGCTGCGCCATCGCCATGCGCCGGCCCAGGCCGGGTTCGACACCCCCAACCCACGGTTCCGCTGGGACGGGGCCGGGATGGAGGTGCCGCGGACCGGCCGCGACCTGCCGGCTGAGGGCGGCCTGGTGGCGGTCAGTTCCTTCGGCATCAGCGGCACCAACGCCCATGCCGTGCTGGCGCCGGCGCCGGGGGCGAAATTGGCCCGGCAGCCGGACCGGATGCGGGTCCTGACGCTCTCGGCGCGGTCGCCGGCAGCCCTGGGCAGGCTCGCGGCGGCTTATGACGAGCCGCTCGGCCCGTCCGGACCGGGATTGCGGGATCTCTGCTACACGGCAAGCGTGCGGCGTGAGCACTGGGACCGGCGGCTGGCCCTGGTGGGCGCCTCGCGCGAGGACATGGCGGCGGCGCGGCGCGAGCATGCGGCCGGCGTGCCCTCTGGCCGCTGGCATGCCGGCACGGCCGCGCCGAGGAGCCGTCTAGTGTTTCTGTTTCCCGGCCAGGGCGGGTGGCGGCCCGGCGTGGGGGGAGGGCTGTATCGGGATAATCCGATCTTCCGGTCGGCCGTCGACGACTGCTTGGCGCGCCTCGCGCCGGGCACGGCAGCTGAGGTGCAGCGCGCCATCCTCGACCGCGACCTCAGCCGCGCCCACCATGATCCCGGGCAACTGGCGCATTTCGTCGTGCTGCACTCGCTGGCCCGCACCTGGATCAGGCTCGGCGTCAGCCCCGACATGGTGATCGGCCACTCGCTGGGCGAGCATGCGGCAGCGGTCATCGCCGGCGTGATGTCGCTCGATCACGGGCTCAAGGCCGTGGAAACCCGCGGCCGGCTGTTCGAGACCCTGCGGCCGCACGGCGCCATGCTGGCCGTGGCCGCCGGCGCCGAATGGCTGGAGACGGTGTTCGCGTTCGGCACCGATCTGTTCGTCGCCGCGATCAATGGGCCGGAGCAGACGGTGCTGAGCGGCACGACCGCCGCCGTCGCCGAGGCCGAGCGGGCGCTTCTGGAGCAAAGCATCCGGGTGTCGCGGGTCCCGACCTACGACACCCCCGGCCATTCGCCGCTGCTAGCGCCGATCCTGGCGCCGTTCCGCGACGCCCTGGCCGCGATCCGGCTCCAGCCGCCCGGGATGGAGATGATCTCGACGGTCACCGGACGCCGCGCCGGAGACGAGATCGCCACGGCCGATTACTGGGTCGACATGGTCGAGCGGCCGGTGCGGTTCCGCGCGGCGCTCGACACCGTCGCCAGGGATGGCGTCACCTTCCTCGAGGTTGGACCGGGCAAGGCCCTTTCCAACCTGGCGAAGGCGGCCTCCGGCGACTGGACTCGGGCGATCTCCTCGCTCTGCGACGGCCCGGGCGGCGACGAAAATCCGGAGCCCGACGGTCTGGTCCATGCCTGCGCGCGCCTGTACTGCGCCGGCCATTCGCCGGATTGGACGCGCCTCTACGGCACCCCGCCCGCCCCCGTCGAGGCGCCGACCTACGCCTTCGACCTGAAGCATATCGAGCTGCCGGCAGTGGAACTGCGGCCACGTGGCGATCGCCTGCAGCCGGTGCCGCGCGGCGCGGCTGACGACGAGGACGCGGATGCGTCTGCCACTTCGGTGACTGCGCCGGTCGACGGCATCCTTGCCGTGGTCGCCGATATCGCCCGCCCCGTCATCGGAGACGCGGCCGACGGGGATGCCGACGCGGCCCTGGTGACCCTCGGCCTCGACTCGCTGGCCTTGACCGCGATCCGGGGCCGCCTGCAGCAGGCCTTCGGACGGGTGGTGCCGATGGCCTGGTTCGCCGCCGGCGCCTCGCTGCGCAGCCTCGCCGCCTATTATTCGGACGGGGCCGTCCCGGCACCGGCCCAGGCGGCGCCTGCACAGGCCCCCGTCACGCCGATATCGCCGGTCCGGCGGACAGGCCCGTCAGGCCACCTGCTCACGCTGCGGGAGGGCCCGGGGCCGCTGGTGGCGCTGGTCCATCCGGTTGGCGGCGACGTGCTGTGCTACGGCGAGCTGGCGGCCGCATGGCCCGGTGACGCCCGGATCATCGGCGTCCGGCACCCGGAGGCCGAGGCGGGCGATGTCCGCTATCGCCCCCATGCCGAGCTGGCGACGCTGTACCGCGGGGCCGTCCTCGCCGCCGCCGGCAGGGTTCCGGACGTCGTCGGCGGCTGGTCCTTCGGCGGGGCCGTTGCCCAGGAGATGACGGCCCAGTGGGAGGAGGACGGCACGCCGGTCGCCGCCCTGCTGGCCATCGACAGTCCCCTGCCGGACGGTGTCCATGCCCGCCGGCTCCGCCGCTTGGTCGACAGCGCCGGCGGGGGCGAGGATGATGGCCTCCTGGATCGGATGGTCGCCGATCCCGAATTCGAGGCGGTGTTCGACGAGCAGCACGGCCTCGGCCGGTTCCGCGCCATCGCCGATTCCGCCACCGTGGAGCGCGTGTTCCGGATCCATGCCGCGAACGCCGCCGCGCTGGCCGGACATCGGCCGAGGCCAGTTCGCGCGCCTCTCCACTACGCGCTCGCCCTCCGCGGCGGGAACGCCCGGACCTCCGAGGAGGCCGCCGGATCCCTGGCAACGCTCTGCGCCGGGCCGCTGCGGATCCTGGGCTTCGACTGCGACCATTTCTCGATCATGCGATCCCCGGCTGTCGAGGCCGTGGCCGGCTTCCTCGGCGCGGCGGCGAGGCTGATGGCACAGCCCGTGCCCCTGGTGGCTGAATGATTCGCGAGGACAGATGAATGCAGACATTCCAGGATGCGGCGGCGCCCCATCTCGGGTTCGGCGGGCTCGATGTCGACCTAACGGAGGAGGAGCGCGATCTCCAGCGGAAGATCCGGCGATTCGCGATCGGCGTGATGCGCCCGACCGCCGCCAGGCTGGACCCGATGGCGGCAGCGGATGTGATTGGCCAGGACTCGCCGCTCTGGGACTGCCTGGCGCGCTTCGACGATCTCGGCATCAACCCGGCCTGGCTGGCGACGCTCGGGACCCAGCGCCTGACGCGCATCCTGCCGCTCGTCTTCGAGGAGCTCGCCTATGGCGACGCCGGGCTTGCCGTCGCGGCCTTCACCTCAAAGATGGCCGGAGCGACAGCCGCGGCCACAGGCGACCCGGAGTTGATCGAGCGCTTCACCCCTCTGCGTGGCTGCTGGATCGCGATCCTGGCGGATAGAGGATCCGACGCCATCGACCATGTCGGGTTCGAACTGGCAAAAGGCAGCCGGCAGTCGGAGGGCAGCCTGCGCGCCGTGATGCGCGGGTCGGAGGTGATCCTGAACGGGGTGTCCTCCGACTGGATCTCCTGCGCCCCGATCGCCGAATGCGCCCTGATCCATTGTCCCGCGGATTACGGCAGCGGCATCGCCCGGCTCGATGGCGGGGTTTCCGGCATCGCCCTGCTGGTCCCGTTTGATTTGCCGGGGATCGAGCGCGGACCTCCTGTCGAGAAGATCGGTCAGCGCACACTGCCGACCGGAAACGTCCGGTTCAGCGATGTCCGCGTCCCGGCCCGCTACGTCATCCAGGGCCAGGACAGGTTCTATGCCTCGCTCGCCGGCACGCACACCTCCGGCGCTATGAACGTCGCCGCCATTGCCACCGGCGTCGCGAAGGCCGCGTTCGATTGCGCCCTGCGCTATGCCCGGTCGCGCGAGCAGGGCGGCGCGCCATTGATCGCGCATCAGCATGTCAGATGGCGGCTGTGGGAGATGTGGCGGAAGCTCGAGCTCTGCCGCGCCTCCGTCCGCCGTGGCGTGGCCTACAATCTCTCGCAGGAGGGGCCGCACCTTCTCGCCTCCATCACCGCCAAGACCACAGCGACCCAGACCGCGTTCGAGGTGGCGATGGAGGCGATCCAGATTTTCGGCGCCAACGGACTGTCGCGGGACCATGTCGTCGAACGGCTGCTGCGGGACATCACGGTCTGCCTGATCCAGGGCGGCGAGAACCACTCCCTCGGCCTTCAGGGCGGGAACTGGCTGCTGCGTTCGCTGAATGGCGAGGGTATGGAGAGTCTGGCGCTCGGCCCGACCGGCTGATGAGGCAGACGCCGGACTGCGAGGAGCTCCCTTCGGTTTCGGAACGAACGCCGTCGTTCCACTGCAAGGTCGGCCCCCCGCCTTCCCGACGAACCAGATATGGCTTGAGCGCGCCGATTCTGTTGAAAAAATCGGAGCGCCATTTCCGCGCGCAACAAAGAGACTAAAAGTAGGCGGCCGGAACACAAAAAGATGCTAGATGGCGGCCGGATCTGCAGCAAACTTGCTCGATTTTGCACTCCAAGTAGTCGTTCGGGACTTTTCAACGATATCCGCCAATAGCGGTCGTCGCGGCGAAGACCCCGAACCGGACATCGCTCAACGCAGCACTTGGCGCTCCAATCCGGCAGCATTTCCCGTTTCGATAGCGCCTGAAGCGGACTGTGTCCGGGCATCTCCGAAGCGGACACCGTTGGGACTGACTGACAGAGACCGATCCGATGTCACTTGCCGGGCTGAAGCTTGGCTAAATAGTCGACGATCGGAGCGACATCCTCCGGCGCCACGGGCGCCTTGTAGGCGTTGATCATCTTGTTCACCTCGGCCTCCCAGGCCGTCTTGGGAAGCGCCGGCTGGTTGAGCACCATGTCGGCGGAGTGACAGGCCAGGCAGTTGTTGTTGATCGCATCTGCCTCGGATCCTCCCGGGAACATCTGGTCGCTGTCGGGAAGGTCGATTGAGACGGATTTCGGTTGGAACGAGTCGGCCGCCTCGACCGTCCAGGCTGCCAAAGCAATCCCCAAGAGACCAGTAGCGAGCGACAGAGTGCGAAGCATGTCCGGACCTCCTCAGACCGCCGTGATCTCGGTGGCCTCGATGACATTGCGCATGAAGCCGGCGGGGTTCCAGTTGGGGGTGTCAGGCTGCGCCTCGCCCTTCGTATTGGTGCAGCGGACTGCGACAGCGTACCTGCCAGGGGACGACGGCGTGAACTCGGCGTTCCACGCGCGGAAGCCATATTGGCCCTGGTCGGCACCGAGCTGTGCCGGCTGCCAGCTCCTGCCGCCGTCAATCGAGACATCCACGGCCAAGACGCCGCAATCGCCGCCGAAGGCGATGCCGCGTAGCTCTGTCGGCTTACCTGCCGGCAGGATGGCATCGGTGGCGATGCTGGTGACGAAAGACCTGGGCACCATGCGGTTGATCGGCACCACCGGCACGCCGGTCTGGCCTGGCTTGATGTCAGCGCGCGGCGTGTCGGGAATGGTGTAGGCGGTCTTGGTCCAGTAGTTGGTGTCGGGCTGGTCGAGCACCTCGATGTCGCTCAGCATCTTGACCCAGTAGGTCGCATACCAGCCCGGCACGACCAGGCGCAGCGGGAAGCCGTTCAGCAGCGGCAACTGCTCCCCGTTCATGGCGTAGGCGATCATCACCTCACCGTCGCGCGCATGGTCGATGGCGAGTGATTTCATGAAGTGCGGCGCGTCATCGACCACCGGCTCGTCCAGGCCACGGAGGCGCACCTGGACAGCGCCCGGCTTGACGCCGGCCCGGTCGAGCACATCCTTCAGCCGCACGCCGGCCCAGAGCGCATTCCCCATGGCGCCGTTCGCCCACTGCGCCCCCGGCACCCGCGGCTGGTAGAATCCGCGGGAGTTGCCGGAACACTGATTGACCGCCGCGAGCTCGACCCGAGGAAAGTTGCGCAGAAGGTCGTTCAGCGACAGGGACAGGGTTTGGTTGACGTGCCCGCGCACCGTAAGGGTGAAGCTGCCGACATCGATCGCCGTCGGGATGACCGCCCAGTGCCAGCGGACATAGAACCGGTCGTTCGGAGTGAACACACCCTGGTCGAAAACCTCCCAGGGTGTCTCGAGAAGTGGCGGCCGGGTCCGCTGCAGGATCATCGATCCCTTCTCGGGAAAGGCGGTCGTGATCGGCCGCTCATCGGGGCCGCCGGGGAGCAGAAGCTTGATCGCCGTCTGCGCCCTGGAAGGGGCAGACAACAGGGCCAACCCACCGAGGCCGGCTGCACCGAGCAATTGGCGACGGCTCAGCCCGGTTCGGGCCTGATCACCCAGCACTGAAGACATCCTTGAGTTCCTTTGCGCGATCGCTGGAGGCCGAGCTGCGAGACGGCTTGGGTATCGTTCACCCCGGCTGCCATCAATGGTCCGCCGATCATCTCGCCGGCAGTCCGATCAATCCAACGGATCGGTTTGATCATTTTGATCGAAAGAGGTGATCGAGATGAGCGGTCGGGCTTGCGCAATTCACACGCAGAGACTGCCCTGCCGACCCGAGGGAAGTCCCTGGAAGAATCGGCGCGAAGTCGTCTGCCCAGCCTCACCAACGTCATGGTCGGATCTCATGATTTGAGCCACCTGATGTCCGGCGCTCACAAATTCAGCAACCGTTGCGTCAGCTCCCGGATCAGGGCGGTGAAGCCCTGATCGTCCGGCCCGGACGCCTGGTCGAGATAGCCGGTGGCGGCAGATTGCGCCTGCCCGTCGAGACAGGCGGCAGCGCGCACCACGATCGGCCTTTTCGCCACGTCGGTGCTGACCGCGCGGCCGCTGCATAAAGACCCAGGCAGCAAATCGGGTGTCGGATTGAAGGCCAGCGCGAGATAAGAGCCACGCTTTGCGGCAGGTCCGACCGCCGGCGTCGGGACCGACACGTAGCGGGTCCGGCCGCCGACAAACATCGCCGTTATGATCTGTGTCACGGTGCCAGCGAATTCCAGCGTTCCAAACGGATTGCCCTGCACCAAGACGGGTATGGTCGCCGCGCCCGAAGTGGGGGCGAACGGGATGAGTGAAATCGGGTCGATGTCGTCCGATACCACCCGTGGCCCGATCGCAAGGGCGGGAGCGGTGACGCAGACGAGAGCGATGGCGGCCGCAATGAGCAACCGTGGGAACGAGAAAGCTGGAAAGCTCATGGCGATATCCTGAGTGCATCGTGAAGACGACGCGATATGGACCTCGCCGACACCGGACCTGCCGAAGGCGTTCTCGGCGGCATCGAATATAGCGGCAACGGCCGCGGCGTCCGCAACGTCGGCCTGGACGGCGATCGCTCCGCCGCCGACGCTCTTGATGCGAGCGACGAGTCCTCTGCCGGGCCGGGATTGCCGACATAGTTGACGACGACCTTGAACCCGTCATGAGCAAGGCGCTGCGCGAACTTGGCTCCGATCCCGCGCGACGAACCGGCGACGATTGCGACCTTCGAGGTTGAAGCCGTCATGGCGGCGCTCTTTCCAAATAGGAGTGGAATTCCGTGTGGTGCGATCCCGTCCGGCGGGCGGCGTGGCGGCTGCGGCCTGCACGGGGCCGCAGCCGCGGCGATCACTTGAGGTGATCGCGGATCCCGTCGCAGATCTGCTGGAGGGCCGCTTCGGTCGACGGAACGTGGCGGAGCGCGTTCAGCAGCACGAAGTCGTGGATCGTGCCGTTGTACCGCACCGCCGCGACGCTGACGCCCGCCTCCTTCAGCTTGCGGGCGTAGGCCTCGCCCTCATCGCGGAGCGGATCGTTCTCGGCGGTGATCACCAGGCCGGGGGCAGGCCCTTGAGCTCCTCCGCCGCGGCGCGCAGCGGCGAGACATACGGGTTGTCGCGCGTCTTGGCGTCGGGCGCATAGAGGCTCCAGCCGTATTCCATGAAGGCCCGCGCCAGGAACCGGTCGGTCCCGTAGCTGTGATAGGACTCGGTATCGACGCTGGCATCGGTGGCCGGGATCAGCAGTGCCTGGTAATTGATCTTCGGGCCGTTGCGGTCCTTGGCCATCATGGCGATGGCGGCGGCCATGTTGCCGCCGACCGAGTTGCCGGCCACTGCGATCCGGCTGCCGTCGGCGCCAAATTCGCCCGCATGCGCGGCCACCCACGTCAGAGCCGCGTAGGATTCCTCGAGTTGGGTCGGGAACCTGGCTTCCGGCAGCGGGGTGTACTCGACGAACACGCCCACCTGTCCGCTGCCGACAACGAGATCGCGGAGCAGGCGCTGATGGTTGGCGAAGTTGCCGACGATCCACACGCCGCCATGGATGAACAGCAGCACGCCCGGCTTACCGGAGACGTGCTCGGGCTTCATGACGTAGATCTTCACGCTGCGGCCGTCCTGCGTGATCGTCCGCTCGGTGGTGGTGACGCCCGACACGTCTACCGGCGTCTGGCTCTGCAGCGCCGTCAGGATCTCCTGCGGCTTCGGCTGCGGCAGTTCCCAGAACGGGCTGCTGTCCTTGTTGATCTCGGCCAGGAATGATCGGACCTGGGGATCGATGCGCGGATCGGTGGCGGCATCCGGGGCGGCTGCGGCGGTCTGGCTCATGAGGCTTGCTCCGATGATGAGGGCTGCGAGTTTCGGCATGGGCGGCATGGGATTCTGTCCGATTGCTCGTCTGAGGTGGGCGCGGTAGCGCTGCCGTCATCGGCGCGCGATGGACTCTGAAGGGCCGAAGCTAGGCAGCGATCCCGATCTGCGTCTTTCCCCGGCCTGCTAAGCTCTTGACCGCGCTTGCTGTCGGCTCGGGAAGATCCGGGACAATGATCGGCGGAGTGCAGGGGGAGCCGGCAATAAGGCCGAATGCTCCGCCCTATACTTTGGTATGCCAGCTCCCATCGCATGTCCGATCAGCTGGGCGGGCTCGCTTCGCAATCCTTGCGAGGTCACTGCAATGAGCCCGCTACCAATAGGCCGATGCCGTGATTCCGAGTCCGCACGGCCACCCATACCATGCAAAAGTGAGTTCATGGTCGCGAGCCGTGCTACCTCAGCTTTGGACTGAGATACCGGTAATCTCCTCGCTTCTGCGCCAAAGCTCTTCGGCAGCTTTCGGGTCGACCGCATAGGCTTGGACGCCGGCGCCGCGATTGGCACGATCTTCAGTCAGAGCGAAGGAGCCGCCCTCCGGGAGCACGGGCGTGATGTCGGAATCGGCGCAGTACACACCGCCTTTGCCGTCGAGTTGCGGGCTAACCGCGCACCAGACGTGGGTGGCCGCTCCCTGCGGCACCGATTTCAGGTCGCGGCTCAGATCGATGACCGGCCGATCATTCTCGTCGACGAACCCGGTCTTTTTCAGCATTTCCACCCCGACATGCGTGCCGAGATTCGTTCCTGCGATCCCGCCGGGATGGAGCGCGAACGCGCGAATGCCCTCGTCCTTGCCTCGCCGGTCGAGGCCGACCGTGAAGAGGATGTTGGCGGTCTTCGACTGACCATAGGCCTCGAAAGGGTCATAGGCGCGGCGCTCGAAATTGATGTCGTCGAAAACCACCGGCGAGAAGCGATGCCCCGCGGACGAGACTGAGACGACGCGCGCGCCACCGGCCCGCCGAAGCGCCGGCCAGAGCCGCAGGGTCAGTCGAAAATGGCCAAGGTGGTTGGTAGCAAACTGCAGCTCATTGCCTTGCGCATCGCGCTTGAGCTCGGGCAGCGCCATGATGCCGGCGTTGTTGATGAGCAGGTGAAGCGGCAGACCCGATTCGACAAAATCGCGTGCGAAGTCATCGATTGATTGCGGATCGGTGAGGTCCATCGGCTGAACCTCCATCCCGCCACCTATTTTCGCGATGGCCTTGCGCGCCCGCTCGACATCACGCGCCGGCACGATCACCCGCCCGCCGGCGGAAGCAAGTGTGCGCGCAGTTTCGAGCCCAACGCCCGAATAGCCGCCCGTCACGATCGCCACACGACCTACAAGGTTGATGCCCCTGATAACGTCCACGGTCGTCGAAGCCCGGTCAAACTCGCTGTTGATCGATGCCTGTGCTGTGCTCATTTGCGATACATCCGCTGGTTCTGGAGATAAGCATAAGCCAGCGATGTCGAACGATTAATGCTCTATCGTACGAGAATCATGAGGGATCGTTCAAACTCCGATCCGTATGGCGACGAGTAAGCCGGCCATCGGTGTCAAACTTCGCCGGGGTGTCATGAGCCGTGGCCAGCAGGTTGCGACTAAGCCGGAGACCCCGACGGTGCCGGCACGGTTCGCCCATCCACGGTCATGCCGGGAAAGCCGAGCATCGGGGCGAGCGTCGCGTTATTCTCGGCGGGAAAGTTCAGCTTCGGCTTTGAAACGTCGTCGAGCGTCTTGATCTGCTCCACCGACAGCGTGAGGTCGATGGAATCCAGGTTGGCGAGGAGTTGATCGACACGCCTCGCGCCCACGAGCGTCGAACTCACGCCCGTCCGCGACCGGACCCAGGCCAGCGCGACCGATGCCGAGCTTACGCCCACGTCCGAAGCGACGGCCGCGACCGCCTCGATGACGTCGTAGTCGGCTTCGCTAGGCACGCCCACCAAGCCCGTCCGCTTGGTATCGACATCGCCGCTATTCCCGCGTTTGAACTTGCCGCTCAGGAACCCGCTCTTCAAAGGCGACCAGGGCATGATGCCCATTCCCAGCGCCTGAGCCATCGGGAAGAGCTCCCCCTCGCTTGTCCGCTCGAGCAACGAGTATTCGAGTTGCAACGCGATGATCGGGGCCCAACCGCGGAAATGGGCTATCGTCTGAGCTTCGGCCGTCTTCCAGGCGGGAATGTCAGAAAATCCCACGTAGCGAATCTTTCCGGCCGTCACGAGATCATCGAGAGCGCGAAGCGTCTCCTCGACGGGCGCGGTCTGATCCCAGTTGTGGAGCCAGTAAATGTCGATGTAGTCGGTCCGCAGACGCTTCAGCGAGGCCTCGCATTGCTGGATGAGCGCCTTGCGTCCCGCGCCGCCGCCGTTGGGGTCTCCGGGGAATAGATTGCAGTAGAACTTCGTGCTCAGCACGATCCCGTCGCGGCGAACATCCCGCTGCCGGAGGTAGTCGCCGACGATCGTCTCCGAATGCCCGCCGGTATAGATATTCGCCGTATCGATGAAGTTGCCACCGCGATCGAGATAGGCAGACATCATCTCATGCGAGACTTCTTCGCTCGCACCCCAGCCGGCGTCTTCGCCGAATGTCATGGCGCCGAGGCACAGTGGACTTACGCGCAAGCCCGACCGGCCCAGCGTGATGAAGTGGTTAAGAGGCATGTAGGACTCCCTAGATTGGCGAGGATTACGCTTTGGTAGGACGTCCATTTTGAATGATGAATGCTTGATCGTGCGAGGTTCATGCGAGATAGTACGATTATGCACACCGATCCGCTCTCAGATGTCCTCGATCTTGCCGATGCTCGCTGCGTGCTGACCGGCACACTCATTGCCGGAGGTGGATGGGCACGGAAATTCAAGCGCTCGGACGCGATCAAGTTTCTTGCCGTTGTCCGAGGGACGTGCACGCTGTCGACCGAAGGCAGCTCGGCGGTTCCGGCTCGCTTCGAGACTGGCGACGTCGTGATAACGAATGGAGCCCCAGGTGTTATCCTGGCCAGCGCTTCGGAATGGCTGGCGAATGCTCCTTCCACGCCGCTTGAACGGGATGCAGACGGCAACCTGCGCGTCGGGGACGGCTCCAATTTCATGATGATCGGAGGGCTGCTGGAGGTCGACGAGCAGCGATGCGGCATTTTGCGGGAAAGTCTCCCACCATTGATACATGTCAACGGTCAGAGAGGTGAAGCCGCCAAGCTCCGCTGGCTCCTTACAGAGTTGGCCGAAGAGACGCAGCGAAAGCGCGCCGGCTCGACGACCGCGATCACGCACTTGGCAAAGCTGCTGTTCGTGGAGGCATTACGGCTGCACATCGAATCCACGAAATCAGACAAATCTGGGTGGCTCACCGCGCTTGACGACAGGCGCATCTCTATCGCGCTCCGAGAAATACACGCTCAACCGTCTCACGCATGGAAATTGGAGGAACTGGCGAAGCTATCCGGAATGTCGCGGACATCCTTTGCGGTACGGTTTCGCGATGTCGTTGGCATCCCGCCTTTGACCTACGTGCTCAACTGGCGGATGCGCCTGGCTGAAAGAGAGCTGAGCGAGACAGATCACTCCGTTGCCCATATCGCCTGGTCGCTCGGATATGGGTCCGAGAGTGCGTTTAGCAACGCGTTCAGCCGGGCGATCGGTGTGTCGCCAGGTCGCTTCCGAAAGGACACGATGCCGACATATTCCGAACGCCGACGCAAGGTGGATCGTTGCGCGGTCGAAGCCAAATAGGCTTCAGCGGCCCAACGGCAACAACGCGGCAGCACAAACCAACGAACTACGATCTTGCCGCCATTTGTATCCGTCATCCACTCAATTATATCGGGCAATATCAATATTGCACAATAGTTGCCGAGTTGATGCTATGGCGGGCCTCGATGATCGTAGGCGCGTGATCAACGGGTTGGAGGCATTCTGCGCTGCTGCCGGCTGCCGCAGGGGGCGCTACAGCAGCACTGGCCGGAGAATGCCAGGATCAGCCCGTCCAAGGTATATCTGACATCGGCGAGTATGTCAGTTCTCGGGCCTGACCTGCCTTACGCTAGTGGTCCGGTTTCGGGATCGATCAGGGTCCATGTGGATGTCCGCTCTGGAGTCGCACGGGAGGCTTCTAGAGGTCCGCATAGGGGACGAAGCGGCCCAACTGGGCACGGCAGCGCGCTTATTTTCCGGCCAGCAGCTTCCCCGTGAAATTCCCCGTCCATAGGCTGGAGTGCCGCCGATAGATCCGGGCGGAGGCATAGTTCTTCCACCGCCCGTGCTCCATCGCCTTCTCGAACGGGACCCCGAGCTGGTCGGCCGCGGTCATCATGCCGGCGCGCAGGCTCTGCGCTGAAAACTCCCCAGCCTCTTCTCCGGTGCGGGCGATCGCCCGCTTGACCACCCGGGCGATCGTGGCGGGGTCGATCGGCAGCAGACGGCCGCCGGCATCGGCCACCGGGTTGCCGCCGCGGTCGAGGCGGCAGAACAGGGCGCCGGGCCCGTCGCCGCGGGCCTCCAGCCAGCGGCGCAGCATGGTGACGGCGCAGAGCGGCGAACCCGGCACCGCCTCGATGCCGATCTCGGCGCCGTGCCGCTCCTGGTCGGCCTTGGAGCGGCCGACGAACAGCACCAGGCCCTCGGCCGAGAAGGTCGCGTCGCGGAGATCGAAGCCGGCCAGCTCGGAGCGGCGGAAGCCGCCGGCGAAGCCGATCAGCAGCAGGGCCATGTCGCGCAGGTCCCGGCGCCCCTCCCCCTCCCCGTGTCCGATGTCTCCCAGCTGCGGATGGACGGCCGGGGTCAACACCAGGGAGGCGGCGCGGAGGTTCGGCTCGAGCAGCGCCGCCTTGCGCACCGGCCGGGCGCCCTTGGTCCGGCGCAGGCCTTTGAGGAAGGCTTCGAACCCGGTGTCGTCGAGTTGCAGCGGCCGCTTCAGCCGCTTGCGGATCGACACCACTGCGGCCCGGCGCAGCAGGATGGTCGAAAGCGATCGCGTTTCCGAAAGCGCGGTCAGATGCATGACCAGCCAGCGCTCGTCGGCCGCGGCCGACGGGTCGGCGCCGGCAGAGGCCCCGCCTCCGGTGGGGTCGAGGCCGAAGCCGAGGCACCAGTCGCTCCACGCCCGCCAGGCCTTGCCATAGGCGATGCGGGTGTTCTCGGCGAGGGAGGCTTTGACCAGCTGGTCGGCCTTTTCCGCCAGCGCCCGGATCTCGGCTCGCTGGGCCTCGGTCAGCGCGGCGCCAGGCAGCACCGTGGCCGGATGGGCCACCTCCTCTGCCCTGCCGCCGGATCCCATCTCGTCCATCATGGCTCGTCCACCAGCAGCAGGTGGCGGCCGTCCGCCGGAACCAGCAGGCCACCGGCGGCCAGCGCCGACACATGCGCCTCGATCGCCGCGGCCGCGGCCGCCGGCGAGAGGGCCGTGGTGTCGAGATCGAGGCGCCAGGGCACATCGGGCTTCAGCAGCCGGTCGGCGCGTAACATGGCCGCCAGCGCCTCCGGATCGGAGAGCTTGCGCCCGTGGCGCTCGGGGCTCTGGACCCGGGCCAGGAGGACCGCTTCGTCGGCCTCGAGCACCACCGGCACGAGCGGGGCGCCGCGGGCCAAAGCGAGGGCGACGACGCGGCTCCAGGCTTCGCGTTCCCGGGCAGCACCGGCGCACAAGGCGTTGGTCATGACGAAGCGCTCCGCGCGCGGCCGCTCCACCAGGACCTGGTAGGCCGCGGCGCGCACGGTCTCGCAGAGCGGCCAGCGCGCCGGGTCATCGACGCCGGCGCAGCGGATGGCGACGTCGTGCAGCAGATGGTTGTCGATCAGGCGGGCGCCGAGCCGAGTGGCGAGGATGGTGGCCACCGTCCGCTTGCCGACGCCCGGCCAGCCATTGCGATGGATGATCATCGCCGCCCCGCTCCCGATCCGGTCGACCGGAGGGGTCGCCGAGGCCGTGTGGAAACGTGTGTTTGGTGAGCGCGAGCCGGGTTTCGTCGGCGTGCAGGTGTCGAAGCAGGTTCGGCAGCACAGATGTCAGGCCCGGATGGCCTGCAGCAAGCCCACCACACCTAGGATCGAGATCACGCGCTTGAAGTTGTAGGCGAGGACCTGGAGGCTCATCTCGGTGCTGACCCGCTTCAGGCCTCTGGTCAGGAAGTGAGT